>CP073041.1:6052011-6657212 GCA_025370055.1 Woronichinia naegeliana WA131 | reverse complement strand
CATATACACCAGAAAGATTTGCCGCTTTTTCAAGGTCATTTTTTGCCAAATAAAATTGACCAATCTTACCATACAAAAGCCCTCTATTAATGTAATAAAATGGATTGTTTATATCGCAATGTATTGCTGAACTAAAATCCTTTACGGAATTTTCGTATACATATCCTGATTCAAGATTTAATAATCCTCTCATTTGATACAATTGACAGTAATTTGGGCTTAATTCTATGGCTTTATCTAAATAAAGTTTTGCTTGAAAAAAATCATTGTTTTGTATTAACTTATATGCTGCTCTTGCGTATTTTTCAGCTTCGTTGTTATTGGGAACAGATTGAGCAATGGTTACTTTATTACTAAAAAATATTAATGCAATAATGACGCAATTTAGCAAAGTTTTCATATTAAAAATTTTCGTGTTTCTAAATCTGTACAATAAACATATTTATGTTACAGTAACATATCCAAGTATAATTTTCGATGCTGAAATTTTTGTCATTTAAGCCGACTTCATCACCCGTGTTGAACGCAGACTAAGAAACGAGAAAAACTCCGCTAATTTGACCAGTCCCTCTGCTTCCTGACGCTCTGACAAAGATAATGGATAACCTTCATCCTGACGCTCCAAAAGCGATTGTAAACGTTCTTGAACCGCTTGAGGTAACTGAAAGTGGGTAAGTTCAATTGGAATTGCAATAACTTCAGACATAGCTTAATTTCCTCAATTTCGCTGAGAATTATTCCGAAAACGATTGACAAACTCAGGATGATTGTTTATACCCTCTACAGAACTTAAAGGTGGCATTTCAATCCAATTAGCCTCTGTATTTAATTTATCAACATAAGCATAAAAAGCGGTTTGATCCTCTCGATGGGAAAGAACATAACGCTGTAACTCCTTTTGACTCATTGCTTGAAAATCAGGTTGGTTCATCCGATACATCTCCTTTTATTTTAACCCAACTTAGCATCAGGTAAATTGAGACAAGCATGGAACTGCGATCGCTGTTTATTCATTAAAATTTTTTCGTTTCTCCATCCATTGTTGAAAAGAGGACTGACTCTCCATTGACTTTTTCCCTAACAAAATCCCCTCAACGCCAATATCTTCATCCAAGTCTGGCCAATGAATGCCGAAACCTGCTCCGCTAATCTGAAAATGTTGTCGCTCCTGAGGACTCCCGTAACATAAACGCGGATACCAACTTAAAGGCACAGACACAACTCGCCCATCTTCTAACGATAACGTAAGTTGCTCATCATCAATGCTAACCGTCATAATCCTTGGAACCGATACCCCCGCAAAAGTTGTCCCAACCATTGATCAATACCTCCTGATTATCATTAATAATTTGCTCAATTTTTCTGAGTTCTTTGGCGTTAAAACCATGATTATCGTCTAAACGAACCACTGGCTCTAGCCAAAACTTAGCCATCTTGTCATCCCGATCCACATGAGTATGTTTAGGTTCATAACAATCATAGGAATAGAAATAAAAGCGGTAAGCTCCTGTTCTTAGCGTTGTCGGCATAGTATTGGAAATATTCCATTATAATCATGGTAACAACGACGATCAGCCATTGATTCAGTAAGGAGGAAAAACTACTGCTTTCCTCCCCATAGTAACTAAACCAAAGCGTTCTTAAACAGAAGTTAAGTTTTTCTCCTCATTTAAACTAACATCCCCATTAGCCTCTGGTGAATTAGCTTCCGAAGGGGGAACCGCTTGCCAGAACTGACCGAGATATTCAGCCCAATTTGCCAAAATACGCTTACCTTTAGGACTGCCTGTATGTTCAACATGGGTCATAATTAAAGACTTTAATTGCTCTTCCCCTTTAGGAGCCGTAACCCGTTGTAACTTGATAATTTCAGGGTTAATTTTTTCGGGCAAACTATTATCTTCATCCAGAAAATAAGCCAAGCCGCCTGTCATTCCCGCCCCAATATTACGACCGACGGGGCCAAGAACCACCACGACACCGCCCGTCATATATTCGCAACAGTGATCGCCCGCCCCTTCGATCACCGCTTGACCGAGGGAATTTCGTACTGCAAAACGTTCACCCGCCCGACCATTGGCAAAGAGTTGACCGCCCGTTGCCCCATAGAGACAGGTATTACCAATAATGACGTTATCTTCGGGAGCATAGGTCGCCGATTGGGGAGGAACGATCGCAATTTCACCGCCGTTCATGCCTTTACCCACATAATCATTGGCCTCGCCTTGCAGATGGAGGGTGACACCATTGATATTGAAAGCTCCGAAACTTTGACCCGCCGCGCCCTGGAAGTTGAGCGTAATTTGTCCCTCAAAACCCGTATTACCGTAACGCTTGGCGATCGCCCCTGCTAACCGAGTTCCCACCGAACGATCCGTATTGACCAATTTATAGGTTTTGAACACCTGGGTTTGATGGGTCAAAGCCTCTTGAATCTCTGTATCGGCTAGGATTTGATCATCGAGGACAGGGCCGTTACTGTGGGCTTTAGGCGAGTCGGGGGTAATCCATTCGCGGTGAACCTTAACATCGGGCAAATTCAACAAACAGTCGAGATGCAAGGAATGGGTTTTGCTCAGTTGCACATCGGCACGCACTTTCAGCAAATCCGCCCGACCAATCACTTCCTCTAAACGGCGATAACCGAGATGGGCCAACAGCGATCGCACTTCTTCGGCGATGAAATAGAAGAAATTCACTACTTGACCAGGCACGCCACTAAAACGGGCGCGTAACCGTTCCTGCTGCGTCGCTACCCCTACAGGACAATTATTAGTATGGCAAACGCGGGCCATAATACAACCTTCGGCAATCATGGCAATGGAACCAAAGCCAAATTCTTCGGCTCCCAATAACGCAGCCATAACCACATCCCAACCCGTTTTCAGACCACCATCGGCCCGCAATAAAACGCGATCGCGGAGATGATTTTCCAGTAGGACTCGATGTACTTCTGTAATACCCAATTCCCAGGGTGAACCCGCGTGTTTAATGGAACTGAGGGGCGAGGCTCCTGTACCACCATCGTGACCTGAAATTTGAATAATATCAGCGTTGGCTTTGGCTACCCCTGCGGCGATCGTACCAATACCAATCTCGGCCACCAGTTTGACGGAAACCTGAGCAGACGGGTTAATTTGATGCAGATCAAAGATTAACTGGGCCAAATCCTCGATCGAATAAATATCGTGGTGCGGCGGCGGTGAAATGAGTGTGACTCCCGCCTTAGAACGGCGCAACATGGCAATATAGGGACTCACCTTCGGGCCTGGCAGTTGTCCCCCTTCCCCAGGTTTCGCGCCCTGGGCCATCTTAATTTCCAACTGTTGCCCACTCATCAGGTATTCAGGTGTCACCCCAAACCGTCCCGATGCAATCTGTTTAATGGCAGAACAAGCCGTATCGCCATTTTGCAAACCGTATAAATTCGGCAAGGTTTCTGAATTGCCCTGCTCGTCCACATCATCGAGGGTTAAAAACCGTACTGTATCCTCGCCGCCTTCCCCAGAGTTAGATTTGGCTCCGATGCGATTCATGGCGATCGCCAGGGTTTCATGGGCTTCCCGTGATAAGGCTCCCAGGGACATTCCCCCCGTACAGAAGCGTTTAACAATACTTTCCACCGATTCCACTTCTTCAATAGGAACAGAAGGGCGATCACTTTCGAGGTCTAACAAATCCCGCAACGCCGTCACAGGGCGATTTTTCAGGTATTGACGATAAACCTCATAGTGATTATAGGCTTCCTCTTCTCCCCCATTTTTAAGCTCACCCAAATCTTCTCCCCCCTTTTTAAGGGGGGCTGGGGGGGATCCCGCTCCAAACGCCTTAACAGCTTTATGCAACGCCTTAGCCATCTCAGGGGAATTCATGTGATACTCACCCCCAGGACGGTAATTCACAAACCCATAATTTTCTAACTTCGTACTGCTCTCAGGGAAAGCCTTAGCATGGAAAACTAAAACCTCCCGAAATACCTCTTCCAAACTCAAACCGCCAACGCGACTGGTCGTACCTGCAAAAGCCAATTCCACCAATTCAGCCCCTAGACCGATCGCCTCGAAAATTTGCGCTCCGTGATAGGAAGACAGCAGGGAAATGCCCATTTTTGACAGAATTTTGAGTAGGCCAGCCTCAACGGACTTGCGATAATTTTCCAGAGCTTTGGTTAAGGAAATTTTGTCTAACTTGCCATTTTCCATTAAATTCTGGGTCTTAGAACTTAACCACCATTGGCGTACTGATTCCAAAGCCAGATAGGGACAAACTGCCGAGGCTCCGTAACCCACTAAACAGGCGTAGTGATGGGTACTCCAACATTGGGCCGTATCTACAACTAACGAGGCTTGTAAACGCAGACCCGCACGAATCAAATGATGATGCACTGCTCCCACTGCTAACAGGGGGGGAATAAAACTGGTTTCGGTTGTTAATGGGCCTGATTGAGTAGAAACGCGATCGCTGAGAATTAAAATCTTAGCTCCTGCCTTTACCGCATCAACGGCAGCCTGTACCATGTCTGCGATCGCATTTGTGCCAGAGCCTTTTCCTGTCAGGGGGAAACAGGTAGAAATTTCGGCCACTTGCAAACCAGACTCTTTAACCTTTGCCAGTTCCGCTTCATTGAGAATGGGACTATTAAGCTGAATAGTACGTGCTGACTCGGCTTGAACTTCGAGAATTTTGCCCCGTTCCCCTAAAAACATGGTTAAAGACATCACCAGACTTTCCCGCAGAGGATCAATGGGTGGATTCGTCACCTGGGCAAAACGCTGTTTGAAGTAGTCATAAAGTAAACGGGGTTTATCCGACAGTACCGCCAAAGGAATATCATCCCCCATACAGAAAGTCGGTTCCTTACCCTGACTAGCCATCGGCACAATGATCATTTCCAAATCTTCGGCAGTGTAACCAAAGGCCGTTTGTTGTTGGATGAGGTTATCCCCCCCAGCCCCCCTAAAAAAGGGGGGAGAAGATTCGGGTGAACTTAATAAGGGGGGAGAAGAGTCTTCGTTAAAGGGCAAAGCAGAGATAATTTGACGATTTTCCTTCACCCATTGACCGTAGGGCTGTTTTTGGGCAATTTGCTGTTTAATATCCCAATTTTTGAGGATTTTATTCCCTTGCAGATCAACGGCGATCGCCTGACCAGGAGCCAAACGCCCTTTCTCCACAATCTCTGCTTCGGGCAAATCCACTACCCCCGCTTCCGAACCAACCACAATATAACCATCACGGGTAATACAGTAACGGGCAGGGCGCAAACCATTACGGTCTAAACAGGCCCCCACCGTTTTACCATCGCTGAACACCAATAAAGCGGGGCCATCCCAGGGTTCCTGCAAACCAGCGTAATACTCATAGAAATCCACCACTTCAGGATAATCTTTCAAAGCTGGCTGATTTTTATAGGCTTCTGGAACCAGAATCATCGCCGCTTCCAATGGACTGCGCCCCGTTCGTACCAATAATTCTAAAACACTATCCAAATTATAGGAATCACTGTTAGCCGTATTGACAATCGGGGTTAAAGATTGCAACTCCGCATCCGTCCAACCCGACACCGTTAACTTCGGCTCCCGTGCGGCCATCCAGTTAATGTTGCCTAAAAGCGTATTAATTTCGCCATTGTGACCCAGTAAACGCATCGGTTGAGCGAGGGGCCATTTGGGCATCGTATTAGTACTAAAACGACGATGATAAACAGCAAAACAGCTTTGATAGAGGGGATTCTGTAAATCCAAATAAAATTCCCCTAGAATCACACTGCGTACCATGCCTTTATAGACAATAGTGCGACTGGAAAAGGAACAAATATAAAAATCATCGGCTAACTTTTTACCGACAATAGACCGCGCAATATACAAACGGCGATCCAATTCATCCCCCGAACACCCCGTCGGACAAGTGACCAAAACCTGTTCAATATGGGGACAATTTCCCTTTGCCTGTACCCCCAAAACATCAGGCTGAACGGGAACTTCGCGCCAACCAATCACCGTTAACTGTTCCGCCCGTACTACTTCCTCGACGTATCCCCTGGCCACTTCCCGCGCTGAGGGTTCCTGGGGCAAGAAAACCATACCCACGCCCAACTGTTCAACCTCTGGCAGGGGTAAATTACGTTGCTTGAACCAACCCGCCAACAACTCCCTGGGAATGCCCGTCATAATGCCCGCTCCATCTCCCGAATCGTTATCGGCACTGCAACCGCCCCGATGTTCCATACAACCGAGAGCTTTGAGGGTTTGCTCAATCAATTGATGGCTTGGCTTACCGTTGACATCGGCAATAAAACCGACCCCGCAGGCATCCCGTTCTTCCACGAGCCAGGGCTGACCCATAAACGGTTTCAGGGGTTGAGGGTTGGGAACTGAAGAGGCGTTGACGTTCATAGACCTGGGAAGATTTAACAAGAGTGAAGACTTTCTTATCTAAGGTAACAGCGATCGCCCTTCTTTTTTGTTCACCAGCAGCAAATCCCTTGGCCCGTAACCATAGTGAGAAAAAGCGATCGGGCTACAATGGAGGTGATTTAACTTGAAAGAAAATTGATTATGACCACCACCATTGACGACATTCGGGAAATACTAAAGGAATTGGCCCAATCCCAACAAGAAACAGATAGACAAATTAAAAGTGTTAGTAAGCAGATCGGCGAATTAGGGAATCGTTTAGGGGAGTTTGTGGAGTATCAAGTGCGTCCTGCGGTGGTGCGTCTTTTTCAGGAGCGGGGCATTGATGTCCATGAGTTTCACCCTGGACTTTCGGTGACGCGAGATGGTGAAGGTTTAGAAATTGATTTGTTAGTGGTTAATGACACAGATGCGATTTTAGTGGAGGTCAAAAGTAAGTTAACCCAAAAGGATGTGGATGAGCATTTACAACGTTTGGCTAAGTTTAAGCGGTTAATGCCTCGTTTTCGAGATGTAAAGGCTTTGGGGGCGGTAGCGGCGATGGTGGTTCCCGATGAGGTGGTGAGTTATGCTTATCGTCAGGGGTTATTTGTTTTGGTGCAATCGGGGGAAAATGTGGTGATTTTGAATGATGCGGAGTTTACGCCCCAGGTTTGGTAGGATCGCCCTTCTTTTTTGTTTGTCATCAGCAAATCCCTCTCCTTGCGTATCGGATCAGTAAAATCTGTGTAAAACGCTTACTTTCTTATTGTTGTATAATTTTGATTGTTGTCTGTAAACCTTAAACTTGAGACATAAATATGAATCCAACAACAGTCAATAATCAGATTATTGGTGGAAGATATGCCATCTTACGTCAACTTGGTGCAGGTGGATGGGGGGAGACTTATCTTGCCGAAGATTTACAACGCTTAGGGAGTTGTTGTGTTATTAAGCAGCTTATTAATACTCATCATAATCCAGGTATTTTAAAAAAAGCTCAAGAATTATTTGAAAGAGAAGGAAAAACATTAATTCAATTGGGAAACCATCCCCAGATTCCTTTTTTATTTGCTTACTTTGAAGAAAACAATGAATTCTATCTAATCGAAGAGTATATTGAAGGAGAATCTTTTGCTCAAGAGTTAGAGTCTAAGGGAAAATTAGAAGAAAATTTAGTGATTGACTTTTTAATGGATACATTAGTTGTCCTTAAATATGTTCATGGCAATGGTATTATTCATCGTGATCTTAAGCCCGATAATATTATGCGTCGTCAATCCGATCAAAAATTTGTTTTGATTGATTTTGGAGGAGTTAAAGAGTTTTTAATAATAACTGCTTAAATCAGCCATCTCCAAATTTACTCACCCAGATTTCTACTACGGGTTATACTCCACAAGAGCAAGTAAACGGCTATCCTGAATTCAATAGTGATATTTATGCTTTAGGTATGACTGCGATCAGGGCATTGACGGGTGTAGAGCCAAGAGATTTAGAACGCAATCGAAAGAATAAAAGCGTTAACTGGAAAGAATCTAGGATTAAAGTAAGTTCTCGATTGTCTAATGTTATAGACAAAATGATTCAAGAAAACTCTGAAGATCGCTATCAACGAGTCGAGGAAGTTTTATCTGATTTATCAGCGACGGAACAAACATTGATAGTCGCTAGACCAACTCCCAATACTCAATTAACATTTATTAATTCCATCATACAAACTCGAATTCCACGAACGAACATTCCGTTAGGGTTGATATTTGTTTGCTTGGTTCCATTTGTAGCTATTGGGGGATTTATAGTTGGATTTAAAGTCTTTTACCAGCCGAATATTCTTCCTGCATTACCAACCAAAACTTCTGATGTCCAAAATTCTACAAGTCCCCAAATTCCTCAAAAAAATCCTTCTACATCAACAACGGAAAATCCCAATATGCAAGATTCTCCAAAAACTCAAGCCTCTTCAGGAGCATCTCCAAACTTTCCAAGTTCCCAAATTCCTCAAAAAAATCCTTCTACATCAGCAACAGAAAATCCCAGTATGCAAGGTTCCCCAACGCCCCAAGCTTCTTCAGAACTATCTCCGAAAGCAAGAGAAAACTCCGATAGTGAAAACATCTTGTTTAAGCGTCCCAAGTCTTTCAAGTAAATGATAATTTATTAGTAGACTTGATTTTTGGGGCGACCATGTACATAAAAATTGACAAAGATCATATATTTTTCAAAGTCACTCCTATAATCATAGGGGCGATAAGCTTATTTGTTGCTCACAAAAGCCTTGAAAACAGCAGTACCAGCATTCGCATAGCTTGTGAACAGCATTCTGAGCTTGAGTCTTGTCGCTCACAATTTACGTTTGTTGAGGTGAAACCTCAAAAGTTAATTTTCAAACGGCCTAGGGGAGAAACACCTGAGCAAACAGAAACGGCTCTTGTTAATCCAATATTCCTTGTGCCTGAAAAGCATTCAATGGACTTTTAGGGGAGCGTCATTATGTTAGGAAATCATGACTTTTTGTCACTAGGCTCAAATAGTATTATTCAGTTGTTACAATGTTCGACATGGTATAACTACTTCTAAAAATGTCTAAAGGAGGAGAAAATGGGAAACTTTTTTCATCATGCGGTACGTTACTTGGGAATGCTAGGCATAGCTTGGGTTTTTGCTATTGCTCCCCTACATTCTTCTAATGCTTCCCCCCAAGTTAAGTTTGTGTGCGGAAAACAGAGCGGGGCACCAACTACCTTTGGCATCAGCCCTCAATGGAACAACGAACGCCGCGTATTAATTAAATGGTACAATGATGTCGGCAAGGAGGCAGGTGAGACTCCTGAAAGTCGCTGTAGCAAAGTGACATATAATCTTAATAAATATCTTTCTCAAGGGGGGCAGTACACCACCTATGGCTTCATGAATAATAACCCCGTTGTTTGTACGACAAATGAACAGGGTAAGGGCTGTGACAATTTGTTATTTACGCTAGACGGTAACACTTACGGCTGGAGCGGACAATGGAAAAAACAGCCTAAAGATTTACTTGAAACTCTTTATAGCCTCAGTGATACAAATATTGGTGGAAATCCTTTAATTCAGTCATGTCGCTTAGTAGTGGACAATAATGCTGTTCTGATGGATAAAACAATCAAAGCGTATTGTCGGGGGTGCATCCCACTTAAGATAATACATTGACACTCAAAAGAGGAGACTTAAGATAATACATTGACACTCAAAAGAGGAGAGTGATTGAGATAAGCACATCGTAGCCGAAGAATACGAGAAACATTATGAAGATGCCAACGTGCTCCCGACAATTTAACCCTAGCTCCCACCTGTTTAATCTTAGACTCCACATCACCAGAACCAATCACAATACCAAGCTGTTGATAGTATTGGTAATCAGGGATACGCTGATAATGCTTCGTCAAATAGGCTTGAAAATTCTTTGCCCTCTTGCTTTTGACTCCATCAAACGCATCTATTGCCTTGTTCACAAAACCCCGCCACAGTAAATGCTCCACTGCTTCTAGCCGTTTGAGAGAGCCACCCACTTTGAACAGATTCTCCTTGAGATGATACCAATCCAACACCTCTCGTCGTATCAGCCACGATTGAGTGGCGAAACTCTCTACCGCATTCCAGATTCCGGGATGACCATCTCCCAAAAAGGTCACTATTGGGGACAAAGGTTGAACATTGCTCCAATTCTTTAAGCCCTCTGGGTCTTGGAAAAAGGCTTCACAGACATTGCCATGAAGACTCACCAGTTTATAATCTCGCCACTGTCCCCCTTCCTTCTCCTCGCCCCGCAGACAAATCTTTCCCCCATCTATACTGACCCCCGCACTCTCTGACTGAGCTTGAGCTAAGGGCAGTTCTGTCCGTTCTACCAAGCGATGTAAACTGCTATGTCCTACTTTTATCCCCATCAACTCCTCTATATCTTCTTCTGCTTGTTGGTAGGATGTTTTCGCACTGGCTCTTAGACAGCATTTCTCTAAACCTGGACTTAAGACGATTTTTGGCGACACCTTTAGTTTTCTGGCTTGTTTTTGGCTTATTTCCACTTCTCCGACTAGGGTTTTGATTTTTCGCTTGTTTCCAGACCGTTTTTTTCCCCCTTCTGAAAAAAAAACTCCCCCATTGTTGGCCCCACAATTTCTAACATCTGGGTTCTGACTTCTACTTCGATGCTTCCAAAGTCCTTCTGTTTCTCTGGTTCCGTATATTTGCGCAAGATACGGGCTGATTCGGTGAGATGCTGTTTTAACAGTGCTTTTTCTTCTGGGGGAATCGGTAACATACTTTTTTCGCTCATCAGTTTTTTTCCATTTTACCCCAGATTCTATGTACTACTTTATCCGGGATGTACCCTATTGTCGGTAACCTAATTGTGCCTGTCTTTTGTTTAATACATGAAGTTTATTAACTGGATACGCTCCTTTGTTTTGCTAAAAGTTTGTGCTGTTGTGTTGGTTCTCAATTCTTCAGTACAAGCTTTTACTTTTTTGGACAATCAAACGCTTTTAATATCTGAGGAGAAACAAGGGAAATTCTTGCCCGAAGAGCAAATTCATGATCTCTCCGAACTAATTACTGTTAGGGTCTTTGGTGTTGATTCTAAGGCATGGGAAAATATACAATCGAACGCAATTAAATCCAGTGGTTCAGGAGTAATTGTGGAAAAGAAAGAAGTAAAGGTGAAAAAAGGTTCTTTGTTTCTTTATTTTGTCTTGACAAACAATCATATTTCCTCTCAGAGTAAAGAGTTTTATATTAAAACACACGATGGTTTGATTCATAAGGCTTTTGTTCACCCAACGTCCAAATTTCAAAAAAACAATATTAAAATTGATTTGGGTTTGTTAGGCTTTTATACTCCCTATAGTTATGAAAAAGCAGTGATTGGAACATCAGATAAATTAGAGGATGGAAGCCAACTTTTTGTAACTGGTTTCCCTTGCAATGTTTCAGTTGAAATTATTAATTGTCCAGCTAAATTTACTTTTGAACCGGGTAGGGTTTTCAAGGCTCCCAAACTTTTAAAAGATGGTTACCAACTGGGATTTACTAATCCAGTATCAGAGGGCATGAGCGGTGGAGCAAACCTTAATATTCAAGGAAAATTAATAGGAATTACAGGTAGAAGACCTAGTGATGTTGTTGATGTTCCTCAATATCAATATGCAGATCAACCGGTTGTTCCTGAGATTATTAGAGATAACGCACCATTAGCACTAGGATTACCAATAGAGCATTACTCAAGCTTGGAGCGTGACAACCTGTTGAGTGATTTTATCAGGAAAATTCCGCCATTATCTCAAAATTTTGAACTATTTGTTTTATTGAACAATAGTCGAAGCAGGTCTCCTGTGCCTTTGCCCGCGAATAATTTAAACCGTAATTTTTTTTTAAACAATAAATTGCTTCTTGTACTAGGAATTATAATCTTATTTTTTGGGGTTTTCTCAGTCTGTTGGAATAACAGGAGAAGGAAACGTACTTTCATAGCTGAATTTATAATATATAGTTCTCAAAATCAATACTATGTTCAGATTAATAAATATCTTTATAACCGAAGAAAAAGACGATATTTGTCGTTTAAAAAACACCAAGAAGAAGACGGTTACTGGATTAATGAAGGTGATTTTAGTCTTCTAGAGTTTCTTGAAGGTGGTTATGAATTTAGCACTTCCAACAGTTATGTTACAGTTCTTCCATTTCCCCAAAAAATTGTTAACCCGAAAAATTTTTTTAAACAATATCCTAATAGTGTTCCTTTAGAGCTAATGGTTGTATATCCAAATCCAATTCGGCAAAGTCAGTATGTTATCGAGTTGGCTGAGAATATTGAAAAAGAGACAAAATTTACACTTTATAAAGAGGGTGTTGGAGATTCAGTTAAAATAAGATTTAAGTATAATTTTACTGCCTGCCACAGCAATTCATCGGAGTCAAAACTAATTCTTCCCCGTAAATACTACTGACAAAAGACATGAGCAAAAAAAAATATTCTGCCTATTTATTAAATCTGCTGTTTTTGATAGCAACGTATTGTTTTGGATGCCAGTCTCAAAATAAAGATTTTCCGCAAGCATTCAATTATAGCCAACCAACTGTTTACACAAACACTACTGAAGTTATCAATACTCCACAAATTAAAGGAATAGGCAAAATTGGTTCAGGAGTGGTTATTGCTAAAAACGGTGATAACTATTACATTTTAACAGTTAAACATCTTGTTAACATTAAACCTGGAGAAATTAGAGAACCTTACAAAATTTATTTTTCGGATGGAAAAAATTATAAAGAAGAATACGAGTTTGATTATTATAAAGATGTTTACCGTAGTGAAAATCCATCAATTGATTTGGTATTAATCAGATTTAAAAGTGATAAAAAGCACTCTTTTTTTACTTTAAATGGTAATATCTCACGCCAAGAGAGTGTAACTATTTCTGGGTGGAAATTTTGCAATAAGCAACCAACGTATGAATTGACTACGGGAAAAATAGAAGCTATTTTGACCCCTTCCAAGAGTCAAGATGGACATAATATTAACTATAGCAATCCAACTATTGAAGGAATGAGTGGAAGTGGAGTTTTTAATCAAAAAAAAGAGTTAGTTGCTATTCATGCGGCTGCAAAGAAAAATGTACAATATGATATGGAAAAATGTCCTAAATTAGATGAATTACATGGAGATAACTTGGGGGTTTCCGTGAGTAGCTTTATTAAATCAGATTTATTCAATAAACTTCCTAAAGGTTCTTACAAAATCTCTAATGATTCATCCAACACTCAAAGCAATCAAATCACAGAGAATAATTCTAAAAGTTCCGATAATGATAAACCTGTTGGTATTTTTTTGCGACCTAAATCCTTCAAAAATTAAGAGAGATCGCTCTTCTTTTTTGTTCATCATCGGCAAATCCCTTGGCCTGTAAACACAATGAAAAAAAGCGAGTAGGTTAAATTTAGGACAGCGATCTGGTTAAATTTAGAACAGCGATCGCCCTTCTTTTTTGTTCATCAGCAGCAAATTTAAGAGCTTAAACTTTTTGCCAAATTTCCAATAGACGCTAGAATGCAAATAGTTTTATCTCACCCAAAAGTTATTATTTTGTGGCTCAACTATCTGAAGAAACACAGAAAATAGTTCTCGAATTGCAACAAAACCTGCTTTTTATCATCCATGATGCTACTTCATTCCAGTTTATGATTTTGGAAAACTATGGTGAGACAGAAGCCACTCTGAGCGATTTAGAGCAACTCGATAATGTTCAACAACGTGCCGATACCTACTATTCTCGTTTTAGTACGCTACTCCGTCAAATTGCAGCTTCTCAACCTTCAGCAACATCTGCTACACTAGCGTTGTTAAGTCGTTCTATTGAGGATGCTCAAGGAACAGTTTTTGCTCTAAAGGCAACGATTCAAGAGATTAAGCAAGATTGGGGGTTACGATGAATCAGTCTTCTCTTCCTAGTTTAGAACGGGTACAGCAGCGATCGCTTAAGGTTCAAGCGATTTGTCGTCGGGCTGATGCAGAAATTTTGATTTTAGATGAATTGATTGCTCAAATAGAAGTTGAAAATCGTTCTTCGAGGGTTAATCTTTATCGTTTAAATAAGGCCAAACATTTACTAGGTCAAGTTTAGTTTCGGCGATCGCCCTTCTTTTTTTGTTCATTATCAGCAAATCCATCGGCCTGTAATCACAGTGAGAAAAAGCGATCGGGTTAAAATTAGGACAGCGATCTGGTTAAAATTAGAACAGCGATCGCCTAATTCCGTCAAGGTTTGCTAAAATCAAATCCATAAATCATTCAAAAGTCGTTGAGTCAATGAAAACCATTACCCTTATCGAAGCTCAAGGCCAGATTGAGACATTAGTTAATGATATTAATGACAATCATCAGCCAATCCTATTATCAGGAACTGAAAAAAATGCTGTTTTAATTGCAGAAGAAGATTGGAATGCTATCCAGGAAACGCTTTATCTATACTCTATTCCTGGTATGGTGGAATCTATCATTGAAGGCGGTAAAACTCCCATAGAAGATTGTGTTAGTGAAGAAGTGATTAGGGCAATTTTAAATGGATAATTGGCAATTATTTTTTACTAAGCAGGCGGAAAAAGATGTTCAAAAATTGGTGCGAATAGAATTATCCAAACAAGCCGATAAATTGCTAAAAATTTTTAAATCTAATCCTTTTCAATCTTACCCTACCTACGAAAAATTAAGTGGAGATTTAGCTAATTACTACTCCCGAAGAATTAATATTCAACATCGTTTAGTTTATCAAGTTTTCCCTGAAAAGAAAATTATTAAGATTATACGAATGTGGAGTCATTATGAATGAAAATCAGCAATTTCATTAATTTTTTAAAAATTTACTTGCTTATTTTCCTCTATTTGCTAAACAGCGATCGCCCTTCTTTTTTGTTCACCAGCAGCAAATCCCTTGGCCCGTAACCACAGTTAGAAAAAGCGAGTCCCCCAGTAAGCCAAAGAAAAAAGGTAATCCTTTATGCTTGACATCATATACAAAATTTTGACAGAATAAGACAACAACATACTGTGTATTATAAGTAAAGAGAAAAAGATAATGAAAACCCCGCTATTACGTTGCTTTATCAAACAAGAAAATAATCAATGGGTAGCTGTCTGTATTGATCTTAACCTTGCTGCCCAGGCAGACTCCTCTAACGAAGCGAAACAAAGGCTAGAGGCAATGATTAAATCCTACGTCACCGAAGCCTTAACAATAGATAAAAACTACGCCGAACAACTTCTATCTCGAAAAGCTCCTTTCTCACTAATTTTAGAATATTATTTTGCTGTTTTTATTCAAAAAATCAAGGCTTTCAATCCAACCCATTTACAAATTTTCTCTGAAACCTTACCATCTCAAGTTGTATAGGAGAATATCTTGGGATTTTTTACGAAATTTGCACCGCCTACCTGTAAACAAGTTAAAACAGCCCTTAAAAATATGGGATTTGAACCCCAAAAACAGGATGGGACTTCTCACGAACATTGGAAAAAAGTTGTCAACGGTAAATTATATAAAGTCACTGTTGATTGTCCCAAAGCTCCCTTTAGTGAAACTCTCGTTAAGTCTATGGCTGCCCAAGCTGGAGTATCAAAAAAAGTTTTTCTACAATATTGTTTTGATAAAAAATTAAGGGATGATCCCCATCAGTAAAGCGATCGCTCTTCTTTTTTGTTCATCAACAGCAAATACCTGAGCCTGTAACCACAGTGAGAAAAAGCGATCGGGCTAAAACAACTGATCAATCAAATCTTCACGAGTTGTCTCAAAATGATTAGCAATATCTTTAAGAATAGCATTTAATGTACCCACTTTAATTGGGCTATGATTAGGGATTGTAATATGATGCTCTCCATTTTTTGTCGTTGTAAGCCGAATATGACTGCCTGTTTGTCGCTCAATTCTATAACCAAGAACTTCCACCATTTTGGCAAATTTTTTGCCTGTTAAATCTCGTGGTAATCTCATACAGCTAATACTTCTTCACGAATAAACTGCAATCGAATACGCTCAGGACAAACACTTTGAGCAAAATGACAAATTACAGCATCACGAATCATCTCTTTTAACTCATCTATTGTGTCACCCTGAGTAAAAATAGACTGGTCTAAAGCTTTAGCTATGTAGCCGCCATCCACATCATCTTCCACTAAAAAAACGATTTCTGTCATTGAAGTTAAAGGCAAAGTGTTAATGTTGTCCTACAAGTATAGCAAAAAAAGCGATCGCCCTTCTTTTTTGTTCATCAGCAGCAAATCCCTTGGCCCGTAACCACAGTGAGAAAAAGCGATCGGGCTACAATGGAGGTGATTTAACTTGAAAAGGAAATTGATTATGACTACCACCATTGACGACATTCGGGAAATACTAAAGAAATTGGCCCAATCCCAACAAGAATTGAATCAATCCCAACAAGAATTATCCCAAGCCCAAAAAGAAACAGATAGACAAATTAAAAGTGTTAGTAAGCAGATAGGCGAGTTGGGGAATCGTTTAGGGGAGTTTGTTGAGTATCAAGTGCGTCCTGCGGTGGTGCGTCTTTTTCAGCAGCGGGGCATTGATGTCCATGAGTTTCACCCTGGGCTTTCGGTAACAAGAGACCATGAGGGTTTAGAAATTGATTTGTTAGTGGTTAATGACACAGATGCGATTTTAGTGGAGGTTAAAAGTAAGTTAACCCAAAGAGATGTGGATGAGCATTTACAACGTTTGGCTAAGTTTAAGCGGTTAATGCCTCGTTTTCGGGATGTGAAGGCTTTGGGGGCGGTAGCGGCGATGGTAGTTCCCGATAAGGTGGTGAGTTATGCTTATCGTCAGGGTTTATTTGTTTTGGTGCAATCAGGGGAAAACGTGATAATTTTAAATGATGCGGGGTTTACGCCCCAGGTTTGGTAGCTTTACCCATTAGCTTCGGCCAGTTATAATGGGGACAAATTTTCTGTGTTGTCTATGAATCATATTAATCTCAAAGAGCCGAATCCGACCCTTGCCGATCTCATTGATAAGGTTAATCAGGATCAGCAAGCTACACTCATTACAGTTAATGAGCAGAAACAGGCGGTATTGGTTTCTTTAGAGGAGTGGAATGGTTTACAGGAAACTCTTTATTTGTCGTCTATTCCAGGGGTTAAGGACGATTTAATTGTGGGAAAGAATACAAGTTGGGAGGATTGTGTTCCACTGGATAAGGTGGAATGGTAATGTGGGAAATTGCATTAACAAAACGGGCTTTAAAAGATGCTAAAAAAGTCACTCGTGCGGGTTTAAAACCTAAAGTTGATCAGTTAATTAATATTCTCAAGACTAATCCCTATCAAAATCCACCACCTTACGAGAAATTAACGGGAGATTTAGCTGAAATGTACTCAAGAAGGATCAACATTCAGCATCGTCTTGTTTATGAAGTTGATAATCAGGCTCACAGGGTTAAGATTTTAATGATGTGGTCTCATTACGAATAGGGCGATCGCGTTTCAATGCGTTAACTTTATGGTATTTTTTTCTACATTTGGAGTAGGCACTATCATCCGTAACGACAATGAGAAAAAGCGATCGGGCTACAATAGGAGTGATTTAACTGGAAAAAATTGATTATGACGACAACAAGCAACGGGCAAGGATACCAAGAATGGGAAGGCTATTTGCCAGGGAAAAAAGACATTCCCGAACAGTCAAAACCTGCAAAAAATAGACAAATGGAAATCATTAACAAGCAGTTAGCCAAATTCAGCGACCCACTTGGTGATTTTATCGCGTGGCAAGTCTATCCCTCTGTGTTTGAGCTTTTTCAGGAGTGGGGTTTTGATTTTTGTTACATCTCTTCAGGAGTATCAGTCCATAGAGAAGGGGCGTTTTTAGATATTGATGTTTTTGCCGCTAGTGATTCAGAGGCTATCTTAATTGCGGTAAAAACTAAGTTAAGTCAAGGGGATGTGGATGAGCATTTACATCGTTTGGCTCGGTTTAAGCGATTAATGCCTCGTTTTAAGGATGTTAAGGGGTTTGGTGCTGTAGCGGCGATGGTTGTTCCCGATGAGGTAGCGAGTTATGCGTATCGTCAGGGCTTGTTTGTGTTGGTGCAATCGGGAGAAAATGTGGTGATTTTGAATGATGCCGAGTTTATACCCCAAGTTTGGTAAGTTTGACTTTTTTTGAAATTTTACTTAAAGGGCGATCGCGTTTCAATGCGTTAAATTTAGGGTATTCTTTTCCATATTTGGAGTAAGCAAGATGAATTGTACTCAAGAAGTACGGGCGCAACTAGAGGATAGTCTGCAACAGTTATCGCCTGAACGGTTACAGGTTGTGGCGGATTTTGCGGCTTATTTGGCAGATGCGGAGAGTGAAGCGGCAACTCAGGAGTTATTAGCAATTCCTGGTTTATTGGATAGGGTTAAGCAGTGCGAGGCAACACCTAAAGCCGATTACAAAAATTGGAGAGAGCTTCGTTCTGATGTATGAGGTTGTGCTTCATCCAAAGGCTCAAGCATTTTATCTTCGAGCAGATAAGACTCTAGCCAAGAAAATTACCCGATGTTTAGAGCAATTAGAACAAAATCCTCGATTTCATCCTAATATTAAGGCTTTGAAGGGAAGCTTGTCTGGTTATTATCGTTACCGAATAAGCGATTATCGGGTAATTTATTCGATAGATGCTCAGGTGATGGTTGTCTCAGTTGTAGAAATTGTTCATCGCGGAGAAGCCTATGATGCATAAGCGGCGATCGCGTTTCAATGCGTTAATGTTGTTATTATTACCCAAGTTCTAATCTATTAATCTAAAATTAAAGGGACGTGACGAGGAGAAAACGATGTCGATGATGATTGAAACTGATTTAAAGGATGTTCTCAATAAGCTAGACCAACGTTTTGACCGTCTGGATCAGAAGTTAGATAAAATCGAGAGCGATCTGACGGATCTGAAGGTTGATATGGCAACGGTTAAGGCTGATTTGACGACGGTAAAAGAGGAGGTTAAAGATCTTAGAGGTAGCCAACGCGGTCAGATATGGGCTTTGATTGGCATTATTTTTACGGCGGTGGCCAGTGCAGTGATTAAGTTTGGCTTTTTCCCTAATGTTTAAAAGGCGATCGCGTTTCAATGCGTTAAATTTATGGTATTCTTTTTTACATTTAGAGTAAGCAAGATAAATTGTACTCAAGAAGTACGGGCGCAACTAGAGGATAGTCTGCAACAGTTATCGCCTGAACGGTTACAGGTTGTGGCAGATTTTGCGGCTTATTTGGCAGATGCGGAGAGTGAAGCGGCAACTCAGGAGTTATTGGCAATTTCTGGTTTATTGTCACGGGTTAAGCATTGCAAGGTAACACCTAAAGCCGATTACAAAAATTGGAGAGAGCTTCGTTCTGATGTATGAGGTTGTACTTCGTTCCAGTATGCAGCCTACACAATTTTATCTTTGACTTTTTTCCATCTGTTTATAGTTTTTCTATAATCTCAATTATCTTTGACAATATCTTTTACTATGCTTTCCACAACAACAAATTTACAAGATAAAACTTCTAATCTTCAGAAAGATTTACAGAATGATTTGGTCAACATTAACGTTCAATTATTAGACATTAAAAAAAATATTAATCAAAATATTGTCAATCAAAAAGAACTAAATTCTTTAAACCAGAGGGTCACAAGTATTGAAAATTCTTTAAGTCAGAGAATTACAAATATTGAAAATAAATCTTCCTTTGACAGTTTAATTTGGCCATCAATCTTGCAAATCATAATAGTTATCTTGACAATATTAGGTACCTTATTTGTAGCAAGATATACAAGTGACTTGCAAAGAAATAATACTCGAAATGATACTAAAAATGTAATTTTGTATTTTATTGGAGCGAACAAATCACGATTATTTAGCTTGTCTCATTCTGTTGAAAATTTGCGCCCTTCCATCAACAGTAATTCAATCTGTTTTACATCATCAATCCAATCCTGTAAAGAATTGATAGAACTATTAGAAATTAAATATATTGCTCAGGAAATTATTTCAAGTTCTAAGATTTTCGATAACGGAATTTCGCAGAAAATTATTAGGTATTTTATGGACTTAGAAAATATTTCATTTACTACAAATAAACACCTAATTACTCATTTTTATAAAGATGAGAGCAGTAATGATTATTTTTTATTCAACAAGAATAATTACGCTAACTTATCAAAGGATGAAAGAGAACGGAAGCTTGGTGGACTAATTAAGATAATAGATTTAGTCAGAACTCAATTAAGTGCTATTTTGTGTCTCTCTTTTGATATTTTAAAAAGTCTTGATTCAACGTCTTTTGAAGATAAATTTATAAATAATACCGAAAAATTTAAGGAGCAAATTTATTCTGTATGGTATGGAGAGATTTTTGATGGTAAAAAATACCCATCAGCAGAAAATTATTGGGATGATTTTCCAGAACTAAAGTCATATCTTGAGAAAAATTGTAAACGAAATGAAACACAAAAAATCTAGTAAATACAAAGAGATTAATGATTTTACCAATCTTGTCAATGAAAGCTTCTAAAAACTTACTCTTGAATTTCAGGTAAGAGGATAAAAACTGTGAACTCTATCACCATCAATCAATTTACCAATAACCTGCGAAACTTAATCAAACAAGTCATCAGTCAACTCTTCAAAATCACCAATCAAGACGGAGACGATTTTGTTGTCATCAGTGCCGAAGATTGGGACAACAAGAAACCCTAGCAATTTTGCAAGATATTAATCTTATGGAAAAAATCGCTAAATCTATGACAACCCATAGCCAAAATCAAGGTTACACTCCCACGATCGCAGAACTCAATGAGATACTTATTCTTTGAAGGCAACACCTGGGAAATTTACCAAGAACTCGGACAAAAAGATAAAAATCTGCATAAGAACCTTAATGACTTGAGAGATACTTATCACCCTATTAGCATCTTGACTATTAAAAATTCAGATTAAATTTCTCCTAAAATATCCCGAACAATGAACACTCAATGAACGATCCATTTTTAGAAAAACTTTGTCAAAACTGCACAGAAAAAGAAATCATTGAAATTAAAAGCTATCTCTCCGAATGGTCAGCCGCAACCTATCTCAGTACTAAGTACAGGACAAAAAATGTAGGGAGTCGAGAAAAAGAGAAAAATTGGGTAGAGAAGGATTAAGAACAAGATGACGAAGATGGTCAAAACCAAGACGAAAAAGACTCTGCGCTAGGCGACCATGTTTCTTGAGGGGAATGGGATGAAGATGATGAATTGCTAGACCAGTTTTGAGAGACCAAGCCAAAGCTAAAGTCAGTAAAGCCAAAAGCTTACGAAGACGCTTGGGGTCAGTAAAGTGAGTAGATTCCAAGCAAAAGCCACGAGTCTTAAAGATGCCAAAAAGGGTTTCAATGCCCCAACGCAGGGCATAATCGTGAATAAGACCTTGGGAATCGGGATGTCCAATGACGATGAGTAGAGAATTATCAGGCAAGCGAAGAGCCTCTACAGAAACAGGATATCCCCAAACCCGACAACTCCCTTGAAGACGTTGAGATTCACTCTTTTGCAAGATGGGCAAAAATGACTTTGGCGGCCAAAAGCTTGCCATTGTGCTCAATCTTGTCCGTAGCCCGAATTCTCAGACAGAAAGCCAGTAGCGGTTCGAGCAGAAGATAGCGAAGCCAAGCCTGACCAATAAACTCACGGTCGCCACATAAACAACGAATCAGGGCGGTGGGAAAAATCTTGAGCATCTCCTCGATAAAACGCATTCGTTCATCACTGTTAGAATTGCCCTTTTTCTTGCTGGGTGCGACCTTTAGTTGATAAAAGCTGTTGTAATCAGGGTTCTACAGGGAACCCATATTGATCAAGTTTTGCCCAAAATTGACTCCATCGTTCCTTGGTCAATACCAAAGCTCGTAGGCTCAAAATAATTCCTGCTCCTTTTTCCTTCCATCGCATCCCTGAACAACATAATCGTTGTTTGACCAACGTCTTACAAGCTGCTTCCGTAACACCTGAACCAATCGGATACTTTTTCTCTAAGTATTCAGCATAATCCATTTGATGCTGATGATTCTCGTAATAAGTAATCGCCGCTTGTAGTTTCTCGGTAAGATTCTTAGAATGACTTTTTTCTTCTTTGACTTCTTTCATCAGATTTAGCAGTTCTCCTGCTTTTCCTTTTTCATGCTTGAGTTCTCGACAATTTTCAGTCAACCATTCTTTTTGTTTTGACACGGTATTCGGATGCAACGCTTCTGCCAAGGCACCTAAGTAACCAGAGGCATGATAGAAATCTAATATCTGTTCTTCCGTTTGCTTTTCTAAAAACTTCCAATTTGATTCTGCCCCGTCTGCTATCCCGACCAATGTTGCCTCTGGATAACGGTTTTTCGCTCGCTCAATTTCTCTTTCTAATCTTTCTAGAAAACTCTTTTTTCCATACTCTGGTGCCGCACCTAGATAGATTGTATGTTGACGTTCGCCTTCACTATCGTATAGGGAAACGGTTCCCACCATTGCTTCACGGTAGCCATCCTCACACATCAGCATACAGGTTCCATCTAATCCTATTCCCACTGTTGCAATTTGGCTATCCTCCTTGGGCGGGGCATAACTCCACGCTTCTTCTTTTGCCTGTACCACACTTCCTACTGCTTCACTCAATCTTTGGATATAGGATAGCGCTACTTTTCTACCATGATTTTCTAATAAATCATTTTTCACCTCTTTGCCTGCCATCCCTGACATTTTTGAGGATACCTGTTTTGCCAATAATGGCGTTGATGTTATGATTATCCTTGCTTCTCTTTCTAAGGGGCAATACGTTTTTCCTCAAAGGTGAACGCTGATATACATGACGATTCACTATAACCTCACCATAAGGTGTTTGATATTCTTTCGGTTGCTCTCCCTTACTCTTCCAGATTTCTTCACCGATTTTTAAGGGTGAACCATCTGTATCTAAATATTTCAAGGCTTCTTTGCTGGCGATGCAACCTACTTCGTTTAAGCCTTTTTGAATATTTATTTCTGTATCCAACATTGAACGACTTAGTTCTAATGTTAGTTCTATTTTTATCTTTGAACCCTCTACATTAATTAGTTTTGCTGTCATCATTGTTTCCTCTTTGTCACTTTTCATCTCATGTTAACACTTTTCTTTTCCTTCATCAACTAAAGGTCACACCCTTCTTGCTAAGCATCCACCACAAGATGGGAATGGCTACTCCTTCATGGACAATGCCGACAGTGAGGATATTATAACCATGACTGCCAAACTCCCAGGTTGTGCGGTCAATACTTAATACCCAAGGTTGAGGGATATCCAGCCAACTGATTACAATACGGGCAATGTGATGGTAATCCAGCTCAAATCCTGAGAAAAAGCGTTGTAAGCGTTTGTAATGAGAATCCACCAATGCCCGACCTTCAAAACCCAGAGCCAATTCTTTAAGGTTAACCGTTTTCACTTTGAGGAGGGCGAGTAAGAACAAGGCTAGGAAGGAGAGTCTGGCACCATGCCATCCCAAATGGGGTTTTAGGGCTTGTTTCAATGCGTTATATTGGTTCATGGGTTTTCTTACATTACGTTCATCTTCCATGAAACCCCTTTCTCGTATACTTTTCAAGCCTTTTGTCCTGTACTTAGATCTCAGTATTGCCCATAATATTCTTGACCATGCTAATCGCAAACAAATTGATCCCCTTAAACTCCTCCGTAAAGCCCGTAACTTCAATAAAAAAAGAGCCACTCGCATTCCACCCAAAGATTATCGGCAAGATCAATCAGCCGTTTATCGCAAAAACAACGAATACCTCATTGTACGCCTTGATCCCTCTGGGATTGAAAAAATAGTCACCTACGGAGTCAACTAAAATGCTCAATACCATCACTGTCAACCCGCTAGAACAAAGCACAAAAAAAATTGTTGATTTATTAACCCTATTAACCCAAGATTATCAACAGGTGTTACAACAAGACAAAAAAACACTATTAGAAAATTTTCCTCCTAATAATAACGAATTTTCTATTCTCGAAGAAATTGACTTATTGACAACCTATCTAAGGGGCTATGCAAGTCAAATAACAATTAATCAACAAATCAAAAATCCTGATCAATCCCTAAAAAATTTACGAGCTATTTGTATCCTCAAAAATCCATCTCTTGCCGAACTTTACTTCACAAAAAATGAACAATTTTCCCTGATTTATCAATATTTACAAAAATTAGATTATTTAAAACTACTACTCATTGATTGGCTAATGCTTCACGAATAACTCTGAATTTAGGCGATCGCCTAACCACCATTTCCAATAAGAATCCAAACATCCAAGAAAAAATCATGTTACAACTACAAATTAAATCTGATTCCTCCGACATTGAAAGTATTCAAAATCTAGTTAAAACGGCCATTGAATCCGAGATTAAAAACTTACAACGTTCTCTCCGCAAAACCAATCAAATACTCCTTAAATTTGAAGAAAAGTATCAAACATCTTCCGACTTTTTTATTGACCATTGGACAGCAGAAGACTTGGAAGGCGGCGACGATGAATATGTCAGTTGGACAGGAGAAATACAAATTAAGCGTAAATTGATCAATGCCTTAGAAAAATTAGAGGCGATTATTTAAACAGTTAATAAAGTAAGTGAGAGCGATCGCCCTTATTTTTTGTTCATCAATGGCAATTGTCCGATCCCTGACGAGTTTGAGTAGAGTTGCTATCATAAAGTCAGAATTGAGTGGCAAACTTGAGGTGGACTTGGAACGATGATAAAAACAAAACTAACAAGCTAAAACATGGTCTTGGTTTCGAGACGGCCAAGCTTGTCTTTAATGATCCTCTAGCGGACAGTCGGCGCGATCCCTTTCCCAATGAAGAACGTTGGCAAACTGTTAGTCTAGCTGGTTACGTTATTATTTTTGTTGTACACACTTCACCTGAATATGAGTCTGAAAATGGCGAAATAATTGGACGAATTATTAGTGCTAGAAAAGCAACTAAATATGAACGGAGAGCTTATGAAGAAGGTCATTTCTGATCTCACCCTCGAACAGCAGCTTGAACTTGAAGCTTTAGCTGCGATGTCGGATGATGAAATTAATACAGACGATATCCCAGAGATTACAGACTGGAGTGATGCTAAACATGGAATGTTTTACCGCCCTGATCAGCAACAAATTACCCTTTGTCTCGATGTTGATCTCATTGACTGGTTTAAACAACATCCCCAAAGTAAGAGTTATCAAACAAACATTAATCAGGCTTTGCGTGAATATATGAATCAACAAAAACAATTATTAAGTTAGCCGAGATCGCCCTTCTTTTTTGTTCATCCCTCAGCAAATCCCTTGACCCGTAACCACAGTGAGAAAAAGCGATCGGGCTACAATAGAGGTGATGTAACTGGAAAAAATTGATTATGACGACAACAAGCAACGGGCAAGGATACCAAGAATGGGAAAGCTCTTTGCCAGGTAAAAAAGAGATTAGTGTCTTTATTTAGGGCTTGCTGAATAAGTCCACAAAACGAACCTAGATGCCACAGGGCGCGAAAAATGGTGACTTCAGAGATCAGTTTCCAGTTTTACCTCACATTTTTCCAGCAAAGTGCATGGATTTTGAGCCTCCAAATGCCATAACCTTGCATCTGATCGTTTGTAAAATGCCTGAAAGTATTGTCTAGCAAGGATTTCATCCTTATTCAGCAAGCCCTATTTATTCGCGCTCCAGATTTAGGCTTTCTGAAACCCTTATACAGTAAGGCTCAATTTTTTATCTTTGACCCAGCGCGAAAGATTCGTGACACTAACGAAAATGGCTGTAAGGCTTACTCTGTAGGACGAACGCTAAAAACCTTTCAGGGTAAGCTGTCCCGCCTTAAGTTGATATCCGTGTAAAGCTCAAGTTTGTTGATCTAATTTTAAAACCGCCATAAAAGCTTCCTGGGGAACATCAACAGTTCCGATCGCCTTCATCCGTTTTTTACCCTTAGCTTGTTTCTGGAGTAACTTTTTCTTGCGGGAAATATCCCCTCCATAACATTTTGCTAAAACATCTTTCCGTAAAGCCGCAATATGTTCACTAGCAATAATCTTTGCCCCGATCGCTGCTTGAATGGGAACCTTAAATTGATGACGAGGAATTAACTCTTTGAGTTTTTCCACCATTGCCCGACCCACATAATAGGCCTTATCCCGATGGGTAATAATCGCCAACGCATCCACTCCATCGCCATTAACCAAAATATCTAATTTAACCAGATTATTTTCCCGATAACCAATTAATTGGTATTCCATACTGGCATAGCCCTTAGTGCGGGATTTTAACTGATCAAAAAAGTCTGTTACCACTTCTGCTAAGGGTAATTCATAAACTAAAGCGGTGCGACTTTTAGTGAAGTAGTGCATATCTTTAAAAACGCCCCGCCGTCCCTGACACAATTCCATCAAAGTCCCTACATAGGTTTCAGGCGTAATCATTTCTACTTTAATGTAGGGTTCTTCAATTTTTGTGCGTTTTTGAATGTCTGGTAAGGCACTGGGATTATCAATTTCGATCACTTCCCCATCTAAAGTGGTAACGCGATAAATGACCGAAGGCGCGGTGGTAATTAGGTCTAAATTATATTCCCGTTCTAAACGTTCCTGGACAATTTCCATGTGCAGCAAACCCAAAAATCCACAACGAAAACCAAAACCCATCGCGCTTGACGTTTCTGGTTCGTAGGACAAAGCCGCATCATTTAATTTTAATTTTTCTAAGGCATCACGCAAGTCGGGATATTGATCGGCATCAATGGGAAATAGCCCACAAAACACCATCGGATTGGCCTCAGTATAACCAGGTAAGGGTTCTGCCGCCGGTTGATTTGCTAGGGTAATGGTATCGCCTACTCGCGCATCGCCTACTGCCTTAATGGCCGCCGCAAAATAACCCACTTCCCCCGCATGGAGTTCTTCCACTTGAATTTGAGTCGGCGATAATATTCCCAATTCATCAATCACATATTCTTTTTCCGAAGCCATTAAACGCACTTTATCGCCTTTTTTAACCCGTCCGTCCATGACCCGAAAATAAACAATCACCCCTCGATAAGCATCATAATAACTATCAAAAATAAGAGCGCGTAGGGGGTGATCAACGGTATCCGGCGGCGGCGGAACTAGATGCACAATGGATTCTAAAATATCGTCAATACCGATACCCGCTTTGGCAGAAGCTTTCACCACCTGGCTACAATCCAAACCAACGAGTTCTTCAATCTCTGCCGCGATTCTTTCGGGTTCGGCACTGGGCAAATCAATTTTATTTAAAACGGGGATAATTTCGAGGTTATTTTCTAACGCTAAATAGACATTGGCGAGGGTTTGGGCTTCTACGCCCTGGGTGGAATCTACTACCAACAAAGCTCCTTCACAGGCAGCTAAAGAACGCGACACTTCGTAAGAAAAGTCAACGTGGCCGGGGGTGTCAATTAGGTTCAAAACATAGTCCTGACCATCCCTGGCTTTGTAGTTCATGCGAGCGGCCTGAAGCTTAATGGTAATGCCCCGCTCCCGTTCCAAGTCCATGTTATCGAGGAACTGCTCTTTCATTTCTCGCTGTTGAACGGTTCCCGTAATTTGCAACATCCGATCCGCCAGGGTAGATTTGCCGTGATCAATGTGGGCAATGATGGAAAAGTTACGAATGCGGGAAACAGGAACGTCGGTCATTTTGGCTGCACAGGTCAGAAATCTTAATCTATTGTAATGGTTTTTACTCCGATCCTTCCATTCTCGTTACGGTGGCAGGCGATCGCGGTTTCGGATTGGGGAAACCCTACGCGACGGATTGACAAAACAAAAATGTTGTGTTACAATTGAGTCTTCAAGTATCAAGGAAGAATATCAACCATGTTCGCAATTACATTTATTCAATTTATTAACTGTTGGAGATTTCTTCGATGTCTCTTCCGACTTTCGATACGCACGGGAATTTACCCGCAGGAATTCATCTGGCCACCTGGCAAGAAGTTAAAGAAATACTGGCTTTCAATCCTCGCCGTCAAGAATTATTGTCTGGCTTAAAACTGGCTTGCGAATCCTTAAAACAGGTTGGCTGTCCCCGCATTTATATCGGTGGAAGTTTTGCTACGAATAAAGAATTCCCAGGCGATTTTGATGTTTGCTGGGCAGATGAGACTGTTGATCTTGAAAAATTAGCAGAAATAGACCCAGTTTTACTCGATTTTAAAAACCAACGCGCCGCCCAAAAAGCCAAATATGGGGGCGAACTATTCCTTGCTAGTGATATTGCTGATCTTCATTTCTTTGAAGATTATTTGGCGTTTTTTCAAAAAGATAAAGTCAGAGGAAATGCCAAAGGAATTATCGCGATTGACCTGTAAGTAAGGAAAAATTTATTCAATGTTTTATAACCTTTATTTTCTAATAGATTCATCATGATCCAAAACGAACGTCAATACCGAATTACGAAAGCCAAGCTCAAAGAGTTTGAAGAGTCGGTTGCTGAATTAAAAAAGCTTGCTCTACCGACTACTCGTAATGAGCAACTCCGCTATAAAGCCCATCTTGATTCAAGAGAAAGTTTTATTGAAGAATTTAAAGAAGAAATTGCTGAATATGAGTCCCTACAAAAAGGGAACGTCGAGCAACTAACCCTAGAATCTTTCCATGAGTTACCCCAAGCCCTAATCAAGGCCCGTATTGTACGAGGCTTAACCCAAGAAAAATTGGCAGAACTTTTGCACGTCAAACCACAGCAGGTACAACGGGATGAAGCAAATCTTTACGCTGGTGCAAGTTTCACCAAATTATTAGAGGTTCAAAAAGCCTTAAATTTAGTGGTTAAACCAGAGATCATTTTTCAATAAAATTTAAGTCGCAATGTACTAAAAAGAGTCAAGATTGGGCAAGCATCCGAAATCAAGATCAGGGGCATCTCTACCAATGCTTAAATCCTAGCTTCTTTGAATGTGCTGTGATCACAATCACATCTGAACCGTGATACATACAGTAGCACCAAACGATGGATTCATAGATAATATAAAGCAGGATTCAAATAAGCGGGGTGTTTGAAAGACACCTGGGTTAGGAATTGATCAGCATTCAATCACTAACCGCTTTTTTTTGCCTATTTTTAACCTGAGTTCGGTTCAGCAGAAGCCAGTAACGCCACCTCTAAGAAAATTGCAGACTTTTGGGGGGACGACAATAAGCAATGAACCTCCACAAATGTTTATTTCAGAATTAACAGGACTGCCATTCTTAACACCATAGTTTTCTCTTGGAAGGCGGCGATCGCGGTTTCAATTGCGTTTCAACTAGGTTTCAGGATACTCCAAATCCCCAAACTGATTACGGTATTGATTTAATAAAGCCTCCAGGCGATCGGCTCGTTGACGCTCTTCTAATAACAAGCTATTTATCTCATTATAGGAATGAAAAGGCGTACCATCAGGACGATAAAGTTTTAACTCCTGCTCCGATTGCTCGAAACGTATTCCTAAACGAGGACTAACCCAATTAAAGATGGTAGGAATATTTTCTAAACTGTCATTATCTCCCCGCAACCATCCCTCTAATTGTTGGCGGTCTGGATCATAAATATAATATTCATCTACGCCGTAACGATCATAAAAAATGAGCTTTTTCTCCATTTCTGTTTTACTATTTGATGGCGATAAAATCTCAAACACAACTTGAGGCGCGATATTATTTTCTTCCCATTGTTTATAGGAACCGCGATCGCCTTTTAGCCTGCCAAATACCACTAAAACATCGGGAGCTGTAACAATATTAGGACGACCTTCCACTGGATACCAAAATAAATCTCCTGCAATAAAAATTTGGGGGTCTTGGGCAAAGAGGCAATCCAAATTTTGTTTAATGACCGTAATCCAGTGAAATTGTTTGGTATTATCAGCCATTGGTTTACCGTCACTTTCAGGGTAATGAATTGTTGTTAATTGAGCGACCATTTGGTTCCTCTCCCTGTTTAGAATTTAGGGGTTAATCTTTTGTTTTTCAATAGCACGAGCAATCAAGGGAGCTTTTTTAGCTAAACCATCTAGGGTTATCTAACCTTGTTCATACATTCTAAACCATTCTTCGCGTTGATGTAGGATTCTTTCATTGTAATCTAAACCTAGATGTTGCAGGGTAAATTGAGCTTTTAGGCGTTGCTCTTTAGGGACTTTATCGGTTAACACTAATTGCAAAGATGGCAATATAATTTCAAACCAAGTATCTTCAACTTCAAAGGGATCAAGTAGGCGATCGTCTAAGTCTTTTTTACTACTATTAATCCAGCCTGCTGCATAGCGATAATTAGACCATTCATAGCTTAAATGACGGTAATTATGACAAGATAGAAAGTGGTCAACTGTGCCAATGGGTTCATACATGACGGAGTAGCCACACAAGTTATTAAAGCCTTTGGCTAAGTCTGCTTTAAAGGGAGACCAGTAATCTCTGGGGCGTTTTGTATCAGGATGCTCTGCCAACCAAGTATTGCCCTTTTGACGACATTTTTGATCAAATTCGGTAGGTTCAGGAATCGGAATAAATTTCTGCATTTAATCTTCGGCCTCCATTCTGACTATCCAACGGGGGAAAAAGGGTCGTGACCAGGTAAGAGTTTAAGCAATTGTTGATGAATCTTTTCTTTTGTGTTTAAGTTTTCTGGAAATTGACTCATATCATCTTTTCTCATCCAGGCTTGGGCGGCTTCGATCGCTTGCTCTGCTTCTTTGGATCGAGCCTGTTTGAGTCCAAAAATTTCTGAAGTTAGCCAACCAATAACATCGCCTTGTTTTGCCCAGGGAATTTCATTTAAGTTGACTTCTTTTTGATTGAGTTCAAATAAAAATAATTTATCTTGTTCTGCATCAAAAATAGGTTCAACGGAAGCTAAGACCAGGGGAGAATGGGTGGTAATAAAGGCTTGAACAGTCATTTTATCCTGTAGTCCTTCAATAACGTTTAAGATTGCAGGAAGGATAGTTCTTTGCCAGCGAGGATGTAAATGGGCTTCGGTTTCATCCATTAAAAAAATTAGTTGATGGGCAGGTTCTTCTTTTAATAATTTTGAGGTGATCAGGTTTTCTGATTGTACCCAAACTAAAATATAGGCTAAACTTAAAATGCGTTTGATTCCAGCCGAAGCATGGGTGACAGGAATCGTTTCATAGGGTAATTTAATGGTGGGAATATCTCTAATATCTATTAAAGAGGTACGGGTCGGTAGGCCAATTTCAATTTGTTCGTCCGTTGCGGAAAGTCGTTTAATGACTTTTGATAGCAAGTTAAAGTTAGTTTGATCAGGTTGATTTTGCCATTTTATCCAATCGTCAATCAATCCATAACAAGTGACTTTATTGCCTTTTCTACGGCCATTCCAAACTTCATCATTAGAAAGATTAAAATATTTATCTCTATAGGGCATATAAACAGAAAAGCCACCGTCAACTCGACTATAAATAACGAGGTTTTCTTGGGATAAGATTTGAGATTTGATTTCTGTATTGTTTTCTTGTTTTTGATGAAAATTTACAGGATTTTTCCCTTGTTGTCCGTTAAGACACCACCAGATAATATCGAGTAAAAAGGTTTTACCGAGTCCATTATCTCCTGTTAAAATATTGAGTCGAGAGGCACAGTCTAGAGTAATTTCAGGAGCGGGGCCAACATTTTTAAGATGAATTGCTTTGAGCATTTTTAAGTAATCCTTATTTTTGATCGCGGTTATTTTAGGATTTTGCCTTGGGGCGTTTTTTTCGTGTTTGTTTGGCGGTGGGGAGTAAGGGAGCCATTAATTTTTCGTAGAGTTCAAAGAGATATTCAATGCGGTTTAATTCACTGGTAAAGGGTTGGGGACGATAACATAAATCAACGGCTTTATCGAGTTTTTGGTGAGCTTTGATTAGATCGGGAGGCATGGTTAAGCGATCGTATAAATTAGCAAGGCTACTGTCAGGATATTTAGCTCTGGTATCCAGCACTGCTTGAGCACAGGTTTCGACGGTTTGTTTTTGTTTATCGGTGAGAGCTTCAGGAAAGGGATAATTGTTATATACAATTGTATTGGAATAACGAAAGCGACTTTCTAAACGTCCGCAAACATATTTAACCCAAGTCATGTGCATTTCAGAAGTTAACAGACCAAAGAGATAAATACTACCACTTGGAATTGCAATACAGGTATCACTAACTATTATATTTCTATTGAAAAAGCCTAGTGGAATATATTTTCTATTTTCTGATGAAACTCTAGGTACTAATACATAATCAGTTGTAGGTTGCCTATCTTCAGTAAATAAGGTTGGGAACTGTGCCCATTTAATTGTTGCAACTTTAGAACTAGCCAAACGCATTTCTTTAACAGCTTCTACTCTTTTTAATAATAAGGGCAACTGCTTCAATTCTTTAGGCTGTATCTCTATTAACCAAAAACACCAGCGTCTTTTATTATTCAGAAACTCATCAGCAGAAATAAAAAGCTTAATGAATTTTTTTCCATCAGGTTCTTGTCGGATATACTGTTCTTTTTCTTCGTCATTCATTAGAAGATTACCACCATCTGTAGGTTGGCTGCCTTTGATCATTTCAGGCACGTTACAAATGGGTTTTATTTTTTTTAAAATGATTAAATCATTTCCTTCTGTTAAATATGGATTAATATTTTTAGCTTTTTTCTCTGTTGCTTCTCCTTTAATATCAGCATAATCAAAAATACGTTTATTCTCAATATCTTGTACGCCAAAACCAATAATCACACAATGAACTGCGGCGTTCCCTTTTGCTTCGTTACTCCAGCTAAAAGTACGATGGGCAAAATGAATTTTAATTTTATAGTTTTTATAAAGCTCTTGCCAAAGAATCCCAACTTGTTCACCCTGAGAAATAGAATTGGTGCTAACTAAAGCGCAACGGATTAAAGTGTTTTGAATAAATTCAGCCGCTTTGATATACCATGCCGTTACATAATCTAAAACCCCTGCTCCTTTGACACCCCCTAAAACATGATTCATGTCAGCCTTTTGAGCAGCATTTTGTAAATGTTTCCCCACAAAGGGGGGATTCCCTAAAATAAAATTGAGCTTCTCCTTTGACACAATCTCTGTCCAATCAATTCGTAACGCATTTCCATTAACAATCTTCGCCGCTTTCTTTAATGGCAAACGCACAAAATACTGGCCAAAAGTATTGCTCACCTTCATATTCATCTGGTGATCAATTAACCACATTGCCACCTCGGCTACCCGTACCGCAAACTCATCGTATTCAATGCCCGCAAACTGATCCACATCCACCTGAATAATTGCACTAACATTTGTCCATAATTGCCCATTTTTATTTAACTCTTTCAAGACTAATATTTCTAAATCCCGTAACTCCCGATAGGTAATAATTAAAAAATTGCCACAGCCACAGGCAGGATCAAGAAAATATAAACTAGCAATCTTTTTATGAAATTCCTGTAACTTATTTTGATTAGACTTAATCTTTTCAAATTCTGCATATAAATCATCCAAAAATAAGGGCTTAATCACCTTTTGAATATTTTTCTCAGAAGTATAATGCGCTCCTAAATTACGCCGCTCCTTCGGATTCATTACAGCTTGAAACATAGAACCAAAAATAGCTGGCGAAATTTGTCCCCAATCAAAAGCACAAGCCTCTAATAACATTTCTCGCATCTTGCTATCAAAAGCCGCGAGGGGTAACGACTCCTCAAATAACTTGCCATTCACATAGGGAAATTGGGTTAAATTTTCATCTAAATTTTTTAATCGCTTTTCCTTTGGTGTATTTAAAACCTGAAAAATGGAAGCAATGTGCATCGCCAAATCACTACCATCCTCTTTTGTATGCAAATCAATGTACTCCCAGAAAATAACCTTATTAAAAATACCAGTATCATCGGCAAACAAACAAAACAATAATCGCACTAGATAAACTTCCAAATCATGCCCCGTATAACCAACTTCCTTGAGGCGATCATGGAATCTTCCCATTAACTCAGCCGCTTTAATATTAACAGGATCGCTATCCTTATAAACCCGTTTTTCATAACCTGCAATAAAATCAAATAAATGAACATTTTGAACAAAATCACTTAACTCAAATTCTGTATAATTATCCGAATCATAATCACACAGTCTAAACCGTTGAAAATCTGACACTAAAATATAGCGAGGTAACTCATGCTTCTTTAAATTAGGAAAATAATCCTTAGCCTGTTGGGTTGCTTTCTCTAAACTTTTACCCCGTGACTTATGCTCAATTAAAATAGTTCCTTTCCATAACAAATCAATAAAACCCTGCTTTTTATCTACTTTTTTTATAGGTTGCTCAAAACTAGCGACCCGTCGTCGTGAAATACCAAACACATTAAAAAACTCATTCCAAAAGGATTGAGACTCCGCTTTTTCGGAACTCTCCCCTTCCCATTCCTTCTGAAAGGCGATCGCCCGACTTTTAATTTCATTCCAACTTAAAGGCATAACTTTAAATTCCTATTTTATCTGTAATAAGGCGATCGCGGTTTCAATTAGGAGATTCCAAATCCCCAAACTGATTACGGTATTGATTTAATAAAGCCTCCAGGCGATCAGCCCTTTCTTTCTCTGATTCAGCCCGTTGTCGTTCGATTTTCGCGCTTTGACGTTCAGATTCAGAGCGTTGTTGTTCTTCCATTAATAAAATATTGACCTCATTAAAGGAATGAAAAGGCGTACCGTCAGGACGATAAAGTATTAAAACTTCCCCCGATTGTTCAAAACGAATACCTAAACGTGGACTAATCCAGTTGTGCATTATGGGAATATTATTTAAAATTTCCTTTTCTGACCTTAACCAACCTTCCAAATGACAGCGATCTGGATCATAAATATAATATTCTTCTACGCCGTAACGATCATAAAAAATGAGCTTTTTCTCCATTTCTGTTTTGCTATTGGATGGTGACAGAATTTCAAACACAACTTGAGGCGCGATATTATTTTCTTCCCATTGTTTATAGGAACCGCGATCGCCTTTTGGTCGGCCAAATACCACTAAAACATCGGGAGCCGTGACAATTTCTGGACGACCTTCTACGGGATACCAAAATAAATCTCCTGCAATAAAAACCTGGGGATCTTGAGCAAAAAGCCAATCTAAATTCTGTTTAATGACCGTAATCCAGTGAAATTGTTTGGTATTATCAGCCATCGGTTTACCGTCACTCTCAGGATAATTAATTGTCGTTAATTGAGCAACCATTTTGTTTTTCTCCCTGTTTAAAATTTAATTGAGCTTTTTGACGTTGATTATTGGGATTTTTATCAGTTAATACCAGCTGATAATTTGATCATGGTAAAACCCGATTCCATTGCCAATAAGGCCCCTCGACGCAAGGGTTTTAAGGGATGAGTAGGACTAGAATGTTCCAGTTTCAGTTGGGAGAGTAAGGTAGCTAAAACTAATTTCATCTCAAATTGAGCGAGGGCTGTGCCAATACAACGACGACTTCCTGCGCCAAAAGGAATGAATTCGTAGGGCGAAAATTGACGTTCTAAAAAGCGATCAGGTTTAAATTTTTCAGGTTCGGGATAAATATCAGGACGACGATGGTTAAGATAAATTGAACCGATGACAACGGTGTCAGCTTCAAGGTCATAACCGCCAAGGGAAACGGGCTGATTAGCCTGTCGTGCAAAGGTCAGCATTCCCACAGGATAAAGCCGTAACGTTTCATTACAAATAGCAGTCAGATAGGGCAATTTAAAAGTTGTTATGGGGTCTGGGTTGGGCCCAAGGTTTCCCAGTTCTACCATCAGTTGTTGATAGACATCGGGATGTTGGTGAATTAGATATAATGCCCAACTTAAAGCGGTGGCGGTGGTTTCATGCCCTGCAAATAAGAGCGTCATTAATTCATCACGAAGTTCAACATCGCTGAGGCTTTCTCCTGCATCATCGGTGGCAGTTAGCAATAAATTTAAAATATCAATACGATCGCTGTCAGGATTGGCGCGGCGATCGCGGATTTCAGCATAGATTAGGTCATCACAGTATTTTTGTTGAGCCATAATGCGGCCCCAGGGACTCCATTTTCCCCAGTCTTTTTGTAAAAAGGGTAGAAAGATAAAGGTTGATCCAAAACCCTTAGCGGTCATTTCAAAGCGTTTAACCAAAGCCGTTTTTAATTTTTCTAGGCGATCGCCTTCTTGCAAACCAAAGACTGCTTTTAAAATGACACGGAGCGTAATTTCCTGCATGGATTCACGCACATCAAACGGCTGACCAGCTTGCCAGGTTGCCATCACCTGTTCTGTGATTTCCTGGATGATCTGTCCATAGCTAAATAGGCGATCGCCGTGAAAAGGCGGCATTAAAAGTTTGCGTCGTTGTTGATGTTCAGGATCGCTCAATAAAATCAAAGAATTAGACCCCAACAAGGGACGAGCCACCTCATTTAATGTCCCTGGAGCGGTAAAAGCGGAACCTGTCAAGATTTCCTGTAAACCCTGGGGACTACTGACCATAACACAAGGTTTACCCGTAAAGTAACCCCTAAACATAGCCCCAAACTCTCTGCCATTGCGATCCATGTACTCTAACGGATCACGCAACCATTGAAGCAATTGCACAAAAGGATGGGTTTTCGGGCCAGTGAGGACGGACATGAGAGACTCCCCCAAAACAGAGAAAAAGGTTAATACAGTTTAAAACCTTTATCTTATCGGTTCTCTTCTTGTCTGTGTGTAACGTTATGTTACGAGTTAAAACAAGTTAACAATTTAAGCTGTAGATGCTCAAAATTAGCAAATCCATATTTTGTTGCTTCAGCGATCAACCAAGTTGTTAAGAATCGTAAAGTTTTCTTGAGGTCAGACTTTCAGTGCTATCAAATTTGAAATTTGGACTTGCTGTCCATCGAGTCGAAAATTGAGGGGGATTTTAGCTAAGATTATCAATACGTATAAATAATTTCCAAATTAATGTCTGAACCGAACAAAAGTTTAAATCTAACGATGTTTAGAACCCTGCGCCATCGTCAGTTTCTCTGGATGTGGGGTGCTAATCTATTTTCTAATTTTGGGACATCAACCTATGTTTTAGCCATTAATTGGATTGCGGTTAAAGAACATGGTGGGATTGGTTTAGGGGCAATTACCCTCGCCTATGGTTTATCTCAATTTATTTTTCAATTATTTGGAGGGGTCGTTAGCGATCGCTTTAATCGAAAAGTGGTATTTGTGATTACCGAAAGTTCAGCCTTGATTTTGGCTGTGATTTTAGCCCTATTTGCAACAGACAAATTTTTCCCAATCTGGTTTCTTGCTCTCATGAATGGCCTAAATGGCGCGATCTCTGCTTTTGACACCCCAGCCCGTACCACGCTCATTAATGAGTTAGTCCCAGGGGAAGATTTAGTTCAAGCCCAGCAACTCTATGGGTTGGCGGCTAATACAACTTCTATTTTAGGGCCAGCCCTGGGAGGATTATTGTTAAGTTTGGGAGATACGGCGATCGCCTTTTGGTTTAACGCCTTCAGTTTTATTCCCGTGTTAATCAGTTTATTTTTTATCCATGCCCATCCCAGAGCCAAATCGCATCAAGGCCCTTCTATCCCGATGCTCACAAGTATTGTTGAAGGTCTTGGTTATGTTCGTCAGAATGAACAGGTTCGTACCCTAATTTTGTTGATGAGTATTGTCATGATTTTAGGGATGCCCTACCAAACCCTATTACCGATGTTTGCTCATAAAGTTCTCCATGCGGGATCGTCAGAATTTGCGGCTCTCTCTTCTGCGGTCGGTTTAGGCGGTTTTCTCGGCACGTTAATGACAACTAATTTAGGCAATAATCCCCAATCAGGACGATGGCTTTTTTATACCAGTCTGATGTTTGGCCTATTTATCTTTTTGTTTGTTGAATCCCCAGTCATTCATTGGGCCGCTTTGTCTGTTTGTTTGGCTGGAGCCTGTAGCGCGATTACCCTTAATCTAGATTCGGGTTTAATTCAATCTTTTTCTCCTGAAACCTTTCGCGGTAGAATGACCAGTATTTCCGGTTTAAACAAAGGAGCTTTGTCCATTAGTGCAGCTTTGGCAGGCTATGCTTCTCATTATTTTGGCATGGTTTCTATTCAAATTATTTTCATTATTTTAATGGTGGTTAGTTTGCTCTGGCTAAGCCCTCATTTAAGTAAAATTAATCAAGCGACGCTAGTAGCAGAGTAAGATTCAGCGATGACTTTTAACTACGATTTAGTGATTCTAGGAGCCACCTTAGAAGGCATCTACGCAGCCCAAGCAGCGATTCAATTTCCCGACAAACGGATTGCCTTAGTAACCCAGGGATTCTCACCCCAAGCAGCGATCGCGGCCTCCTCTTTTCGTCGGTATTTTTCGTTATTGAGTGGCTCAGATATCATTTATCAAACTGCGATGGTAGAGGAAAATTTATCTCTATTAGCTGCCCAGGGAGTGGATATTATTCAAGCTCAGGGAATTTTTACCCAAACGCCAAGTCTTGTTTTAGAAGTGGAGAATCGATACTTGCGATCGCGAGCCTACTTATTAGCAATGGGATCGGAACCTGATTTTTCGGAGCTATCACAATTTTCTCAAACTACTTTTCCCAAACCGATTTGGACAGCGCAAACTCTAGACAATAGTACGGATTGGCAAGAGGGGAATGATTGGGTCATTATCGGGGCAAAACCGTTAGGAATTGAATTGGCCCATCATTTAGCCACTTTAGAAAAAAAAGTAACTTTGAGCACTCGTAATTCCCATCTTTTGCCCCAGGAGGATCGCGAATCTGCTCATTTTTTACAGTCATCGTTAGAGGCGATCGGCGTTAAAATTTTGCTCAAAACCGATGTGCAAGCCATTCAATCCCAAACAGCACAATTTCAGATGGAAATTCGAGATCATTTTTTAGAACAGGATTTCCTATTAAATAATATTGATCATATTTTCTGGGCGCAGAAAAACAAAGTAAATTTAGGCGGCTTAAATTTAGCAGAGATCGGTGTTCAGTTTAACAAAAATCGTCTGGTTGTTAATCCCCAATTGCAAACTCATTGTCCTGAAATTTATGCCATTGGATCAGCGATCGCCGGTTATGATCTGCCCAGTTTAGCTCAATATGAAGCTCGTCTTGTGCTGCAAAATACGCTGGTGGGAAAACAAGCGGCTGTTAACTATTATCCCATTCCTGTTTGTTTGACCGAGGCTCCTCAATTTGCCAGGGTGGGTTTAACCGAAGCCCAGGCGCAAGGGTTTTATGGTAATCAGTATCAAGTCAAGCGATCGCGTTTTTCTACGTTTTCTGCTCAATCAAAAAGTCAACCGTCAGGATTTTGTAAGCTCATTTTAGATCCTCAGCAACAAATTATTGGCACTCATCTTATTGGTGATCACGCCAAAGCTTGGATCAATGTCTTTGCTTTAGTGATCGCCCAAAAACTTCGTCTCAATGATCTGCAAAATCTCAATTTACCTGGGTTAGAATTAACGTAATTCAGGACATTTCCAAATTAAAAGCCTTTTTCTTCATCAATTGCAGAATATTATAAAAACCATTGGCACGGGAAGGAGTCAGACTGACTTTTAAACCCGTTTCTTCAATAAAATCAGGACTAACTTGCATAATCTCTTCCGGTGATAACCCATTCAAACCTTGAATCAATAGAGCCACTAAGCCCTTCACCAATTGAGCATCGGAATCACCCTGATACCAAACTTTACCATCCTTAAGATTGGCAGTGATAAAGACTTGAGAAACACAGCCCTGTACTTTATTTTCAGGGATTTTAGCTTCTTCTGGCATAGCTTCTAACTTTTTGGCATACCAGAGCAGTTGTTCATAACGTTTTTTGGGATCGCTATGACGTTTAAAGCGTTCAACAATTTTGTCAAGGTTGGGGGGGAAAGACATCGGAGACATAAATACAATGGGTAAAAATTACCAGAGAGATATCATATTACAGGCAATGGCGCGGTCACGTCTGGGAAAATCAAACTTCTTTGGGGCTGGAGATTAATGGTTAAGTTGTTTTTTCGCTTGCTGCCAAAGGTTTTCCAGTTCTGCCAAGCTATAGGTGTCTAGGGGGCGATCGCTATAGTTTTCCATTAAAGTAAGACGCTGAATAAAACGTTGATGGGTTCCCTGAAGAGCTTCAGAAGGATCAAGATCATACCAACGAGCCAGGTTAATGACGGTGAAGAGTAAATCCCCCAATTCGGCTTGCTGATGGGCTTGATCATCGGTTTGTAAAGCAGCCCGAAATTCAGCTAATTCTTCTTCAAATTTGTCCCAAACCCCCGCAATATTTTCCCATTCAAAACCCACGGCTGCCGCTTTTTTGGCAATTTTAGTTCCCGCCAGGAGAGGAGGCAAGGTTTGGTTATAGCGTTCTAATTTTAAACTGAGGCGTTTTTGAGTATCAGCATCTAAGCCTTTTTCTGTGGCTTTAATTTTTTCCCAATTTTCTCGTACCATTTCTACATTTTCCACCGTTACATCTCCAAATACATGGGGATGGCGACGAATGAGTTTTTCCGTAATTCCTTGTGCCACTTCCTGTAGGCTAAAATAGTCGTTATCTTGGGCAATTTGTGCCTGTAAAATCACCTGTAAGAGTAAATCTCCTAATTCCTCAGCGATCGCTTTTTGATCCCCTGTTTTAATGGCATGAACAACTTCATAGGCTTCTTCGATCACGTAGGGAATTAAGCTCTCTTGAGTTTGGGCTAAATCCCAGGGACAACCACCATCCGGCGATCGCAGTTTAGCGACCACTTGAATCAGATGATCGAGGGATTGTAAAATGGCCTGACTAGGGTTAGAAGACATGATAGTTGATAGGGAATAGTTGATAGGGAATAGTTGATAGGGAACAGTTGGGGATAAAAAATTTAAGGGTTAGGAACTTCTAAGTTTAAGGTTAATTGATAAAGTTGACGGCGGGGTAATTGGGTGAGTTCAGCTAAATGACGGCTGGCTTGGGAGCGACTCATTCCCTGGGCAATTAATTGGGCCAATTCTGCTTTCAAAACCGACTCTGAAGGTGGAAGATTCTCATTTTCAGGTTGACCCGCTACAACTAAGGTAAATTCTCCCTTAGGTTGCATGGTATTTTGATAATAATCAACCGCTTCTCCTAGATTACCATACCAAAATTCTTCGTGAAATTTCGTCAATTCTCGACCTGTCACTACCGAACGATTTGTTCCTAGGATTAGTTTTAAATCTATTAATGTTTCTAGCAAACGATGGGGAGCTTCATAAAATAATAAGGTACGAGGTTCTGTCGCTAATTTTTCCAGGCGATCGCCTCTTTCTTTTCCTTTTGTGGGCAAAAATCCTTCAAAAATAAAGCGATCTGTTGGTAAGCCAGAAGCCACTAGAGCCGTAATTAAAGCTGTCACCCCCGGAATGGGAATCACTTCAATTTGTTTGCCTAAACAGGCTTGCACTAATTCATAGCCCGGATCGGAAATACCAGGCATTCCTGCGTCACTGACCAAAGCTAAGTCTTGTCCCTGGGCTAGGTAATCTAACAGGGTTTCTAGGCGAGATTGATGACTGTGATCATGATAACTAATTTGAGGGGTTTTAATTTGAAAATGTTGTAATAATTTGCCCGTATGTCGAGTATCTTCTGCCGCAATCAGATCCACCTGATTTAAGGTCTTAATAGCTCGAAAGGTCATATCTTCTAAATTACCAATGGGAGTGCCGACGAGATAGAGTTTGCCTGATGACATGAATAAAGATAAAGTTAATAATTAAAATTTTAAGGTTATCAAGAGCTTTTTAAAAACGAAGTTCATTATCCATCAGAGATAGATTACTAATGAATATAGCCAAAAGGACGCGCTAACGGTTCGCCAATAAATACGCCTTGACCTGGCCAAGCAACACTTTTCCAGTAACTTTCTAGTAGGGTACTACCATTCAAATAGGATTGAATCAAAATAGCAGGATAGGGAAATTTTTGCGGAAAATTACAGGGTTCTACTACTGCCCCATAACTTCCCGTTGCTCCAGCTTCTAACCATCGTAAACTACTCATTTGACTACTATCGGTAAGTTGTCCGCCTAAGGAGGTTAAATGATCGGCGATCGCGCCTGGACGAAAGCGCAGGGTATTTAATTTTTCGACTTGTGCTAACCCAGTAAAGTAAAACATCACATCGGTTTTATTCTCCAGCACATCACCTTTAATCTCTTTAATATCAAATTGAAAAGGCATTGAGTTAGTAATGAAACGATAAAATTGCGATCGCACATTACGAGCTTTATCTGTTGTATTGAGAAGGTAGGCTGTTCCGGTGGGAAAAGTTTCATCCGCCGCCACACCGCGATCAATTAATTGTTTTGCCTGTTCAAAATTGGTGGCCGCTAACATGATGGTTGGGCGGATTTTTAAGTGTTTGTAAGGATGAATCGTTTCTTGATTAAAAAAAGGATTGACAGCCGTTGGATTGCAGCCATTAGCACAAAAAGCCGGATTAAACCCAAAGGCAAAAGCACTGGTAATGGACATACAACCGACTCGATAGGGAGCCGCCCAGGTTAAGGCATAACCTTCAACCATGCTAGGAGTTTGGGCATCAACTGCCGCCTTTAATTCCTTAAATGTTTCTGGTGTTAGAGCCGTTTGTTGAGGCGGAAAGGAAATTTTAATAATATTACGAGCAGCAATACGACGTTTTCTTTGATAATATTCTCCAATTTGCACACTAAGCGGATCGGCTTCATTGACAATAACGGCCAAATTTTTAGCGGTAAATTGAGTAGGAGGAGAAACTTGGCGGCTAATCCAATCGCAACCGCTTAAGTTAAGCAAACAAAAACCTAGTAAGGGAATTTTGAGAAAATCATCTAACATAACATCTGCTTAAGCCCTATTTTTGTCTAACACATAAGCAAGGGAATTAAGCCCCTTTTTATATACTTTAAACGGTCATAGTTTGAATTTATCGAACTCTTAAAGTTCAGGGTCAAGTCCCCCTTTTTAAGGGGGATTTAGGGGGATCAGACCGTTTTAATGAAAATCGTAAATTGTAGCCGTTTGAAGTATAACGCTTTCAGAACAGGTCACGATGCAATCTAAATGCACGACAGCTTAATATTCCCTTGTTCAAGCACCTCAATTCTAGAGAGCCAGGAAATTTATTTAGTGTGATGATTATGGCCATGGCTGGGACAGGGGGGAGCAGAAATGGAGCGATCTAACCAACCCTCAGCTTGTTTAATATGGTTGAGAGCTTCTTCAGGGTGATCATTCAGTAAATAGACGATCGCCGCCGCTAGATCTTGACTGGCTTGGGCTTTACGGTTGGCTTTGAGTCGATGCCAATCCTGGGGAGAAATAACTAAACGTTCGGCGAGGGCTTGGGCTAGAGCAAGGGTGCTCAGATCGGTGGCAATGGCGGTGGGAAGAGGCATGGGTTTTAAGAGGGAAAAGGGTTAATCTTGGGGAGACTGGGAGGTGGGGGGAGAGGGAGACTGGGGAGATGGGGCTGGATTGGGTTGAGAGCTATCGACTTTGCGCCAATCCTGGAGTGATCGCTGGATGAGATCTTGAAAGGTTCTGGAGACTAAACGGATTTTTACTTGGGCGGTTGGTGGATCGGGAGGATCAACAATTGCATAGAGGGAATCACCTTTAAAATCAGCATTACCGAGCAGCAGATAATGGGTTTTGCCATTCTTGAGTTGAATGATCAGTTTGCCTTGAGGTTGCACTAAACCATATTCCTGCAATTTCTTGGCATCAGTTGTGAAATCGCGATCGCTTTGACTATCCACTAACAGATTACTCAAAAAACTGACAGCCGGTTCACTAACTTCCACGGGTGTTGGTTGATCCATTTTCCAGGTCGGTTTAGCTTCGGAACCTCGGTACAGTTTTAAAATTTGGCCTTTATGCTCAATGGCGATCGCCTGAATAGTATCGGGAGTAAAATCAAAATGCTTCGTCGTTGTCGCGATCGGTGGCGGAGTAGCATTCCGTTGCATCTCCTGAAACGTAACTCCCCCTGCCAGCAAAATTGCCATACCGCCTAGGATTAAAGTCGTTTTGGGCAATTTGAACATTCAATCTCCTTATCCTTTGACTTACTTTTCTACCCGTAGGCGTTGAGTCACCAAGGTAACACCATCAGCACTGACAAGCAGGGCAGATAGCCAACGATCTTCCGGTTTAGCCGGAGCCTTGGCCCGTTTAAATAAACCGCCGGATTGCAACAGTTCTAAATTGAGATTAACGGGATTGAGATAACTGGCTTTGTCAATATCCTGGGTAAAAGCTGTTCCTGCCAATAAATTATTGCCAATCGATTCACGCAAGATAATATCAAAATCAAATTCCTGATTCGGTCTAACCATTTCGGGTAAACGCACATCGACTTCGGGCGGATTCGCGCCAGAGGTCAGGGTCATTTTCTCGCTGAGGATCTCCTGCCGCAGTAGTTTATCTCCCTGAAACACTTGACGGGATTCTACTACGCCCCGAAATTTAGCGGGCATTCCCTGCCATTGGCTAGTCGCTTCCATTTTGGTCACGGTTTGGGCCACCAGTGTATCACCATCTTTTTCCCAGGACTTTAATTGGGTACTATATTTCAGATCAGGATAACGTTTCCACAGGGATTGTAGGGCCGCCTCAAAAGTTGGGTAGTCGATGCTATCACTGGTGGTAAAGTTGGGGCTATACAGTTGTTTTAACTGCTCAAGATTGTGTTGATTGGCAGTCGCATCAATTTTGCTAATAGCGGTAGTTAACTGAGGGGGAGCACTACTGGGTTCAGCCGCTTGTAAACGATGGGCCACCGTCAAGGTTATACCGAAACTTAACAAAAAAGCCAGCGATCGCTTTCTCATGTGAGGAAAAGACAAGGCGAGGCTGCCCGAAAACTGAAGTGGTATCATGAAAAGTGATGTTGAGTAACAAACAGTTGAATAGCCCGCGAGAGATGAATCCTTGGATTTAACCCCCACAAGCTATATTATGACCCTGCACTTGACAACTGACAAATGAACTTTGGCAAGCATGTCTGAACCGATTCGTTTACTGATCGCAGCTAGTGGTACAGGAGGACATCTTTTTCCGGCCTTGGCTCTGGCCCAACAGTTACCTGATTACCAGATTGAATGGTTAGGGGTTCCTAATCGTCTTGAACAAACCCTGGTTCCCAAGGAATACCCGTTACATACCATTCCCGTGGCAGGTTTTCAGGGAGGATTGCAACTCAAAAGTATCAAAATTTTTTGGGGTTTAGTGGCCTCAGTTTTTCAAGTTCGTAGATTACTACAAAAGCAACGGATTGATGTCGTTTGTACAACTGGCGGTTATATTGCAGGGCCAACCATTGTTGCCGCTAAAAGTTTAGGCATTCCCGTTATCTTACACGAAGCTAATTTCATTCCAGGCAAAGTGACCTATTGGCTAGGGGGCTGGTGCTATCGAGTGGCATTGGGCTTTGAGGGAACAGCTAAATATTTAACGCGAATTCCTACCCTTTGGGTTAGCACTCCAGTTCGCTCCATTTTTCGGGAATCCCAACCCCTAGATCTGGATATTCCCAGCGATCGCCAGTTAATCGTCGTCGCCGGGGGTTCCCAGGGAGCCGTCTCTGTGAACCAAAAAGTACGTCCCTGTGTGGCTGCCTGGGTGAAAGCGGGGGCCTATGTGGTTCATTTAACCGGACAAAATGATCCTGAAGCGGAAAAATTCAGCCATCCCCATTATCTGGCTTTACCTTTCTATGACAACATGGCCGGATTATTGCAACGGGCTGATTTGGCCATTAGTCGTTCCGGTGCCGGTACTTTAACGGAATTAGCGGTGACTCGCACACCATCGATTTTAATTCCCTATCCCTTTGCGGCGGAAGATCATCAACGTTTTAATGCCCAAGTTTTTGGCGATCGCGGTGCTGCTCAGGTTTATAGTCAAAATCAGCTAACCGTTGAAACCCTAGAAAGCGTTGTCCTAGATTTACTGCGATCGCCGGAAAAATTAGCTCAGATGGCCGAGGCCGCTAGTAGGTTAGCCGTGATAGACAGTGCCGAAAGATTAGCAGACGTAGTGCGTCAAGCCCATACTGTTTAAACAACCTTCAATTCCACCCCAAAACCCACTAAGCTTGGAGTTGTCAAGGGTTGTCCTGGTTCGGGACGCTGGTAATTGATAATGCGACGAATACGAAAGGTGGGATTAATCAGGGTAATCGAATCCACAGAAACGACTCTGGTATATTGGGTGGTCATCACCAATTCTCGTTTGGCCATATCAAAGCGAAAATGGGAAATAATTGGCTTGGCTTCTTCGTAGGCCCGATCTCGCAAATAGTCTCCTTCTAGGTAATCTGGCGTTTCAATGAGGGGAATAAAGATCAGATTCAAGTTCTGAGAAACCTCTTCCCCTTTTTCAGAAAGGGTATAAAACCCCAAATTGAAACCAGGAAAGTTGCCTAATTCGCCAATCAGATCATATTGATTATCGGTTAAAACTTTTTGTTTCTGAACATTACTGAGGGTTGCAATGGTAAATTCTGTGCGCGATCGCTCTACTTCCTGATGGGTGAGATAGTGATAAGTCCGCTCTGTCTGCCAACTGCCGATACAGCAATCAAAAAAATCAAAAAAAGTGTTTTCCTGCATAACCCTGAATCTTAAAATCTCTTAGGCGAGATCATAGCGCGGTTTTCCCAGAATACCCAGATCAGGGAAGATGGGGGCGGTGAGCAGGCATCAAATCAAACCGTCTTGCCCCCCTACCGCTAATCCAAATTGAACTGATTACCCCGTTTATATTGTAGGTAAGCGGCCACAAATAATCCTGACAGGGTAATGGGAATCAAGCCAAGTACAATGCCCAGTAAAAGTGGTTCAATCACGTTATTTCTCCTTGGATTTACTCTAAGTTATTAAATATACCCTAAAAAAATAAGATCTAGAGAATATCTAGATCTAGTAATTATTGACTACAAACTCAGCCGCGAGTTAAAATTCTCACAAATTATCAAGAATTGTAAAGTTCTCTTGTTGTAAGGCTTTCAGAGATATCAAATTTTGAATTTGGAATTGCTGAAATGTTGACAGGGCAAACGCATCTAAATTCTAGACTCCTTATCTGATAAAACTTTCAGCGTTTCATAAAAAATCAATCATGATCTCGGAAACCCTTATCCAGCCTATCTTTCAAAAATAAGATGCGATCGCCCTGGAAATGTTGATTTTGATCTTGACAAGATGAAAGCAAAGTGAGATAGTGATAGTTTGTGTAAACTTTCATTTAGTAATTTTCAAAGAAAAAGCTCTTGGCTAACGTAATTGTAATCGGCGCTCAGTGGGGCGACGAAGGAAAAGGGAAAATTACGGATTTATTGAGTCGGTCAGCCGATGTGGTCGTTCGTCCCCAGGGGGGAGTTAATGCCGGACATACCATTGTCGTAAATGGTCAGACTTTTAAGCTGCACCTCATTCCATCGGGGATTCTTTACCCTAACACGGAATGTATTATTGGTTCAGGAACCGTGATTGATCCGAAAGTCCTTTTGCAGGAGATTGATCAGCTAGAAGCCTTTCAGGTTTCCGTTTCACAGTTGTATATCTCCCAGACGGCCCACGTTACGATGCCTTATCATCGTCTTTTGGATCAAGCATCCGAGGAACGACGGGGTAAGCATAAAATTGGTACGACAGGGAGAGGCATTGGCCCCACCTATGCGGATAAGTCGGAACGGACGGGGATTCGGGTCGTTGATCTGATGGATCCGAAAACCCTACGCAAAAAGTTGATCTGGACGGTCAATTATAAAAATGTTGTTTTAGAAAAGCTGTACGATCTTCCCCCCCTTGACCCCGAAGTTGTTATCCAAGAGTATCTGCATTATGCGGAGCGGTTACGCCCCCATGTGGTGGATAGTTCTTTGAAGATTTATGATTCTATTCAAAAACGGAAAAATATTCTGTTTGAGGGGGCACAAGGGACGTTACTTGATCTCGATCATGGCACCTATCCCTATGTAACTTCCTCTAGTCCGGTAGCGGGGGGAGCCTGTGTGGGGGCAGGGATTGGCCCAACGATGATTGATCGGGTAATCGGGGTCGCTAAAGCCTATACCACCCGTGTGGGGGAAGGGCCGTTTCCGACCGAACTATATGGCGAACTAAATCAGCATCTTTGCGATCGCGGAGCTGAGTTTGGGACAACCACTGGTCGTCGTCGCCGTTGCGGTTGGTTTGATGGGGTGATTTGTCGTTATGCAGTACGAATCAATGGTTTGGATTGTTTAGCGATTACCAAGTTAGATGTCCTAGACGAGCTGGGAGAGATTCAAGTTTGTGTGGCCTATGAACTAGATGGTAAAACCTGCGATCATTTTCCTGGCAATGCCAGTGAGTTTGCCCGTTGCAAGCCTATTTATAAAACTCTGCCTGGTTGGCAACAATCGACGGAAAACTGTCGCGACTTGGCGGATTTACCCCAACAAGCTTTAAATTACCTGAAATTTCTGGCGGAGTTGATGGCGGTTCCGATTGCGATCATTTCTCTCGGTGCGAGTCGGGATCAAACGATTATTGTGGAAGACCCGATCCATGGGCCAAAGCGTGCTTTGTTGGATGCAAATGGTACGCCAGTGGGTCATAGCCTTTAAGTGAGCGGCCTTAAATTTTTCTGCTTTTTGTTAACTTTATCATTTCCTAGAATACTATGTCTGTTACTACCATTGAATGTCAAAAACGTCCTGAAAATAGCAATCCGAAAGCCCTACGTCGGGAAGGTTTGATTCCTGCTACGCTTTATGGTCACAATGGCACGGAATCCATTTCCCTGACTGTTGGCTCTAAGGAAGCTGTAACCCTTCTTCGTTATGCTAAAGCCAATGAAACGTTAGTGGATGTCAAAATTCCCGATTTATCCTGGGAAGGCAAGGCGTTAATTCGAGAAATTCAATCTCATCCTTGGAAACGGACGCTTTATCATTTGAGCTTTTTCTATGTGGCTAATGCTAATTCAGCAGCGGCAGCAGAAGCGTAAGGCGATCGCCCATTAATTATCTCAATTCGTGATCTAAAAGTTAGAAAGGGAGAGTCAGTTACTTTTCCTTTCTATTTCATTTTTGGGCGTTGGGTCAAAACGCAAGGCTTAAATCATCAACCAGAAGCAAATCCTACCTGTAAATAATTCGTTGATAGCTTTTCCTGTCAAAAGGGATGATAAGACTTCCGCGATAACATCAGATATAATCAACGAAAAATTTACAGCAAGTAAAATTTTGAAAAAGGTGCAAAAAGCTGAAAATTCACCTATATTGTTCTGCCGTTCTTTGAAATGTTAGGGTTTTGTTGCCATCGGCCATCTCATCAACATACGCCGCGGTCACGAAGTGTGCCTTCGGCATCGCCATCCGTCATTTGCTGCGGGCATTTGTATTGCTGCTGTTGTGAAGGAAAAAGCTTGAAAAGCCATGGAAATTGGTAAAGGCCTTAATTAAATTGACATAATTAAGCCGATAAAACGCGACGAAAATACGCTCGATATAAATTACAGCGAGGCACAACCTGATTATTCTGCTGTTGCACTAATCCCAGGCTATGTAACTTATAAATTTGCATTGAATCTAACTCCACCGGCTCCAAGGATGTGACCACCTGTTGAAATGCTTTAGCTAATTCAGGTACCTTTTGCAAAATCTCCAAATGTCGCCGCAGATGATTACTATAAATACCTGCTTCAGTCGCGGCTTCTGCCAATAACTGTTCTAGTGTAATTTGTCCAGAACTAATTTCATAAAGAGCCAAGCGCACCAGATAGGGATGTCCCTCCACCATGCTCATCAAGGCTTCTATTGCCGATTCTTCCCAGAGCAATCCATGCATTCTGGCTAATGAAAGAACTTGTATGGCATTAAATTCCAATAATGCTACTGGAACTCCGGCATTAAAAGGAGATTGATTGAGATCTAAGGGAAGATAACATTCCGTGGAATGGGCTATAACCAAACGTAATTGTTTCCAATGGGACGACACTTTTCCCCTTTCATGCCAACTTCTTAGCATCCCTAAAAAGTCTTCTAAGACCTCTGCAAAAGGAAAAATTCGATCTATATTATCTAATGTTAAAAGCAAGGGATAATGATTTGCAGGCAATAAATATTCCTCAAAATAAACGGTGCAGTTATCATTACTGCCTAAAATGTCTGTGTCCCAACGATCTTTTAACTGATTTTCTAGTGCTAATTCTTTTCCTACCCTGAAACATAGCCAACGCAAAAACCTATCCAAATCGCTGATAATTCCTCGCTCCACACTTTGTAAATCTAAATACACCGTCTGATAATTCAGAAATTGTCCCCAGTTCAAGATTCTGGTCATTAGTGATGTTTTACCCATCAGTCTAGGCGCTTTAATCCGAATTAATGCTCCTGGTTTGGCGATCGCTTGATAACAAACCGATTCAACTCCATCTCTAATGACATATAAGGGTGAGTTCAAACTAACGGCACCATCGGGTAAATTCAAACTCTCTAGTGATGAAGTAGAAATGGCTAAAGACGTATCAACCATAAAATATAAAGGAGAATTGAACAATAGGGCGGCTCTCTCCAAAGCTCCTTTAAAATTTGTTTTGGTGACCTCTTCTCCTAAAGCTTGTGATAGTTTTTGCCATAACTTATTACCAACATCCCCTCTGAGATAATTGACAGAGAGAAAATAAGTATCGGACATTTTTTCATAGGTTTTACCCTCCCAGGATCCTTGGAGCACCTGTATTTCAACATCTTTTAAGTGTTCTCCAAAACGTTTGAAGAAAATTTGTTCGGCAACGGCTTTAGCTTGTTCCCAGGTCAGCATTGACTGTGAGGCGATAGGACGATCTAACATCTAAACTTTACCCACCCTTTTCTTATAGGATTGTAGAATGTCTTTGTCAAGTTAAAACAGGGAATTGGGATATCAGTAAAGCCTATGCATTGGAATACATAAATGCCAATATCTGGTTTGGCGAAATTCCCTTCAATGAAAGTGCCGGTAAAGCGATTACCTATAAATATGCCCTACGGCGAGAAAACCAAGCTCCTTTTACCCTTAAGTTACGGGATGAAAATAGTGATAGATTTCTGCTGCTAACTGTTTGCCAATGCCTTCTACCTCTTGTAATTGCTTTAGAGAAGCTTCTCGAATGTAGTCTAAGGAATGAAAATGGGCCAATAGTTGTTTTTGCCGTTGAAAGCCTAATCCCGGAATTTCTTCTAACCGCGATCGCCGACTGTTGGCTAGTCGTTGTTGACGATGGAAGGTGACAGCGAAACGGTGGGCTTCATCTCGAACTCGGCGCAAAAGTTGGACACCGGCTTGTTCAGGATCGGTATTCAAGGATTGAGATGCTCCAGGGACAAAAATTTCTTCCCGTTGTTTAGCTAAACTGACCAGGGTTAATTGCTCTAGAAAATTCATTTCCTCTAGAACTGCAACCACTGCCGATAATTGGCCCTTACCCCCATCAATCATGACCAGATCAGGGAAATCTTCTCGACTAGTTTGAGGATCTAAATAACGTTTAAAGCGTCGGCTAATGACTTCTGCTAAACTGGCAAAATCATCGGAATGACCAATGGTAACAACTGGATTTTTAATTTTGTAATGGCGATAATGTTGTTTGGCGGCAATCCCATCAATAAAAACCACCTGGGAAGCAACCGCATTAGAACCTTGAATATGGGAAATATCATAGCCTTCAATGCGTTTAGGTAAAACAGCTAAGTCCAGAATTGCGGCTAGATCCTCTAGGGATTGTAAATGTTGTTCTGCTTGCCGTTGAGTTCGTTCTAATTCATAACGGGCATTTTTTTCTACTAGGTCAATTAAATCCGCCTTACCCTGACGTTGGGGATTAATAAGATTAACTTTTCGACCTCGGCGATCGCTTAACCAATTGGCTAAAATTTCTTCATCCGGTAGGGAATATTGAACCAGAATTTCCTTGGGAATTTCCACTGATTCTACCTGGGAATAATGTTCTTCTAAAACCCGTTGTAAAATCGCGCCTGACTCCAGTTCCTCACCCTCGACAAAAAAACCTAAACGTCCAATCAGACGACCGGCCCGAATTTGAAATAATTGAATGGCACAATAGGCTCCCTCCCTCGCTAAGGCGATCGCATCCCGTGACACCGTATCATCCGGTAACGCCACTTTTTGATCGGCATTGAGACTATTTAAGGCCAATAGTTGATCCCGTATTAAAGCAGCCTGCTCAAAGCGTAGATTTTCTGCGGCCGCCTCCATTTGCTGTTGTAATTTTTGGGTTAACTCTTGCGTTCTACCCTGAAAAATCATGGCTATTTTCTGCAAGGTTTGATGATAATCTTCGGGCGTAATTAATTTTTGACAAACCCCTGGACAGCGACCAATGTCATAATTCAAACAAGGACGATCTTTAAAGAGCGGTTTGGGACGTTGACGCAGAGGAAAGACTCGCTTAATTAGTTGCAGGGTTTGGGACAGTAGTCGAGTATCCACGTAGGGGCCATAATAACGGTCTTTGGCTGCTCCTAAACGACGTTTGCGAGTAATAAAAATACGAGGATAATCTTCTGACCAGGTAATGCAAACATAGGGATATTTTTTGTCATCTTTTAATAAAATATTAAAGCGAGGCTGATGTTGTTTAATTAAATTGGCCTCTAGAGCCAAGGCCTCTCCCTCTGTATCGGTGACAATAAATTCAATTTCAGCAATTTGTTGCACCATGAGCGCAATACGCGGACTATGGGCTTGGGACTCCCGAAAATAAGACCTTACCCTAGTCCGTAGCTTCTTGGCTTTACCAATATAAAGAATTTCTCCCAGGCGATCGCGCATCAAATAAACACCCGGATCCGCCGGAATTTCTTGCAAACGTGCCTCCAGGCGATCGGGTGACTGGATAAGAGCCGCAGATGACTCCGTTTTTGGCATAGCTTCACTGGGATCTCTTATCTTTTTTGGCCTCTTCCTAAGAATTTACTCAGACTAACGCCTCCCAGTAAGGCCAACAAAGCATAAGCCATATTCGATTCTGGTACTTTCTGGCCATCAAAAAGCTTAAAATCCATCGTAATGTTGGAGCGCAAGGCCGCATCACTTGGACTAATGGATCCTAACCAATTCATCATAAATTTTCCCTGAACCCGCTTAATTTCAGTCCCAGATTGACCGAGTAAAGCGAGTTCCGTAAAAGTAGGATCAGAACTAGAGCTATTATTGCCGGTAAACTGGGCAATAGCTAAAGGAGAAGATCCATTTTGAGCCACTTGACCATCTAGAGAAATCACCTGATCAACGGAAATATAACTGGTGTAATTGGCCGCTTTATCGTTGACCTTAGCCAACATTGACAAGGCACTAACCTGATCTGAGGCAAGCGTACTTGTATAGGAGCGAGTATAGATTTCACTGGGACTATATTCTAAGGTTAAAACAAAAGTTTTTGTGGCTTTGGTATAGTCCACCGACCAATTGTAGAATTGATTCTTGTCATTGTTTGTCCAATCTCGATAAATAGAGCCTGCCAGTGGATCGTTAGCACCATTCTCTCCATAGCCAAATTCATAATCGGCCTGTCCCACTACCCCTCCTCGCCATTCCAAGGCCATTTGCTTAGACCAATCAGGAGAGGGAGGACAGATGTTATTGCTGCTATTCTGATAGACGGTCATAAATCCGTAGGTGGTACTCGTGTCGCAAACGGGTGCAATATTAGCTGCTTGTACTTTTAAGGGTAGAAGCGTCATCCCCGTCAAAGAGGTGGTAAGGATTAAAGTCTGAGGAATCCAGGAATTCATTTTCATAGATAGATGGAGAAGGGGGAGGCAGGAATTTCAGGAAAAATTATTCTAGTCGCTATGCCATTATAGTGACTTATGTAGATGAATAACACCGTTAAAATGTTCAGTTTTGTCAAGACTTTCGGAATATATCTGTTGCTAGGGGTTATGGCCCTGTTAATGTTATTTCCTTTACTCTGGTTACTAGGAACTGCTTTAAAATCGCCAACGGAAAATATTTTTGGTTCACCTTTGCAAATTTGGCCGGAACAAGCGACTTTGGCCAATTTTCTGGCAGTTCTGCAAAATTATCCCTTTGGTCGCTACCTAGCTAATAGCACAATTGTTGCTGTTTTAACTGTCGGCTTTAATCTATTCTTTTGTGCTTTGGCGGCTTACCCCTTAGCTCGACTCAATTTTCGAGGACGTGACAGCTTCTTAGCGGTTATTGTTGCTACCTTAATGATTCCTTTTCAAATTGTGATGATTCCGTTGTATATTCTAACGGTGCAATTTGGCTTGAGAAATAGCTATCTAGGGGTGATTTTTCCAGGACTAGCGTCTGCTTTTGGGATTTTTCTGTTGAGACAAGCTTTTCAGGCGGTTCCGAAGGAATTAGAAGAGGCTGCTCGTATTGATGGTTGTACGGAATTGGGCATCTGGTGGCACGTGATGATTCCAGCCATTTGCCCCTCCTTAGTCACCTTGGCGATTTTTGTGTTTATTGGTGCCTGGAGTGATTTTCTCTGGCCCTTGATTGTTCTAGATCAGCCCGATTATTTTACCTTGCCTTTGGGGGTGGCTAAATTGGCCAGTGCCTTGGACTTTGACTGGCGGTTAATTGCCGCAGGTTCGATCATCTCGATCGCGCCCATTATTGTTTTATTTATCTTTGTACAGCGTTATATTATTCCGACGGATGCGGGAAGTGGGGTAAAGGGGTGACAGAGTTCGGGGTTAGGGCAGTCAGGAGCGGTTAATCTTTGGTAGGATCAAGCACAAGACTTTAGAGAAATTCTGTAAAAACCTGACGATGCCTAGAACTCAACGGAACGACAATTTTATTGATAAGAGCTTTACGGTGATGGCGGATATCATTTTGAAAATTCTGCCAACGAACAAAAAAGCCAAGGAAGCCTTTGTTTATTACCGTGATGGTATGTCTGCCCAGGCGGAAGGGGAATATGCGGAGGCTCTGGAAAATTATGAGGAGGCTCTCACCCTAGAGGAGCATCCCAATGATCGTAGTTATATTCTCTACAATATGGCTCTGATCCATGCCAGTAATGGGGAACACGAACGGGCCTTGGGTTACTATCAACAGGCGATCGATCTTAATCCCCAAATGCCTTCTGCCCTTAATAATGTGGCGGTCATCTATCACTATCAGGGGGAGCGGGCCAAGGAAATGGGCAATGAAGATGAGGCTGAATCTCTCTTTGATAAGGCGGCGGAGTATTGGAAACAGGCGATCCGTTTGGCTCCGAATAATTACATTGAGGCTCAAAATTGGCTGAAGATTACAGGGCGATCGGAGATAGATGTGTTTTTCTAGGGTTTGATCCCCTCCAATGCCTTCTGATAAGTTATCCATTGTACAGAAGTCTCTGAAACCCTTGCTGAGTCTAGATCCCCCCCAGCTTCCCTTGATAAGGGGGGAGAAACAGAAGTCTCTAAAACCCTTGCTGAGTCTAGATCCCCCCCAGCCCCCCTTGATAAGGGGGGAGAAGATAAAAAGCTTGCTATGTAAGGCTTTAACCCAGTCCCCCTTTTTAAGGGGGATGCCGTAGGCAGGGGGATCAAACTTCTAGGGATGCAAATAGATGTGTGTACGCAGCAGTCTTGATAAGGGGGGAAAATTGGCAGATGGAGTGATTTTCAGGTAAAGCGGAAAGATCTTTTGTTGCTAATTATTAATTGTCAACTATCAACTATCAACTATTAACTATTACCTAAATTCATGCTTGATCAAGAACAGGTTCACAAGATTGCTCATCTAGCTCGTCTGGAAATTACGCCAGAGGAAGAGATTCAGTTTGCGGGACAACTCAGTAGTATCTTAGACTATTTTGAACAATTGAGTGAGTTAGATACGACAGATGTACAGCCCACTACTAGAGCCATTGAGTTGAACAATATTACTCGTCCAGACGTTCGGGTTCTCTATGACCATCGGGAAGATTTACTCAAGCAAGCTCCCGAACCAGAAGGGGACTTTTTCCGGGTTCCCCAAATCCTCAGTAGTGATGAAGATTAATTTGTCTGTCTAATCTATGTTATGCTAGTTTCTGACTCGGACTCATGCGATCGCAACGCCCAAATCTTGTCAGGCCCGGAAGGGAGCAGCAATACGGGATGCTTACGGTAGGCGTGAACTCCGGGTCTTTTAGTTTTTGATGAATAAAACCTTTTCTCGATTCCCGTCTGAAATTATCTATGGGCTAGTTGCCTTTGCGGTAACGCTCATTGTCATTCTTTATCTGTATTTTGAGCAGTTTTCAGGCAATATTACCGGCTTTTTTCGGATTGGGACGGTGTTGCCCCTTTCGCCGCTCCTTGATCCACAACAAACTTTTGTTTTTAAAGGAGAATTGGGCTACGATGGCCAGCAATTTTTGAGTATTGCCCTCGATCCCTTTTTAAAACAGGATGGCACGATCGCCGCCTTAGATCATCCGAGTTATCGCTATCGTCGCATTCTCTATCCCCTATTGGGGTATTTGTTGGGATTAGGCAGTCCCGAATTAATTCCCTATGCGTTAGTCGGCATAAATGCGATCGCGATCGCCTTGATTGTCGGTTTTGTCACGGCCTATTTTAAAGGTCATTTGATACCAGAGAAAAGGACTATTGGGGTCTTAGCTATTCCTGGCATTTGGATTGTTTTATCCCTCTCAACCGCAGATTTATTAGGCAGTTTGTTACTGGTTGCGGCTATCTATTGGGAACATCGTCATCAAGCTAAATTAATGGCTGTTATGGTGGCTTTAGCCATTTTAACCCGCGAAACTTTATTGATTCTTTGGTTAGCTTTGTTAATTAATAATATTGTTCTGAAAAGACAAAAATTTATTTTGCCTCTGTTATTGGCCCTGATACCTGGGTTAGCTTGGCATCTTTATATTCTGGCCTTGAAATTACCCGGCGCGTCTGGCACAGGCAATTTTGGCCTACCCTTGGTGGGTATTGCTCAAAAGGGAATGTCTCTCTTTCAAGCTGGACTAACGGGCAAAAATTTATTTGAAGGTTATCTCTTTGGACTTTTAATTATTGTCTTTGGCTTAACGATTTGGTCAAGTTATCATTTCCATAGCCATAATCATACTATTCGTTGGAGCAGTTGGCTATATCTAGGACTCTTTTCAGTCAGTAGTTTACTAATTTTAGACTATTACCTTAATTATACAAGAGTCTTTATGGACGTTTATTTATTGGGATTACTGATTATGGTGGATCATCCCCTTCCTAATAGAACAATATTTCTGACGGCATCAGGCCTCGCTAGTGTTGCTTTTTTAGCGTTACATTCCTAAGCTTCTTTTTGGCCGGATTAACTTTAACAAAGTTTATTTGTACTAAGCTGCGATCGCCGAATTCTGTTAAAATCCAATCTTGAACCTGTAGCGAAGACTCCACCATGATCCACGATATTTTCATGCCTGCTCTCAGTTCTACCATGACCGAAGGAAAGATTGTTTCCTGGGTAAAATCGCCTGGTGATAAGGTAGCCAAAGGTGAAACGGTGCTGGTCGTAGAATCGGATAAAGCCGATATGGATGTGGAGTCCTTCTATGAGGGCTATTTGGCGATTATTTTGGTAGAAGCCGGTCAAGAAGCCCCTGTGGGTAGTGCGATCGCCTATATTGCCGAAACCCAAGAAGAAATTGCCCTAGCTCAACAAAAAGGCGGTTCCTCGGCTGCCACACCCCCAACTACAACCAAGTCAGTTCCCACTCCTGAAGTGGCCCCTCTGCCAGCGATCGCTGCTCCTATAGCAGAAACCACTATTTCCAATGGCAACGGTAGAATTGTCGCTTCCCCGCGTGCTAAAAAATTAGCCAAAGAATTCAGCGTTAATCTTAATACTCTCAAAGGTAGTGGCCCTCACGGTCGCATTGTGGCCGAAGATGTGGAAAAAGCTGCCGGTAAAACCCCTACTATTGCGGCTCCAGTGGTCTCGGCTCCCGTTGTCACAACGCCCAAAGCTGCCCCCGTTGTCACTCCGACTATCACCCCAGGCGAAACCGTTCCTTTAACCACTTTCCAAAAGGCTTTGGTACAGAACATGGTAGCGGCCATGCAGGCTCCGACTTTCCGGGTTGGTTATACCATTACCACCGACGAACTGGATAAGCTGTACAAGCAAATTAAAGCCAAGGGTGTAACTATGACGGCTCTGTTAGCGAAAGCAGTGGCTGTGACGCTCAAAAAGCATCCCATTGTCAATGCGAGTTATTCTGATGCGGGAATTGTCTATCATCCCTCGGTCAATGTGGCAATGGCGGTGGCGATGCCCGATGGTGGTTTGATCACACCCGTATTACAAAATGCTGATCAAATGGATATTTATTCCCTATCTCGTCGTTGGAAGGAGTTAGTGGAGCGGGCGCGGGCTAAACAGTTGCAACCGGAAGAATATAATTCTGGAACTTTTACGCTGTCTAATCTGGGGATGTTTGGCGTGGATCGTTTTGATGCCATTCTTCCCCCTGGTCAAGGTGGTATTTTGGCGATCGGGGCTTCCCGTTCACAAGTCGTTGCTAATGATCAAGGTTTGATCGGGGTAAAACGTCAAATGATGGTCAATGTCACCTGCGATCATCGCGTTATTTATGGTGCTCATGCTGCGGCTTTTCTACAGGATTTAGCGACGTTGATTGAAACTAATGCCCAATCTTTGACGCTTTAAGCTCTCTTTAAATCCCTCTGCAAAGGGGGACTTATGGCTCTTTTTTAAACGCTTAAACTAAAAAGCCTAAATTAACAGGCGATTGCCTACCATGATCAGAAGACTTTACCGGCTAGGGTGTGTTCTTTGTCTATTTTTTTTGCTCGGATACTTATTCGTTAGCTCTCCCTTCCTAGTTCCGGCGATCGCCCAAAGTTCTCTAGGAGCAGCAAATCCTTTACCACAGCCATCCATCACGCCTCAACCGCTGCCATCGAATCTTCCTTTTCCCCGTCCTTATCCCGTCATGCTAGATGGGGAAACAGTCTTCAACTTTTTCGGTGATATTCCTGGGATTCCAGTGGCACCAAGGGTTAAACGAGTTATCAAGAATTTAGAAAACGTAGCTAAGGACTATAGCTTATCTCCTGATGATATTCGTCTTTTTTCAGTGGAAGGAGTACGAATTATCGGTACAGAAACAGATGCCATTGTCTCGTTTATTAACGCTGACGCAAAAGCAGCTAATTTGCCCTTGGATAAGCTGGCTCAGGATCGACTACAGGATATTCGCAATGCCATTATTCAATATCGTGAACGTCGTAAACCGAGTCGTTTGCTTTGGGGAACAATCGAAGCGATCGCTGTAACAATCGTGGTCTTATTGATTTTTCGATTTTTAGGGTTTTTATTTCCACAAATCTATCAGGCCATTAATCAGCGTCGAGAGATTCTTTTTCGTCCTCTTCATATTCAACGGTGGCAAATCTTATCGGCAGAGCAGGAAGCCGGAATTTTTTTTACTGGATTACGAGTATTTCGCTGGGCAATTATTCTCAGTATTTTATATTTTTATATTCCTCTCGTTCTTAGCTTTTTTCCTTTAACAGAACGCTTGGCAAAGAAAGTTTTAGCCTCTTTTTACCAAGCAATTAATACTGTTTGGTCAGCGTTTGTTGGTTATTTACCGAATTTATTTGTTCTTTTATTAGTTGTCTTTCTTGCTTATTATACCGTTCGTCTCTGTCGTCCCTTTTTTAAAGCCCTTGAAAACCAGACTATTCATCTACGGGGATTCTATCCTGAATGGGCTCAACCAACCTATAAGCTTGTAGTTTTTCTGGTCATAGCGATGGCAGCAGCAATTATTTTTCCCTATTTGCCGGGGTTTGATTCGCCTGCTTTTCAAGGAATTTCTCTGTTAATTGGGGCCTTGGTAACGGTTGGAGGAGCCAGTACAATTGCGAATCTTTTGGGGGGTTATATTATGATTTATACCCGTGCTTTTCAATTAGGCGATCGCATTTCGGTAGATAGCTACACGGGAATTGTAATTGAGAAAACCATTCTTTCAACACGAATTTGTACTCCTAACAATGAAATTGTCACCATTCCCAACTCTAGTATTGTGGCTAGTAGTATCATCAATTATTCCGCCAGCCTCAGAGATATTCAAAAACCCCTTGTACTTCATACAACGGTGACGCTCGGTTACGATCTTCCCTGGCGTAAAGTTCATGAAACCCTGATTAATGCGGCCCTAGCCACCCAGGATATTTTAGAAGAGCCAGCCCCCTGTGTTTGGCAGACAAGTTTGGATGATTTCTATGTCAGTTACGAACTACGGGCTTCTACGGCTCAAGCCATTCGTATTAAGGAAATTTATGCGGAACTACACCAAAATATTCAGGATAAATGTAATGAAGTCGGGATTGAAATTATGTCTCCCCATTACACCGCCCTTAGGGATGGCAATCAAAGTACAATGCCTGAAAATTATCTTGAATCTGATTATCAAGCTCCTGGGTTTCGAGTTCAACCCCTTAATTCGATTATTAACAATATTCTGCCTCAACCTAAAGGCGATCGCTCTCCCCATCAACCTTTGGATTCCTAGGGAGAGAATATTCTCTATTTATTCTTAATAAATAAGCGATCGCCCTATGCAAGTTAGCAGATTTAGTCAGGAGTTGGGTTAATGGTAAATTTCGGGTCTCCTCGTCAATCCCTTAATAAGGCATTTTTGAAAGTTAATCCTGTTGGCAATGAGGTTAATCATTTTGTCCAGAATTTGCTTGCTTTGCTGGGAAATATTCAGGAGTCAGAAAGTGAGGAGTTTCACAAGAATCTGATTAGTGATTTTTTGAAGAAAAGCTATTATGATTCTCGGTATTTTATTAATACTAAAGCTCGTTACGATTTAGTTATTCATACGGGCAAAGATAGCAGTAGTGCGGTCGGTGTGATTCTGGAATTGAAGAGTCCGACCAATAAGACAGAAATGCCTAAACCAGAACAGCTTAACGGTAAGGCTTTACAACAATTACTGTTCTATTTTTTGCAGGAACGGGTGACAGGTAAAAATCTTGAGCTTAAGCATCTTATTATCACCAATTGCTATGAGTGGTTTGTGTTTGATGCTCACGAGTTTGAACGCTGTTTTGCGAATGATAAAGTTTTGCTTAAAACCTTTGAAGAGTTTATGGCGGGGGGATTAACGGGAACTCGAACTGACTTTTTTTATCAGAATATTGCTAAACCAGCGATCGCCCAGGTGATTGATCGCGTTAAGTTCACGCATTTTGATTTGCGGGATCTGGAGAATCTGGATTTAATTGATCTGTATAAGTTTCTTACGCCAGAGCATTTGCTCAAGTTGCCTTTTGTTAATGATAGCAATAGTTTAAATAAGCCTTTTTATAATGAGTTGCTGTATATCATTGGTTTGACGGAAGTTAAGGATAAGGGCAAGAAGTTAATTGGACGGGTGAAGGAAGGCGATCGCCAAGCTGGTTCTTTAATTGAGAATGCGATTAGTCGTTTGGAGAGTTTGGGTAAGTTGTCGCGCTTGTCTAAGCCTGAAGAGTTTGGTGATACGGATGAGGAGAGGCTTTTTAATGTGGCATTGCGGTTGTCGATTAATTGGATTAATCGCATTTTGTTTTTGAAGTTATTGGAAGCGCAGTTAATTAAATATCATCAAGGCGATCTAGATTCTATTCGTGAATTTGCATTTTTGAACTTAGAAAAAGTCAAAAGTTATAATGATCTTGATGGACTGTTCTTTGATATTTTAGCGAAAGAAGAAAATAAAAGAGAAAAAGATGTTAAAGATACTTTTGCAAATATACCTTATCTAAATAGCTCATTATTTGAGCTACTAGAGATTGAGCATGAAACAATTTTAATGGGTAATCTCAAAGATCGCGCTTTGCCTATTTTTGGAGCAACTGTTTTAAAAGATAGCAATGGCAATAGACGATCAGGGAATATAAATACTTTGAAGTATTTATTTGAGTTTTTGAGTGCTTACAGATTTGATCGGGATGAGTCTGAAGATTCACAAGAGGACAGTGAGAAGTTAATTAATGCGTCAGTTTTAGGTTTGATTTTTGAAAAGATTAATGGTTATAAGGATGGTTCTTTTTATACGCCGAGTTTCATTACGATGTATATGTGCCGCGAGACGATACGGCGGGCGGTGGTGCAGAAGTTTAATGAGGTGAAGGGCTGGAATTGTGAGAAAATCAGGGATTTGCATGGAAGAATTGAAGATAAAATGGAGGCAAATGCAATTATCAATAGTCTCAAGATTTGCGATCCTGCGGTGGGTTCGGGACATTTCTTGGTTTCAGCTTTGAATGAAATGATTGCGATTAAGAGCGAGTTACGGGTTTTATTAGATAAAGAGGGTATGTCGTTAAGGGATTATCGAGTGGAGGTACGGAATGATAAGTTATTAGTCTATGATGATGAGGGGAAGTTATTTGATTATCGTCCTAATAATGCGGAAAGACAACGAGTACAGGAGACATTATTTCATGAGAAGCAGACAATTATTGAGGGTTGTTTGTTTGGGGTAGATATTAATCCCAATTCGGTAAATATTTGTCGTTTGCGGTTGTGGATTGAGCTTTTAAAACACGCTTATTATCGGGTTGATGGGAAGCTGGAAACTTTGCCAAATATTGACATCAATATTAAAGAAGGAAATTCTCTAATTAGTCAATTTGGTATAGATGTCGATTTGAAATTGATCTTATTTCAGCAGAAAAACCAATCACTGATAAATGAATACAAAAACACAGTAAAAAGTTATTTTAGTGCTACAGTCTCTATAGAAAAGCACAATATTAGAAATAACATGAAAAAGCAAAAGGCGAATTTGAAAAATTGTCTAAAACAAACCCATAAAGAATCCAAAAAATTAAAAAGCCTGCGTAAGAAGCTAGAAGATATGATGCAACAATCAACGCTTCCAGTTATCGATCCCAATGAGGTTGCCAAAGATATTACCAAATTAAGATCTGAAATTAAGAAACTGGAACAAGTGGAGAAAGAGAAGACTGCTCAAAAAGACGAAATATACAGCAATACTTTTGAATGGCGATTTGAATTTCCTCAAGTTTTAAATGACGATAGTGACTTTGTCGGATTTGATGTTGTAATTGGTAATCCGCCTTATATCCGTCAAGAGGAAATTAAAGAATTGAAACCATTCCTAGAACGAAATTATCAGTGTTATACGGGTGTTGCGGATTTATTTGTTTATTTCTATGAGTTGGGCTTAAACTTATTAAAGCCAAATGGTCATCTAACATATATTTCTTCTAATAAATATTTTCGGGCTGGCTATGGTGAGAAATTACGCCAGTTTTTGACGGATTCAACAACTATTTATAACTTAATTGATTTTGGGGATTATCCTGTTTTTGAAGAGGCTATAGCCTATCCAAGTATCATCACTTTAAGTAAAGCCAAACCTGAAAATAATCAAGTACAAGCTTTGTCATGGGATGAAGCTAAAAAACAAGATATTGCGCAGTTTGCAACAATATTAGAGCAAGACGGTTTAAGGATTTTACAAGCAAATTTAAAGCCTGACGGTTGGCGTTTAGAATCTTCTCAAAACTTTGATTTATTAACTAAATTACGAAATATTGGCAGACCTTTAGGAGAGCATGTAAATGGTGCATTATATTATGGAATTAAGACAGGATTAAATGAGGCTTTTGTTATTGATCGCGCAACCCGTGACAGATTAATTAATGAGCATCCTTCGTCATCAAAAGTAATTAAACCTTTGTTACGTGGTCGTGATGTTAAAAGATGGTGTGTTGATTATCAAGATTTATATTTAATTTTTACAAGACGAGGGATTAATATTAAAAATTATCCAGCAATTGAAAAATATCTTAGTCAATATAGAGATCGACTAACTGCTGGCGTAGAAGGAGGACGTAAAGCTGGTAGTTATGAATGGTATGAAATTCAAGATAATGTTGCGTACTGGCAAGAATTTGAAAAATCTAAAATTGTTTGGGGCAATCTAGCAACCTCACCTCAATTCGCTCTTGCTCCAGTTAATTCGTATGTTTGCGCTCCTGCTAATTTAATTGTTTCAGAAAATAATAATTATTTGTTAGCAATTCTAAATTCTAAAGCAGCTCAATATGTAATATCTCAAAATGCCGCGTTAAGACAAGGAGGATTTCTTGAGTTCAAACCAATTTATGTTTCTCAGGTTACCATTCCTGCCGCAACCGAATCACAACGTACAGCAATGGAAAAACTTGTGCAGAAATGTCTTGATGCTAAAAAAGGCGATCCTAAAGCTGATACGAACGAATTAGAACAGGCGATCAATGCTTTAGTTTATCAACTTTATGGCTTGACAGAAGAAGAGATTAAAATAGTAGAAGGGGAGAGGTGACAAAGAAAAATCACTCAAATCAAAAACCTGAACTCTGAGAAATACAAATTCTGGTTAGACAGAGCTAAAGGCTATCTTCGGCGATCGCCCGAAAAAACTATCTTTCCGTTTTCTTTACTGTTAGGGCTTAGAATCATTAATGATGGCCTATTTTGAAAAGGAAATAATGGTTTTTAACGTGACTCCCACTAAAATGCAGAACCTACTATTTCGAGCTTTTCGGAAATATCATCGTACTCTGGCAATTATTCTTTGCTTACCGTTGCTCCTAACGGTTATTACTGGGATGCTTTATACTATTCTGGTAGAGTGGTTGGCAATGGGGGATGCGGCAGAATTACTATTGGGATTGCATACCTTAGAAATTATCCATCTAGATAAATTCTATCCAGTACTGAATGGCTTAGGACTAGTGGGATTACTGGTGACAGGGATGACAATGACCAATCTTTTCAAAAAACGTCCTGCCATTAATCGAAATCCAGAATAGATTTTAGGGACTTTTCCCTCTTTTTTCGTTCGGTTTGCATCTTGCCTTCTTGGCAATAAATCGGATTTTGTCAGCTTAAATCAACGGGCAAATCAGGCCAGACTTTTTTGTATTTACCAAAACTTAGAAACCCCAGGACATTGACAGTATGAATCGTCGCAAATTTGTTACTTTCGTTGCTATTAGTGGCGCGATCGCCTACTCCACTCAATTTTTAACCAATCTACCTCTGATCGGAACTCAGGTTGCCCAAGCTGATACGGAAAAAAACGAAACCCTGAAAAATCTGCAAGCTGCCTACAATGGAGAAAGTAACGCCCACCATCGTTATCTTGCCTTTGCCAAAAAAGCGGATCAAGAAGGCTATAAACAAGTCGCCATTCTTTTTCGGGCCGCCGCCACTGCCGAAGCTATCCATGCGTCTAATCATGGAGTCGTCATTCGGCAAATGGGGGGAACACCCACGGCTAAAATAGAAACCCCAACGGTGGGCACCACTAAAGCTAATCTAGAAGCTGCGATCGCTGGCGAATCCTACGAACGGGACAAAATGTATCCTGAATTTATCCAACAGGCTCAAAAGGCAGGTAATAACGCAGCAGTCAAAACCTTAGACTATGCCCAGGAATCAGAAGCCGAACACGCTAAATATTACCGTCAGGCTGTTGATAACCTGGAAACTTGGAAGGACGTTAGCTTAAGCTTTTATGTCTGTCCTGAATGTGGTTATACTACTAGCGTTCTAAATTTTGAAGATTGTCCTGAATGTGACACGGATAAAGGACTATTTCTCCAAATTAGCTAGGCAAATTGGCTTATCATAATAGCTTGCCTTTATTCAACCTCGGACTCTTAAGGATATTAAACCCATGAATCGTCGTGAATTTGTCACCCTAGCCGGTGTGGGCGGTGCGATCGCTTGTCTGCCAGAAATTGTTAGTGCGGAAACGGCCAACTTTGTCGCGGTGGGAACCGTTAAAGAATTAGATAAAACGGGGAAATTGTTGGTAAAAGACACGCCCGTCGGCAAAGTTCTGATCATTAAAAATCCGAGTGGCAAGGGTCTGACTGCTGTTAATCCCTCCTGTCCCCATAAAGGTTGTACGGTGGATTGGAAGGCAGAGGAAAAAAGTTTTGTTTGCCCCTGTCACGATGCCACTTTTAGTAGTACTGGGGCTGTAACTGAAGGGCCGGCCAAAAAAGCTCTGAAGACTTATCAAACGAAGGTTTCTGGTGACACTATTTTGGTGAAAGCTTAAGACTAGTTCGTACTCTGATCCGCATTTTAGGGGGTGAGTTATACCGCTTTACTGAGTGATCGCTGTCATTCACCCCTCTGAAAACAATTAACGTTAACATGGGACATTGAACCAAGAGAAACTCTGAATCTTTGTAACCATGACTCTGAGCCAAGACCAACGCCAGGATTCAATGACCACCTTACCCAGTTGGTTAAAACGGCCAATCGGGAGAGCGAGTGAACTTTCTACTGTCCAACAAATTATTAAACAGCGTCAGATCCATACTATTTGTGAAGAGGGACGTTGTCCAAATCGAGGTGAATGTTATTCCCAAAAAACAGCGACTTTTTTGTTAATGGGGCCAGTTTGCACCCGTGCCTGTGGCTTTTGTCAGGTGGATAAGGGTCATGCCCCTATGCCATTGGATGTGGATGAACCTCAAAAAGTGGCTGAGTCGGTCAAACTGTTAGGACTACGTTATGTGGTTTTAACTTCAGTGACCAGGGATGATCTGGCCGATGGCGGCGCGGCTTGGTTTGTAAAAGTGATGGAAGCAGTACGTTATGAAAATCCAGAGACTCAGATTGAGGTCTTAACTCCCGATTTTTGGGGTGGAGTGGGTCGAGAAGAGAGTCAACGATCGCGGGTTTTGACAGTCGCTAAGGCCCAGCCTGTTTGCTATAACCACAATATAGAAACGGTAGAACGGTTACAGGGTAAAGTGCGTCGGGGAGCTAAGTATGAGCGATCGCTGTCGGTACTGCGTTGGGTAAAGGCATTTGCTCCTCAGATTGCCACGAAATCAGGGTTAATGTTAGGTCATGGGGAAACCTGGGCAGAAATTATCCAGACTATGCAGGATTTGAGAGCTATCCATTGCGATCGCCTGACCCTGGGTCAATATATGCAACCCTCTTTAGAACATTTACCTGTGCAGAAATATTGGACACCCGCAGAGTTTGAGGAATTGGGAGCCATCGCCCGTTCTTTGGGATTTAGTCAGGTGCGATCGGGGCCCTTGGTGCGTAGTTCCTATCATGCCGGTGAAAATTAATGGGGATTGAGTTTATCGCAATTTTCATACAACTGAGCTATTCACTGATGAAAAATGCGGCAGAGATTGAATCCTTTACAAAGGAGTTAGAACAAAGACAATGGTTGCTAATTTTAGGGAATCTTTTTTGACGGTTGAAGAATATTTAAGCTGGGAAGAAGTGCAAGCGATCCGCCATGAATATATTAACGGGGTGGTTTATGCGATGGCAGGCGGAACGTTACCCCATAATGATATTGCGGTGAATTTAACGACTGCTTTACGGGGTTTTTTACGGGAAAAGGGCTGTAAGGTGAGAATGTCGGATGCTAAGGTGCAAATTTCGGAAAAGGGGCCGTTTTTTTATCCTGATGTGGTGGTGAGTTGCAATGAGCAGGATCGGCGATCGCGTCAGGTGATTTGTTTTCCTGTGTTAATTGTGGAGGTGTTGTCACCTAGTACAGCAGCCTTTGATCGGGGAGATAAGTTTCGTTATTATCGGCGGTTAGAGAGTTTACAGGAATATGTGTTGATTGATTCGGAAAAGGTGAGCGTTGATTGTTATCGGCGCATGAATAGGGGAAAGTGGGAGTTAACGAGTTATCCAGAGGAGGGAGTTAGTAAAGAAAATCCTGATATTTTGGAGTTAAGCAGTGTTGATTTTCGATGTCCACTATCGTTGATCTATGAGGATGTGGAGTTGTTACCATTGATGCCTAATGAAGATACACTAAATTAAGTATTAATTTAATTAAGTCATATACTTTTTGAATTATTGTTATTTTTTTATACTTATTGCGTTTTGAAAAATTTGGGGTTTCTATCGAAGTTGAGAGGTTTACAAAGCTTACAAGCTCAAGATTTCAGTCGCAGGGAGTAAAAATCAAACTAACAAAAACTCAAACCTCCTTTTTAGGAGAACTCTCTTTCTGCCCCCCTTTTTAAGGGGGGTTGGGGGGATCGCCTTCCGGCAAGGCTTTCACTAATTTTTGTCTAACAGATCATTTTTCAAGGGGTTGGGGGGATTTATTTCTTCAATAATCTCACAAACTTCTTCAAAATTATCCAATACATCCTGATTTGTGAATCTAATTATTTGCAAACCATAACCTTTTAATTTTTCGCTTCTAGCCTGATCATAAATTATTGCATCATCGGTAAAATGACTATCGCCATCAATTTCAATAACTAATTTTAAACTAGGGCAATAAAAATCAACAATAAAGTGATCTATCGGTCTTTGTTTTAAGACTCTATATTTGAAGTTTTTGAGGTAATTTTTCCATAGTTTTTGTTCGGCAATGGTCATGTTTTTACGGAGATATTTAGCTCTTTCTACTAATTGCGGATTGTAAGGAAGATGAAAGTCTGTGTCGTTAAGATTGTTCATTTTTCTTCTGTTTGAAAGGTTTGATCCCCCCTAACCCCCCTTAAAAAGGGGGGAACTGGAGTATGGGGTGGGAATTGAAGATTGGGGATTTGGAGACCAAACTTCTACTTCATCAAACATCGGACTTGGAGACTAAGCCCCTACAGGAACACGGATAGTCTATGTGTACCATGTTGATTCTCAAAAATCCAGGCAAAAGGGCAAAGGCAATCATGGAGAGAAGGAAAGAGCAAGCCGAAAACCGTAGTGATTGCGCCGAATGTCCGCAAGGTCCCTGCTCCGATACGCCGAGCGACAGAACCCCGCATTGACGTACCAAGAACCGCCACGCAGTAGATGACGGACTTCATTACTACCTGACCATATAGCGTTACCATTGTTTTTGATGTTCCATGGTTTATTGGCATAACTATCGTGCCAATGATCTTCACACCATTCCCACACATTGCCACTCATATCATATAAACCCCAGGCATTTAGCTTTTTGAGTCCGACTGGATGGGTTTTTGCACCTGAGTTTTCATTAAACCAAGCATATTCTCCTAGCTGGTTTTTATCATCCCCAAAATAATAACGGGTTTGACTCCCCGCCCGACAGGCATATTCCCATTCCGCCTCAGTAGGGAGACGATATTTTTTTCTTGTTAGTTGATTTAGCTTTTCACAAAACTTCTGAATATCATTCCAAGTAACCTGTTCGACAGGATGTTTCGGGTTTGATTTCTGTCCTAAAAAACCAGCTTTAAACTTTGAGGGATTATTCCCCATTATCGCCTGATATTGTTCCTGAGTGACAGGATATTTACCTAGATAAAACTCTTTTAAAATGACTTTATGAGGTGGTTCTTCATTGTTGTATTCATTTGACCCCATGATAAAACTACCTGCTGGAATTTTAATCAGTTCTAATTTAATTCCCCCAGGTAAAGTCTCTGTTAATAGTTGAAGGCTTGGAGAAACTTGTATTCGAGACGTTGCAGGAACCGCAATAACGGGAGTTGATTGTTGAATTTGCGTCACTTTTTGGGGAGGAGTGGCAGGAACCGAAATAACTGGCGTTGATGGTTGAATTTGTGTCACCTTTTGTGGATTCGGTGAAATGCCTAAATCTCCTAACACTTCTCCAACTTCCTGATAACGTTTCTTTGTGCCAAAAATAACCAATTTATCTAAAATATTCGCTAAATTATTTTTGACTGGATTGTTAACTAAATAATCACGCCAGCACCATTCATGCTCGCCAATGTCAAACAACTCAAAAGGCGAAATTCCTGTCAATAAATACAGACAAGTCACCCCCAAACTATACAAATCACTGGCATTAACTGCCTTACCATTCATCTGTTCTGGGGCCACATATTCCGCCGAACCGATTACCGTTCCCGTCACCGAACGATTGGCTGGAGTGATCGCTTTAGCCGCTCCAAAATCCACTAAAGCTAACTTATTATCCTGCTTTCTACGAATAATATTCTCTGGTTTAATATCCCGATGAATCACTCCTCTTTGATGAATAAAACCCAAAACAGGCAATAAATCCATTAACAAAGCCCGAATTTTAGCCTCATTAAAAACCCCCAGACTTTTTAACTCCTGCTCCAGGTTTTCCCCTTCAATATATTCCTGTACCAAATATTGACGCTGATCCTCATGGATAAAATAGGCCAATAACTCTGGAATCTGAGGATGTTTCCCCAACTCATCCAATCGCTTGGCTTCTTCTGCAAATAACTCTGCTGCTTTTTGTAAGGCTCCCGTTCCCTGACTCTGGGGAAAAAACTGCTTAATCACACAACGAGGTTTCGATGGCTTATCATGATCGATCGCCAAAAAAGTTTTACCAAAGCCGCCTTGCCCAATCAGTTTAAGAGCTTGATAACGGTCTTTGAGCCAAAGCTTCTGTCCGCACTTCTGACAAAAACGGTGGGTTTCAGCATTAACCACCAAACAATCAGGATTTAAACATTGAGTCGCCATAGAATCATTGATCAGGATTCTTGTATGTTAATTAGATACTACCCAAAGCAGCAATTCTCAGTTTTAGACACAGCAAGGCTTTTAGGGATTTAAAGAACATTTCAAAGGGGGTTTTGGGGGCAATTCTACACGTACTACTGTGCCTAAAAGCCGGAAGACTCGTAAAATGAACTTGTTAATCCCGTTGAACTTTACCCCATATTACGCGAACTAAAACCTGAAACCCTTGTTACAGCGCAAATTTAGAATTGCTGTAATGCGATTAAATAATGGATTGTTGACATCCTCACCGCGCTGAAGCGACGATAAACTGGCAAATTTCATTGCTCATGGCTAACTTATGAATTACCCCGTCAGAAATAAAGTCTCGATATTACTAGTTGTTTTACTCACTATTATTTCCTTTGAGCTTTATGCTTGTGCTCAGAGTCCTAATCCCCAAAGTCCTAATGGTAGTATAAGGGAAAGGATTCGAGAACGGATTCGGGAGCGTATGCAAGAGGGATCTCAACCGCAAAATGGGCAGTTATCGCCTTCTCAAGGAGTTAGAAATGGTGGCGATAGTGGTTTACAAACGGGCAGTGTCACGTCTGGGGGAATGACCCGCAATTATTTTATTTTTGTACCGAGTTCCTATCGTGCAGGGCAAGCTGTTCCCTTAGTTTTAGGATTTCATGGCGGTGGAATTGGTAGTGGCAAAGGATTTGCGAGGACGACCTCTTTTAATCAATTAGCAGAACAAGAAAAATTTATTGTTGTTTATCCCAGTGGGATTGACGGCCAATGGAATGATGGCCGTGGAACGCCTAAACTACATCCCCATATTAGTGATGTGGACTTCATATCCGCGTTACTGGATCAGTTAGAGAAGGATTATTCTATTGATAGCCGCCGGATTTACGCGACCGGGATTTCCAATGGCGGCTTTTTTACCCAACGGTTGGCCTGCGAATTATCCAATCGCATTGCGGCTTTCGCTCCCGTTGCGGCTAGTATGGCTGCTCCTTTATCCAAGACCTGCAATCCTCCCAAACCGGTGTCTATTTTGATGATTAATAGTCCTGATGATCAATTTATTCCCTGGAAAGGAGGACAAATGACAAAAGGGGCTGGGGGACAAATTTTATCGATCGCCAATGCAGTGCAATTCTGGCAAAAACACAATGGTTGCCGTGCTAATCCCCAGGAGAAAACTCTCACGCCTTTAGATCAAGCTGATCCCACTCAAGTGACTTTAGAAAGTTATATGGGCTGCCGTAATGGTTCTGAAGTTTTGCTCTACACTATTCAGGGGGGAGGCCATACCTGGCCTAACGGCGATCGCCAACCTAAATTTTTGTTGGGTGTGACCAGTCGCAACTTAACCGCAACGAATACCGTTTGGAACTTCTTCAAGCGTCATAGTCTTTAAACTTTAAACCAGGGCGCGATCGGCCCAGTTGGAAAGTATTATCATCCTAGTGATAGCCAAGCCTTTGAGCCAGTTCTACGACTTCAGGAATAAAGCCCTTATCATCAGTACGCCACGCCAAGGTTCCCTCTAAGGAACTAGGTTTAACATAACGTTGTTTAAAATAGGGAGAGTTGAGAAAATTAGGATCATTGCCCATCGTCGTCCCATAGGGGCCAGGGCAAGCAAATGGAGATTCATCGGGATTGAGAATAGCCTCATAGGCTGCTTCTGTCCAGCTAAAACCTAACCATTGGCAAATTTTCTCAAAATAAACAGGAGGATCATTGAGCAGATCCTCGCCTCGGAGAAACATTTGCTGTTCCGATGGGACAGTAGAAAGAAATTTTAGAATACGATTCTGGGTTGCATACCAAGCAAATTGAGGATCTAACGTGGGGGGATCGGTGGTGTAATCATAGGATTTAGAGGCAACGGCCATAAATCCATCTCCCGTATTCATAATGGATAAACCCTGAGTACGAGGATGGCGAACCAGATGGATAAAATAGGCGTTTGGAAAAACTCGATAGAGACGTTCCATCACTTCTATGTCTAGGGCATAGGCCGGACTCTTATCAATAATACGTAGAGGTGCAACCTGACAACAAAGCTTCTTATAAACCTCTCCCGTACTCCATTTAAGGTGGGCGAGAACCCAACGGCGGGCCATATCAATGGACATGATCGTTTGCTCCCCAGAATAGAGGTGGGCAACAGTTCGTAAGAGTCCATGTTGTTGAAACTGACGAATATTGCTAAACCGCCCCATTAAGGCTTCTAGGGTGTCACAAACTAATAGGTTTAACTCTGGAACCCCGTAAGCCTCTGGATGTTGTCCCAACATGGCACAAATTAGAGAGGTAAATGATCGAGGATTCGCGAGAATAAAAACAGGTGATTTAACGTTGTTTTTTGTATCCAAATTGTTTTATCCCAAAAATTAGCTTTATGTCCTAGCTCAACAAATTGATCCGCTAAGGGGAATCACGTCTTTAATCATTGCGGCTAAAGTATACCTCGCACGGTGATAATTTGCGTTTTTTAGTTCAGCCCCCCTAGCCCCCCAAGTTTTGGGGGAACCATTCTCTATTTATCGGTTTCAAAGTCCCCCAGCATTGGGGGATTCAGGGGGCGAAAATCTCAATCCATGACCGTGCCAAGTATAACATAACTTAAGAAAAGTCGTCATCTTATAGAAGTAATAGCCAATATTGTATAAGAATAATATTACATTGTCCTTAGTTTCAGATTGATTGTCAAAAGCCATATACGTAAAATTTCGGAGCGATTGACAATTGTATAAAATTAACACCTCTAAAGTTTGTAATGCTATATGTAGTGGTGTTTATTGTGAACGAAGTGAAATCACTATCAGGGACTTTTTTAAAAAAAATACTATCTACCAGACTTCATCAATGGGAAATGACTGCTATAGTGATTGAAACCATTACCCTCAATCCATTATTCAGAAAGTAGCATGACTAGTGCAAATGATCGTCTTTCTGACGACGAAATTCAGTTTTTTCACGAAAATGGATTTGCTGGCCCTTTTCAGCTTTGTTCGCCGGAAGAGATGGCAGGTTATCGTCCTGAATTTTACAATAACGTATTAGGACAAGTCTCTCCACTCTATGGCTTTGAAACCGTTCGGGATTGGCATCTTTGTTCTCCTACAATCCATAAACTCGTTACCCATCCAGCGATCGCTAATCGTCTGACCCAGCTATTAGGCCCAGACATTCTGATTTGGCGTTCTGATCTATTTCCGAAACCCCCTGGCGCGCCGGAAACCGTTTGGCATTAAGCCAACTTATTTAAAGAATTTGTTGATGTGGCCATTTTGGATGCTCCAGATGCCAACGATCTGTTCCAATTAACAGTTTGGATCGCGATTGACGATAGCATGGTAGAGAACGGCTGTATGCAATTTTTGCCAGGAACTCACAAGGTTAAATTGGGAGACTTGGTTGATAAGTACGGTAAGGTTCTCGAAGGAGGAGGAAAGGAAGATATCGATCAAGCACCGCAGTAAAGATGCCTTTGAGCATAAAAAAGAGGGCTTTTTTGGATATGGCGTTGATCTCAAAACGACTATTGACCCGGATAAGGTAGTGAATTGTCCTTGTAAGGCGGGAGAATTTTTCATTTTTACTCAACGGACATTACACGCATCTTTACCTAACGTTAGTGACAGACCTCGCCTTGGACTGAACTTTCGTGCTATTAAAACCGATGTCAAGGCCTATTCCCATTATCTCGCTGACGCTAAAATAGAACATTATGGCAAAGTCTTCAGTCTAGAAAAATGGGGCTGTGTTTTACTCGCGGGCGAAGACAATTTTCATTACAATAAGATGGCAGACCTCAGCCTTCTCAAACAAGAGCTACAACCGGCCTAGCCCCTTTCCTATCTAGGGAGGTTACTACGGTCTAATATCCTGGGAAGCTCATAGAATAGGACTTACGCAAATACACTTAAACCTAGCCAGCAATCACAGGATAATACGGCTATTGATAGTGTTTATTTTTATTAGGGGCGTAAGTTCTCTTTTGCGTTAGGGAACCAAACGATTGGTCTTGGCTAAGTAGCTGGTTGCAATTAAATATAAAACGTGGGATGGGCATCCTGCCCGTTCACAGGCTAGAAGCCTGTTCCACCATCTAACAATTAATTAAGCCCACTTACTTATCTTGTTTTTTTGCCATTATTGACGACGATGACGTCGGACTTGCTCACTTAAACGATATTTCAGATGGGAAAGTAATCGTTAATAATAGGGAGAGTTAAGCGCAACTTATCCTGCTAGGAGTCGCCACCCTTGTTCACCCACTTTTTCGATCAACTTTCTGTTATGGCTAGGTGCATTTCCTAGTGATGTTATTAACAGACTCACTGCTCCTGGATTATAAACGCTGCCAACGGCGTGCCTATTTGAATCTCTATGGAGATATACAAGATCGCAATCCAGAGCGAGATTTCCTGTTCAAGCTGCGAAAAGAGAGCCAAAAACATATTGCCGCAGTGTTAAGTGACTATTATCCTTCCTACCAGGAACCACACACACCAAAAAGACAATGGCAAGAACGGAGCCAGGAAACGATGGCATTGATGGGGCTGGGAGTGGAGTGTATTTATAATGGTTGTTTAAGCTATGCCTTCCCTTCTTCTGAACCATCCCAGCACCCTTTGGTTCTCTTGGGACATCCTCATCTTTTAGTAAAGCAATCAGGTTTTTCGCGGTGGGGGAATTGGTTCTATTTGCCGGTTAGTATTCAGTTAGGTCGCCGACCAAAGCCAGAGTATAAAATCATTGCAGCCTTCTATGGAGAACTTTTGGAACTCTGCCAGGGGCGATCGCCGTCCTATGCGGAAATTATTTTACGTCGTCACAATACCTATCGAGTGGATTTAGAAGAATGGCGACCCCGACTTCAGGAAACCCTAGGCAATTTTATTCAAACCCTTATTCAACAGCAAGAACCTGAAGTTTTTATCTCTCGTCAACGTTGTAGTCTTTGCCATTGGCATAGTCATTGTTATGGAATTGCCCAATCTCAACAGCATTTATCCTTAGTGCCTGGTGTTACGCCTAGTCGCTATGAATCGTTGCAGTCCCTAGGGGTTATGAACATTCAGGCTCTAGCTAATGTTTCCGTGGCTGAGATAGAGGAGGTTTTGGGCAAATCCCTGGCGTTCCAACTTCAACGCCAAACCTTTTCTTTAATGGAAAACCAACCTTTGCGGCATGATAAAAAAATAATCGATTCCCTTCCCCAGTCCGCGATTGAACTATATTTTGACATTGAGGCCGAGCCAGAGCGTAATTTAGATTATTTACTAGGGATTGTGGTGGTCAATCATAAAACGGGGCAGGAAGATTTCTATGGTTTTTTTGCTGATCAGCCCGAAATGGAACAAAATATCTGGCAAGATTTTCTGGATTTGGTGAATCGTTATCCCTTGGCCCCTATTTTTCATTTTTCAGAATATGAAGTAGAAACCATTAAACGTTTAGCCCAACTCTATGGAACGTCGAAAAAGCAACAGGACGCATTACTCAGAAGGTGTTTTGATCTACACCGTTATGTGGTTAATACGGTAATCCTACCCGTCGAAAGTTATTCTCTCAAATCCTTGGCCAATTGGCTCGGTTTTCAATGGCGCGATCCTGATGCCAGTGGGGATCAATCGGTGTGTTGGTACGATCAGTGGTTACAAAGCGGCGATCGCCATTATCGGGAATTAATTCTGCGCTATAACGAAGATGATTGTCGAGCAACCTGGATCTTAAAGGATTGGTTAACAGAGTTTTTAATACCCGAAAGCTTAAAATAAGGGCTAGACTGAAAATAAGATTCAGTGCTGATAATTGGTGCTTTGCGATGAAAAATTCTTTTAAAAACCGCGCTCATACCCTTATTTTTAGTCATTTTCTAGAGCGGAGCTTGATAATAGTTCTGGTGGCAATGAGCCTATCCTGGCTTGTGACTCGTAATCCCCGTCAATCTGTGCTGTTAGGTTTACTCATGCTTCCGGCTAGTTATATCAGCGATCGCCTGAAAACCATACAGATAAAGCAACGTCAACAGAATGCTCAGACTAATTTAGCCAAAGAAATTCAGGGAATAGAAATTCGTCTGATGGACTTAGAAAATTATGAAGAACAAGTCTATCAAGCAATCAGTGCGGCTCAGAATTTTAATCATAGTTTAGAATCGGAAAATCAACGCTTGAGAACAGAGCGATTTGACTTAAGTGAGCAAATTTCCTCCTTACAAAATAAACGGCATGACCTTGTCCAAGATTGTGCTGAATTAAATCCTCAAAAAGAGGAATTACAAACCAAGCTTGATGAGCTTGATCGAAAAATTAAAGCGGCAAATAATCAGAAATCAGAAATTGAAAAAGAACTTTTAGAAAAAAGCTATAATCTAAAAGTTGTAGAGAATAGTTGTACCTTTATTCGTCAAGAATTAGAGCAGCTTAATCAAGACATATTAGAAAAAATGCAATATAAAGAGAATGTATGTCGTGCCATTAATGTTCTAGAACAACAAATTCAACATTCTATTTTGCAATCCCAAGATTTAACCCAAAAGGAACAAGCACTGCACTGTACATTAGCTTCTCTTTGAGAAGCAGAAAATTCCTTAACGGCAAGTTGTCAAACCTTGCAACAACGACTGGATTCTCTACGTCATGAAGAAATTACGCTGACCCATCTGCTTCAAGAAAAGCGAGAAGAAATGACTTCCATTGAAAACTGCTTAACCTATTTGTTCAATGAATATAATGTGCTACAGGATGAAGTCTCTGAAGGGCAATCTCAAATTTCTATACTCAATGAGCAAACTACCGTGATGAGTCATTAGGCATTTAATTAAACGCATTACTTCAATGCTCTACTTAAGAATAAACTACTTGATCAGATTTTTATGACCAATGTTATATTCTCAAAGCTCTCCCTGCTTAGATCATTTTCAAAGATTTTGGGGATGACGAACTCGATTAGCCTTAATATCTTGAGAATCAGGTAAGTGTTGGGAAGAAACTCTTCTCAATTCCATAAAATTGAGCTGGAATTTTGATATATTATTATGTATTAATTATTTCAAACTTTGGGCTGAATGATCAGCGTTAAGGGCAATGCTATTAGCGTTAATTCTAGTTTAGGAGAATCAGTAAACTGTGGATGCAATGGAATTTTTTCAAAAGAGTGCGGGTAATTGGCGATCGCAGCGCACCACCCATCATTTGGCTTTTCGTCGGGCTGAAATAGGAACTTCAGAGATTTTGGTTGAGGCCCTCGCGGCGGATCATCCTAAAGTAGTAGAAATTTGTCAGTTACATGAAGTGGATCCCAGTAGAGCGATCGGTGGAGCTTTTGTTCGCTGGGAAAGTTCAATGGCTTGGGACAAAGAAGACGAAAACCACGAGGGAACAACTGTTTTTGCCCTAATTCCCGATGCCGATAATCATCAACAGGGAATGCTTTTACGGGAAAGAGGTTATGCAGAAATTGTCCCCATTGCTGGCCGCTACCATCTTGATGAAGAAGAGGCCTTAGTGCTGGTGACAGACTACGAAACCATGACCACCATTGAACGTTTTTGGTTTGCCAGTCCCCATCTTCGGCTCAGAACTAGCACAGTACAGCGATTTGGGGGCTTTAACACCGCGACCTTTTGCACAGAAATGCGAGTCGAACAGCCTATTTTAACTCCTGATTCTGCTGGGGTTGACTATGACCAGATTAGCGGCTGGTAAGCAATGGTCAAATCCCACACCAGAAACCATCCCCAACAAACTTTAAGCTTTGTAATAAATTGTCACATTTAACGATGTTGAGGCCCTTGCTCCCTTATGATTTAGGATATCTTAATTTAAAGCTTTTCTAAGATTACGGAGGTTCTAACTTGGCTATTCCGCTTTTAGAGTACGGGCCCAAAAGCCAGAACGTGCGTGTAGCAGCATTTGAAGTGAAAGGAGATGAGCATTCTGTCATCTTCACAACCGAAAATCTGCTTTCGCCGTCCGATATGGGGAATTTAATCGAAGCTGCTTATCGTCAAATTTTCTTTCATGCCTTCAAATGCGATCGGGACGCGGTTCTCGAATCTCAACTTCGCAATGGACAGTTGACGGTACGGGACTTCATTCGGGGATTATTACTCTCCAAGACCTATCGTTCTAGCTTCTATGACAAAAACAGTAACTATCGCTTTGTTGAGCAAACCGTTCAACGGGTTTTAGGTCGGGACGTTTATAGTGAGCGGGAAAAAATCGCCTGGTCTATTGTTGTTGTTAATAAGGGTATTCAAGGTTTCGTTGATGAATTACTCAACACCGATGAATATTTAAGCAACTTTGGCTATGATACCGTACCCTATCAACGCCGCCGGAATCTTCCGGGCAGAGAAGCTGGTGAATTACCCTTTAATATCAAATCTCCCCGTTACGATGCTTACCATCGTCGTCAACTGGGCTTCCCCCAAATAGTTTGGCAAAACGAGGTTCGTCGTTTTATCCCTCAAGACAAAAAAGCAAAAGCTGGCGATCCGATTAATTTCTTAGGCATGGTTCGCAGTATCAATCCTACTGCTGCTGTCACTCCTAAAATCTCGGCTCTCAACATTGACATTGCTTCGTCGGTTCCCCGTCGTCGTTAAGTTGAGTGTCAGTGTTTGCTAAACGTGATTAGCATCGGGGGAAAGTTCTGATGGGCAAAGCGATTCTAGTTCAATCTGAGTTGTTTTGTGGATCGGTAGCTTTCCCCTGTTTTAGTTGGTGGGTTGGGATAGTTTGTTGAGAAGATGGCAACCGAATCATTAGTCTTTAACGTTGGATGTGTCAAAAAGTCCAAATTCCTGAAGGGCTGGGTAAAAATTAGCATTTTCATGATTAGAACAACTCAATTTAATCAAAGCAAAACGTTGACTCGGTGTGCATTGTTGCCAGTTAGCTAGGCTGAGATTTACGTCAAATTCGGCTGCTTTGCTTTGAACACTTTCGGGAATCATTGATGTTTCTAACCAGGCTGGCTGGGGATCCAGGGGAAGTTCACTGGCGGCGGCTCCGGTTTTGTCGATCAGTAGGGTTTGGAGTTTTTGATGATAGTCTTTGATCTCTGTGGGAGTGGAGCAGGGCCAATCCACTAAAAGCTGCCTTTCTGCGGGGGTTAAATGATGCCAGTGACTTAGCTTCAGTTTGATACCACAGGTGTCGAGTTTCATCCTGACCAGCATAGGAATACAGCGCAGGTTATCAACAAAATCCTGTTCAAATTGGAAAAAGGCTGAGTTCGTCATCGATATTGAGCAAGCAAAATAAAGGTAAAAATAAAGGCGATCGCCTTTCCAGAAACTTAAAGCAGCTTTCCGATAAAATGGAATTGTAATAAATTTTAACCTTTACATCCTAGTCCCTGTTTTATGATCAAGTCCTTTTTCAAGTTTGTCATGGTGTTTATAACCTTGTTCTGGTTCATTGTACCTGCATCAGCCTGGGCAGCAAGTTCTTCCTCCGTTACAGGGACGAGTTCAACCTTTGAGAATACTGTTTTGAAGGGAAAGGATTTTAAGGGACAGAACCTACAAACTTCCCAATTTACCAATGTGGATCTCTCTACAGCCGATTTTAGTCATGCGGATTTGCGAGGGGCTGTTTTTAATGCGGCCTCGTTGTTGAGAGCGAATTTACAAGGGGCTGATTTAACCAATGGTTTAGCCTATTTGACCAGTTTTAATGAGGCGGATTTACGGGATGCTGTGTTCACAGAAGCGATTATGATGAGAAGCACCTTTAAGAATGCTCAAATTACGGGAGCAGATTTTAGTTTAGCAGTGTTAGACACTGAGCAAGTTAGCCGACTGTGTGTGGTGGCAGAGGGAGTTAATTCTAAGACAGGGGTTAGTACTCGCGAATCTTTGGGTTGTTCCTAGATTCTTTCCTCATCTTTTTAGAAAACTAGCCAGGGTAAGGAACAACACTGGTATTGGGATGTAATACTTTTTTAAGAACAATAGAAAAAGAACATGATCAATCGGAAAGTGGGGGTGATTGGTGGCGGTCAATTAGCCTGGATGATGGCCCAAGAAGCTCCCCGTTTAAATCTTGATTTAATTGTCCAAACGCCCCATGCTAATGATCCGGCGATCGCCCTAGCTCAGGAAGTTATTTTAGCGGCGATCGATGATGTTGAAGCAACCACCCAATTGGCCCAGATCTGTGATGTCATTACTTTTGAGAATGAGTTTGTTAACTTAGCCGCCTTGCAAACTTTAGCGGAAAAGGGAGTGATTTTTCGTCCCAGTTTAAAGTCCCTTGCCCCGCTACTGGATAAGTATGAGCAACGCAGCTATTTAAACAGTATTGGCTTGCCGGTGCCGGCTTTCTGGAATTATGATCCGGCTCAACCGCTCCCCTTGGACTATCCTTTTGTCTTAAAAGCCCGTCGTCATGGCTACGATGGTCAGGGAACTTGTGTGGTAAGAACAGCAGCAGAGTTAGCGGCAATCTTGACAAAAATCCCAGCAAGCGGCTGGATGATAGAAGCCTTTGTTCCTTTTGAACGGGAATTGGCGGCGATCGCGGCCCGTAATCAAGCCGGGGAAATCGTCATTTATCCGATTGTGGAGACCTATCAAGAAAACCAGGTCTGTCGTTGGGTAAAGGCTCCAGCCGAGATTCCCTCGCTATTACAACTGGAAATTGAGCAGCAGATCCAAACGCTGTTAACAGAACTGCAAGTCATTGGTCTTTTTGGGGTGGAATTCTTTTTGACCTCAGAGGGACAAATTCTGATTAATGAGGTGGCTCCTCGTACCCACAATTCGGGACATTATAGTTTAGATGCCTGTGAAACCTCTCAATTCGCCATGCAGTTACAAGCCATTATGGATCTACCCTTGGGATCGCCCCGTCTCAAATGTCAACAGGCCGTGATGGTCAATTTGTTGGGGTATGAAGTTGCTGAGAGTGACTATGCCCAACAAAGAGCGCGATTAGCTGACTTACCTAACACTTACCTTCATTGGTATCAAAAACAAGAAGCCCGTCCGGGTCGGAAGTTGGGTCATGTTACGGTTTTGCTGGACGGCGATCGCCACTGCTTGTCAAAACAAGTTACCGAAGTCATAGAACAAATTAATGCAATCTGGTATCCTAGTTAGTATTTTAGTGCATAATTTACTGACAGGAATTGTATCCTATGACTACACCCGCTGTTAAAACTTCTCCAGAAATCTCTGACCCCATTCAACAAAAAATTCCTTGCTGTAAAATTTTCGTTGATTACATCTGACGCGAGCTCAAAAGCCCTATCGTACCGTTTCACAGGATAATCTATCAACGAATTATTTACAGGTAGAAATTGCTCACTCATGGATTTACTGATTGGTTAACGATAAAACAAGAACATTAATTTTCCCTGGGCTGACATTTTTTCAGGGCCGCGATCGCCTGTAATTTCACTGTTCCGAGCCTTAAAGGATGTCAACAGCAAGCAAATACAAGAGGGGAGCGAGGCTTAGAACTTCCAAACTCTGTGATAACAGTTCATGTAACAGAGCCTCTAAGGGAACAGAGTTGACAGTCTCTCGATCACAATCGGGACTCAGCCTCCTAAAATGGAGTTATTCTCTAGCCTAGCGGCAATTGCTCATGTTTTTTTTAGGGTTTGATCCGGGACGAGATAAGTGCGGTGTTGCCATTATGGAATGCGATCGCCAAATTCACTTCCATCAAGTTTTCACCTCAGAGACCGTTTTAGCCGAAATTCCTAAACTTTGTGAACAATTTCCGGTTGAACAGGTGGTAATGGGTAATCAAACGACTTCTAAACAGTGGAAAGAAAAGTTAGAAAGCATTTTATCAACCCAAATTACCGTGGCAATGGTGGATGAACGTAACAGTTCCGTCGAAGCCCGCGATCGCTATTGGCACATGTATCCGCCGAAGGGTTTAACCCGTCTTATTCCCAAAAGTTTGCGAGTGCCGCCTCGCCCCGTTGATGATATTGTGGCAATTTTATTAATTGAACGATACCTTAAAAATGGACAATGGACAATGGACAATGGATAATTAACAATTATTTTGGGTCGGAAAATTATCACCTAGAATAGGTAATCTAAGTAGATTAAATCTTTTGTTATAAAACGTTAAGCGACATCACCATATAATCTCAATGCGTGACCGCTTACTATTCACTATCAACTATCAACTATCAACTATCAATTATTCATTATCAATTATTATGAATTGGTGGCAGAAACTTCGACATAATTCTCTAGCTCGTTTAGGGGCCATAATTTTAATCATTTTTTATCTGATGGTGATGGCGGCAGATTTTGTCGCGCCCTACAATCCCTATCTTTCCCAAACAGATGGCTCTCTTCTACCGCCTACCACTATCTATTGGCGCAGTCCTCAAGGTCAATGGTTAGGGCCCCATGTCTATCCTGTTACCCAAAGTCCTACTAATCTTCAAACCGGCGATCGCCCCCTTAAAACAGATTATCAACAGCCTTCTCCTCTCGGTTTCTGGGTTACAGGGGATCCCTATCAACTCTTTCAACTTAAATTACCTTTACCGCCCCAGTTTAAAGAAGTAGAAATCTTTCAAGGTATTCGCTTTGATCGTCATTTATTTGGGACAAAGGGACAAGGTAAAATTAATCTGCTAGGAACTGATGAACAAGGCCGCGATCAGTTTAGTCGTCTTGTTCATGGCGGCAGAATTAGTTTATTCATTGGATTAGTGGGTATTGCTATTTCCTTTCCCTTGGGAATGATTGTTGGCGGTATTTCCGGTTATTTCGGCGGTTGGCTAGATGCCATTTTAATGCGTTTAGTAGAAGTGCTAATGACTATTCCAGGGATTTATCTATTGGTAGCTCTTGCAGCAGTTTTGCCCCCTGGATTAAGTAGTGCTCAACGCTTTTTATTAATTGTCTTAATCACCTCCTTTATTGGTTGGTCTGGATTAGCGAGGGTCATTCGGGGTCAAGTTTTATCCTTAAAAGAACAGGAATTTGTGCAAGCTGCCCAGGCAATGGGAGCAACCTCTGGACGGATTATTGTTCATCATATTTTACCCCAAACTGCTAGTTATATTATTATTTCTGCGACGTTAGCAGTACCAGGTTTTATTGTTTCAGAATCGGTTTTAAGCTTGATTGGTTTAGGTATTCAACAGCCCGATCCAAGTTGGGGAAATTTGTTATCTTTAGCAACTAATGCTTCCATTTTAGTCTTACAGCCTTGGTTAATCTGGCCACCGGCTCTCCTCATTATTATCACCGTTTTATGTTTTAATTTGTTAGGTGATGGTCTGCGGGATGCCCTTGATCCCCGTAGTTTAGAAAAGTAGAAAAGCAAAGATCTCTGGGTAATGTTCTAGACCGGTGGATCGTATTTCTAGAACGTAGTCATTCTATTCATTTTGATTTGTCTTATCCACAGATTCAGAACACTACCATTAATTCCTTCCATCGCCCCATTCGTTGTTCGACTTAAAAAGTAATTACAAATAGAGTCTAAATGACTCCGAATTGTGCTAATTAGGGCTTGCTGAAAAAAGCTGAAACCTTTACGGAGAAAAATAGTAGGCGAATTAAGAACCGCTAGAATGCACGAAAATAGGGTAGAATGCCTCAAAACCATTGCATTAAGAAGAGAGAAAGCAGATGTACCGAAAGCAACAGTACTCAATTGAAACACCAGAAAACTTGAAAAATCTGTTCGGCGGGCAGTTAGACGAAGAAAATCGTTGGATAGAAATGTCAAAAATGATTCTTTGGGAAGAATATGAGGAAGAATATGCAAAAAACTTCACAGAAAAAAAAGGAGCCCCAGCCAAATCATTTAGAATGGCATTAGGAGCATTAATTATCAAAGAAATTTCAGGAAAAAGTGACAGAGAAACAGTAGAACAAATAAAAGAGAACCCTTATTTACAGTACTTTATAGGAATGGAAAGCTATAGTAGCAAAGAAGCATTTAATGCGTCAATGATGGTTCATTTTCGTAAAAAAATAGGAATGGAATTAATAAATAAAATTAATAAAGAAATAGAAAAAAAAGCGACGGGTGTAGCGTCAGAAAAAAAAGAAAATGAAGGAAAGTTATTGTTAGATGCGACTTGTACACCAGCAGATATAAAATATCCAACGGATATAGGAATATTGAATGATGCCAGAGAAAAAACAGAAAAAATAATAGATAAGCTGTATGAAGAAATAAAAGAGAAAAGGAAAGAAAAGCCGAGGACTTATAGGGAAGTGGCAAGAAAAGAGTACTTAGCCATAGCAAAAAAACGTCGTGTGTCAAAAAAAGAAAGAAGAAAAGGAACAAAAAAACAACTAGGATATATAAAAAGAAACTTGTCTGATATAGAAAAAATGATAGAAGAGGGAGCAAAGTTAGAAAAACTAACGAAAAAAGAGCAAGAAGAGCTTGTAACGATAGGAAAAGTGTATGAGCAACAGTTAGAAATGTATGAAAAAAAGACAAATAAAGTAGAAAACAGAATTGTGAGTGTAAGCCAACCTCACGTGCGTCCAATAGTGCGTGGAAAAGCGGGAAAAGCAGTAGAGTTTGGAGCTAAAATATCGGCAAGTAATGTGAATGGCTTTGTCTTCTTAGACAAATTAAGTTGGGATAATTACAACGAATCGGGAGATTTACAAGCGCGAATAGAAGAATATAAAAGGGAAACAGGATGTTATCCGGAATCGGTTCATGTGGATAAAATCTATCGAACAAAAGCGAATCGAGCTTATTGTAAAGAAAGGGATATAAGAATGAGTGGTCCCCGATTGGGAAGACCGCCGAAAGAGGTGAGCAAAGAAAAAAAGAAAGAGGCACGCTCAGATGAAAGAGTGCGTAATGCCATTGAGGGTAAATTCGGACAGGGAAAGAGGAAATTTAGTCTTGGTCGAGTGATGGCCAAACTACCTGAGACCTCGGAAACGGTAATTGCGATGAACTTTTTGGTAATGAATCTTTCTACTCTACTTCAGAAGACAAAAAGTAAAAAGTTGTAGAGTCGTTTTTCTTGTGAAAAATGGTGTTAATTTTCCTCTCTTTTGTGAGGAGTGATTTGTGTTGACCTTTTTAGACAGAAAGGAACAATAGATTAAACAAAATCTGTATTTTGATTTGTTTCCATAAGGATAAGTTATCTATGCTTTTTCAGTCCATACTTCCCTAACCCACATTTCTTTCGTTTTTTGACTTTTTCAGCAAGCCCTAATTACATCTGTATAAATGCTTTTAGCATTCTCTAGCCATTCTGTGAATTTTAAACGTCCTTCCTCCTTGTCCTTTACTTTTTCATATATCTCTCGAAATGATTCTTTATACTCATAGGCTTTTCGTAAACGATTTGATTGCTTTAACACCAATTCTAGTTTTTGTAATTCCTCCTCTGTCAGGTCTTTTTTATTTTTTAATAATAGCCACTTTTCTCCCTTAATTTTTAGAGTAAAACTTGTCTGTTTACGGATTTTATTTAATTCTTCATTCACCGCTTTCATTACATGAAATCTATCCGTCACAATTACCGCATTAGGAAACACTTTTTCTATTACTTTTGGAAATCCTCCCCACATATCCACACTCACTTCCTCGACAGCTTCTCTTACCTCTAATGGTTTCTCCATCAGGGCTTCAATTATTTCATCTTTTTGATGACTATCAGGCACTGGTATCGTCTAGCTAGAAGCTATAAACGTTGCAATACAAGAGGTTCAACAAATCAGGCGAATTTGGAGTAAGTCCTCCCAAGTTAACCCTTTTTGAATTATACCGAGAGCTACCGCAGGAACTTTTTTCGTCGTAAAATGGCTGCGAACAAAGTTATGAACCATCCAGAAAATATCTAGCACTCGCTGTAATCCCACAACAGATTTAGCATAAGTATTTGTTCGACGACGAAAGGCGGCTAAATAGCGTCGTAGAGAACTATTAAATGCCTCAACGTGGTTGGCATGAACATCCTTGTCTTCTGGTTTTTCTGTTGTCTCAGGATGTTCAGTTTTCGGAGTTTCTACTTTCTCTAGTTTACCCTCAGAATCTCGACGTTTACTACTCTTATTTTTTAATCTTACCACCATACCCTTCGGTAATACTTTGGTGGGACGACCTCGCTTCCCAGTCCTTAATACTTCGTGACAAATATTAAATAGCAGTTGACTATATCGCTTTTCTCCATCTGTAAATAACTGGAGAGATTCTGCACTCCTTTCAAATAATTCCGCTACCGTCATCATTGCTTCTAGAAATAATTTCTGCTCTTTTTTACCACATTTTAAATGCCAAATAAAGCGGCTAGCCCTGTCCATGAGCACGATTGTCCACCCCTCAGAGGCACTTGCTTCTTTATTTTTTCCAACTTTTGTGTATAGTTCATCCCCTTCTATTACTAATTTAACAAATTCATTCACTAAGGCGTATAAAAATAATGTCTCTTGTAATCCTGATAATTTCTTTTCCCAATTCAATATTGTTGTTTTTGCGTAGCCGAATACTCGGGCTGCTGCATTTAATCCTATTCCTTCCATTCTGGCTTTTAATACTTTTACAATTTCACTTAATGGGGTTTCTAAGCCAGCGATTACGCTACCATAAGTCTCAGCAAAACAAGAACCACATTCTTGACAGATGAACATTTTACGTTCCCCGTTACCTTTCGTTTGGTAATGAGAATGTATTTTTACTTTTTCACTATAGCAATGAGGGCAGTTTTTCTGAAATAAGGCTTCCTCTTTCTCTTGAGGTAAGCCAATATCACTTAGGAGGTCAATTGAGCTTTTATTCAATGTTGACATTGCTTTCCGTTTTCCCTTTCTTTAATATAATGACAATAATAATAGTATAACAAAAACGGGAATATGTCCAGTCGTAAGTTATTTTCTATTTTCTCAAACTCTTACACCATAACTTTTTCTAGCTTTGATCACACGATACCAGTACCGACTATCAATTACTTCTATTAATTCGGGTTTGCCGAATAAAGGCAGAACCTTTATCAGATAAGCTTTTCAGCCATTTTGAACACGATTAGGTGCAAGCTTATGGCATTTGAAGGCGTAAAATCCATGCACTTTGCTAGAAAATTGTGGGTTAAAATCGGAAACTGATTTCTGAAGTCACCATTTTTCGCGCCCTGTGGCATCTAGGTTCGATTTGCAGACTTATTCAGCAAGCCCTAATTCTCCTTTTTCTAGGTCTCCTACCACTGTTACAAAATTCTTATGACCTTTTCGTTTCGATATTTCATCTATTCCTACTTTTTTTATCCCTTGCCAATCTTTTTTTTCTTTTCACATTGACGTTGATAAATTCCATGAACTTTATCCCAAGATAGGGCTTCTTCTCGGCTTACTTGTTCCACACTGCTCACATTTACTCGATTATACACATATTCTTCATACCGCACTGTATATTTTCTACGTGCTTCCATAAATTCTAGGTTTTCTGTAAAAAACCTTTGACATTTTTTACAATAAAACTTACGACGAGGGACTTGTAGGTACACCGTTTGACCAGAAATGGGCAAATCCCTTATGAGTAGATTGTTGGTCTGATGTAATTCATCGGTTAATCTTCCACAGTAATTAGGGCTTGCTGAAAAAAGCTGAAACCTTTACGGAGAAAAATAGTAGGCGAATTAAGAACCGCTAGAATGCACGAAAATAGGGTAGAATGCCTCAAAACCATTGCATTAAGAAGAGAGAAAGCAGATGTACCGAAAGCAACAGTACTCAATTGAAACACCAGAAAACTTGAAAAATCTGTTCGGCGGGCAGTTAGACGAAGAAAATCGTTGGATAGAAATGTCAAAAATGATTCTTTGGGAAGAATATGAGGAAGAATATGCAAAAAACTTCACAGAAAAAAAAGGAGCCCCAGCCAAATCATTTAGAATGGCATTAGGAGCATTAATTATCAAAGAAATTTCAGGAAAAAGTGACAGAGAAACAGTAGAACAAATAAAAGAGAACCCTTATTTACAGTACTTTATAGGAATGGAAAGCTATAGTAGCAAAGAAGCATTTAATGCGTCAATGATGGTTCATTTTCGTAAAAAAATAGGAATGGAATTAATAAATAAAATTAATAAAGAAATAGAAAAAAAAGCGACGGGTGTAGCGTCAGAAAAAAAAGAAAATGAAGGAAAGTTATTGTTAGATGCGACTTGTACACCAGCAGATATAAAATATCCAACGGATATAGGAATATTGAATGATGCCAGAGAAAAAACAGAAAAAATAATAGATAAGCTGTATGAAGAAATAAAAGAGAAAAGGAAAGAAAAGCCGAGGACTTATAGGGAAGTGGCAAGAAAAGAGTACTTAGCCATAGCAAAAAAACGTCGTGTGTCAAAAAAAGAAAGAAGAAAAGGAACAAAAAAACAACTAGGATATATAAAAAGAAACTTGTCTGATATAGAAAAAATGATAGAAGAGGGAGCAAAGTTAGAAAAACTAACGAAAAAAGAGCAAGAAGAGCTTGTAACGATAGGAAAAGTGTATGAGCAACAGTTAGAAATGTATGAAAAAAAGACAAATAAAGTAGAAAACAGAATTGTGAGTGTAAGCCAACCTCACGTGCGTCCAATAGTGCGTGGAAAAGCGGGAAAAGCAGTAGAGTTTGGAGCTAAAATATCGGCAAGTAATGTGAATGGCTTTGTCTTCTTAGACAAATTAAGTTGGGATAATTACAACGAATCGGGAGATTTACAAGCGCGAATAGAAGAATATAAAAGGGAAACAGGATGTTATCCGGAATCGGTTCATGTGGATAAAATCTATCGAACAAAAGCGAATCGAGCTTATTGTAAAGAAAGGGATATAAGAATGAGTGGTCCCCGATTGGGAAGACCGCCGAAAGAGGTGAGCAAAGAAAAAAAGAAAGAGGCACGCTCAGATGAAAGAGTGCGTAATGCCATTGAGGGTAAATTCGGACAGGGAAAGAGGAAATTTAGTCTTGGTCGAGTGATGGCCAAACTACCTGAGACCTCGGAAACGGTAATTGCGATGAACTTTTTGGTAATGAATCTTTCTACTCTACTTCAGAAGACAAAAAGTAAAAAGTTGTAGAGTCGTTTTTCTTGTGAAAAATGGTGTTAATTTTCCTCTCTTTTGTGAGGAGTGATTTGTGTTGACCTTTTTAGACAGAAAGGAACAATAGATTAAACAAAATCTGTATTTTGATTTGTTTCCATAAGGATAAGTTATCTATGCTTTTTCAGTCCATACTTCCCTAACCCACATTTCTTTCGTTTTTTGACTTTTTCAGCAAGCCCTACTTAAACAGGTCTCGATCCGCATCAAAGAGACATGGCAAAAGGCTAGAGTTCTTTCAACAGGAGGCTAATAAACTTATTAAGCACCTTTACGGTCTCCTTGTAATACTTGGATTGTTCCCCAACCGACAAAATCTTCATCCCAAGAACCCGATCTCGAAGCTGATGTAGCAGATCACGATCAAGTTGCTTAATACCTGAAAACATATCTAGTTGTTGAGGATTTCCATGATTAGAGAAAGAAGTCTTACCCTCCATGTCCGATAGCTGAAGTCGCAATACTGCCATCTCGTCTTTCAGTTTCTCGTTTTCTTTTTCCAAACTCTCATGTAATACATGGTTTAATGCAAAATGTTCAATCAAATCTGCCCTTGTAATACGCTGTTTGTCGGCTATATTTCCTAGCATTTCCCATGTTGAATCTGTCGCCCGAATGCTTCTGACAGGACGAAGCTCATTAGACTTTTGAATAAATTTACCGTTGTCACCACGAATGCGGGTCATACCGAGTAATACATGAAAGTCAGAGGATTGATTACCGAAAGGATAGCACTATCCATGTATTACTTGATTATTTATTATTTTTCATCTTCAAGATAGAACCGTCCTCGTCTAGCTTGCTCTAAGCGATACCTTGCAAAACTTATTTTTTCAGTAAAGTCAATTGGATTTGGAACATGGTTCGGAGGCAAAACTTGCTTGGCGGCCATTTTTATGGCGTTTATGGGGTGCATCCCGTTTTCTATGTTGTTTGCTGCTGTCTGACAAATCGCAGCATAATCAGCCAAATCAGTAATAGGAAAATAATCACGAAGTAATTCATTTTCACTAACAGGCTTACCTAAAGAAGACTCCAGCCTTTGCCTCATGTCAGAAGCCTTCTCTCCTGTAAGAACAAGATTGACTTCGTTGTGGACTCGTCCAAAGAATATCCCTGTTTCTTTAGAACGTGGGTTGTATTGGTTGGATGCCTCTAAAAACGACTTTACCTGATCTGTCAGTGCTGTCCTGCTAGAATTTTTCAATTTATCACGCATAGCAATCCTGTCTATATCTGCTTCCATCTGAGCAGGAGTATAGCCAGAACCCAACCAAGAATGAATCCAGTCTTCTACGAACAAAGAAAAATCATCGTTGACCCACATCGTAAAACGAACAGCAAGACGGGGATGTATCCATGTCCCCTGATATTTGCCACCTTGCTTTACCTCTATTAATTCCGTTACAGGAATTCCTGTAACGAGAGAAAGCTTATTGATGGCGGACTGTGCCATTTTTGTTTGTAGCCAATTGGACGTATCTTTTCTCTCTCCCGTTATCTCCAGATGTGCCTTACATATCTGGGTTGCATTGACATATCCATCTGTTTCTCGCTGATATATGGCAATTCCCTCAATTTTGCGCTCTATAGTCTTAATTCTAGTGTTCATACTCTAAATTCCTTTGATTAACTGGTCTTTATAAGCTTCAGAGATAATTCTTTCCGTTAATTTATCTGGCTTAATCTCATAACCCAAAAATAGTAGATCACTGAGAAATATACAGGACTTGCCATTCTTTGTGAAAACTGACACCCCTGACAAATCAATGATTTTTGTCTCTGTAACACAATCATAGTCGCTTGCGTCTAATCGCCTAGCGAACTCCAAAATATCATTAGCGAGTGAATCGGGAACCCTGATAACTCTTGTTTTCCCGTGATTCCACTTAAACTTTCCTCCTGCGCCAACACGCTTACCACCTCTAGGCATTTTCTTTCTCCTATATTGACTATGTTACACCATCATTATCATAAGTAATGGAAAATGTCATGTAATACATGGTAAAGTATAGCAAAAATTATCCATGAAATACATGGATAAAGCCAGTGTTATACTCTGAACGGGTTAGAACTTAACTTTTTCAAAATGGCTAAAAGCCTTATTAGCAATGGATTTTAGTCCTTTTTTATAAGTCCATTTTTTAGCCGTTTAGAGTATAGAAAGAGTCATGTTTTAGTGGTGTTAGGTGGTGTCGTCATATCCCTTTTCGGGAATCTTACAGACAATCCCTATCGCGGTCGCCGTAACCATGACATATTTTTTGATTTTCCTATTCCATCGAAAATAGAGAGACGGGCCTTCAGTCTCTTCCGTTGATTCCTCATCATGGCCAATTAAATCCTCTGGCTCCTCTTCTAATTCTCTGAAATAGTCCCGAAGAACACCGCCAACCCCGACTGCTCTTGTACCATGTACCTGTTTAACATACTCCAAAAACCAATCACAATCAGCCACAAGGTCACTTTCCTTGCACTGGTACTTTAAGATTTCCGCAATCAACCCCACTGGTGAACTTTCAGCCTGAACAGCTTTTACGTCCAGAATTGGAGAATAATCAACTCGAAGGCATTGTTTCCATAAAGCGATCCAATCAGTCTTGGATAGATAATCTTCCTTGTAATAGCTATCCTTCAACAGGATTAGACAATGGAGATGAGGATGTGCTGATTGCCCATCGCGTCCCCTTGTAATCTCAACCGACTTTATCCAACCTATCCCAGGGAATGCCTTCAACTGGGTTAACCGTCTAAAAGACTGATTAAGATGATGCAATGTCTCTCTTAAATCGGTCAACTCACAATTTTTCATGGTCAACGTCAGAAAAATCCAACGCCCATCAGGATAATCAGTAACTACCTTTGGTAGATTCTCGTAGGCTTTTGCCTTCCAACGGAGCGATCGTCTCCACTGACAGATCGGACAATGGCGAACCCGACAGAATTTAGCAGAAGCCAACTTTAACCTCTGTTGACCTGTCTTATTATCGGGAACCAGTTTGAATTCTAGTAATTGAGAGCAAAGGGAAACCCTCTCGGCGTGAGAATCCATTCCCCCTTGCTTGTAATAATTAGAGATGATGTCGGCATTTTTCCGATGCTTATCCCAAGGCTTATCTTTTTCAGAGAGGGATTCTAAGAATGTATATCCATCTTGATGAATAAAAGATACAATGGGAACATTAGATTTTTGACCGATATTGAGTTGGTCAGGCACAAAAACTCCGAGTATTTGGTTGGCGTAAGATACCTTCTAGGATACTGGAGTTTTTTGCTATTTGAGATTAATTATTTTGAAGTGCAGGGGATACGGGCAAAACCTCGATCAACGTTATCCCTTAATGATTTTTAATGATTTGATTCAAGATGGTCACGAGAAACAGGACTGTGAGGTAGCGGCGGCAAAACGTTGGCTCCACAGACATCGAGAATTCTTTGACCCGTTTAGCGTTACTATGATTGGGGGATGACCTCTATAGTCGTCAACCGATGTGCGAAGAGGCTCTTCAAAACCACTTTCACTATCTCTTTGTCGGTTTGCCTGAATCTCACCCCACTCTCTATGAGTTTTTGGACTATGCCGAGAAGATTGGGGAAGTTTACTCTTTCCATGAGCGTCGTCGTCATGGTCGCGATTGGCATGACTATCATTATCGTTGGACTTATCACTTGCCCCTAAGAGATGGTTCCGCCGCCCTCAATACTCATTGGTTCGAGGTTACCGTTACTCGCCGTTCTGATGGTCAGGTTCTCTTTCACAACGATTGGATTACCGACCTTTTTCCCCAAGCCGATAACATTGTTGAGTTAGTCAGTGTCGCTCGCTCTCGTTGGAAAACCGAAAATGAGAACCATAATACTCTTAAGACTCAGGGCTACCATCTAGAACACAATTTTGGACATGGTGACCACCATCTTGCTACCTTTTTGCTCACCTTAAATTTACTGGCTTTCTTGTTTCACACCGTTTTACAGCTTTTAGATGAGTCCTACCAACGTATCCGACTACTTTTAGGGACTCGAAGATGCTTTTTTTCCCATTTACGTACTCTTACTACCTATTTTGTCTTTGATAGCTGGCAACACCTTCTTGATTTTATGCTTGAGCCATTTGACTCTCTGCCCGCCACTAATTCCTCCTGATTTTTCAAATTTAGAATTGCTGGATTGGTATTGCTCTTTTGCTCCGTTCAGTAGTTTGGCTTCTCTGACTATCATTCCCCTAGTTTATCACAAAAGATTGCAGATAAAACATTGAGTTGCTCTGGAAGTTGCCCTAGAAGGGCGAGGCTTTTACCCATTTTTCTGGTAATATTGAAGTCACCTAAGGCCGCATCAGACCTTTATGACCCAACCTATCCGCGATTCGCAGACAGTACAAACCCTAGCCCTATTGACCTGTTACGGTTTTGATCTCAAGGACTCAACGCCACTCACTCTCATTGAGCAATGGTTAGCCCAGTATTCTGTGCAATGGATTCGTTTAGCAGTGGTAGAAGCCCTGTATCTAGGGCGTTATAAGGCCGTTTCTATTGATCATTTGCTTCAGTCTTGGACAAAAAGGGGTTATCCGCATTTCCACTTTAACCACGACTTTGAACGGCTGATTTCCCATAAGTTACCCAAAATTCTTCTTCAGCCCCTTCCCAGTATTCGAGACGTATCACGCTCCCGCTCTGTTCGATGGGAATTGCCTCCCCCTCCTCATTTACTAGAGCCGATTCTGCGCAAACATCCACCGGCGATCGCGCCTCAAACTGCAATGACTCCTCTACTTGGCGATCGCGATTCAGAAAGGGTGCCTGACTTTCAGGAGATTACCGATATCGAGATGATACTGCCTCAATGGAAAGCTCATCAGGATTGTCTTACCTCAGAAGACCGTGTACAAAGTGTAAAAACGGTGATTGCAGAAGCGACTTTGCCAGATACCGAAATCGTTCTAACTGTCCAAGCAGAGAATTTTGTTAATACACGACCAGAGAGTAAACGTGACTCAACCTTTTTAGATCGCACCATTCATCAATTTAGTCCTCAGCCGGATCGCTCTAATTGGTTTAGCAAACTCAAGACAGTTCTGGAACAAGAGAGAGCAGCAAGCGCAGGCTAGGGGTTAACTGGAAACCAAGGCTTCTGGACTTCGATGACGGGGGATTTCGTAGGTTAAAAAGTCGTATGCCAATCGCGTTTGAGGAAAAATAGCTTTGGCTTCCGCTAGTAAATGCTCTAATTGTAGAGGGTTGCCTGGTGCATAACGGGGGCTAAAATGGGTCATGAATAATAGCTGTTTGACCTGGGCTAGGAGGGCAACTTGAGCAGCCATCGTGGAAGTGGAATGGAGTCGATCAAAGGCCATTTCTGCATCCTGATGGGCAAAGGTAGTTTCATGGATTAACACATCTACCTCTTGGGCTAAGGCGATCGCCCCTTCACAAAAGACAGTATCAGTACAATAGGCTAATTTGCGACCTGGCTCCGTTGGTTCACAAAGTTCCGAGCCACGAATGCGCTTACCGTTGGACAGAGTGATTGTTTCTCCCCGTTTCAATTGGCCATACATAGGGCCAGAGGGAATACCCAGAGCTTTGGCTTTTTCAACTTGAAAGCGGCCGGGACGATCTTTTTCTTCGATGCGATAACCATAGGCTGGAATACGATGTTTGAGCAGGCCACAGGAAACTTTGAATTCCTCGTCTTCATAAATGAGGCCATCTTCTTGAATGGTGTTAACCCGAATACGATTGGCGAGATGGGTGTGGGAATATTTACTACAGGCTTTGAGATAATCTGCCAGTCCAGGGGGGCCATATAAATCGATCGCCTGTCCAACTCCTGCTAAACCACAACTGGCCAATAAGCCCATTAGGCCGAAGATATGATCTCCGTGTAAATGGGTAATAAAAATACGGGTTAACTGGGAAATTCTGACTTCACTACGGAGCAGTTGGTGTTGTGTCCCTTCACCACAATCGAATAGCCATACTTCGGCTCGTTGCGGTAATCGGAGGGCGATACTCGATACATTCCGTGATCGTGTTGGTACTCCAGAGCTAGTTCCTAAAAAGGTAATTTCCACAGATTATTGAATAAGAAAATAGAGCGCGATCACTAATGTAACCTAAGTTGCTATTCATCGTTTCAAGACGGTTGCTGATACATTTATGCGACAGAAAGCGGTATATTACCGCATTTTGCAACAATAGCATCACCCTCGTTACTGAGAGTGAAGGTCGTACCCGACAAAGCCTTGAGCATAATACCCAAAGCACCATTCCAATCGCGTGGAATAACGTGGTCACAAACGGGACATCGAAAAACCTTAGAACCACCTAGTTTTGTGTGGATATGTCCGCATTTCGTACAAGTTTTGCTGGTAAATTCTTCTGTCACGTCAAACACCTGACAGCCACTTAACTCAGCTTTATTTTTAAGGACTTGTTTGAACCGATAATGCGCCCATGTCAACATTTGTCGGGCAGTTTTACTTCTGATTTTTCGCTTGGAACGATTGGTCATTTCTGACGTTTCAAACTTTGGCAGCAAGATAGCTGGATAGTTTTTTGTCAAGTAACTTGCTGTTTTTTTATGGCAGTCATCAATCAAGTTACGAATTTTGCCCCGTAATCGAGACGCTGCCTTTTTCATTTTTTGTCGTTCTTTAGCTACTTTTGATAGGCTAATTCGACTCATCAAGTCATCAAGATACTTACATAGCCTGTTGATTCGTCCCATGTCTGATGAACCGACTTCTAGGAAGTTTTGCCCATCAAATCCTGTCAGAAAAGTTCTTACTCCTAAGTCAAGAGCAATAATGCGATTTTCCGGCTGGGGTGTCGTTTTTGTTTCTTGTAGGAAAACACCGAACCAATCACCCGACTTGTCCTTAATTAGGGCTTGCTGAAAAAGTCAAAAAACGAAAGAAATGTGGGTTAGGGAAGTATGGACTGAAAAAGCATAGATAACTTATCCTTATGGAAACAAATCAAAATACAGATTTTGTTTAATCTATTGTTCCTTTCTGTCTAAAAAGGTCAACACAAATCACTCCTCACAAAAGAGAGGAAAATTAACACCATTTTTCACAAGAAAAACGACTCTACAACTTTTTACTTTTTGTTTTCTTTTTTGTCTTCTGAAGTAGAGTAGAAAGATTCATTACCAAAAAGTTCATCGCAATTACCGTTTCCGAGGTCTCAGGTAGTTTGGCCATCACTCGACCAAGACTAAATTTCCTCTTTCCCTGTCCGAATTTACCCTCAATGGCATTACGCACTCTTTCATCTGAGCGTGCCTCTTTCTTTTTTTCTTTGCTCACCTCTTTCGGCGGTCTTCCCAATCGGGGACCACTCATTCTTATATCCCTTTCTTTACAATAAGCTCGATTCGCTTTTGTTCGATAGATTTTATCCACATGAACCGATTCCGGATAACATCCTGTTTCCCTTTTATATTCTTCTATTCGCGCTTGTAAATCTCCCGATTCGTTGTAATTATCCCAACTTAATTTGTCTAAGAAGACAAAGCCATTCACATTACTTGCCGATATTTTAGCTCCAAACTCTACTGCTTTTCCCGCTTTTCCACGCACTATTGGACGCACGTGAGGTTGGCTTACACTCACAATTCTGTTTTCTACTTTATTTGTCTTTTTTCATACATTTCTAACTGTTGCTCATACACTTTTCCTATCGTTACAAGCTCTTCTTGCTCTTTTTTCGTTAGTTTTTCTAACTTTGCTCCCTCTTCTATCATTTTTTCTATATCAGACAAGTTTCTTTTTATATATCCTAGTTGTTTTTTTGTTCCTTTTCTTCTTTCTTTTTTTGACACACGACGTTTTTTTGCTATGGCTAAGTACTCTTTTCTTGCCACTTCCCTATAAGTCCTCGGCTTTTCTTTCCTTTTCTCTTTTATTTCTTCATACAGCTTATCTATTATTTTTTCTGTTTTTTCTCTGGCATCATTCAATATTCCTATATCCGTTGGATATTTTATATCTGCTGGTGTACAAGTCGCATCTAACAATAACTTTCCTTCATTTTCTTTTTTTTCTGACGCTACACCCGTCGCTTTTTTTTCTATTTCTTTATTAATTTTTTTTATTTATTAATCTGGACAGTGGGAAGTTCTCGAGGCGTGTAAGTGGAGAAAAGAAAATCGGACATCCGATACAAAAGAGTGCCGTTATGTCCGAAACTGGCTGATATAAGAAAATCGATAGCCAGTGCTATCTATCAATTATGCAACTATGTCAGCGACTAGAGCAAATCCTCAATAATCTCCGTCCAGCCTTTAGCCGAGAAGCAACGTTCCAATGGTTTATCCTGTTAGTCTGGGGAGTAGTGCTCAACAGCCAACCCAGCGCAATAACTAGCTATGTCAATGCCATTGGCTGAACAGAGAGCTACTACAATCAGGCTCTACATTGGTTTGATTCCAAGGCGTTTAGCGTCGAAGGACTAACTTTACAATGGTCAAAGTGGCTAAGTCAGCATGAAAGTCTATACAGAATTAAAGGGAAACGGGTGTATGTGGGTGATGGCATCAAAGTGGGGAAAGAAGGACGCAAGATGCCAGGTGTAAAACGACTACACCAAGAATCGGAAGATGTGTCCAAGCCAGAGTGGATAAGGGGTCATTACTTCAATGCCTTGAGTATTTTGGTGGGAGTAGGGAAAGCCTGCTTTGCCTTGCCCTTAGTGTTGCGGCTAGACGATGGCATCAAGTCCAAAGCAACCGAGAAGGGGGAGGGAAAAGGCAAAAAAAAGGTGAAGACGAGCCTGGTGACAAAAATGGCTGACCTTTGTGTTACTTACGCAGAGGCAGGGAGTTATGTAATTTTGGATGCTTATTTTGCTTGCGAACCAGTGCTCAAAAGTTTTCGCCAGAACGCCTTGCATCTAATCACAAGAGTGCGTTGCTCCACCGTCGCCTATGCCCCCTTTTGTTCCGTGCCGACGCTGACGGGGAGAGGACGACCACGGATTTGGGGGAGTTCGATAAAACTAGAAAAGCTGTTCGCTCTGGCGGCGGACTTTCCGACAGCTAAAGTCTGGCTCTATGGTCAACAAGTCACGGTTTCTTATCAGTGCTTTGAGTTCCACTGGGATAGTCCCCATCAGCTCGTCAAGTTTGTTCTGACCCAATTGCCTAACGGACGACGACTGATTCTGCTTTCTACTGATCTCTGTTTGACTGGACCTGAGATTATTGCCGCTTACGGTCTCCGATTTAAGATTGAAGTCACTTTTCGTCAATTAGTCCATCTTTTGGGCAGCTTTGCCTATCGTTTTTGGCTTAAGAGTCTTCCTACTTTACCTACCTGGCCCAGCAATCTTATCCTCAGTGACTATCCACAAGCTGTTCAGACTCAGATTTTAAACAAGGTAGAAGCCTTTGAGCGTTTTGTTAACCTTAATGCCATTGCTTTAGGGCTACTTCAAATTCTCGCCTTAGAGTTACCCCAGGGGATTTGGGCTAATTTTCCTCGATGGTTTCGGACATTACCATCCCATGGCTACCCTAGTGAACGGATTGCTCAACTAGCCCTTCAACATGGGTACATCCCGGATAAAGTAGTACATAGAATCTGGGGTAAAATGGAAAAAAACTGATGAGCGAAAAAAGTATGTTACCGATTCCCCCAGAAGAAAAAGCACTGTTAAAACAGCATCTCACCGAATCAGCCCGTATCTTGCGCAAATATACGGAACCAGAGAAACAGAAGGACTTTGGAAGCATCGAAGTAGAAGTCAGAACCCAGATGTTAGAAATTGTGGGGCCAACAATGGGGGAGTTTTTTTTTCAGAAGGGGGAAAAAAACGGTCTGGAAACAAGCGAAAAATCAAAACCCTAGTCGGAGAAGTGGAAATAAGCCAAAAACAAGCCAGAAAACTAAAGGTGTCGCCAAAAATCGTCTTAAGTCCAGGTTTAGAGAAATGCTGTCTAAGAGCCAGTGCGAAAACATCCTACCAACAAGCAGAAGAAGATATAGAGGAGTTGATGGGGATAAAAGTAGGACATAGCAGTTTACATCGCTTGGTAGAACGGACAGAACTGCCCTTAGCTCAAGCTCAGTCAGAGAGTGCGGGGGTCAGTATAGATGGGGGAAAGATTTGTCTGCGGGGCGAGGAGAAGGAAGGGGGACAGTGGCGAGATTATAAACTGGTGAGTCTTCATGGCAATGTCTGTGAAGCCTTTTTCCAAGACCCAGAGGGCTTAAAGAATTGGAGCAATGTTCAACCTTTGTCCCCAATAGTGACCTTTTTGGGAGATGGTCATCCCGGAATCTGGAATGCGGTAGAGAGTTTCGCCACTCAATCGTGGCTGATACGACGAGAGGTGTTGGATTGGTATCATCTCAAGGAGAATCTGTTCAAAGTGGGTGGCTCTCTCAAACGGCTAGAAGCAGTGGAGCATTTACTGTGGCGGGGTTTTGTGAACAAGGCAATAGATGCGTTTGATGGAGTCAAAAGCAAGAGGGCAAAGAATTTTCAAGCCTATTTGACGAAGCATTATCAGCGTATCCCTGATTACCAATACTATCAACAGCTTGGTATTGTGATTGGTTCTGGTGATGTGGAGTCTAAGATTAAACAGGTGGGAGCTAGGGTTAAATTGTCGGGAGCACGTTGGCATCTTCATAATGTTTCTCGTATTCTTCGGCTACGATGTGCTTATCTCAATCACTCTCCTCTTTTGAGTGTCAATGTATTATCTTAAGTCTCCTCTTTTGAGTGTCAATGTATTATCTTAAGTGGGATGCACCCCTTCAACATCAAGCCCAAATGATTTTTCCTCAAAGTCCACCCAGTCTGCTTTTGCCTAAATTCCTTACCGCTAAACTTGCCTCTTCCCCAAGCCCTGATATGCTTACTTTCGTCGCATAGTCATTACCTTATCTGGCATCCATAAACTTCCCACTGTCCAGTTATTAATTCCATTCCTATTTTTTTACGAAAATGAACCATCATTGACGCATTAAATGCTTCTTTGCTACTATAGCTTTCCATTCCTATAAAGTACTGTAAATAAGGGTTCTCTTTTATTTGTTCTACTGTTTCTCTGTCACTTTTTCCTGAAATTTCTTTGATAATTAATGCTCCTAATGCCATTCTAAATGATTTGGCTGGGGCTCCTTTTTTTTCTGTGAAGTTTTTTGCATATTCTTCCTCATATTCTTCCCAAAGAATCATTTTTGACATTTCTATCCAACGATTTTCTTCGTCTAACTGCCCGCCGAACAGATTTTTCAAGTTTTCTGGTGTTTCAATTGAGTACTGTTGCTTTCGGTACATCTGCTTTCTCTCTTCTTAATGCAATGGTTTTGAGGCATTCTACCCTATTTTCGTGCATTCTAGCGGTTCTTAATTCGCCTACTATTTTTCTCCGTAAAGGTTTCAGCTTTTTTCAGCAAGCCCTAATTAGTTGAGTTGCATAAAGACTAACATCAGGAATTGCTTCTGAAGAAATAAAACCAAGCCCCTTTGTTAGCAATGTATACCATGTTCCTTTACTGAAATTGCAATTGTTAAACTTGATTGTTTGTCTAGGAGCCTTACAACTTCTAAACTTACAATCCCGACTGGCAGTATAGGGTTGGTGAGCATCAAAAATGGCATTCTGCCTGATATGGCAAGGGGTGTCTTTTACCCATTCAGGAAGATTGGATTGCATGATGATATTCCTTAATTTACCTTTGCCAATCCTGCCATTTTTCTTTTGGTAGTCAATAGCTTGATTAAAGCAATAACGACAAGCCGCCATCCATTTATTCCACTGTTTCTTCAACTCCAGACTGGGATAAACCTTTATCTTTCTTGCTCTGAATTTTATACTTTCCGAGTCCGTATAATCGGCTGGAGAAACAATCGAGAATGGCGAGGATGTCTTCAACCATCTTCCTTCATTTCATACGCTATTCCTAAACAAGGATACATTTTCAATATCTCTTCTAACTCTTCTCTTTTTTCTTCTTTTAACTCTTCTTTATTTTTCCATAATAGGTATGTTAAACCCTTTTTATGGATATTCATTTTCTTTCTCAATTTATTCAATTCTTCATTTATATTTTTCATTACATGAAATCTATCATAGACGATTTTAGCATTTACAAATAACTCCTTTATTGCTGACGTAAATCCCTCCCACATATCCACACTTACTTCCTTTACATTCTCTCTAACCCTTGCTGGCTGCACCTTTAGGGCTTCTATTATCTCTTCTTTTTTGTGTCCTTTTATTACTTCTAACAATTCCTTTTTATTTATATCTATCACTGTTGTAATAAAGTCTTTTTTTCCTTTTCTATTACTAAATTCGTCTAAACTTATCTTTTCTGGTAATTCCCATTCCTTCTTTTCTGCCTGCTTTGCATACTCTTCAAATATTGATTCCAATGTTCCCCAACTTATTTCTTCTTCTTGCCTTACCTCTTCTACATTTTTCTTTTTTACTTGCTCATAAATCTTTTCTTCATAACGAATTGTATAATGTTTTCTTCGCCGCATAAAGTCCAGTCTTTCTGTTATGTATTTCTGACATTTTTCACAATGGAACTGGCAGCGGGGCACTTCCAGATATACTTTCTTTCCCAATAGGGATAAATCCCGAACCAAATTATATTCTATTTGATTTATATCTTCCAATTCTTTATGACAATTTGGACATTCCATTACTTCGTTTTTCATTTTTAATTTTAAGAACAAAGCACCATCTATTTCTCGATGGTTTACGACTGTTACCTTTGGCAAACCTAGTAGCTCATCCAAGTTTATCCACATACTCCACCTCCTACTGTGGTATTACTATTATACACTTTCCACACAGTTGGGGGAAGAGCCGCAAAAGTTTTTTAACGGTTGATATGAAAAATACATTTAATTTAGAAAATTCGCCTCGACTGTCAAAAACGGTGAACAACTCATCGAAAATCAAGCCAAAATAATCTCTTAAAGTAGAAGAACAAAAAATTGGCACACTCAATCCGCTCAGCTTGTCTCCAAAAGCTGAACTTAAAGAATAAATTATCTTGAATAAATTATTCTGTTTTCATCTCCACCTTAGTTTTTAACTCCTTTGTTTCTAATTCGTAGTTACAAATACCTGCTATTAAATTTGCTCTTAAACCGAACCTACGATGTCTATTTCTATAGGTTGAAGATGATATTCTGAAAATTTTTAATCGTCGATTAACGTGTTCTACTACTACTCGAAGACGGTTTAACAACCGATTATATTGCTTTTCCTCTTTACTTAATTTTTTACCCTTTTTTCTCTTAATCGGTGTTTCACTTCATTTATGAATTTTGGCAATTCCTTGATATCCCTTGTCCGCTATCATTTTTATCAAATCTCCTACTCTTACTCCACTATTTTGGAATAGCTTGAAGTCATGCACTCTCCCTTTACCACGGGAGCATCTCACTTATGCCATAAGTATTAATACTTATGGGGCAGAAAAATAAGACTTTGAACTTTATCGAACTTTATCAAAAAAAGAAATGAGAGTATAATAGTCGAGACCCACTTTCCAAAATCTATCCCAATTGAGGAACAATCTCATGTTATCAGTGTTATCAGAAAATGAAAAAAGGATTCAAGAGTTATGTCAAGAGTTGGGAGAATGTCTCTATCAACAATCTCAAGTTAAAACATTTAATAATTTGGGCGAAATAGAGGAGACTGTCAGAGACTTAATGATTCAGTATGTCAACCCAGAAATAGGTATTTTTTTGTCAAAACAAGTACCGAGGAAACCACAGGTCGGATACGAACAGTAAAAAGTATTTTGGGGGAATTGCCCATTACAGAAAAACAAGCGAAGAAATTAGAACTAAAGCCTCGAACTCAGATGAGTCCAATGTTAGAGAAGAACTGTTTGCTACTGAGTGGCGATGAGTCTTATGAAAAAGCAGCTAAGAAAATCCAATCATTGACGGGAATTGCTGTTTCTCACAGTACGCAACAACGCCTTGTACATCGCTATCATTTTGAAGAATTACCCTCTAACACAGAAGTCGAAGAAATTAGCATAGATGGTGGGAAGGTACGACTCAGAACTCCCAAGGGAGAACCCTTAATTTGGCGTGATTATAAAGGAGTCAGTTTTCATCAATTGGGGGTAGCTGCCTTTTTTCAAGATAACTCGGCTTTATTAGATTTGGTTAATTCTCAAATTTTGGCTAAGCCTTTAATTTGTTTGGGAGATGGACATGATGGTATCTGGAACTTATTTCGTGAGATAGGACAGAAACATGAGCGAATTGAAATTTTGGACTGGTATCACTTAATTGAAAACCTCTATAAAGTTGGGGGGTCATTCCAGCGAATTGAGGAGGTCAAGTCTTTTCTTTGGACGGGTGAAGTGGATGCCGCTATCTCCTGTTTTGAGGGATGGTCAGAGCCTCAAGCTGAGAATTTTATCATTTATTTAAACAAGCATAAACATCGGATTGTCAATTATGGTTATTTGCAGGCAGAGGGCATTTCTATTGGCTCTGGCTCTGTCGAATCTCAAGTTAAACAAATTGGTCATCGTCTTAAAATTACTGGTGCGAGTTGGAATTCTGACAATGTACCACAAGTCCTTCGTCATCGCTGTTCCTATTTAAATGATTACCTTTTTTGACTCTTTCATTTACCTCGTTAAGTATTTCTACTTATTGCAAAGGTGAGATGCTCCCTGTCAAAAATGATTCCCTGGGAAGAATATGAGGAAGAATATGCAAAAAACTTCACAGAAAAAAAAGGAGCCCCAGCCAAATCATTTAGAATGGCATTAGGAGCATTAATTATCAAAGAAATTTCAGGAAAAAATGACAGAGAAACAGTAGAACAAATAAAAGAGAACCCTTATTTACAGTACTTTATAGGAATGGAAAGCTATAGTAGCAAAGAAGCATTTAATGCGTCAATGATGGTTCATTTTCGTAAAAAAATAGGAATGGAATTAATAAATAAAATTAATAAAGAAATAGAAAAAAAAGCGACGGGTGTAGCGTCAGAAAAAAAGAAAATGAAGGAAAGTTATTGTTAGATGCGACTTGTACACCAGCAGATATAAAATATCCAACGGATATAGGAATATTGAATGATGCCAGAGAAAAAACAGAAAAAATAATAGATAAGCGATATGAAGAAATAAAAGAGAAAAGGAAAGAAAAGCCGAGGACTTATAGGGAAGTGGCAAGAAAAGAGTACTTAGCCATAGCAAAAAAACGTCGTGTGTCAAAAAAAGAAAAAAGAAAAGGGATTAAAAAACAGCTACAATATATTTAAAAGAAACTTATTGTATGTAAAAAAATGTTAGATGAGGGAGCAAAATTGGAAAAACTAACAAAAAAGGAGAAGGAAATGATTATAACCATAGAAAAGGTGTATGAACAACAACTAGAAATGTATGGGAATAAGACGAATACAGTAGAAAATAGAATTGTGAGTGTAACGCAACCTCATATCCGTCCAATAGTGCGTGGAAAAGCGGGAAAAGCAGTAGAGTTTGGAGCTAAAATATCGGCAAGTAATGTGAATGGCTTTGTCTTCTTAGACAAATTAAGTTGGGATAATTACAACGAATCGGGAGATTTACAAGCGCGAATAGAAGAATATAAAAGGGAAACAGGATGTTATCCGGAATCGGTTCATGTGGATAAAATCTATCGAACAAAAGCGAATCGAGCTTATTGTAAAGAAAGGGATATAAGAATGAGTGGTCCCCGATTGGGAAGACCGCCGAAAGAGGTGAGCAAAGAAAAAAAGAAAGAGGCACGCTCAGATGAAAGAGTGCGTAATGCCATTGAGGGTAAATTCGGACAGGGAAAGAGGAAATTTAGTCTTGGTCGAGTGATGGCCAAACTACCTGAGACCTCGGAAACGGTAATTGCGATGAACTTTTTGGTAATGAATCTTTCTACTCTACTTCAGAAGACAAAAAGTAAAAAGTTGTAGAGTCGTTTTTCTTGTGAAAAATGGTGTTAATTTTCCTCTCTTTTGTGAGGAGTGATTTGTGTTGACCTTTTTAGACAGAAAGGAACAATAGATCCCACATTCCGCAAACGCTACAGATAGCGCATAAATACAAATAGATGCTCTTTCTATATGGCGTTAATTTGTTTTAATACACCATGAATAGAGTAGTTTAAATTAATTACTCTATGGGTGGCGGCAACCTGCGGAATGTCGGATAGATTAAACAAAATCTGTATTTTGATTTGTTTCTATAAGGATAAGTTATCTATGCTTTTTCAGTCCATACTTCCCTAACCCACATTTCTTTCGTTTTTTGACTTTTTCAGCAAGCCCTACCTATATTTATCTTTTTATCGGTTGCCTAATAATAGTATCTTAACTTACGCCTTAGACTACTAGATGTTCTCGTTCTTTTGCTTCCAACTTTAACTCTTTGGGGGCTAATCGGGGCATGACTTTTTCTCCTATATACCTATATTTATCTTTTTATCGGTTGCCTAATAATAGTATCTTAACTTACGCCTTAGACTACTAGTTTTTTATCTGTTAGAATTCTAGCGAGAACGGGAAAAGTGGTAATTGACATCGCCGCTCCCACAAACAAGGCAAAAGCAACAAAGGAAACCTGGGAAAGATTATTAATTTTATATAAAATTGTGAACGCTAAAATAACTCCTAAAGGGTGTGACCTTTAGTTGATGAAGGAAAAGAAAAGTGTTAACATGAGATGAAAAGTGACAAAGAGGAAACAATGATGACAGCAAAACTAATTAATGTAGAGGGTTCAAAGATAAAAATAGAACTAACATTAGAACTCAGTCGTTCAATGTTGGATACAGAAATAAATATTCAAAAAGGCTTAAACGAAGTAGGTTGCATCGCCAGCAAAGAAGCCTTGAAATATTTAGATACAGATGGTTCACCCTTAAAAATCGGTGAAGAAATCTGGAAGAGTAAGGGAGAGCAACCGAAAGAATATCAAACACCTTATGGTGAGGTTATAGTGAATCGTCATGTATATCAGCGTTCACCTTTGAGGAAAAACGTATTGCCCCTTAGAAAGAGAAGCAAGGATAATCATAACATCAACGCCATTATTGGCAAAACAGGTATCCTCAAAAATGTCAGGGATGGCAGGCAAAGAGGTGAAAAATGATTTATTAGAAAATCATGGTAGAAAAGTAGCGCTATCCTATATCCAAAGATTGAGTGAAGCAGTAGGAAGTGTGGTACAGGCAAAAGAAGAAGCGTGGAGTTATGCCCCGCCCAAGGAGGATAGCCAAATTGCAACAGTGGGAATAGGATTAGATGGAACCTGTATGCTGATGTGTGAGGATGGCTACCGTGAAGCAATGGTGGGAACCGTTTCCCTATACGATAGTGAAGGCGAACGTCAACCTACAATCTATCTAGGTGCGGCACCAGAGTATGGAAAAAAGAGTTTTCTAGAAAGATTAGAAAGAGAAATTGAGCGAGCGAAAAACCGTTATCCAGAGGCAACATTGGTCGGGATAGCAGACGGGGCAGAATCAAATTGGAAGTTTTTAGAAAAGCAAACGGAAGAACAGATATTAGATTTCTATCATGCCTCTGGTTACTTAGGTGCCTTGGCAGAAGCGTTGCATCCGAATACCGTGTCAAAACAAAAAGAATGGTTGACTGAAAATTGTCGAGAACTCAAGCATGAAAAAGGAAAAGCAGGAGAACTGCTAAATCTGATGAAAGAAGTCAAAGAAGAAAAAAGTCATTCTAAGAATCTTACCGAGAAACTACAAGCGGCGATTACTTATTACGAGAATCATCAGCATCAAATGGATTATGCTGAATACTTAGAGAAAAAGTATCCGATTGGTTCAGGTGTTACGGAAGCAGCTTGTAAGACGTTGGTCAAACAACGATTATGTTGTTCAGGGATGCGATGGAAGGAAAAAGGAGCAGGAATTATTTTGAGCCTACGAGCTTTGGTATTGACCAAGGAACGATGGAGTCAATTTTGGGCAAAACTTGATCAATATGGGTTCCCTGTAGAACCCTGATTACAACAGCTTTTATCAACTAAAGGTCGCACCCCTCCTAAAATAAAAGGTAGTAAAATACTAATATTAGAGGTTAGAACAGCTATTTTTAATTTATGGCGTAGATATTTAGGGCTTGCTGAATAAGGATGAAATCCTTGCTAGACAATACTTTCAGGCATTTTACAAACGATCAGATGCAAGGTTATGGCATTTGGAGGCTCAAAATCCATGCACTTTGCTGGAAAAATGTGAGGTAAAACTGGAAACTGATCTCTGAAGTCACCATTTTTCGCGCCCTGTGGCATCTAGGTTCGTTTTGTGGACTTTTTCAGCAAGCCCTATTTAGGATTTAACTCTAAGCCTACCAAAAACATGAAGAAAATCAGACCAATTTTTGGCGTTGCTTAATCAGGGTATGAAATAGAATTTTGCATACATCTAGAAACCAGTGTGAGTCAATGTTTTAAAAATTGCATCTTTAGAGATTCATACCTCAAGTCAGCAACGCCCAATTTTTGACAATAAATAAAGAAAAGGAGTTGTTGTAGGGGGTGCGACCTTTAGTTGATAAAAGCTGTTGTAATCAGGGTTCTACAGGGAACCCATATTGATCAAGTTTTGCCCAAAATTGACTCCATCGTTCCTTGGTCAATACCAAAGCTCGTAGGCTCAAAATAATTCCTGCTCCTTTTTCCTTCCATCGCATTCCTGAACAACATAATCGTTGTTTGACCAACGTCTTACAAGCTGCTTCCGTAACACCTGAACCAATCGGATACTTTTTCTCTAAGTATTCAGCATAATCCATTTGATGCTGATGATTCTCGTAATAAGTAATCGCCGCTTGTAGTTTCTCGGTAAGATTCTTAGAATGACTTTTTTCTTCTTTGACTTCTTTCATCAGATTTAGCAGTTCTCCTGCTTTTCCTTTTTCATGCTTGAGTTCTCGACAATTTTCAGTCAACCATTCTTTTTGTTTTGACACGGTATTCGGATGCAACGCTTCTGCCAAGGCACCTAAGTAACCAGAGGCATGATAGAAATCTAATATCTGTTCTTCCGTTTGCTTTTCTAAAAACTTCCAATTTGATTCTGCCCCGTCTGCTATCCCGACCAATGTTGCCTCTGGATAACGGTTTTTCGCTCGCTCAATTTCTCTTTCCAATCTTTCTAGAAAACTCTTTTTTCCATACTCTGGTGCCGCACCTAGATAGATTGTATGTTGACGTTCTCCCTCACTATCGTATAGGGAAACGGTTCCCACCATTGCTTCACGGTAGCCATCCTCACACATCAGCATACAGGTTCCATCTAATCCTATTCCCACTGTTGCAATTTGGCTATCCTCCTTGGGCGGGGCATAACTCCACGCTTCTTCTTTTGCCTGTACCACACTTCCTACTGCTTCACTCAATCTTTGGATATAGGATAGCGCTACTTTTCTACCATGATTTTCTAATAAATCATTTTTCACCTCTTTGCCTGCCATCCCTGACATTTTTGAGGATACCTGTTTTGCCAATAATGGCGTTGATGTTATGATTATCCTTGCTTCTCTTTCTAAGGGGCAATACGTTTTTCCTCAAAGGTGAACGCTGATATACATGACGATTCACTATAACCTCACCATAAGGTGTTTGATATTCTTTCGGTTGCTCTCCCTTACTCTTCCAGATTTCTTCACCGATTTTTAAGGGTGAACCATCTGTATCTAAATATTTCAAGGCTTCTTTGCTGGCGATGCAACCTACTTCGTTTAAGCCTTTTTGAATATTTATTTCTGTATCCAACATTGAACGACTGAGTTCTAATGTTAGTTCTATTTTTATCTTTGAACCCTCTACATTAATTAGTTTTGCTGTCATCATTGTTTCCTCTTTGTCACTTTTCATCCCATGTTAACACTTTTCTTTTCCTTCATCAACTAAAGGTCACACCCGTTGTAGGTGGAAACAACGTTTTAAAAAAGTTCGGCGCAATCCAACCTAATAGGGAAGGGCCAAGCATAATCCCCGCCACGATCTCCCCCATTACCTGAGGCTGTTTGAAGTAGAAGAATAGCATCCCAACTAGACGAGCTAAACCAATAATAATGGCAATTTCCAGCAGGATTAATAGCAGTGTACTGTTGTTCATCAATGATTAAAGAGTGGATAGAAGTAAGGCACTTTGATAAAATACGAAACTACAAATCCAAGCTAAGACCAAGGAGAAAACCAGGGAGAACAAGCTGAATCGCCATGACTTTGATTCATTGAGGATGGTCACAAAGGTGGTTAAACAAGGCGTATAAAGAAGACAAAAAATACAAAAACTGTAGGCTTGTATCCAGGTTAAATTAGCGGTTAAATACTGATTAACGGCTTCTGCATTTAATCCATAAATAACGGCGAGGGAACCCAGTACCACTTCTTTGGCAATAATGCCAAAAATCAAGGCTAGGGTTAAATAGGGATCAATCCCAATTGGCCGCATAATGGGTTGTAAAAATTCTCCGATCTGGCCGCCTAAGGTATGAATTCCTGTCGCTCCGGGTGGAATATGGGTAATAGTCCAGATGGCTACACAACCAAAAGCAATAAAACCCGATGCTCTGGTTAAAAATTGTTTAACTTCTCCCCAACCTCGCAACAATACCTGTTGAGCAGTGGGCAGGCGATAGGGGGGTAATTCTAAGACAAAGGGTTCACTATTTTTAAAGACTCCCTGAAAGGAAAAGGCCGTGACAATGGCGGCGACAAAACTCAAAATATAGAGGGAAAATAAGGCGATCGCGCCCTGGGTGCCAGGTAAGACAGCCGCCAGAATAAAAACAAAAACCTGTAGTCGGGCAGAACAGAGAGAAAAGGGAATCACCAGCATCGTTAACCAACGCAAGGCTTGGGAGCGCATCACACGGGTTCCCATCAGGGCAGGGACATTACAGCCAAAGCCCATCATGTGCATCACAAAACTACGACCGTCTAACCCTAAACGGGCCATAAAGGCATCCATTAAATAGGCCGAGCGCGATAGATAACCACTATCTTCCAAAACGGCCATGACCATGAAAAATAAAACTAATAAGGGGACAAAGGAGGCGATCGTGGCAATTCCCCCCCATAAACCATCCACCAAAAAACTCTGCATCAGTTCTGGTAAGGGTTTGACTAAAGGAGCAATGAAGGTCGCTTGTAGCCAGCCAGTCAACTGATCCATAAGATCCTGGGACGGCAAACCAAACTGCCAAATTAGCCAAAAAACACCAAACATACCGGCAAAAAATAGCGGTAAACCGAAGAGCGGATGGAGCAGAATTTGGTCTAAACGATTGGTTAAGGTAATGGCCATCTGGGAGGGCATAAACACCGTCGCCTGAAGCACTGTCTCTAGGGATTCCGCCGTAATATTGGCGAGTTCTGATAAATGGTTCGTCGTATCGGCGATCGCTACAGGAACCGATTCAGCCGCCAAGGACTGACAAATGGCCTGATAGGCTCTGGTATAACCGCGTCCATATTTGGCACTCATCAGACAAACTGGCATGGCCAACCGTTGGCCCAACTCATCTGCCAGAATCTTAATACCATAGCGTTCGGCCTCATCCACCATATTGAGAATCACCACCGCCGGAATTCCCAAAACCTGAAATTGCAACGGCAAACGAATCTGACGATCTAACTGGGAAGCATTGAGTACAATAATGGCCAGATCGACGGGATATTTTTCGAGAAAACGTCGGACAACTTTTTCATCTTCTGAAAAACCACTCAGATCATAAATGCCCGGCAAATCGACAAATTCTGTTAGCTCACCATTAATTTTGACCTGGGCCTGCAAAAAACTAACCGTAATCCCTGGCCAATTACCAACAAAGGCTGAGGATCCGGTAATGCGATTAAAAAAAGTTGATTTTCCTGTATTGGGCATTCCCATGAGGACAACCCGTTTAACCGCCTTGGTTACATCAACATTAGTACTTACAGTATGGCAGGTCATTTTAGTTATGGGATTGAATAAGGATGTTTTTCGCTTCTTGACGACGAATAGCAATTTCGGTCGTTGTTCCTACCCGAATATGAAGTGGCCCGCCCAACCAACTTTTCCGTAAGACTCGAATCGGTTTATTAGGAATAATTCCCATTGCTTCTAGACGAGCGGCTAAACCCTTGCCATATAAGCCTAAATTAACTTGATCTACGAGGGCGATTTTACCAACAGAAAGGTCTAAGAGGGTCATTAGTTTGAGGTTAATGATAATTATTTGCAATTATTCTAGCAGAAAACCGTTAGTGTTACGAATCTTTCGCGCTGGGTCAAAGATAAAAAATCGAGCCTTACTGTATAAGGTTTTCGGAAAGCCTAAATCTGGAGCGCGAATAAATAAAGACACTAATAAAAAACCACTGAAGCGGAAGATTCCCACCACAGGACTTCCTAATACAGCCCATATTACCACATAACTATTTAACTTCGTCACCGAGGAGGTGATAAAAGTGAAGGCGGTAAAGTTAGCTTGATTGAGTCTTGTCCAACCAGCGTTGCCATAAATCAGGTCGCCGTTTTTGTGTCCGATCCTGTTGTTGTTGTTGTCGCCACTCGGCGATCGCCTGGTGATTGCCAGAGCGTAATACAGGGGGAACTTCCCAACCGCGAAAAACAGCAGGGCGCGTGTAGTGGGGATAATCCAGTAAATCACTTTCAAAACTTTCTAATTTTAAAGACTCTTCTTTGCCCACCGTTCCAGGTAATAAGCGCACCACACCATTGACTAGAGCTAAGGCCGGAATTTCACCACAGGTAAGCACAAAATCACCGAGGGAAATTTCCCGTGTAATCAAATGACTGATCCGTTCGTCAATGCCTTCGTAATGGCCACAAATCAGAATCAGCTGATCGTAGGTTACTAATTCTTGTAAAAGGGGTTGAGTTAAGGTTTCTCCCTGGGGAGTGAGCAAAATAATCTCCCGTTTCGGTAGGAAAGAAATCGATTCCACGGCCGCAAAAATTGGCTCCAGTTTTAGTACCATGCCAACGCCCCCACCATAGGGTTCATCATCAGCACGATGGTGTTTATCGGTGGTAAAATCCCTCGGATTAATGACGTTAACGGCGGCGATCGCCTTAGCTAGGGCCTTTCCTAATAACCCGGATTGCAAGGGAGACGCAAAAAATTCAGGAAAAAGACTAATAATATCAATCTGCACAACAATAATCTGGAGGCTTTAATTTTGAGGTAATGCTATTTTACTGTCTCCCGTCAGACGATCACCTGTTTGTGAGAAAAATCCCTTAATTGAGGCTTTGTAATCAACTTTTCGCATCAGTAATGATCTTCTCCCTAGCTGCCCGTGTCATAATAATAAAACTTTGCTTCTAAGCCAGCATTAACTACAATGCCCTCGCTGTGCCTTGATTGCAAGCCTTCATTCCACATAGGTTTGGTTGTTAGCCTCTCTTTTTCACAAGTCTGCTGTTTTTCCTCGTCCCCTCTCAGGATATATGATATTGCAAGTCGAGACCCAATCTCCCCATAATCCCATGCCCTTCCCGACAAAAACTGCCGTCTTGATTATTGGCGGTGCTGAAGACAAGGTTCACGGACGTGAAATTCTGCATACCTTTTGGACAAGATCTGGTGGCCCAGAAGCAACCATTGCCATTATTCCCTCTGCTTCTAGAGAACCTGTCCTGATTGGTCAACGCTATCAGCAGATCTTTGAAGAGATGGGAGCCAAATCGATTAAGGTCATGGATATTCGGGATCGCGTTCAGGGAGAAGATGCCTTCTTTCAAGCCTTTGTTGAAGAATGTACAGGGGTATTTATGACCGGCGGTGATCAACTGCGACTCTGCGGACTCTTGGCCGATACGCCTCTCATGGAACGCATTCGTCAACGGGTGCAATTGGGACAAATTAGCTTGGCTGGAACCAGTGCCGGAGCGGCTGTTATGGGCCATCATATGATTGCTGGGGGGAGTAGTGGAGAATGGCCTAATCGTGCCCTAGTCGATATGGCGATGGGACTAGGGATTGTTCCCGAAATTATTGTGGATCAGCATTTCCATAATCGTAACCGCATGGCCCGTTTGTTAAGTGCTATTTCCAATCACCCGGAACGTCTCGGAATTGGTATTGACGAGGACACCTGCGCGATGTTTGAGCGAGATGGATTAGTTCAAGTTATTGGGCAAGGGACAGTTACTTTTGTGGATGCGCGGGAAATGACCTATAGCAATGCGGGGGAAGTTGGCCCCAATAATCCCCTTAGTTTCCATAACTTGCGGTTACACATCCTTTCTCATGGAGAGGCCTATCATCTTCGTCAATATAAGCCTTTGGGTAAAATAGGTTGAAGCGATGAACATAGCAGTTAGGATGGGGTAGCGATCACCCTTTCGAGGCTTATTGATAGCGGAAATGAGACTCTGATAAGATTGTTCATCTTGAACAGTTTGGTTGGCTTTTTTCCTTAGACAATAATAAATGGCTTTTTGTGCTTCTCAATGCGGATCTGATTAACAGCGACCATGAAAATTCTGAAAACCCTCACATTACGCGGCCCCAACTACTGGAGTGTCCGACGTAACAAGCTCATCGTAATGCGCCTAGATCTAGAAGATCTTGCGGAGAAGCCATCTAATGAAATTCCTGGATTTTATCAAGGTCTCATTGGGGTTTTACCCAGTCTAGTGGAGCATTTTTGTTCACCAGGTCATCGAGGTGGATTTCTAGAACGGGTACAGGAAGGAACCTACATGGGGCATATTATTGAGCATATTGCCCTCGAACTCCAGGAAATGGTGGGGATGACCGCCGGTTTTGGCCGTACTCGTGAAACTGCTACGCCTGGAGTTTATAACGTTGTCTATGAATATGTCGAAGAACAGGCAGGACGCTATGCCGGCAGAGCAGCAGTTCGTCTTTGCCAAGCGATTGTGGACACGGGAACCTATCCCCAGGAAGAACTAGAACGGGATCTGACTGATCTCAGAGATTTGCAAGCCAATTCGGCCCTAGGCCCCAGTACCGACACCATTGTCACCGAAGCCGACGCGCGAAAAATTCCCTGGATGTTACTCAGTGCCAGGGCAATGGTACAATTGGGTTACGGTATTTATCAGCAACGCATTCAAGCCACCTTGAGTTCCTATTCCGGTATTTTGGGGGTAGAACTGGCCTGTGATAAGGAAGGCACGAAAACCATGCTTCAGGAGGCAGGTATTCCAGTTCCTCGTGGTACGACTATCCAATATTTTGAAGATCTTCAGGATGCCATTACCGATGTGGGGGGCTATCCCATTGTCATTAAACCCTTAGATGGCAATCACGGTCGCGGTATCACCATTGATATCACCAACTGGGAGCAAGCGATCGCTGCCTATGATCTAGCCACAGAACAATCTAAAAGCCGCTCCATTATTATTGAACGCTATTATCAAGGGAGTGACCATCGAGTATTGGTCGTTAATGGCAAATTAGTCGCTGTTGCCGAACGGATTCCAGCCCATGTGGTGGGGGATGGTCGCTCCAGCATCGAAGAATTGATTGAAATTACCAACCAAGATCCCAATCGAGGCGATGGCCATGACAATGTGTTAACCAAAATTGTGGTCAATAAAACGGCCCTGGATGTCCTTGATCGTCAGGGTTATCAACTCAGTAGCGTCTTAAAGTCAGGCGAAACGGCTTACCTACGGGCGACAGCCAATCTCAGCACCGGCGGCATTGCAGTGGATCGCACCGATGATATTCATCCTGAAAATGTTTGGTTGATGGAACGAGTGGCCAAGGTCATTGGACTCGATATTGCCGGGATTGATGTGGTTACATCCGATATTTCTAAACCCTTACGGGAGACGAACGGGGTAATTGTGGAAGTGAACGCGGCCCCTGGCTTCCGAATGCATGTTTCCCCCAGTCGCGGTCTGTCTCGTAATGTGGCGGCTCCGGTTTTAGATATGCTTTTCCCGCCTGGTACACCGAGTCGAGTCCCGATCGTGGCCGTGACCGGAACCAATGGCAAGACCACCACAACCCGCTTGATTGCCCATATCTACCGACAAACTGGCAAAACAGTGGGTTTTACGACTACCGATGCCATTTATATCAATGAGTTTCTCGTGGAGAAAGGCGATAATACTGGCCCCCAAAGTGCCGGAGTAATTCTGCGCGATCCGACGGTGGAAGTGGCGGTATTAGAAACTGCTAGGGGTGGGATTTTGCGCTCAGGTTTAGCCTTTGATAGTTGCGATGTGGGGGTAGTGCTCAATGTGGCGGCGGATCACCTGGGGTTAGGGGATATTAATACTATTGAACAGATGGCCAAGGTTAAAAGCGTGATTGCGGAAGTCGTCAGTCCCCAGGGCTACGCCGTACTTAATGCCGATGATCCTCTCGTCGCCGCCATGGCTGATAACGTTAAGGGTAAAGTGGCTTACTTTGCCATGAATCCTGATAATCCGATCATTAAGAGCCATATTCGACGAGAAGGAATGGCGGCGGTTTATGAAAATGGCTATCTCTCGATTATGGAGGGCAAATGGACGTTACGCATTGAGCAGGCGACCCAAATTCCGATGACGATGGGAGGGATGGCTCCCTTTATGATTGCTAATGCTTTAGCGGCTTGTTTAGCTGCTTTTGTAAATGGGGTCGATATTGAAGAGATTCGTCAGGGAGTCCGAACCTTTAAAACCTCATCAGAACAAACCCCTGGCCGCATGAATCTGTTTAATCTGGATTCCTATCATGTTCTCGTTGATTATGCCCATAATCCGGCTGGTTATGAAGCAGTGGGTGGTTTTGTTCGTAATTGGCAGGGTCAACGCTTAGGGGTTGTGGGTGGCCCTGGCGATCGCCGCGATGAGGATTTAATTGAACTAGGCGAAATTGCTGCTCGTATTTTTGATCGCATTATTATCAAAGAGGATGATGATAAACGGGGACGGGATCAGGGAGAAGTGGCCGATTTAATCCTCAAGGGTGTTGTGCAAACTAATCCTAATGTCCAGGTTGAAACTATGCTTCAAGAAACAGAGGCTCTAGAAACGGCACTCAATCAAGTAGAACGGGGCGGCTTGGTGGTTATTTTCCCCGAAAGTGTGGGTAAGGCGATCGAACAGATTCAAAAACGTAATCCGATTGAATAAGCGGCAATGATCAGAAAATCCTAAGAGAACACCAGAAAAAAGATGATCCAATGATTATAGCGGTTTGGCAAAGATTTCCACAAACCATTTTTTAAGGCTAGGAAGGCGATTAATCCGTGCTTCAACCTTTTCCATCCCAGCCTTGCTCAGCTTCACTCCTGTCTCATAAACTTTTTCTATCAGTTTCACTACAGGATTTTGACCCCTGAATGTTAGGGCACTGGTATCGTCTAGCTAGAAGCTACAAACGTTGCAATACGAGAGGTTCAAGAAATCAGGCGAATTTGGAGTAAGTCCTCCCAAGTTAACCCTTTTTCAATTATACCGAGAGCTACAGCAGGAACTTCTCTAGTCGTAAAATGGCTGCGAACAAAGTTATGAACCATCCAGAAAATATCTAGGACTCGCTGTAATCCCACAACAGATTTAGCATAAGTATTTGTACGACGACGAAAGGCGGCTAAATAGCGTCGGATAGCACTATTAAATGCCTCAACGTGGTTGGCATGGATATCCTTTTCTTCTGGTTTTTCTGTTGTCTCTGGATGTTCTGGTTTCGGAGTTTCTACTTTCTTTAGTTTACCCTCAGAATCTCGACGTTTACTACTCTTATTTTTTAGTCTTACCACCATACCTTTCGGTAATACTTTGGTGGGACGACCTCGCTTTCCAGTCCTTAATACTTCGTGACAAATATCAAATAGCAGTTGACTATATCGCTTTTCTCCATCTGTAAATAACTGGAGAGATTCTGCACTCCTTTCAAATAATTCCGCTACCGTCATCATTGCTTCTAGAAATAATTTCTGCTCTTTTCGACCACATTTTAAATGCCAAATAAAGCGGCTAGCCCTCTCCATGAGCACGATTGTCCACCCCTCAGAGGCACTTGCTTCTTTATTTTTTCCAACTTTTGTGTATAGTTCATCCCCTTCTATTACTAATTTAACAAATTCATTCACTAAGGCGTATAAAAATAATGTCTCTTGTAATCCTGATAATTTCTTTTCCCAATTCAATATTGTTGTTTTTGCGTAGCCGAATGCTCGGGCTGCTGCATTTAATCCTATTCCTTCCATTCTGGCTTTTAATACTTTTACAATTTCACTTAATGGGGTTTCTAAGCCAGCGATTACGCTACCATAAGTCTCAGCAAAACAAGAACTACATTCTTGACAAATGAACATTTTACGTTCCCCGTTACCTTTCGTTTGATAATGAGAATGTATTTTTACGTTTTCACTATAGCAATGAGGACAGTTTTTCTTGAATAAGGCATCCTCTTTCTCTTGGCACAAGCCAACATCATTCAGGATTTCCATAGAGCTTTTCTTTAATATTGACATTGTTTTCTGTTTCCTTCTTCTTTGATATAATGACAATAATGATAGTATAATAATAACGGGCCGATGTCTAGTCTTAAACTATTTTTCTATTTTCTCAAAGCCTTACACCATAACTTTTTCCAACTTTGATCAGACGATACCAGTTCCGACAAATTACTACAGTTCGGAAAAAGTAAATTGTCCATGCTGTTCAACCAAAACGTCAAAACAGGGAAAAGTCACCTACTTCCATCAGGCATTATTGCCCGTGATTGTTTCCCCAGACCATGAATCAGTTTTTTCCTTACCCCCTGAATTTATCACCCCTCAAGACGGGTCTGAAAAGCAAGATTGTGAGCAAAATGCGGCGAAACGTTGGATAAGTAACCATGCTAGTTTGTTTGCGGGACAGAAGATAACTCTGCTAGGGGATGACTTGTACAGTCGTCAGCCCACTTGTCAGCACTGTCTCGACCACGATTTCAACTTTATCTTCGTCTGTTTACCGACTTCTCATCCCACACTCTATGAATGGTTAAACTATTTAGGGCTTGCTGAATAAGTATAGAACCCTTGCCAGATAATGCTTTCAAGCATTTTAAAAACGATCAGGTGCAAGGTTATGGCCTTTGGAGGCTCAAAGCCCATGCACGTCGTTGGAAAACTGGGGGTTGAAATTGGAAACTACTCTCTGAAGTCACCATTTTTCGCCTCCTGTGGCATCTAGGTTCGTTTTGTGGACTTTTTCAGCAGACCCTATTTAGGTAAATTTTCTGTCAACGCAACTCTAGAAAATAATTCGTAGCCCATAACCCACATTCCGTACATAAAAAAAGAACAAAGAAAATAAGAAAAGTCATTATGACAAAAGATAATACTGACAAGTAGTAGCCCCAAAAAAGCGCAAAATCCTCTCTCGCTCAAGCGTTAGATTGATTATTTGGGGACAATTATCCAGTACAACCCAATGAATCCCCCTCAAAGTCTGAAAAATCCAACGCAGTGTCGGACGCTGAGTCGGCTTTCCCAACTGATTAGGCACAGTCTCCTCCTGCTCTGCCAGAGCCAGTCTCAGTTTACGTTGTCCCAAGCTGTACACCAGTAAACACAACACCATGATGAAACTCAATGCCATAATCCGCTCAGGGGTTTTGAGAAAAACACTGGACGCCAAAAACAGAGGGTCTTTAAGGAAGCGAAAACCTCGCTCTACCCCTTGCTGTTGCTTGTAGTGGACAAGCAGTTGCTCATCGCTCAAAGAGTCTCCATCTAGCTGATTCGTCGCCAAGACAAAACGTCCTGCTGCCCGCTCTGAAGCTTGAACTTTCGCACTATTGAGGCTGAAAGTGGCTTGGGCATGATAGCTACGACGAATGGGCTGTTCATGGGGACGGGGTTTACCTCGATGACCGTAATGACATTTTTCGACGACAGTTAGGTCTTGAAGAAGATGCCATTCTAAACTCTTCTCCCATCGGCTCAGGGCGGTTAAAGCATCCTCCCGACAAGCAAATTCCTGACGCTGTAATTGTTCTAATTGTCTTTGAGCTTGAGCCGTTGCTTTCTCTGTCTTCTTCGTCAGTTGTTTGAGGTCTAAAGCTTTTTTTTGCTCGCTATCTACCACTATCCAACGTTGTTTGACTCCCCCATATTCACTTTCTAAGGAGGTAAGACGATAGCCCTCTAAATCAGTTGTGATGAATTGCTCCGAGGCTAATTGACTGACCGCATCCTGCACTTCTCTAATCGTTTTCGGCACAGAACATAACCAGTATATGCCGGTTAACTTTTGCAAGTTATCGGCACTGTATAAGGCTGAATCTGCTATATACAAACCATCGAATTGCCACTGCTCATTGAACTTTTTCAAGAGTTTAGCAAACTCTTTTTTATCACTTTGATTGCCATCTCCTAATTCGAGAAAAGCGGGAATGTCGCCATCCCCCCAACAGACTAGATTCAAGACAAATTGTTTCAAGTCTGGTCGCTTATCCTTTGAATAGCCATGAGTGATATGGATTATTTGGCTTTCTTTGTCTTCTCTCTCCACCGATAATTTATATTCCCCTTGTACCGATAATGAACTGGAGTCTAAATGGGAACTTTTCATCACTATTTTGAAGATTTCTACGGCTTTTAGACAAATTCCGAGAAACAAACGGCTGATGCCGGCCATAAAGATTAAATCTAAGACTCTCCCTAAACGGTCATCATTCAGGTCGCTGGCTTTTATTCCTTTTCCTAAAAGATGTTCTACTGGTTTATCTTCAAAAAAACGACTGAACAAATATAAAGGAGAGTTGATAAAGCCTAAGCCATTGAGAATCATCGCTTTCACTACCAGACCCGCACTGATTTTAGCACGGTCATTTTCTCCTAGTTGTTCATTGATATAATCCACTAGACCTAGTTCATCAACTATCGCCGCGATTATTCCTAAATGGTCGAGATTTTTAACGTTTAATTGGGTCATTTTCTCTTGGGTTTATTAGCTTTTTTATTTTAACTATTCTGTAGCCATTTTTGAATCTATTTTTATTTTTTCAAGACTAGTACGGAATACGGGCCATAACGTTAAGACTCCTTATTCGGAAAAAAGGTAACTTCATCTTTTTTAAAATCTACGATTGAAATAGGGGCAATGTCTCAAAAATATTCTCTGACCCTGGCTTCTTTTTAACTTTCCTAGCAGAGTGAATCCCCGATTGAGGAGTATCCCCTAAACCATAACGTAAAGCCATCCTCCAACCCTTACCCTTATCTTTAGATAATCCCACTGTCGTCGCCGTCATACTAAATAGGGCTTGCTGAAAAAAGCTGAAACCTTTACGGAGAAAAATAGTAGGCGAATTAAGAACCGCTAGAATGCACGAAAATAGGGTAGAATGCCTCAAAACCATTGCATTAAGAAGAGAGAAAGCAGATGTACCGAAAGCAACAGTACTCAATTGAAACACCAGAAAACTTGAAAAATCTGTTCGGCGGGCAGTTAGACGAAGAAAATCGTTGGATAGAAAGGGTGCGACCTTTAGTTGATAAAAGCTGTTGTAATCAGGGTTCTACAGGGAACCCATATTGATCAAGTTTTGCCCAAAATTGACTCCATCGTTCCTTGGTCAATACCAAAGCTCGTAGGCTCAAAATAATTCCTGCTCCTTTTTCCTTCCATCGCATCCCTGAACAACATAATCGTTGTTTGACCAACGTCTTACAAGCTGCTTCCGTAACACCTGAACCAATCGGATACTTTTTCTCTAAGTAGGGCTTGCTGAAAAAGTCAAAAAACGAAAGAAATGTGGGTTAGGGAAGTATGGACTGAAAAAGCATAGATAACTTATCCTTATGGAAACAAATCAAAATACAGATTTTGTTTAATCTATTGTTCCTTTCTGTCTAAAAAGGTCAACACAAATCACTCCTCACAAAAGAGAGGAAAATTAACACCATTTTTCACAAGAAAAACGACTCTACAACTTTTTACTTTTTGTCTTCTGAAGTAGAGTAGAAAGATTCATTACCAAAAAGTTCATCGCAATTACCGTTTCCGAGGTCTCAGGTAGTTTGGCCATCACTCGACCAAGACTAAATTTCCTCTTTCCCTGTCCGAATTTACCCTCAATGGCATTACGCACTCTTTCATCTGAGCGTGCCTCTTTCTTTTTTTCTTTGCTCACCTCTTTCGGCGGTCTTCCCAATCGGGGACCACTCATTCTTATATCCCTTTCTTTACAATAAGCTCGATTCGCTTTTGTTCGGGGTGCGACCTTTAGTTGATAAAAGCTGTTGTAATCAGGGTTCTACAGGGAACCCATATTGATCAAGTTTTGCCCAAAATTGACTCCATCGTTCCTTGGTCAATACCAAAGCTCGTAGGCTCAAAATAATTCCTGCTCCTTTTTCCTTCCATCGCATCCCTGAACAACATAATCGTTGTTTGACCAACGTCTTACAAGCTGCTTCCGTAACACCTGAACCAATCGGATACTTTTTTTCTAAGTATTCAGCATAATCCATTTGATGCTGATGATTCTCGTAATAAGTAATCGCCGCTTGTAGTTTCTCGGTAAGATTCTTAGAATGACTTTTTTCTTCTTTGACTTCTTTCATCAGATTTAGCAGTTCTCCTGCTTTTCCTTTTTCATGCTTGAGTTCTCGACAATTTTCAGTCAACCATTCTTTTTGTTTTGACACGGTATTCGGATGCAACGCTTCTGCCAAGGCACCTAAGTAACCAGAGGCATGATAGAAATCTAATATCTGTTCTTCCGTTTGCTTTTCTAAAAACTTCCAATTTGATTCTGCCCCGTCTGCTATCCCGACCAATGTTGCCTCTGGATAACGGTTTTTCGCTCGCTCAATTTCTCTTTCTAATCTTTCTAGAAAACTCTTTTTTCCATACTCTGGTGCCGCACCTAGATAGATTGTAGGTTGACGTTCGCCTTCACTATCGTATAGGGAAACGGTTCCCACCATTGCTTCACGGTAGCCATCCTCACACATCAGCATACAGGTTCCATCTAATCCTATTCCCACTGTTGCAATTTGGCTATCCTCCTTGGGCGGGGCATAACTCCACGCTTCTTCTTTTGCCTGTACCACACTTCCTACTGCTTCACTCAATCTTTGGATATAGGATAGCGCTACTTTTCTACCATGATTTTCTAATAAATCATTTTTCACCTCTTTGCCTGCCATCCCTGACATTTTTGAGGATACCTGTTTTGCCAATAATGGCGTTGATGTTATGATTATCCTTGCTTCTCTTTCTAAGGGGCAATACGTTTTTCCTCAAAGGTGAACGCTGATATACATGACGATTCACTATAACCTCACCATAAGGTGTTTGATATTCTTTCGGTTGCTCTCCCTTACTCTTCCAGATTTCTTCACCGATTTTTAAGGGTGAACCATCTGTATCTAAATATTTCAAGGCTTCTTTGCTGGCGATGCAACCTACTTCGTTTAAGCCTTTTTGAATATTTATTTCTGTATCCAACATTGAACGACTGAGTTCTAATGTTAGTTCTATTTTTATCTTTGAACCCTCTACATTAATTAGTTTTGCTGTCATCATTGTTTCCTCTTTGTCACTTTTCATCCCATGTTAACACTTTTCTTTTCCTTCATCAACTAAAGGTCACACCCTTTGTTCGATAGATTTTATCCACATGAACCGATTCCGGATAACATCCTGTTTCCCTTTTATATTCTTCTATTCGCGCTTGTAAATCTCCCGATTCGTTGTAATTAGGGCTTGCTGAAAAAGTCAAAAAACGAAAGAAATGTGGGTTAGGGAAGTATGGACTGAAAAAGCATAGATAACTTATCCTTATGGAAACAAATCAAAATACAGATTTTGTTTAATCTATTGTTCCTTTCTGTCTAAAAAGGTCAACACAAATCACTCCTCACAAAAGAGAGGAAAATTAACACCATTTTTCACAAGAAAAACGACTCTACAACTTTTTACTTTTTGTCTTCTGAAGTAGAGTAGAAAGATTCATTACCAAAAAGTTCATCGCAATTACCGTTTCCGAGGTCTCAGGTAGTTTGGCCATCACTCGACCAAGACTAAATTTCCTCTTTCCCTGTCCGAATTTACCCTCAATGGCATTACGCACTCTTTCATCTGAGCGTGCCTCTTTCTTTTTTTCTTTGCTCACCTCTTTCGGCGGTCTTCCCAATCGGGGACCACTCATTCTTATAGGGTGCGACCTTTAGTTGATAAAAGCTGTTGTAATCAGGGTTCTACAGGGAACCCATATTGATCAAGTTTTGCCCAAAATTGACTCCATCGTTCCTTGGTCAATACCAAAGCTCGTAGGCTCAAAATAATTCCTGCTCCTTTTTCCTTCCATCGCATCCCTGAACAACATAATCGTTGTTTGACCAACGTCTTACAAGCTGCTTCCGTAACACCTGAACCAATCGGATACTTTTTCTCTAAGTATTCAGCATAATCCATTTGATGCTGATGATTCTCGTAATAAGTAATCGCCGCTTGTAGTTTCTCGGTAAGATTCTTAGAATGACTTTTTTCTTCTTTGACTTCTTTCATCAGATTTAGCAGTTCTCCTGCTTTTCCTTTTTCATGCTTGAGTTCTCGACAATTTTCAGTCAACCATTCTTTTTGTTTTGACACTGTATTAGGATGCAACGCTTCTGCCAAGGCACCTAAGTAACCAGAGGCATGATAGAAATCTAATATCTGTTCTTCCGTTTGCTTTTCTAAAAACTTCCAATTTGATTCTGCCCCGTCTGCTATCCCGACCAATGTTGCCTCTGGATAACGGTTTTTCGCTCGCTCAATTTCTCTTTCTAATCTTTCTAGAAAACTCTTTTTTCCATACTCTGGTGCCGCACCTAGATAGATTGTAGGTTGACGTTCGCCTTCACTATCGTATAGGGAAACGGTTCCCACCATTGCTTCACGGTAGCCATCCTCACACATCAGCATACAGGTTCCATCTAATCCTATTCCCACTGTTGCAATTTGGCTATCCTCCTTGGGCGGGGCATAACTCCACGCTTCTTCTTTTGCTTGTACCACACTTCCTACTGCTTCACTCAATCTTTGGATATAGGATAGCGCTACTTTTCTACCATGATTTTCTAATAAATCATTTTTCACCTCTTTGCCTGCCATCCCTGACATTTTTGAGGATACCTGTTTTGCCAATAATGGCGTTGATGTTATGATTATCCTTGCTTCTCTTTCTAAGGGGCAATACGTTTTTCCTCAAAGGTGAACGCTGATATACATGACGATTCACTATAACCTCACCATAAGGTGTTTGATATTCTTTCGGTTGCTCTCCCTTACTCTTCCAGATTTCTTCACCGATTTTTAAGGGTGAACCATCTGTATCTAAATATTTCAAGGCTTCTTTGCTGGCGATGCAACCTACTTCGTTTAAGCCTTTTTGAATATTTATTTCTGTATCCAACATTGAACGACTGAGTTCTAATGTTAGTTCTATTTTTATCTTTGAACCCTCTACATTAATTAGTTTTGCTGTCATCATTGTTTCCTCTTTGTCACTTTTCATCTCATGTTAACACTTTTCTTTTCCTTCATCAACTAAAGGTCACACCCAAACGAAGTAGGTTGCATCGCCAGCAAAGAAGCCTTGAAATATTTAGATACAGATGGTTCACCCTTAAAAATCGGTGAAGAAATCTGGAAGAGTAAGGGAGAGCAACCGAAAGAATATCAAACACCTTATGGTGAGGTTATAGTGAATCGTCATGTATATCAGCGTTCACCTTTGAGGAAAAACGTATTGCCCCTTAGAAAGAGAAGCAAGGATAATCATAACATCAACGCCATTATTGGCAAAACAGGTATCCTCAAAAATGTCAGGGATGGCAGGCAAAGAGGTGAAAAATGATTTATTAGAAAATCATGGTAGAAAAGTAGCGCTATCCTATATCCAAAGATTGAGTGAAGCAGTAGGAAGTGTGGTACAGGCAAAAGAAGAAGCGTGGAGTTATGCCCCGCCCAAGGAGGATAGCCAAATTGCAACAGTGGGAATAGGATTAGATGGAACCTGTATGCTGATGTGTGAGGATGGCTACCGTGAAGCAATGGTGGGAACCGTTTCCCTATACGATAGTGAAGGCGAACGTCAACCTACAATCTATCTAGGTGCGGCACCAGAGTATGGAAAAAAGAGTTTTCTAGAAAGATTGGAAAGAGAAATTGAGCGAGCGAAAAACCGTTATCCAGAGGCAACATTGGTCGGGATAGCAGACGGGGCAGAATCAAATTGGAAGTTTTTAGAAAAGCAAACGGAAGAACAGATATTAGATTTCTATCATGCCTCTGGTTACTTAGGTGCCTTGGCAGAAGCGTTGCATCCTAATACAGTGTCAAAACAAAAAGAATGGTTGACTGAAAATTGTCGAGAACTCAAGCATGAAAAAGGAAAAGCAGGAGAACTGCTAAATCTGATGAAAGAAGTCAAAGAAGAAAAAAGTCATTCTAAGAATCTTACCGAGAAACTACAAGCGGCGATTACTTATTACGAGAATCATCAGCATCAAATGGATTATGCTGAATACTTAGAGAAAAAGTATCCGATTGGTTCAGGTGTTACGGAAGCAGCTTGTAAGACGTTGGTCAAACAACGATTATGTTGTTCAGGGATGCGATGGAAGGAAAAAGGAGCAGGAATTATTTTGAGCCTACGAGCTTTGGTATTGACCAAGGAACGATGGAGTCAATTTTGGGCAAAACTTGATCAATATGGGTTCCCTGTAGAACCCTGATTACAACAGCTTTTATCAACTAAAGGTCGCACCCCTTCGTTTAAGCCTTTTTGAATATTTATTTCTGTATCCAACATTGAACGACTGAGTTCTAATGTTAGTTCTATTTTTATCTTTGAACCCTCTACATTAATTAGTTTTGCTGTCATCATTGTTTCCTCTTTGTCACTTTTCATCTCATGTTAACACTTTTCTTTTCCTTCATCAACTAAAGGTCACACCCGATAGAAATGTCAAAAATGATTCCCTGGGAAGAATATGAGGAAGAATATGCAAAAAACTTCACAGAAAAAAAAGGAGCCCCAGCCAAATCATTTAGAATGGCATTAGGAGCATTAATTATCAAAGAAATTTCAGGAAAAAGTGACAGAGAAACAGTAGAACAAATAAAAGAGAACCCTTATTTACAGTACTTTATAGGAATGGAAAGCTATAGTAGCAAAGAAGCATTTAATGCGTCAATGATGGTTCATTTTCGTAAAAAAATAGGAATGGAATTAATAAATAAAATTAATAAAGAAATAGAAAAAAAGCGACGGGTGTAGCGTCAGAAAAAAAAGAAAATGAAGGAAAGTTATTGTTAGATGCGACTTGTACACCAGCAGATATAAAATATCCAACGGATATAGGAATATTGAATGATGCCAGAGAAAAAACAGAAAAAATAATAGATAAGCTGTATGAAGAAATAAAAGAGAAAAGGAAAGAAAAGCCGAGGACTTATAGGGAAGTGGCAAGAAAAGAGTACTTAGCCATAGCAAAAAAACGTCGTGTGTCAAAAAAAGAAAGAAGAAAAGGAACAAAAAAACAACTAGGATATATAAAAAGAAACTTGTCTGATATAGAAAAAATGATAGAAGAGGGAGCAAAGTTAGAAAAACTAACGAAAAAAGAGCAAGAAGAGCTTGTAACGATAGGAAAAGTGTATGAGCAACAGTTAGAAATGTATGAAAAAAAGACAAATAAAGTAGAAAACAGAATTGTGAGTGTAAGCCAACCTCACGTGCGTCCAATAGTGCGTGGAAAAGCGGGAAAAGCAGTAGAGTTTGGAGCTAAAATATCGGCAAGTAATGTGAATGGCTTTGTCTTCTTAGACAAATTAAGTTGGGATAATTACAACGAATCGGGAGATTTACAAGCGCGAATAGAAGAATATAAAAGGGAAACAGGATGTTATCCGGAATCGGTTCATGTGGATAAAATCTATCGAACAAAAGCGAATCGAGCTTATTGTAAAGAAAGGGATATAAGAATGAGTGGTCCCCGATTGGGAAGACCGCCGAAAGAGGTGAGCAAAGAAAAAAAGAAAGAGGCACGCTCAGATGAAAGAGTGCGTAATGCCATTGAGGGTAAATTCGGACAGGGAAAGAGGAAATTTAGTCTTGGTCGAGTGATGGCCAAACTACCTGAGACCTCGGAAACGGTAATTGCGATGAACTTTTTGGTAATGAATCTTTCTACTCTACTTCAGAAGACAAAAAGTAAAAAGTTGTAGAGTCGTTTTTCTTGTGAAAAATGGTGTTAATTTTCCTCTCTTTTGTGAGGAGTGATTTGTGTTGACCTTTTTAGACAGAAAGGAACAATAGATTAAACAAAATCTGTATTTTGATTTGTTTCCATAAGGATAAGTTATCTATGCTTTTTCAGTCCATACTTCCCTAACCCACATTTCTTTCGTTTTTTGACTTTTTCAGCAAGCCCTATTTACCCAGAACAGGGCAAACGCATCTTATCCGAGTAAAACCTTAAGGAGATAGTCCTCGTCCCAACCAGCGCGTAGCCGTTTATTCTTGATACCAAGTTTCAGAGTATTTTCCTTTGTGAGCAAGTTAAGAGCGATATGGCGTAAGACGGCTAAATTCTCAGGAGCAAAATCCTTACGAATGCGACAAGCATCCTCATTGAAGGCCAAGTCTAGAACCCAATGTAAAGAGTTTTCTATCAACCAATGACTACGAACAGATTGGGATAATTTTTGAGCATTACTCGGCAGGCTACTGATATAGTAGCGAGTCTCATACTCTGTTTTGTCTTTCAATCGTCTCTCCGCTTTAATCATACAGATGCTCGTCAACTTTGCCCATTTCTCCCCACCCAGCAAAAATTCTGTTTGTTCCATCGTCCAGCAACGGCGAATTTCAATCCGTCCATGTCCCTTGTCTATTGTTTGATGGAAATCATGCTTAATTCCCACAAAATTAATCGATTGAGCATGAGCAAATAATTGTTCAACATCCTCACATAGATTACCTTGATTGCCTTTCAATGCCAAAACATAATCTCCCCCTCGCCCTACTATCTGTTGGGCAATCTTTGTCTGAGTTCCCATGGCATCAATCGTTACGATACAACCTTTGACCTCTAGCATTTTCAGGAGTTTGGGTATCGCCGTGATTTCATTCGATTTGCTTTCCACCTTGCACTGTCCTAGTACTAGACGATTTGCTGTTGCCCATGCACTTACCATCTGAATTGCGCCCTTTCCGTTGGCATTATCATAGGAGTGGCGAAGGGTTTTGCCGTCAATCGCTATCACTTCCCCTTCACTTACCTCCGCTATACTTTTGACCCAATGCAGAAAACAGTCTTGAAATTGCTCTGGATTCAGACTAGCAAATACACGCGCAAACGTATCGTCGGAGGGGATGCCATTTGGCAATTCCAAAATTTTTTTTAGCCATTGATGTTTAGCCTTGCCGAAACTTTCCATGGCTACCCAACCTTCTGCTCCACAAATGACGGCTAAGATGGCAATCGTTAGAATATCAATGAGTTTATGCCGTTTTGTTCGTTCGATGCGAGGGTCATCTATTTCGGCAAAGTGTTCTACCAGTCTATATTTGGGTCGGAGTTTCATCGCTTTTGTTTTCTATGCACTTTCCCTTATTTTCCCTTATCCATCCCTCTATAATGTTCTTGTATCTGTATCATTTTTAGATGCGTTCGCCCTGATTGATGACACGCCCTAACCATAGTAGAAAAACCTCATTACGGTCATCGGGGTAAACCCCGCCCCCATGAACAGCCCACTCGTCTTAGCTACCATGCTCAAGCCACTTTAAGCCTCAATATTGATAAAATTCAAGCTTCAGAGCAGACAGCAGGACGTTTTGTCTTGGCGACGAATCAGTTAGATAGGGCTTGCTGAATAAGTATAGAACCCTTGCCAGATAATGCTTTCAAGTATTTTAAAAACGATCAGGTGCAAGGTTATAGACTTTGGAGGCTCAAAGCCCATGCACGTCGTTGGAAAACTGGGGGTTGAAATTGGAAACAACTCTCTGAAGTCACCATTTTTGGCGTCTTGTGGCATCTAGGTTCGTTTTGCTTACATCTTGCACCAAAACTCATGTTCTAAGTTGTGACAGCAACTAACTGAAGTTGGAGTCCAAAAGATTGCAAAAGTGGACGTAATCGCTCGACTTGAGAAAAAAGGGAACAAAGAGCAACATCAGGAAAAAGTGTCTGAAGAGCAGAAGCAGAAGCTTGACCCCAATCAGGTGGTTTAGAGGAGTCAGTAGAAAGATAAACCCAATGGGCAAGAAGAAAACTAATCATCGAAAGAAGCAACCAGCGATAAACCCCCAGAAGAGTTTGTTGACCAAAACGATGTAAACCAAAACGATGTTTTACGGTCTTGAAAAAGCCCTCAATACTCCATCTTCGCCGTCCCCACCAGATAATGGTACTGGACTTAAGAGGACGAGTCGATAAGACGAAGCGTTTTTCGAGTTTGCCGTTACGTTTGAGGTAGAACCAAGAGATAGTAACAGGGAAAGATAATCCATCAAGAGTGACCTGTTGTCCTTTTTTGAGCAAATCACGAAGCTGACGACCATCAGCTAATTTACGGTCACAACGCACACCGACGATAACCGCAAGACGGCGTTTTTTCATCGCTTGAAGGAATTGCACACTACTAAAGGCGGTATCGGCTAAAATGACAACCCGAAAAGCACTCAGGAGTTCTTTGGGTAGGCTATCCACTAATCGCACCGCGAGTTGAGCGGGACTTCTTGTTTCTTTACCTCTCCAAACTCGAAATCCCCAGGGGACTAGAAATTCTCCTATCACCAGATAAATCACCAAAAGATGTAAACCCCTCTTCCCGTGAAGAACATGAATTAAATGCTCAAAAGCCTTAAATTTTCCGCATTTCTCCAGTGTCGTTAAGTCCACAATCACCTGCAACCAAGGTCGTCTTCCTCTTGGAGCATAGGTAAGTAGTTCTTTGAGAATTGCTTTTCGCACTGCTCGGATAATTTGGCGAGTACCCCAATCATACTGATTCAAAAATCGGCTTAAGGCCGAGGGTGATTTTGTTTGACTATGTTGGGGTAGAGGATGACCTTGAGCTTCTAGGAATAGCCCCAACATTGCCTGCAAACTATCGCGTTGATAGGAGGTCGGCATCAAACCTAGCAATGTATAAACTAGGGTCTGGGCTTGTATAAGAATGGTTTCCATTGTTTTGCTGTTTTTTCACTTCTACTCCTTTTTCCACTTTCTTGACCCTTTCCGCCAGTCGTTCTTTTGTTCTGCTGCAAGATGTAAGTTTTGTGGACTTTTTCAGCAGACCCTAGATAAAACCTCGTTGAGCGATGAGCAAATGCTCATCCGTGTCAACTTAAAGGAATGGGTTCCCAAATTTGTTGATTGAGAGCGGCCTTTTCTCGATGTCGCTTTCTCTCAGCTTTGACCAAACCAAATAACTTAGCACGTTCAGCCAGATAGGTTACTGTATCAGGCTTTTCTCCTCTAGCAATAGCCTTCGCTACATAGTATAGACTCCGAAACACCATCTCTACTGAGATTTTTTCTTTCGGTTGATTTAGAGCAATCGCCACTTCCCCTACCAATTGATTTAAGACCGTATAGAAAATCAAAGTGCAAATAATCTGGATTTGGACACCATTCTTATTCCCTACCCATAAATAGGCTAGTCCTAAAAGTCTTTTCGTTAATAAAAAGGCTTCTTCGATTGTCCATCGTCTTCGATATAAATCACAGACCTCTTCGGCGGACAGTTGTTCGGGAGACAACACATTTGTTAAATACTGATACCAGATTGTTCCCCATAATACTGAGACTAATCTCACCGGATGCTTGCAAGGATTAGAACGGTAATTTCCCATAATGATAATCTCATCTCTGTAATGACTACCTTGAGACAATACTTGTTTGGTTTTGTAAGATGTACCCGCTCTAAATCTGGTTAGAAAAAACTTTTTAGCTTCTGTTAACAAATCAAACCACACAAAGCTAAAAAATCCCATATCTACGAGAATTAAACCATTTTCTGGTAATTTAGCTGCCAATTCTTCACACCATATTTTATCATTTGATTTATCATTTTCTGTGTACCATAAAGTAACGGGTCTTTGGGTAAAGGCTTCCACTACCATCATTATTTTACCCCCCAATTTACTCTTTTCTTCTTTACTTATTTTCATATTTTTCCTTATCTGCTCTAGCGTTGAGCCATCTGCTATCCACACTGCACTAAACTTTTCTCTTATTTTTTCCCATTTTTCTCCTACTTGGAGCTTCTTCCCTTTTTCGGCTGCTTTTTCTAACACTTCTTTTAGTAATATTGCAAATATTTCGGCTGGCACATTCATCATTCTTTTTGATACTGCCTGTTTGCTTACTTTTAATGATGCTACCCATAGCAATCCCTCTTCCTCTAACAGTCTTACCGCTTCACTTATACCCGCTATTTGACGATACACTATACTTAACACTAATGCCACCATTACTGGTAAATTTAATACCCTATCTCTCATCATTTTCTCATGAGTTCCCTGTAAATATTTTAATGGTGTAAACATTGTGGGTTCTAGTAATTCAAACAACTCTTTTGTTATTTCAGGGATTTCTACCCCTGGCTGATTTGTCTTACGACGTAAGTCTGGGTTTCCTTTTCTCCGAGGATGTTGTCTTGCCATTTGTTTTTTGCTCACTTTTTTATATACTAACCTTTTTTTCAGCCTACTCTTACTTCCGCCTGCTTTTAGGCTAATCTTTTGTGAGTAGGCATTTTGGCTTAAGTTGACACCAATGGCAAATGCTTGTCCACTACAAGCAACAGCAAGGGGTTGAGCGGGGTTTTCGCTTTCTTAAAGACCCTCTGTTTTTTGCTTCGAGTGTTTTCCTCAAAACCCCTGAGAGGATTATGGCATTGACTTTCATTATGCCGTTGTGTTTGTTGGTGTACAGCTTGGGGCAACGTAAACTGAGACAGGCTCTGGCAGAGCAGGAGGAGACTGTGCCTAATCAGTTGGGAAAGCCGACTCAACCTCCGACTCTGCGTTTGATTTTTCAGACTTTGAGGGGGATTCATTGGGTTGTACTGGATAATTGTCCCCAAATTATCAATCTCACGCTTGAGCGAGAGAGGCTTTTAGGCTTTTTTGGGGCTACTACTTGGGGCTTGCTGAAAAAAGCTGAAACCTTTACGGAGAAAAATAGTAGGCGAATTAAGAACCGCTAGAATGCACGAAAATAGGGTAGAATGCCTCAAAACCATTGCATTAAGAAGAGAGAAAGCAGATGTACCGAAAGCAACAGTACTCAATTGAAACACCAGAAAACTTGAAAAATCTGTTCGGCGGGCAGTTAGACGAAGAAAATCGTTGGATAGAAATGTCAAAAATGATTCTTTGGGAAGAATATGAGGAAGAATATGCAAAAAACTTCACAGAAAAAAAAGGAGCCCCAGCCAAATCATTTAGAATGGCATTAGGAGCATTAATTATCAAAGAAATTTCAGGAAAAAGTGACAGAGAAACAGTAGAACAAATAAAAGAGAACCCTTATTTACAGTACTTTATAGGAATGGAAAGCTATAGTAGCAAAGAAGCATTTAATGCGTCAATGATGGTTCATTTTCGTAAAAAAATAGGAATGGAATTAATAAATAAAATTAATAAAGAAATAGAAAAAAAGCGACGGGTGTAGCGTCAGAAAAAAAAGAAAATGAAGGAAAGTTATTGTTAGATGCGACTTGTACACCAGCAGATATAAAATATCCAACGGATATAGGAATATTGAATGATGCCAGAGAAAAAACAGAAAAAATAATAGATAAGCTGTATGAAGAAATAAAAGAGAAAAGGAAAGAAAAGCCGAGGACTTATAGGGAAGTGGCAAGAAAAGAGTACTTAGCCATAGCAAAAAAACGTCGTGTGTCAAAAAAAGAAAGAAGAAAAGGAACAAAAAAACAACTAGGATATATAAAAAGAAACTTGTCTGATATAGAAAAAATGATAGAAGAGGGAGCAAAGTTAGAAAAACTAACGAAAAAAGAGCAAGAAGAGCTTGTAACGATAGGAAAAGTGTATGAGCAACAGTTAGAAATGTATGAAAAAAAGACAAATAAAGTAGAAAACAGAATTGTGAGTGTAAGCCAACCTCACGTGCGTCCAATAGTGCGTGGAAAAGCGGGAAAAGCAGTAGAGTTTGGAGCTAAAATATCGGCAAGTAATGTGAATGGCTTTGTCTTCTTAGACAAATTAAGTTGGGATAATTACAACGAATCGGGAGATTTACAAGCGCGAATAGAAGAATATAAAAGGGAAACAGGATGTTATCCGGAATCGGTTCATGTGGATAAAATCTATCGAACAAAAGCGAATCGAGCTTATTGTAAAGAAAGGGATATAAGAATGAGTGGTCCCCGATTGGGAAGACCGCCGAAAGAGGTGAGCAAAGAAAAAAAGAAAGAGGCACGCTCAGATGAAAGAGTGCGTAATGCCATTGAGGGTAAATTCGGACAGGGAAAGAGGAAATTTAGTCTTGGTCGAGTGATGGCCAAACTACCTGAGACCTCGGAAACGGTAATTGCGATGAACTTTTTGGTAATGCATCTTTCTACTCTACTTCAGAAGACAAAAAGTAAAAAGTTGTAGAGTCGTTTTTCTTGTGAAAAATGGTGTTAATTTTCCTCTCTTTTGTGAGGAGTGATTTGTGTTGACCTTTTTAGACAGAAAGGAACAATAGATTAAACAAAATCTGTATTTTGATTTGTTTCCATAAGGATAAGTTATCTATGCTTTTTCAGTCCATACTTCCCTAACCCACATTTCTTTCGTTTTTTGACTTTTTCAGCAAGCCCTACTTGTCAGTATTATCTTTTGTCATAGGTGCTTTTCTTATTTTCTTTGTTCTTCTTTTATGTACGGAATGTGGGCTTAAAGACTTGTCAAATAAAGGGTCTAGAATTTTGATGCGTTCGCCCTGTTTCTTGGCATGGGTTCTGGAGTAGATAACCTCATATTTGGCATAACGAATACCGAAGAACCATCATCAATTAATTATTTACAGGTGGGAAAATTTTCCAAAAGTTTGAGATCGGAACCATCCAACAAAATACGACTCAAATTGGCTTAGGTCTAGCCTTCTGTAAAATGGCGGTAGAAGCCCAGGGAGGGACTTTGACTCTTTCACCTAATCAGCCCCAGGGTTCTATTTTCACCGTCGAAATTTAGCGGTAATTCGTAGGATTTAAGCCTTAACGTGATTGAGCTTTTTTTGGAAAGTAGCTAGATCAAAATTGTCAGCCATAAGTTTTTGAATACATTCTACTTTGATCGATTCTTGCAAACGAACTGTGCCAAAGGCATTATCAACAATTTCGACTGTTCTCAGGGTATCCAAATTCACCGACAAAATAGGCACTTCTAGATCTTCTGCCCGGCTGATAATTAAAGGTTGGGGAGTAACATGACCCGTCAAAATCAGACAATTGGTTGAGGTTTCCAAAGCTGCTAATTGGAGATCGGTGCGATCGCCGCCGGTGATAACAGCCTGATTTTCCCCTTTACGAAAATATTCTAGGGCAGAGTTAACATTCATCGCGCCAATCGTCAGACTTTCTACCATCAAATCTAAACGATCAGGACGACACAAAACCTTCGCGTTTAACTGATGAGCAATTTCACGAACACTGACACTGCGTAATAAGCGATCCTGGGGCAATAAACCCAACACAGAAATATGCTGTTTTTCTAAAAAAGGCTTAACCAGGGTCTGAACCTCTGTCATGGACTCAGGCGGAATATCATTAATTACCACTCCCCAAAGAGACTCTCCCAATTCTTGATGGGCCTTGAGAAAGCCATCCACCACCAAAGGGGAATGATAACGAGCAACGAGTAAAATCCCTGCCTTAATGGTTTTAGCCAATTCTAAAAAGGAAAGATTAAATAAACTGCCTTCCCAAAGATTGCCGGGCCCTTCCAAAATGACAATATCTGCTTGGATATCTTGAAGAGAAGATTGAAACTTTTCGCGGTAGTTAACTGCCCCTTCTCCTCGCAAACACGCTTCAATGGTATGGGTATTGAGGGTCAAAAGCGGCATCAAGATCTGATTTGCACTTAAACCGAGAACTTCAGCGACAAAGGCAATATCTGCATCCTCTTGAGGGTTATCTTGATCACCAGAACAGTTCCCAATGGGCTTACCATAGGCGATCGCTAATCCTTCCCGCTGTAGTTGTTGCGCTAAACCTAAAATAGTACCAGATTTGCCACTATAGGCTTCGATGGAACCGATTAACAAACATTGGGCAGAATTGGCCACGAAAATACTCCTTAAAAATTGCAATAATTAACCATCGAAACACAATGAGGCTAGAAAAATTCGAGAAAAATTTACGCTGGAGCGTTAGCTGCTTCATCAAAACGCAATAACTTACGATAAAAAGCCTGGGGAAAGTCCACCTCTTTAGATTCTCGGAAAATAAAGATGAGATCAATCAGATAATCAATAAATTCAGAATTCAGAATCGTGATTTCATAACTGAGTTCCGCTTGACCTTCAAATTGGACACGACAGCGAGTTAATTCTGACGGCAGTTTTGAGACATACCAGGAAGCCGCCAAGGAAATCCCTTCTCCAGACTCAATGCGGCGTTTTCCCTCCAATCTCCCTTGGTTGTAGAGACTCAGGGCGAGAGGAAGAAGTTTCTGTTTATCCTTACTGGGATAGTAGGGCTGATAAACTAATACATCTGCCTTGTTTGCTGGTTCCAGTTTATCTAGGGTAGCCATGACAATCTTCTATTCAATCGTTTTCAAGTTTTCGAGCCGATATAATCTTTCATTATGCTCTATTCGCGGTGTCTAGAGATGATGGTTTCTCCATAAACTAGATTTGACTGAACGAAAGTCATTTATTCTTGATAAGAGTTATGGGTTCAGCCTAAACAGTCACGCGAAAACTCGTTATGCTGTAATACGAGGCTGAAAATCGTTTTAATATTCCTAACCTCTCCAATTTTATTCATAACTGGCTTGTTCCCTAAGATTGTGCGTCTCTCAGCTGTCACCCCTTACTTAACTAAACTCTATGATAGAAGCCTCGACAAGTATCAGCGAAGAATCTCTTTTATCTCGTGAAGAGCGAGTGACTCAGATTAAAAACTTGATCGAAACGCTACGAGTAGCCGATGAAGTTGCCAATAAAGGCTATTTAATTACTAGTTCAGAGTTGGCTGATCTGATGGATATTAATGCGAGTGCTGTCACCAGTAGAGGCGATCATTGGTCATGGCGTAATTGGGTTGTTTCTAGGGTGCGACGGGAAGGTAATCAAATCCTCTGGCAACTAGAACGCACTGACTAACTCCCCCCTCTCCCCAATCCCCCTATCTCCCAGTCCCCCCATTCCCTAACCATGCAACAATTCCTCGGTTCAGAAGCCGAAACTCCCTACGCGATCGCCCAGGCGGTGATCCTTCCCATTCCCTACGAAGCAACGACGACCTATCGAAAAGGCTGTGAGCAGGGGCCAGAAGGGGTATTAATTGCCTCAAATCAGTTGGAAGCCTACGATGAAGAGTTACAACGGGAAACCTGTCATGAAGTGGGTATTTACACCTGTTCCTACATTGCTGATACTCGTCAAAATCCTGGGCTAACCGCCGAGCCGATGCTAACCGTCACCACCAGCACTGTTCTAGACTTGATTGGCGATCGCAAGTTTGTTGTAGCGGTGGGAGGAGAACACGCCATTACTACAGGAGTAGTGCGAGCTTATCAGCAAAGCCTAGCAGAACCCTTTACGGTCATTCAAATCGATGCTCATGGCGATCTGCGTCATTCCTTTGAAGGTTCACAACATAACCATGCCTGCGTGATGCGTCGGGTTTTAGAAATGGGTTTGCCCACTTTACCTGTTGGTATTCGGGCCATTTGCAAAGAAGAAGCGGATCTGATTAGGGAAAAACAAATGACCGTGATCTGGGCGCGAGAAATGGCGGTTAATCCCCATTGGATTGAGGAAGCTTTGAGCAAAATCAAAACGGCTAAGGTCTTTATTACCATTGACGTAGATGGTCTCGATCCGGGCTTTATGCCAGGGGTCGGTACTCCAGAGCCAGGCGGTATGGGTTGGCACGAAACACTCCGATTTTTGCGTCGGGTATTTGAACGCCATGAGGTGATTGGCTGTGATGTGATGGAATTAGCTCCCGTTAGCGATTCCGTTGTCTCAGAATTTACAACGGCGAAGTTAATCTATAAATTGATTGGTTATCGTTTCTTTTGCAGTAATTCTTCAGCAATTCTCAGGTTTAGACACAGCAAGCTTTTTAGAGATTAGATTTAAAGAACATTTTAAAGGGGGGTTTTGGGGTAATTCTATGCGCACTATTGTACCTAAAAACCGGAAGACTCGTAAAATGAACTTGTTAATCCCGTTGAATTTTACCCTGTATTATGCGAACTAAAACCTGAAACCCTGGCTACAGCGCAAATTTAGAATTGCTGGGACAAAACCCAAAAGGGCCTTAAAGGCGATCGCACCCTGATATAATAAAGAGTTTGTAGATAACCGTTTGCAGAATTTACCGTTGCAGGAAGGAGACAGATGGCTCGGATGTATTACGATCAAGATGCCAATTTAGACCTGTTGGCAGGCAAAACCGTCGCAATTATTGGCTACGGATCGCAGGGTCATGCCCATGCCCTCAACTTGAAGGACAGTGGTGTTAATGTTGTCGTGGGGCTGTACTCCGGCAGTAAATCCGTGAAAAAAGCAGAAGAGGCGGGTTTAAAAGTGCTATCTGTGGCAGAAGCCGCTAAAACGGCGGATTGGATTATGATTCTGCTACCCGATGAAGTTCAGAAAACCATTTATCAAGCTGAAATTGAACCCCATTTAAGCGAAGGCAAAGTACTCTTCTTTGCCCATGGTTTTAACATTAATTTTGCCCAAATTATCCCCCCTCCGACCGTTGATGTGGTTATGGTTGCCCCCAAAGGCCCCGGCCATCTCGTCCGTCGTACCTATGAACAGGGTCAAGGGGTTCCGGCTCTCTTCGCTGTGTTTCAAGATGCCAGTGGTCAAGCCCGCGATCGCGCCCTGGCCTACGCCAAAGGTATTGGTGGAACCCGTGCCGGGGTTTTAGAAACCACATTTCGGGAAGAAACTGAAACCGACCTTTTTGGAGAACAAGTTGTCCTCTGTGGTGGCTTAACCGCTCTAATTAAAGCTGGTTTTGATACCCTGGTAGAAGCAGGTTATCAGCCCGAATTAGCCTATTTTGAATGCTTGCATGAAGTGAAACTAATTGTTGATCTGATTGTTGAAGGCGGTTTAGCAAAAATGCGCGACAGTATTTCTAATACAGCCGAATATGGCGATCTGACCCGTGGCCCTCGCATCGTTACCGATGAAACCCGTGCCGAAATGCGGAAAATTCTGAGAGAAATTCAAACAGGTCAATTTGCCCGTGAATTTGTCTTAGAAAATCAGGCTGGCAAACCAGGCTTTACTGCTATGCGTCGTCGGGAATCGGAAGAATTGATCGAGGAAGTGGGCAAAGATCTACGGGCCATGTTTAGTTGGCTAAAATAGTCCTAGACTGGCTCTGAGGGCGCGATCAGAAAGTAGGATAGTTAGACTGATGAATTAGGGGCTGGCTTCTTGTCCGGCATTTCTTTCTAACTCTTCCACTTGTTTTTCGCGCTCGGCACTGGGCCGTTTGAGATTAGGTCTCGGCATCAGACTTAATAATTTTTGATTGATACTATTGCGAGTATTACGGCTATAGGTACTGAGGGGTTTGGGCAAAAATCGATCACCAATGCCAACGAAAAATACGCCGCCAATGATGCCAATCGTTAATAAAGTCTTTACCAGTCGCATAACTTTGTCCTCCTAAGGGTCAGGAGGTTTAACCTAACCTCAATAGGTCAACACACCTGATCATGGAATAACGAAGTATAACGGGGTTAATCGGAGCAAAAAGAATCTTGTCGATAAGAGAATTCCCCCCTTTTTTTGCTACAATCGTTATTAAGTTTCAAATCGCGTAGGTTGCGCGATTGTTGGAATTGACAAGTGTTGATACGTCACAACTCGATTCTCAGTTCGAGACTCTTAAAGAGGCTCGCTCTGGGGAGCAGTTTACCAGAGATAATGGGGTCGTATTGCACTCAAATACCAATGTTGCCGACGGTATCCTGCAAGAATGGAGGATTTTGAACTCCCCGCCTCCTTGTTTTTTAAAAAACAAAGGAAATATTGCTAGAACGGACTCGGAAGTTTCCAGTAATTGATACCACAAGGAAGTTGATTATTGGAGGCGAAAACGGACAAAGGCAAGTCCCAGACCCTAGAACCAAGGAAGCGTAAGCCTCCATCGGTCAATCGGGGAGCGAATATAAAGCAGTTGACTCTGTTTAACTTCGGTTAACTACGTTTTCTGTGTGCCTCTAATTTAGCAAGAAAATTCTAGAAATTACAGAGCGGATTAGCGATCAGCAATGCGAATTTTGTTCTCTAAGTTGATCGGGCTAAGTAACCTTCAATCAAAATATCTTCTCCTAGAAAGTTTGTTTTCACCTCCGTCAAGGCTAATGCCTGGGTCATTTGCTCAAAACCTAATTCGCCGATGGGAGAAAAAGATTTAGGGCCACCAATAATTTTAGGGGCAATAAAGGCCATTACTTTTTGAATAGATTGAGCCGCGATCGCCCTTGCTGCCAAAGTCCCACCACATTCCCACAGCACATTTAAACAGCCCTTTTTGTAAAGCCACTGCATCACCGTATCTGGGCCATAGGGTTCTAATTCCACCACTTCCACCCCTAACTGCCTTAACATTGCTTGGCCTTGAGGATTGGCTCCCCCAGGCACACAAACCACCGTCAGGGCCAAACTCAGATCCCACAAATTGGCCTGTTCAGGTAAATCCAGGGATCGACTCATCACCACCCGCAAAGGATTCTGCTCACTGATCCCATGACTAGTTAATTGCGGATTATCTTTTCGTGCCGTATTGCCCCCCACAATCACTGCCTCACAGATGGCCCTGGTTTGATGAACATAATTCCGTGCCGCTTTTCCCGTTACCCAAGTACTATGGCCCGTGCGAGTTGCAATCTTACCGTCTAGGGTCATGGCATATTTCAAAATTCCCCAGGGTCTTTGATATTGGATGCGATGAATAAATGCCTCATTAAAACGCTGACATTCTGCTTCTTCAATTCCTACTTCCACTTGAATGCCTGCGAGCCTTAACCGCTCAATACCTTTGCCTGCCACTAGAGGATTTGGATCTACCATGCCGACAATTACTTTTTCAATGCCCGCCGCAATAATAGCTTCTGTACAAGGTGGCGTTTTCCCGTAGTGATTACAGGGTTCAAGATTAACGTAAAGCGTTGCGCCCTGAGACTGTTCTCCCGCTTCTCTCAACGCAAAAACTTCCGCATGGGGTTGGCCGGCCTGGGGATGAAAGCCTCTACCGATAATCTGACCATTTTTAACAATAATAGAACCCACCATCGGATTGGGAGCCGTTTTTCCTAAGGCAAGCCTGGCTAATTGCAGACAAGACTGCATCATTTCCCGATCAAGGTCACTAACAGAAGCCGGTTTAACCATGAGAGAAATCGCGTGGCTCTAGTATTTTTTACTTAACAGAAATTAGCTTATTGAACAGGAAAACCCGCAGGCAAAATTGCGCCGGTGAGATCCGCCTGGGTGAAGATGGTTCCGGTTAAATCGGCTCCGGTAAAATCAACATTTTGCAAAATCGCTCCCGTTAAATCGGCATAGCTTAAATCTGCACCGCGAAAACTGGCCCCTGTTAAGTCGGACAACAGAGAAGCGGCCTGAAGACTGGCATGAAAACTGGCTCGACAGAGTTTAGCATGGTCAAAATTAGCTTGATGTAGGTTGGCTGCGCTGAGATTGGCATAACTCAAATCGGCTCCTTGTAAATCTGCCTGTTCTAGATTAGTCCGTTGCTCGGCGGTAGGGCGAAAGTCAGCATCCAGCAAAGTTGCATTCCGTAGAGTGGCATGACTCAAATTAGCCCCACTGAGACTGGCCTTGTAGAGATAGGCGTTAGTCAGGTTGGCTCCCATTAAATTGGCTCCACTTAAATCCACATCTCGGAGAATGGCATCGCTTAAATCGGCTCCCTCTAAATCCGTTCCCCAGAGCAGGGCTTCACTAAAATTGGTTTGCTGAAGATTAGCCCGCACTAAATGGCTTTTTCCCAATCGTGCTTGACGAAAATCTGACCCAGAAAAATTGACTTCGCTTAGCGATCGCTGCAATAAATCCTGATCACGCAAATCAATACAGGGAAAATCTCTTTCTCCGGCACTGTATCGTCTTAAAAGTTCTTCAACGTCCATCACAATGTTTGACTGAGACACTTGTTTAGGGGAGGAATGGGAGGGTTTTCGCTTTCTATTTTAGCGGTTGACGGTAGGAACTCAACTATTTAGGGAGTCATCCTTAAATTTTTCGTTCTAATTTGCTCTTGTGCTTAACGGCGATCGCCGAATTATGACCGAATGATCGCCGAATTATGACCGAATGATCAGAGTGGGGAACAATGCCATGCCTAGCGGCCTAGAGATGCAGAAAAGACGAAAGAGAATGAACAAAACGCTTTTTTTTAAACAAACAATACAAATCTTTACAAAAAAACATCCTTAAGGAGTAATTGTGACCAGTGTACTCAGTTTAGCTGCACTTTCTTTAAGTGGGTGTAGGTCTAGTACAAACTTTTGCTCAAAAAGGAGGGGAGGTTTCTAAGATTGCTGAGTTTGAGCATACTACATGGACGCAACTCTGAAATAACTGCGATAATAAAGCCTGTATTCTCTGAACAGTCCCTGAAGCTTAATCTTTGTGACGCAAGAATGTCTATTGTAAACTCCATTTCCCCTCGTCTATCCTTTTCTCCACTCCCCTATCAGCGTCCTCTATTAATGATTGGCCATGGAACTCGTGATGAAGATGGCCGCCAAACGTTTTTAGATTTTGCTCAGGTCTATCAAGAACTTGATCCCAGTCGTCCCGTGATTCCCTGTTTTTTAGAATTGACTGAACCTTCTATCCAAGTAGGAGTCGATTATTGCGTAGAAAAGGGCTATACCGATGTTTCTGCCTTACCGATTCTGCTCTTTGCAGCTAGACATAATAAATTTGATGTAACGAATGAACTGGATCGCAGTCGAGAAAAATATCCTCAAATTCGTTTTTCCTATGGTCGTCACTTTGGCATTACTCCTGCCATTCTCGATCTATGGCGCGATCGCCTGACGGAATTAGATAGTCCCACGGCTAACCCGCAGCAAATTTCCCGTGCTGAAACGGTTTTACTCTTTGTCGGTAGAGGTTCGAGCGATCCCGATGCTAACGGTGATGTCTATAAAATGGCGCGAATGCTCTGGGAAGGAAGTGATTATCTAACGGTGGAAACCTGTTTTATCGGTATTACCCATCCTCGCTTAGAAGAGGGCTTTCGTCGGGCCAGACTTTATCACCCCAAACGCATTATTGTACTGCCCTATTTTCTCTTTACAGGGGCCTTAGTCAAAAAGATTTTTATCACCACTGAGCAACAACAGGCTCAATTTCCCGATATTGAAATGATCTGTTTACCAGAAATGGGCATTCAATCCCAACTATTGGAACTGGTTCGGGAACGGGAAGTGGAAACCCAATTGGGTCAGGTGCAGATGAACTGTGAAGCTTGTAAGTTTCGTCTGGCCTTCAAAAGTCAGGGACAGGATCACTCTCATCACGACGGCCATAGTCACGATCCTGGCCATCATCATGCTCATCACCATCATAGTCATTCCCATCATGATCACGGTCATGGTCACGACCATGCTGCGGTTGATCCCTATGCCAAGTTAGAAGATTATCATCAACGCATTTGGCAAGCTCCTTAAGGCGTAGAAATCCTATCGCTGGAGGTTAACGAGAACGGGGTTGAAAACGCAGAACTCCTGTCGTGCCGTCTAACTCAACGGGCCAACCACAAGGTAAGGCGGAATTTTCACCATCATGGCCAAAGGGTAAGTCGGATACTACTGGAATCCCTAAGTCTCCCAGGCGATCGCGGAGAACTTCTGTAATTGTCCAACTGTTGCTACCGAGGGGAGCTTGACAACGACTAAACCGACCCAGGGCGATGCCTTTAACCTGCTGCAAAAGACCGGATAATCGCCATTGCGTTAAGAGGCGATCGATACGATAGGGGGCCTCTGTTACATCTTCGAGGGCTAAAATACTACCGGCTAAGGGCAGTTGTAAGGGCGTTCCTAATAAATGGCTGGCAACTGTTAAATTGGCTGGAATTAAGTTTCCTGTCACTTTTCCGCCTCCCCAACCCTCGCCTTGAAGCGGATCGAGATCGCCGCCTGCGAGAAAATTAAAAAGCCGTTGCTGCGATCGCCCTGGTTCCTCTGCCAGGGTGGTTAATACGGGGCCATGAACTCCCATGATTCCGTTTTGAGCCAAACTCCAGAGCAGTCCGGTAATATCCGAAAAACCGATTAGCCATTTAGGAGTCGTTATCGATGATGGCCATTGCCAATCTTCCAATAGCCGCATACTTCCATAGCCTCCTCTTGTACAGAGAATTGCTTTACAGTCTGGATTTGTCCAGGCAGCTAACAAAGCCTCTCTTCTAGCCCGATCAGTTCCCGCCAAATAACTAACTTGATCCTGCCAATGGGGGGCAAATTCAACTCGATAACCCCGCGATCGCCAGATATCTAAACCCTTTTCAAAGGCAGCAAGTTCTTTTAAGGCTCCACTACTGGAAACGATTATGACCAAATCTCCTGCTTTTAAGGAAGGCGGTAGCATTAGTTCATTGAGATCGGTCAACATAGGCAGAAAAATATCAATTCTTTTTAACTATTTTAATCAATTTAATCAACCTAATGATGTCTTAATTCTAGGCACGGGACAAAGGGACTGAAAGGCGATCGCGTTTTTATTGAGTTTAGGAAGGGCGATCGCCGTTAAAAGTGGGTTAGTTATGCCGTAATATGGTAATTAGACAGAAATGAACTCAACAGCAAGCATTGGTCAGCCGTGATTACCTATCGTGAAGCCAACATCCGCATTATTTCAGTCCGACGCTCCAGACCTGAAGAGGTAAAAATCTATGAAAGCTGAAGAATTTGATCGCAAGTTTGATGATGGAGAAAGTATCATCGAATATTTAGATTTAACTAAAATTAAACGTTCTAATTCTGAGGAACAAACAATTGTGATTGAGTGTCCCTCTTGGATGATAGAGGCTCTTAATCAAGAGAGTCAGCGTCTTAATTTACCGTCACAAGTTATTATTAAGGGCTGGATTGAGGAAAAGTTGGCTAATTTTCAAACCACTTCTTAAACTAAGGGCGATCGCTTTTTTATTTGTGTTGGGGATGATCAGATTTTTAAATTTTTAACAATAGGGGAAGGGCGATCGCCTTTAGATTAAAGCCTACGTTTCCACTGTGTTGGGTCACGCTTAACATGGAAACAGGCAAAAACAAAATGATATTATCATCAATAAAATATAGCAACATATAGGGAAATCTAGGTAATAATTTCCGATGTACATTGCGATAGATAAGAGGGCAAGCTAAAGGATTTTTTTGAATAGTTGTTAAACTCTGATCAATGACTCTAATAAATTCAGAACCCAATTTTTTAACTTGACTTTCATACCAGGAGAAAGTTTCTTCTAAATCTAGTTCAGCTTCTTCAGAAATCTTGATACTGTACATCATTTAGATAAATTTTTGTTTAATTTCTTGCCAAGATTTACCTTGATTTTTGACATCGCTAGAGGATTCCAAACGTCTATCTATTTCTTGTTGTTGTGCATAAGTTAGAACAATTTCACTATCGTTATTACTAATGCTATTCCAAATTTCTTCAATCAGTTGCAAGCGTTCGGCAACAGTCAAGGGCATAATTTGTTCAGCAAGAAGAGTATGCATAACCAATTTTCAATAATAGGTATCTTCTCTTAGGATAACTGATTATTATCATTGTCGCTAGATTGCCCCTAATTTTTGTCATACTGAAAGGCGATCGCTTTTTTATCTTTGTAAGGGGTGATCGCATTTTTAAATTTTAACCAACAAAGAGACGGCGATCGCGGTTATTGTCTCGTCTTAGCTGAATGTTAAGAAAAGTAAGTGTTTAATGATTAACGGTGACTTAAGCTGTTATAAGTAAAAGAAGTTATTTTATCCTGTCAGTTTCTCATTTGTGATGAAGTTAGCCGATATTCTCAAGGATTCTAATTATAAGCTTTCCCAGTTTTCGGAGGCTGAGATAGAGCATTTAGAAGAGGCGATCGCTCTCAAAACGGTTAAAGGTAGTGAGGTTCCCTACACGATTTGTCTGGTACGGCAAAAAGAAATTAAGTTAACCCCAGAGGAGGTTATTCGTCAGTTATATTTACGGATTTTAACGGAGCGGTTAAAGTATCCTGTGAGTCGTGTGCAGGTGGAATACACGGTAACGTTTGGCAAGGAGAAAAAACGGGCTGATATTGCCGTAATGGATAAGGATCGTCTGGATACGCCTTACATCATTGTTGAACTGAAAAAGCCGAAGCTAAAAGACGGAAAAGATCAGCTTAAATCCTACTGCAATGCCACTGGTTCGCCGATGGGGGTTTGGACGAATGGCGAGCAGGTTGAACATTATCAACGTAAAGACCCTAACTTTTTTGAAAAAATTCCAGCGATTCCTGCGGCTAATCAAACTTTAGCGGATATTTTACAGAAAAAATTTACCTTAGATGATTTAAAAGCGTTAGCTCAAGAAGGTAATCAGTCAACTTTAAAAGAAATTATTGATGAAATGGAGGATGAGGTTTTAGCGAATGCGGGCGTTGATGTTTTTGAGGAGGTTTTTAAGTTAATTTTTACGAAGCTTTTTGATGAATGGTCTTCTGGTCGTAAGGGTCAGAGTGGAAAAAGACAGTTAGAGTTTTATAATTCGGGTCAAACGGAAACGGAGTTAAAGGAAAAGATCCAAAATTTGTTTGATGCGGCTAAGAAAAAATGGCGCGGCGTTTTTAAAACGGATGATAAGATTACCTTAACTGGCTCTCATTTAATGGTTTGTGTGAGTTATTTGGAGCGTTACAAGTTATTTAATTCTAATTTGGATGTGGTAGATGAGGCATTTGAATATTTAATTAATCAAAGTAGTAAGGGAGAAAAGGGGCAGTATTTTACGCCACGTTATGTGATTGATATGTGTGTAAAGATGCTCAATCCAAAAGAGCATGAGTCAATGATTGATACGGCGGCGGGATCATCGGGTTTTCCTGTTCATTCGATGTTTCATGTTTGGCGACAAATTTATGAAGATGAGGGTTTAGAGCAAAGTGATATGTTTACGGCGGAGGAGAAACTGCCGCGCTGTGTGGATTATGTAAAGGAAAAGGTTTTTGCAATTGATTTTGATGAAAAGGCGGTAAGGGTAGCCAGAACGCTAAATTTAATTGCAGGGGATGGTGAAACCAATGTTTTGCATCTGAATACTTTGGATTATAAGCGTTGGAAGGAACGCATAGAAGATACAGAATGGCAAAAGATTTATAGCACGGGTTTGTGGCGTTTTCTAGAGTTTCAAGCAGGAAAGAAAGATGATTATAAGAATTTTCTGTTTGATATTATGATGGCGAATCCTCCATTTGCGGGGGATATAAAGGAGTCTGTGATTGTTTCTAGTTATGATTTGGTTAGGGACAAGGTTGGAAAGGGCAATAAGGGAGTCGGACGCGATATTTTATTTATTGAGCGTAATTTGGATTTTTTGAAGCCTGGGGGACGGATGGCGGTGGTTCTTCCCCAAGGTCGGTTTAATAATTCTTCGGATAAGTATATTCGAGATTTTATTGCGGAACGTTGTCGAATTTTGGCGGTGGTGGGGTTACATGGGAATACGTTTAAGCCGCACACGGGAACGAAAACTTCGGTGTTATTTTTACAAAAGTGGAATGATGCTCCAACAGTTGGCCCATTGTGTCCGAGAAAGGAAGATTACAATATCTTTTTTGCGACGATGCAGAAGTCGGGTAAGGATAATTCAGGAGATAAGATTTATGTTAAGCGATCGGATGGTTCGGGGGATTTTCTGTTAGATGAACATGGTCATCGCATTGTGGATCATGATTTGTTTAATCACGATGGGTTAACGCAGGATGGGATTGCTGAGGCGTTTATGGAGTTTGCAAAAAAGGAGGCTTTAAGTTTTTTTGATTTAGGCTCATCTGTTATGCCGTTTGATGCTGTTAAGTATGAGCGGTTGATGGGTGAGTTTGAAGCAGTTGAAATTAATTACGCACAATTAGAAAGAACACTAAGAATTGATTCAGAATTTTTCACAAAAAAACATATTGAAGTAGAAAAATCAATTAATGCGAAACAGAGTCAACCTCTTACTAATTTTGTTAATATTTCTGATGGGAATCATCTAAAAATAAGCGATAATTTTTCAGATACAGGAATTCCATATTATAGAGGTCAAGATATTCATACTTTTTTCATTGAAAGAGCAAACCCAATTTACATAAATAAAGAAGCTTATGAACAACCATTTATGGTTAGATCACATCTTCAGAAAGGAGACATACTCTTATCAATTATAGGTACAATTGGCGGAGTTTCTATGGTTGCAACAGATCAGCTTGCGACCTGTAATTGTAAGTTAGCTATTCTGAGGCCAAAAACTCCACAAACAGAATATCTTGCAACTTTTTTAAAATCAACATTTGGCCAAAGTCAGATTGAGCGTTTTACTCGTGGCGCAATACAGATGGGTTTAATTTTAGATGATATGGATCAGATAATGATTCCAATTTTGTCTAAAAAATTTCAAGAAATCGTTAAAAATATTATCCATTGTTCTCAAGATTTTTTAGATTCTTCAGATTTGGCATATCAACAAGCTGAAGATTTGCTATTATCAGAGCTTTGCTTAAAGGATTGGCAACCCACAGAAGAAACTGTTGCAGTCAAAAGTTTTGCTGAATCTTTTTTGTCCTCTGGTCGTCTTGATGCTGAATATTACCAACCTAAATATGATGATTTGGAGTCTAAAATTAAAGGGTATTCAGGTGGGTTTACACTTGTTAGAAACGTTTTGATTTCAGATATTAAAAATGGAACTACTCCAGATGATGTTATTAAAGAATACATAAAAAACAAGCCTAAGTTTGTTAGAACAGAAGCATTTAATCAATCTTTTGGAATTAATGAAGAATCACTTTATTCTATAGATAATGATGTTTTTAATAAATACAAGTCAATTAGTGTAAAGAAAGATGATGTAATTGTTTCCATGACAGGCACAATCGGAAGCGTAGCCGTTTATTCAATAAATTCTCCCGCAATTATCAATCAAAATGTTGTCAGACTTACCTGTAATAAGAATATTATTAATCCTTATGTTTTAGCACTTTATATCAAAGCAATTGGTAAAAAACTGCTTGTTAAACAGCAAACAGGTAATGTTCAACCTTATGTTAATATTGCAAATTTCTCCAACTTAATTGTTCCTTTATTGACTACGGATTCTCAAAATAAATTGTTATCATTACTTAATAATGGATCAGAATTACAAACAAAGTCATCTAAGTTCCTAAAAATTGCTAAAACAGCCGTCGAAAAAGCGATTGAAACCGATGAAACCACCGCTACTGATTGGATCAATCAACAACTCCAAAACTTAAATATTCAACTTTAAAAGGAGAAAACCTAATGCAAACCATTACAAAAGAAACCCTTAAACAAGCCATAGATAGCCTTGATGATCAACAACTTAAACAAATTGCTGATTTTATCGCCTTCCTTAAATTTCAATCAAAACTATCACAACTCACCCCTGATCTGAATCAATTTACTCACCTCTATCAAGAATTTGATGATGAGGACAAAGCATGAGCAAAAACGATCTATTTTTTGAGATTTTAACCCCTCTTAATTGTACGATCCGCGTAACTGTTGCCTATTGGGAAATTATTACCCAGATCAAACATCCCATAATGAAAGGACAAGAAAAATTAGTCCAAGAAACCCTAAGCCAACCTGATGAAATTCGACGCAGCCGCAGTGATCCGAACGTTTATCTTTTTTATAAACTTCAACGGCCAAAACGCTGGCTCTGTGCCATTATCCGAAAACTCAATGGCGATGGCTTCCTAATTACAACTTATCCCACCGATGCAATTAAAGAAGGAGAAATTTCATGGCAGAAGTAAACGTTTATTATGATCCAATGGGTAATACCCTAACCGTTTGGTTTGGCGATCGCACCTCAGAATATCTCTGTGAAGAAACAGGAGACGAAGTTATTTTAATGAAAAATCAACAAGGCGAAGTGATCGGTTTTGAAAAACTTAACTATACAGTTTCCGCAAATACTAACCTTAAAATTTCCCTAGAAACCGCGATCATAGTTTAATTTCTAAAAATAGAAGGCGAACTCTTGGAAAAAATTTTCATTGCTGATAAAATAAAAAGAAATATAAAGGCTGAATATTATGAGACAAATTATTCTTTACCCTGGAGAAGACGGTTATTGGATTGCCCAATGTCCTAGCCTTCCCCCCTGTATTAGCCAAGGTCAGACAAAACAAGAGGCGATCACTAACATAAAAGAAGCCATTGAACTCTATCTTGAAATGCTTCAAGAAGAAGGTCGTGCCATTCCCGATGATCAAGTTGAAACTATGATGCTTGCCGTATGAGTAAACTTCCTCAAATTTCAGGAAAAGACTGTATCAAAGCTCTCGAAAAAGCAGGTTTCTTTGTTAAACGTCAAAAAGGCAGTCACATGATTCTGTGTCGAGATGAGCCGTTTGCAGAAGTTGTTATTCCTAATCATAAAACTCTCGATAAAGGAACCCTTCGAGCCATCATTCGACAAGTAAATTTAGACGTTGATGAATTTATTGAATTATTAAATAGCTAAAAAGTGATCGCAGTTTAAGTTCTAAAAAGACAAGGCGATCGCCATTTATCATTTTTTTACTAAATTCTAATTATGTTAACTCAAACCCTTTATGATCAAGACTTTTACCAATGGCTGGAAAAAACCATTAACCAGTTAGAACAGAAAGACTTTAATGATTTGGACATTGACCACTTAATTGAGGAGTTAAAAGACTTGGGAAAATCCGATAAAAATGCCCTAGAAAGCAACTTAGTCATTTTATTGGCCCACTTACTTAAACTCAAGGTTCAAGCTGATGCTCCAGATACCATGAAAAGCAGTTGGTATCGTTCAATAATTGAACATCGAGAACGTCTTTTAATGCAATTAGAAAATATTCCTTCTCTCAAATCTTATTTACCCACTATTTTAAATACAAGTTATCCCAAAAGCCGAAAACTGGCAATCAAAGAAGATAAACTAGCAGCCTTTGGTATTCCCATTCCCGATGAAAAAGATTATCCCCTAACTTGCCCTTTCAGTCTTGAACAAATTTTAAATGAAGACTACTATAGTTAACTCTTTTGAAAGAAGGAGATCACCAACACAAACCTTAAAATTGCCCTAGAAAACGCGATCGCAACTTGAAAACTTAGAACGCGATCGCTGTTTAAGTTCTAAAATATAGATGGTGATCTCGTCAGAGTAAAGATTATAATAATAAGTCTGATTCCGCATGAGTTTGTGTCTGAGGTAGAATAAAGAAAAAGTAGGAGAGAAAAGAAAATGCCATTAAGAAAAAAAAGAGGGATGGCAGGAGATAAAACAATCTGTCTGCCGATAGAAGAGGGGATAGAGTACGATTTGTTGTTACAAAACCCCGATGGATATCGAGGCTACCTAGATAAAATGCTCAGGAAATACCCAGAAATATTCCCCGAGGAAATAGAGAAAGGATATAAACTACAGGGTTTAGTTACCTCAAAGCGTCAGAAACTAACAACCAGACGAATCAGATTGAAGGCAAATAAGGAATAAGGAATAAGGAGGCCTATCAAATCCGTCCCGACTTTGTGATGCCGTATATGAGTGAAAGGGTGGAATTGGCAGAAAAAGCCCTTTATTTGAAAAGTAAAGGACTATCTTACGAGGGAATAGCCCATGTGCTAGGAAAAAGCGAAAAGCATTGGTACAATGCCTGTCAAAGTCTAGGCAGAATATCTCTTGTAGGAAGTACAGCGAAAAGAGAAGAGAACCTACCGAAACATTTGGTAGCGGATGAAAAACATAGCGAGTGTCAGGGAAAAAAGTCTATATCGCCCTAACAGCAGGGCAAGGTTGTCTATGGGGAGCGGGGATAAGTGAAGATGCGGGCAAAGAAGGTTTAGGGCAAGCCGATGGTGAATTTAAAGAGGAGGCAAAGGAAATCTCCCCCAGTTATCAACCGTTAACGGTGACAACGGATGGTTGGGAAGCAACCCGAAGTGCATGGAAAAGCCTATTTGGGGCTTGCTGAAAAAGTCAAAAAACGAAAGAAATGTGGGTTAGGGAAGTATGGACTGAAAAAGCATAGATAACTTATCCTTATGGAAACAAATCAAAATACAGATTTTGTTTAATCTATTGTTCCTTTCTGTCTAAAAAGGTCAACACAAATCACTCCTCACAAAAGAGAGGAAAATTAACACCATTTTTCACAAGAAAAACGACTCTACAACTTTTTACTTTTTGTCTTCTGAAGTAGAGTAGAAAGATTCATTACCAAAAAGTTCATCGCAATTACCGTTTCCGAGGTCTCAGGTAGTTTGGCCATCACTCGACCAAGACTAAATTTCCTCTTTCCCTGTCCGAATTTACCCTCAATGGCATTACGCACTCTTTCATCTGAGCGTGCCTCTTTCTTTTTTTCTTTGCTCACCTCTTTCGGCGGTCTTCCCAATCGGGGACCACTCATTCTTATATCCCTTTCTTTACAATAAGCTCGATTCGCTTTTGTTCGATAGATTTTATCCACATGAACCGATTCCGGATAACATCCTGTTTCCCTTTTATATTCTTCTATTCGCGCTTGTAAATCTCCCGATTCGTTGTAATTATCCCAACTTAATTTGTCTAAGAAGACAAAGCCATTCACATTACTTGCCGATATTTTAGCTCCAAACTCTACTGCTTTTCCCGCTTTTCCACGCACTATTGGACGCACGTGAGGTTGGCTTACACTCACAATTCTGTTTTCTACTTTATTTGTCTTTTTTTCATACATTTCTAACTGTTGCTCATACACTTTTCCTATCGTTACAAGCTCTTCTTGCTCTTTTTTCGTTAGTTTTTCTAACTTTGCTCCCTCTTCTATCATTTTTTCTATATCAGACAAGTTTCTTTTTATATATCCTAGTTGTTTTTTTGTTCCTTTTCTTCTTTCTTTTTTTGACACACGACGTTTTTTTGCTATGGCTAAGTACTCTTTTCTTGCCACTTCCCTATAAGTCCTCGGCTTTTCTTTCCTTTTCTCTTTTATTTCTTCATACAGCTTATCTATTATTTTTTCTGTTTTTTCTCTGGCATCATTCAATATTCCTATATCCGTTGGATATTTTATATCTGCTGGTGTACAAGTCGCATCTAACAATAACTTTCCTTCATTTTCTTTTTTTTCTGACGCTACACCCGTCGCTTTTTTTCTATTTCTTTATTAATTTTATTTATTAATTCCATTCCTATTTTTTTACGAAAATGAACCATCATTGACGCATTAAATGCTTCTTTGCTACTATAGCTTTCCATTCCTATAAAGTACTGTAAATAAGGGTTCTCTTTTATTTGTTCTACTGTTTCTCTGTCACTTTTTCCTGAAATTTCTTTGATAATTAATGCTCCTAATGCCATTCTAAATGATTTGGCTGGGGCTCCTTTTTTTTCTGTGAAGTTTTTTGCATATTCTTCCTCATATTCTTCCCAAAGAATCATTTTTGACATTTCTATCCAACGATTTTCTTCGTCTAACTGCCCGCCGAACAGATTTTTCAAGTTTTCTGGTGTTTCAATTGAGTACTGTTGCTTTCGGTACATCTGCTTTCTCTCTTCTTAATGCAATGGTTTTGAGGCATTCTACCCTATTTTCGTGCATTCTAGCGGTTCTTAATTCGCCTACTATTTTTCTCCGTAAAGGTTTCAGCTTTTTTCAGCAAGCCCTAGCTAAAGATATAAAATCCCTGAAGTGCTTACGGTCAAGGGGTTTAATGCCAATATTTAGAATCAATGTAATGCTCTATTTAGTGATTGATCAAGTTTGTTTGCAGGTTACTGACTCTCTAAGAGGGTGTGACCTTTAGTTGATGAAGGAAAAGAAAAGTGTTAACATGAGATGAAAAGTGACAAAGAGGAAACAATGATGACAGCAAAACTAATTAATGTAGAGGGTTCAAAGATAAAAATAGAACTAACATTAGAACTCAGTCGTTCAATGTTGGATACAGAAATAAATATTCAAAAAGGCTTAAACGAAGTAGGTTGCATCGCCAGCAAAGAAGCCTTGAAATATTTAGATACAGATGGTTCACCCTTAAAAATCGGTGAAGAAATCTGGAAGAGTAAGGGAGAGCAACCGAAAGAATATCAAACACCTTATGGTGAGGTTATAGTGAATCGTCATGTATATCAGCGTTCACCTTTGAGGAAAAACGTATTGCCCCTTAGAAAGAGAAGCAAGGATAATCATAACATCAACGCCATTATTGGCAAAACAGGTATCCTCAAAAATGTCAGGGATGGCAGGCAAAGAGGTGAAAAATGATTTATTAGAAAATCATGGTAGAAAAGTAGCGCTATCCTATATCCAAAGATTGAGTGAAGCAGTAGGAAGTGTGGTACAGGCAAAAGAAGAAGCGTGGAGTTATGCCCCGCCCAAGGAGGATAGCCAAATTGCAACAGTGGGAATAGGATTAGATGGAACCTGTATGCTGATGTGTGAGGATGGCTACCGTGAAGCAATGGTGGGAACCGTTTCCCTATACGATAGTGAAGGCGAACGTCAACCTACAATCTATCTAGGTGCGGCACCAGAGTATGGAAAAAAGAGTTTTCTAGAAAGATTAGAAAGAGAAATTGAGCGAGCGAAAAAACGTTATCCAGAGGCAACATTGGTCGGGATAGCAGACGGGGCAGAATCAAATTGGAAGTTTTTAGAAAAGCAAACGGAAGAACAGATATTAGATTTCTATCATGCCTCTGGTTACTTAGGTGCCTTGGCAGAAGCGTTGCATCCGAATACCGTGTCAAAACAAAAAGAATGGTTGACTGAAAATTGTCGAGAACTCAAGCATGAAAAAGGAAAAGCAGGAGAACTGCTAAATCTGATGAAAGAAGTCAAAGAAGAAAAAAGTCATTCTAAGAATCTTACCGAGAAACTACAAGCGGCGATTACTTATTACGAGAATCATCAGCATCAAATGGATTATGCTGAATACTTAGAGAAAAAGTATCCGATTGGTTCAGGTGTTACGGAAGCAGCTTGTAAGACGTTGGTCAAACAACGATTATGTTGTTCAGGGATGCGATGGAAGGAAAAAGGAGCAGGAATTATTTTGAGCCTACGAGCTTTGGTATTGACCAAGGAACGATGGAGTCAATTTTGGGCAAAACTTGATCAATATGGGTTCCCTGTAGAACCCTGATTACAACAGCTTTTATCAACTAAAGGTCGCACCCTGACCAATGGGAAAGAATCAAAGAGCTATTGCCCGGAAAAGAGGGAGATGTGGGAGTAACGGCCAAAGATAATCGTTTGTTTGTCGAAGCGGTATTATATCGATATAGAGCGGGAATTCCTTGGAGAGACTGGCCCGACAGCAATTCTCAGTTTTAGATACAGCAAGCCTTTTAGGGATTTAAAGAACATTTCAAAGGGGGTTTTTGGGGCAATTCTATGTGTACTACCATGCCTGAAAGCCTGAAGACTCGTAAAATGAACTTGTTAATCCCGTTGAATTTTACCCCGTATTACGCGAACTAAAACCTGAAACCCTTGCTACAGCGCAAATTTAGAATTGCTGCTGGCCCGAAGAGTTTGGAGATTTTCGAGTGATTCACACGCGGTTTACGCGATGGACGAAATCAGGGGTGTGGGAAAAGATATTTAAGCATTTAGCACAGGATGCCGATAATGAATACGCAATGATAGATGCAACGATTGTGAGAGCCCATCAACACAGTGCAGGAGCAAAAAACAGTAGTGCAGAGAAAGAAGATATAGGAAGGAGTAAAGGAGGATTAAGTACGAAAATCCATGCAGTAGTGGACGCATTGGGGAATCCGGTCTCTTTTTTTCTAACGCCGGGTCAAGCCTGTGATTTAGACGGAGCCGATGTTTTGTTGCCTAACGTGGAAGCAGAAGCGATGCTAGGGGACAAAGCCTATGACGCAGACGAGAGAGTAATTAAGGTTTTAGAAGAAAGAGAGATAGTGCCTGTGATACCCTCGAAAAGTAATCGAAAAGAACCTCGCCCTTATGATACATTTTTGTATAAAGCCCGCCATTTAGTCGAAAACTTCTTTGCGAAACTCAAACAATATCGTGCGCTTGCGACTCGTTACGACAAGCGCACAGCCAATTTTCTAGGAGGCATCTATCTGGCAGCATCAGTTATATGGTTAGCGTAGCTCCACTTGAACAGCATAATTGTCCACTAATGTCAAGAGCCTTAATTGATGACCAGCAATTCCAAATTCAGAATGTAGTCAAAGATACAAAAGGCTCGATGTATTTACTGGCAAGGGTTTTGCTATGAAAATTGCCAATTAATCAACTAGGAAGAATTCGAGACAGCGAGAGAAACTGAGTCATCAAGCATAAAATCTAAAAGATGATGCCAGCTTTCAAAGAACAGATATTTGGTCAAAGAGAGAATATCTTGAAAGAATCCCTTACGAGTGCCGCGTTGGACGCGAATTCTCTGGTAACGTTCATCAACCAAACCTAAAACCGTGTGCAAGAGAAAAGCCAGCAAATTCAGGGTAAGCAAAACAGAGGCGAGGTGTTGTTTACCATGCCCAAAATTATGCTCTAAGTGATAGCCTCGATTTTTGAGAATATTGTGATTCTCGTTCTCAGTGCGCCAACGAGTCCGTCCAGCACGACAGACATCAAGAACGATGTGAGGGGTGAGAAAATGATTGGTAATCCAACTATTGTGATAAAGAAGTTGAGCATCGGATTCGCGGTGGATTTTTAGCTCACACCAGTTAACCAACAAAGCAGGCTGTTGGTCTCGCAGGGGAATCTGATTGAGATAACGGCAGTGCCAAATCTCGAAATACTTCCCATTCCAACGTCGGTGTTGAGTGGTTTTGACTTCTCCATTAGCTTCTAAATAGTTTAACCCCACATTCCGTACATAAAAAAAGAACAAAGAAAATAAGAAAAGTCATTATGACAAAAGATAATACTGACAAGTAGTAGCCCCAAAAAAGCGCAAAATCCTCTCTCGCTCAAGCGTTAGATTGATTATTTGGGGACAATTATCCAGTACAACCCAATGAACTCCTCTCAACATCTGAAAAATCCAACGCAGTGTCGGACGCTGAGTCGGCTTTCCCAACTGATTAGGCACAGTCTCCTCCTGCTCTGCCAGAGCCAGTCTCAGTTTACGTTGTCCCAAGCTGTACACCAGTAAACACAACACCATGATGAAACTCAATGCCATAATCCGCTCAGGGGTTTTGAGAAAAACACTGGACGCCAAAAACAGAGGGTCTTTAAGGAAGCGAAAACCTCGCTCTACCCCTTGCTGTTGCTTGTAGTGGACAAGCAGTTGCTCATCGCTCAAAGAGTCTCCATCTAGCTGATTCGTCGCCAAGACAAAACGTCCTGCTGCCCGCTCTGAAGCTTGAACTTTCGCACTATTGAGGCTGAAAGTGGCTTGGGCATGATAGCTACGACGAATGGGCTGTTCATGGGGACGGGGTTTACCTCGATGACCGTAATGACATTTTTCGACGACAGTTAGGTCTTGAAGAAGATGCCATTCTAAACTCTTCTCCCATCGGCTCAGGGCGGTTAAAGCATCCTCCCGACAAGCAAATTCCTGACGCTGTAATTGTTCTAATTGTCTTTGAGCTTGAGCCGTTGCTTTCTCTGTCTTCTTCGTCAGTTGTTTGAGGTCTAAAGCTTTTTTTTGCTCGCTATCTACCACTATCCAACGTTGTTTGACTCCCCCATATTCACTTTCTAAGGAGGTAAGACGATAGCCCTCTAAATCAGTTGTGATGAATTGCTCCGAGGCTAATTGACTGACCGCATCCTGCACTTCTCTAATCGTTTTCGGCACAGAACATAACCAGTATATGCCGGTTAACTTTTGCAAGTTATCGGCACTGTATAAGGCTGAATCTGCTATATACAAACCATCGAATTGCCACTGCTCATTGAACTTTTTCAAGAGTTTAGCAAACTCTTTTTTATCACTTTGATTGCCATCTCCTAATTCGAGAAAAGCGGGAATGTCGCCATCCCCCCAACAGACTAGATTCAAGACAAATTGTTTCAAGTCTGGTCGCTTATCCTTTGAATAGCCATGAGTGATATGGATTATTTGGCTTTCTTTGTCTTCTCTCTCCACCGATAATTTATATTCCCCTTGTACCGATAATGAACTGGAGTCTAAATGGGAACTTTTCATCACTATTTTGAAGATTTCTACGGCTTTTAGACAAATTCCGAGAAACAAACGGCTGATGCCGGCCATAAAGATTAAATCTAAGACTCTCCCTAAACGGTCATCATTCAGGTCGCTGGCTTTTATTCCTTTTCCTAAAAGATGTTCTACTGGTTTATCTTCAAAAAAACGACTGAACAAATATAAAGGAGAGTTGATAAAGCCTAAGCCATTGAGAATCATCGCTTTCACTACCAGACCCGCACTGATTTTAGCACGGTCATTTTCTCCTAGTTGTTCATTGATATAATCCACTAGACCTAGTTCATCAACTATCGCCGCGATTATTCCTAAATGGTCGAGATTTTTAACGTTTAATTGGGTCATTTTCTCTTGGGTTTATTAGCTTTTTTATTTTAACTATTCTGTAGCCATTTTTGAATCTATTTTTATTTTTTCAAAACTAGTACGGAATACGGGCTCTAACACAGAAGTCGAAGAAATTAGCATAGATGGTGGGAAGGTACGACTCAGAACTCCCAAGGGAGAACCCTTAATTTGGCGTGATTATAAAGGAGTCAGTTTTCATCAATTGGGGGTAGCTGCCTTTTTTCAAGATAACTCGGCTTTATTAGATTTGGTTAATTCTCAAATTTTGGCTAAGCCTTTAATTTGTTTGGGAGATGGACATGATGGTATCTGGAACTTATTTCGTGAGATAGGACAGAAACATGAGCGAATTGAAATTTTGGACTGGTATCACTTAATTGAAAACCTCTATAAAGTTGGGGGGTCATTCCAGCGAATTGAGGAGGTCAAGTCTTTTCTTTGGACGGGTGAAGTGGATGCCGCTATCTCCTATTTTGAGGGATGGTCAGAGCCTCAAGCTGAGAATTTTATCATTTATTTAAACAAGCATAAACATCGGATTGTCAATTATGGTTATTTGCAGGCAGAGGGCATTTCCATTGGCTCTGGCTCTGTCGAATCTCAAGTTAAACAAATTGGTCATCGTCTTAAAATTACTGGTGCGAGTTGGAATTCTGACAATGTACCACAAGTCCTTCGTCATCGCTGTTCCTATTTAAATGATTACCTTTTTTGACTCTTTCATTTACCTCGTTAAGTATTTCTACTTATTGCAAAGGTGAGATGCTCCCTGAATAAATACAAGGGAGAATTAATAAATCCTAAGCCATTGAGAATCATGGCTTTAACCACCAGACCCGCACTGATTTTCGCACGGTCATTTTCTTGTAACTGTTCATTGATATAATCCACTAGACCTAGTTCATCAACTACGGCCGCGATTATTCCTAAATGGTCGAGATTTTTAACGTTTAATTGGGTCATTTTCTCCTCGGTTTGTTAGCTTTTTTATTTTAACTATTCTGTTGCTATTTTTGAATCTATTTTTATTTTTTCAAAATTAGTACGGGATATGGGTTTAACCATTCATAGAGTGTGGGATGAGAAGTCGGTAAACAGACGAAGATAAAGTTGAAATCGTGGTCGAGACAGTGCTGACAAGTGGGCTGACGACTGTACAAGTCATCCCCTAGCAGAGTTATCTTCTGTCCCGCAAACAAACTAGCATGGTTACTTATCCAACGTTTCGCCGCATTTTGCTCGCAATCTTGCTTTTCAGACCCGTCTTGAGGGGTAATAAATTCAGGGGGTAAGGAAAAAACTGATTCATGGTCTGGGGAAACAATCACGGGCAATAATGCCTGATGGAAGTAGGTGACTTTTCCCTGTTTTGACGTTTTGGTTGAACAGCATGGACAATTTACTTTTTCCGAACTGTAGTAATTTGTCCCATCCATTGCTACTAGAAGATTTCCCCTCAATATTTCATAGGCTTTCAAGAATCCCATGCTCCTCAATGCTTGGTAAATTAACCCAAACAAAGGGAATAGACTACTCGCTGCTACCCCATCCACAATGTTGCGAATCTGTTCTACTGTTGGTATTTTTTCTAGTCCAAACAAGCTCTGAGCATTATCTCGCCCACAACGGCTGTTAAGCTGACGTTGGTACTCTAAAAATGACTCATTTTGCATAAAAAAGGCGGCAAATGCCCCCAGTATCGCCTCTCTTAGACTATATTTCGTTGCATTACTAACCGAACGGGGGTCATCTATCTTCCCAATGACCTCGTTTAAACAGTGAACGATTCCGTCAAAACTTAGGTCGTTTACTTCCATCTTTCTCTCTGCAAAATCAGTAGACACTTTTCTCTTTATTCATAACTTCCTATAGGTCAAAGTTTTTCTGTCTCTATTTATACCATTTGAATTTGGAATTGCTGATTGATGACCAGCAATTCCAAATTCAGAATGTAGTCAAAGATACAAAAGGCTCGATGTATTTACTGGCAAGGGTTTTGCTATGAAAATTGCCAATTAATCAACTAGGAAGAATTCGAGACAGCGAGAGAAACTGAGTCATCAAGCATAAAATCTAAAAGATGATGCCAGCTTTCATTTACCTGACTTTTCCCGTTAAGTGCGGATTGCAAGCTGCCAGCCTTGGCAAAGGTCATGCAACTTCAACCAACCGCGCCAAAGGACTTGGATACCGAGAGGAGTTTTACGACGATGTTCAAGATAACCACCAAGAAAAGCAACAGACTCGACAGCCCAAGCAACAGTCAAAATAGGGGGAAGTTTTTGAGAGGCGGCTGCTTTTAACACCTGAAGTTGAAGAGGATTAAGAATTTCAATCGCGAGAGCATCGGGCTGGGTACGATGAAGATAAGTAACGTGTAAAAGTTCAACAGCAATGACACTTAAAAAACCCAAAAGAGTTTTCATTCCATCAGAGGCAAGTCGATAACGCTCACTCTGACAACCAGACTTAAGGACTTTATGAAATTCTTCAACCCGCCATCGGTAGGTGTACCAACGAAGAATAGTGACAGCCATCTCAATAGTCTCAACAACTTCTGTAGTCAGAAGCATCCAAGATAAAGGAGTTTCGCCTTCGGGACAATCGATTTCTGTCGCATAAACAGCATAGACATTCAACGGGTCACGATTATCAAAACGATAGGGAGTTCGTAGATTAACTGAGCAAAATCGGACGGCAAGCTTAACCTTCCGTGCTTTTCTTTTTCCTGTACTCGGAATCTCGATTTCTTGATGAAAACGAATCGGTTCTGATTCCAAATGTTGCCAAAGTCGTTCACTATTTTTGTCTAAACTACGATTATGAGACGCTCTGACCAGCACTCCTGTATGCTTGAGTTGACGCACTGAGTCAAAGACTTCTGAAACATCTCCTTCTCTGTCAAATACATGAATTACCCTCGTTGAACTTTCTACCTGTTTCTCACAGGTGTTTAGAGCCTCTACCCATTTGTAGGATTCTTTTTCCTCAAATGGTCTTTGACGAGCTGCTTTTCTTTGTTCTTTCTGTCTTTCTTTTTTCTGCTTCGCCGTTTCATCTGTTGGGGGCTTTTCTTTTACCTCCCTATTCCACAGTTTTTGCCATAATAAACCTAATACTTGTCCTTTTTCTGGCTCAATTGCTAAAGCACTATGCAGTAGACATCTCCATAATACTATAAAATCGACAAATATGCTATAATCATAGAAATTTAGACAGGAGTAACTATGCCTGAATACATCTATATGTGGGCTTATATTCAAAAACAGCCTCAAGAAACAAAGAGGTTGTTAGGAATAGAGTACCCAAAATTATTAGAGCTTATAACCTATGGCAAATTACTTAAAAAAGAATTTGAAGAAAGCAAAACCACACTGATTAAAGCAGGTGGTGGAAATAAACCGAAATTATCAGAGGAGGAGCAAATAGTTTTAATGCTAGTTTACTTAAGGCATTATCCGACCTTTCAGCTACTAGGAATAATGTTTGAAATAAGTGAATCGTCTGCCCATAATATATTCAATTATTGGCAGTCACTATTCGGAGAAAATTTACCAGCAAGTCTATTTGAACAACTAAAAAAGTTGCCAGAAGAAATAGAAAAAGTTAAAGAGGAGCTAATCCAACATGAACTAATAGTGGATGCGACAGAACAACCAGTAGAAAGACCTTTAGGGCAGGAGGCACAAAAACCATACTACTCAGGTAAACAAAAAAGGCATACCTCAAAAAGCCAAATAATCATTTGCCCAAAAATCAAGGAGATTGTGGATGTTGTGATAGGAGAAATAGGTTCAAAGAGCGATGTACAAATATTACGTCAAAGATTGGCTAAATTCCATCAAGAACAAGGCTTTCTAGGTGATAAAGCCTACGAGGGAGAATTCCAATTAACAACACCAAAAAAGAAACCAAAGGGGCGAGAATTAAGCAAAGAAGAAAAAGAAAGAAATAGTTGGTTATCGTCTCGACGAGTAGTGGTTGAACATATGATTCGATTGCTCAAAGTATTCAAAGTGATGCAAGAAAAATTTAGACTAAGAAAGGGAAGATATAAGTCATTAATCTCAACAGTATGTGGATTGGTGAGACTAAGGATAAATGCGCTGATATTAAGCATTATAAAATGTAGCGAATCAGGGCAGGTAATTGAGGTAAAGATGAGTCATTGTTTTTTGCCAGAATTGAATTTGGAGGTCTGAAAGCCCTGTAAACTCGTCTATGTACCAAGAAGTCTACTGAGTCTAGATTTAGCTACACTGCTTGCTAGACTAGGCTTTCCAGTTTTTGGAGATGTCTAGTATTAATCCATTCCCTCCTTTTCCAGTCGGCCCATACCCTTCCCTTTTTTCCTTGATATTGCGATAATCTAAGAAGGTCGTATCTCCGACTGATAGCATTATCTTATATTCTTCTACGGCGGCAGTTGTCATTTCACAGTGCGGCTCTATTATCTTGACAAAGTCTGTTTTCGGATTCCCAAAAATTCATAGGCCCTCTTTAACTCGTTTCCTCCCTTAAACACTTCTGATAAGGCTTTTCCAAACCCCTCACTTAACTTTTTCCCAATCGAGAAGGCACGATTGTTTAGCCTCTCGTCTCCCAATTCACAACTGGCAAAGTTTTTTGTCCACCATTCCAACATTTTTTGACCTGCCCTTTAAGATTTTCTCCATTTTACAGTCTCATACTCCCTTCATCCTTTGTTTTTGAAATTTGAACGATAAGCGGGATGATGGCTTCAGAATATTTTTTTCCTGTCAAGAGAATCATTACTCAAACCCTTGCCAGATAAAGCCTCTAGAAGTTTGCATTGCTGGATTTTGGACTTAACGGGAAAAGTCAGTTCAAAGAACAGATATTTGGTCAAAGAGAGAATATCTTGAAAGAATCCCTTACGAGTGCCGCGTTGGACGCGAATTCTCTGGTAACGTTCATCAACCAAACCTAAAACCGTGTGCAAGAGAAAAGCCAGCAAATTCAAGGTAAGCAAAACAGAGGCGAGGTGTTGTTTACCATGCCCAAAATTATGCTCTAAGTGATAGCCTCGATTTTTGAGAATATTGTGATTCTCGTTCTCAGTGCGCCAACGAGTCCGTCCAGCACGACAGACATCAAGAACGATGTGAGGGGTGAGAAAATGATTGGTAATCCAACTATTGTGATAAAGAAGTTGAGCATCGGATTCGCGGTGGATTTTTAGCTCACACCAGTTAACCAACAAAGCAGGCTGTTGGTCTCGCAGGGGAATCTGATTGAGATAACGGCAGTGCCAAATCTCGAAATACTTCCCATTCCAACGTCGGTGTTGAGTGGTTTTGACTTCTCCATTAGCTTCTAAATAGTTTAACCATTCATAGAGTGTGGGATGAGAAGTCGGTAAACAGACGAAGATAAAGTTGAAATCGTGGTCGAGACAGTGCTGACAAGTGGGCTGACGACTGTACAAGTCATCCCCTAGCAGAGTTATCTTCTGTCCCGCAAACAAACTAGCATGGTTACTTATCCAACGTTTCGCCGCATTTTGCTCACAATCTTGCTTTTCAGAACCGTCTTGAGGGGTAATAAATTCAGGGGGTAAGGAAAAAACTGATTCATGGTCTGGGGAAACAATCACGGGCAATAATGCCTGATGGAAGTAGGTGACTTTTCCCTGTTTTGACGTTTTGGTTGAACAGCATGGACAATTTACTTTTTCCGAACTGTAGTAATTTGTCCCATCCATTGCTACTAGAAGATTTCCCCTCAATATTTCATAGGCTTTCAAGAATCCCATGCTCCTCAATGCTTGGTAAATTAACCCAAACAAAGGGAATAGACTACTCGCTGCTACCCCATCCACAATGTTGCGAATCTGTTCTACTGTTGGTATTTTTTCTAGTCCAAACAAGCTCTGAGCATTATCTCGCCCACAACGGCTGTTAAGCTGACGTTGGTACTCTAAAAATGACTCATTTTGCATAAAAAAGGCGGCAAATGCCCCCAGTATCGCCTCTCTTAGACTATATTTCGTTGCATTACTAACCGAACGGGGGTCATCTATCTTCCCAATGACCTCGTTTAAACAGTGAACGATTCCGTCAAAACTTAGGTCGTTTACTTCCATCTTTCTCTCTGCAAAATCAGTAGACACTTTTCTCTTTATTCATAACTTCCTATAGGTCAAAGTTTTTCTGTCTCTATTTATACCATTTGAATTTGGAATTGCTGATTGATGACCAGCAATTCCAAATTCAGAATGTAGTCAAAGATACAAAAGGCTTGATGTATTTACTGGCAAGGGTTTTGCTATGAAAATTGCCAATTAATCAACTAGGAAGAATTCGAGACAGCGAGAGAAACTGAGTCATCAAGCATAAAATCTAAAAGATGATGCCAGCTTTCAAAGAACAGATATTTGGTCAAAGAGAGAATATCTTGAAAGAATCCCTTACGAGTGCCGCGTTGGACGCGAATTCTCTGGTAACGTTCATCAACCAAACCTAAAACCGTGTGCAAGAGAAAAGCCAGCAAATTCAGGGTAAGCAAAACAGAGGCGAGGTGTTGTTTACCATGCCCAAAATTATGCTCTAAGTGATAGCCTCGATTTTTGAGAATATTGTGATTCTCGTTCTCAGTGCGCCAACGAGTCCGTCCAGCACGACAGACATCAAGAACGATGTGAGGGGTGAGAAAATGATTGGTAATCCAACTATTGTGATAAAGAAGTTGAGCATCGGATTCGCGGTGGATTTTTAGCTCACACCAGTTAACCAACAAAGCAGGCTGTTGGTCTCGCAGGGGAATCTGATTGAGATAACGGCAGTGCCAAATCTCGAAATACTTCCCATTCCAACGTCGGTGTTGAGTGGTTTTGACTTCTCCATTAGCTTCTAAATAGGGCTTGCTGAAAAAGTCAAAAAACGAAAGAAATGTGGGTTAGGGAAGTATGGACTGAAAAAGCATAGATAACTTATCCTTATGGAAACAAATCAAAATACAGATTTTGTTTAATCTATTGTTCCTTTCTGTCTAAAAAGGTCAACACAAATCACTCCTCACAAAAGAGAGGAAAATTAACACCATTTTTCACAAGAAAAACGACTCTACAACTTTTTACTTTTTGTTTTCTTTTTTGTCTTCTGAAGTAGAGTAGAAAGATTCATTACCAAAAAGTTCATCGCAATTACCGTTTCCGAGGTCTCAGGTAGTTTGGCCATCACTCGACCAAGACTAAATTTCCTCTTTCCCTGTCCGAATTTACCCTCAATGGCGTTACGCACTCTTTCATCTGAGCGTGCCTCTTTCTTTTTTTCTTTGCTCACCTCTTTCGGCGGTCTTCCCAATCGGGGACCACTCATTCTTATATCCCTTTCTTTACAATAAGCTCGATTCGCTTTTGTTCGATAGATTTTATCCACATGAACCGATTCCGGATAACATCCTGTTTCCCTTTTATATTCTTCTATTCGCGCTTGTAAATCTCCCGATTCGTTGTAATTATCCCAACTTAATTTGTCTAAGAAGACAAAGCCATTCACATTACTTGCCGATATTTTAGCTCCAAACTCTACTGCTTTTCCCGCTTTTCCACGCACTATTGGACGCACGTGAGGTTGGCTTACACTCACAATTCTGTTTTCTACTTTATTTGTCTTTTTTTCATACATTTCTAACTGTTGCTCATACACTTTTCCTATCGTTACAAGCTCTTCTTGCTCTTTTTTCGTTAGTTTTTCTAACTTTGCTCCCTCTTCTATCATTTTTTCTATATCAGACAAGTTTCTTTTTATATATCCTAGTTGTTTTTTTGTTCCTTTTCTTCTTTCTTTTTTTGACACACGACGTTTTTTTGCTATGGCTAAGTACTCTTTTCTTGCCACTTCCCTATAAGTCCTCGGCTTTTCTTTCCTTTTCTCTTTTATTTCTTCATACAGCTTATCTATTATTTTTTCTGTTTTTTCTCTGGCATCATTCAATATTCCTATATCCGTTGGATATTTTATATCTGCTGGTGTACAAGTCGCATCTAACAATAACTTTCCTTCATTTTCTTTTTTTCTGACGCTACACCCGTCGCTTTTTTTTCTATTTCTTTATTAATTTTATTTATTTATTAATTCCATTCCTATTTTTTTACGAAAATGAACCATCATTGACGCATTAAATGCTTCTTTGCTACTATAGCTTTCCATTCCTATAAAGTACTGTAAATAAGGGTTCTCTTTTATTTGTTCTACTGTTTCTCTGTCACTTTTTCCTGAAATTTCTTTGATAATTAATGCTCCTAATGCCATTCTAAATGATTTGGCTGGGGCTCCTTTTTTTTCTGTGAAGTTTTTTGCATATTCTTCCTCATATTCTTCCCAAAGAATCATTTTTGACATTTCTATCCAACGATTTTCTTCGTCTAACTGCCCGCCGAACAGATTTTTCAAGTTTTCTGGTGTTTCAATTGAGTACTGTTGCTTTCGGTACATCTGCTTTCTCTCTTCTTAATGCAATGGTTTTGAGGCATTCTACCCTATTTTCGTGCATTCTAGCGGTTCTTAATTCGCCTACTATTTTTCTCCGTAAAGGTTTCAGCTTTTTTCAGCAAGCCCTAGATATGTCTCTTTGCAAGTTCGCTCTGAATTTATTTTTAGGCTGAGGTTAGCATCAGAATTAGTTGAGATTCTTGAAAGGGTTGATCTTTGTCGAGATGAAAAGGATAATAAATTTCTGGAAGTGGCGATTAATGGTAGAGCAGACTATTTGATTACAGGAGATAATGATTTATTGGTTTTATGTCCTTTTCAAGATGTTAAAATTATGACGGTTAATGAGTTTTTAGATGAGTAATAATTAAAAAAGTTGGGTTGCCTTTCGTTAATCTAACCTACAGATCTGAGCAATAACTCCTTCTCCCAGATCAACACAAATTAGTTCAGTCTGTAGTTCTGATTTCATATATCTTTTCCTGAAAAACTATCCTTCGTGCCTTTGTAAATTAAGTCGAGCTATCCAACAAGAACCCTAAGCCTATTTCGTTGCGGGTCAGCATAACGTCAGAGATCACCGGGCCGGCCGATGTGATGTTTGCGAAGCAGGAGAGACCATTGTGGCCGGCTCCGGTGCATCGACTTGTTGGGCAGATAATTTGTTAATTACACCATACAATATTTGTTCATGGCCATTAGACATAAAACGTTTTGTCTCAATCATGCCAATTTTTTCTGCCACTCTTCTTGATGCTAAATTATCAACCCTAGTATATGAGTAAATTATTGGTATTTTCAGATTCTTGAATGCGTGTATTTTGCAGGCTAATGCTGATTCAGTCGCATATCCCATATTGCAATAATTACGGATGACATGATAGCCTATTTCTTGAATTAGCTCACCATCAACAATTTGATTAGTAATACCGCAATCACCCATAAATGCGTCATCGGATTTCCTTATCATAGCCCATAATCCATAGTCGTCAGTCTCGTATCTTTTTGTGTTTTTAAAAATCCATTGTTCAACTTTATCAAAAGAAAAAGCACCGCCATAATGAATCATAGATACTGGATCAGACAAAACTTTTGCCAGATCACTGCAATCATTTAAATTTAATTTGCGAAGATATATTCTTTCCGTTTCAATTTTTGGATTTGTTGTCATAATTTTTGCGTTAATATACAATCTGCCCAACTATTGATTATACAGAAACTTTCCGTATAACTCTCTCCAGTGTAATGATATATGGAAACTTTCGTCATATCACTCCATTTTGGCATAATCGCAAGAAACTTTCCGTATATTACGCCCAAAAGCGTGTTAGCCAGATTAGCGTACCGCAAACCATCCGTGTCAACTTAAAGGAATGGGTTCCCAAATTTGTTGATTGAGAGCGGCCTTTTCTCGATGTCGCTTTCTCTCAGCTTTGACCAAACCAAATAACTTAGCACGTTCAGCCAGATAGGTTACTGTATCAGGCTTTTCTCCTCTAGCAATAGCCTTCGCTACATAGTATAGACTCCGAAACACCATCTCTACTGAGATTTTTTCTTTCGGTTGATTTAGAGCAATCGCCACTTCCCCTACCAATTGATTTAAGACCGTATAGAAAATCAAAGTGCAAATAATCTGGATTTGGACACCATTCTTATTCCCTACCCATAAATAGGCTAGTCCTAAAAGTCTTTTCGTTAATAAAAAGGCTTCTTCGATTGTCCATCGTCTTCGATATAAATCACAGACCTCTTCGGCGGACAGTTGTTCGGGAGACAACACATTTGTTAAATACTGATACCAGATTGTTCCCCATAATACTGAGACTAATCTCACCGGATGCTTGCAAGGATTAGAACGGTAATTTCCCATAATGATAATCTCATCTCTGTAATGACTACCTTGAGACAATACTTGTTTGGTTTTGTAAGATGTACCCGCTCTAAATCTGGTTAGAAAAAACTTTTTAGCTTCTGTTAACAAATCAAACCACACAAAGCTAAAAAATCCCATATCTACGAGAATTAAACCATTTTCTGGTAATTTAGCTGCCAATTCTTCACACCATATTTTATCATTTGATTTATCATTTTCTGTGTACCATAAAGTAACGGGTCTTTGGGTAAAGGCTTCCACTACCATCATTATTTTACCCCCCAATTTACTCTTTTCTTCTTTACTTATTTTCATATTTTTCCTTATCTGCTCTAGCGTTGAGCCATCTGCTATCCACACTGCACTAAACTTTTCTCTTATTTTTTCCCATTTTTCTCCTACTTGGAGCTTCTTCCCTTTTTCGGCTGCTTTTTCTAACACTCCTTTTAGTAATATTGCAAATATTTCGGCTGGCACATTCATCATTCTTTTTGATACTGCCTGTTTGCTTACTTTTAATGATGCTACCCATAGCAATCCCTCTTCCTCTAACAGTCTTACCGCTTCACTTATACCCGCTATTTGACGATACACTATACTTAACACTAATGCCACCATTACTGGTAAATTTAGCACCCTATCTCTCATCATTTTCTCATGAGTTCCCTGTAAATATTTTAATGGTGTAAACATTGTGGGTTCTAGTAATTCAAACAACTCTTTTGTTATTTCAGGGATTTCTACCCCTGGCTGATTTGTCTTACGACGTAAGTCTGGGTTTCCTTTTCTCCGAGGATGTTGTCTTGCCATTTGTTTTTTGCTCACTTTTTTATATACTAACCTTTTTTTCAGCCTACTCTTACTTCCGCCTGCTTTTAGGCTAATCTTTTGTGAGTAGGCATTTTGGCTTAAGTTGACACCAATGACCGCAAACAACCTCCTTTGAACAGAACATTAACAATCAGATAAAATCACTGACTGGCATAGCACCGATTCTTCGATCGCCCCCCACTTCGTAACAAAAATTCATTATTATTCGACACCCTTATGATCGGGCATATCTTCCTCACGGAAAGCATCCATTAACCCTGCAACGCGATCGCCCCTGAGAACAGCATTAAAATGAGGTTTGCGATCGCACTATTTACCAAGAGCAAGTAACTCCTCACGTAAATCACTTTCCGTTAAAGAAGCTTTAGAATCTCCCTGAATATGTTCCTTTAAAACCTGATTAATCAAAGTTTGATAACCCATTCCAGCCGCCTCAGCCTGTTCTCGAAAATGTTCTAAAATCTCATTATCTAAATATATTGTAATACGAGTTTTTTCCTGAGAAGAGACAATCGCCCCCCGTTTACCGTGAGAAAAATCATATTCCTGTCTCATAAACTTTTATCTCCGTTTATCATACATATATTATACGCATAATGCCTTGATTCACCAGTAAAATAACTTGCTATCTGGTCTCAAAAAACGGAAAACCCCACTCGCTTATCGGGAAAACCGTCTCCCACCCCGCAAACTGCCCCTTACAATAAAGACTGTAATCTTCTATCCGAAATCCTATACAACCCAACCAATCTCAACAAATTTAAAAAAAGCTTGGGAAGCGATCGCTAATGGCTGGAAAAGCGATCGCTAATGGCTGGAAAAAAGCGTGATAGCTTCTAATTGCTTACCCTAGCTCATCAGGAAATTAAACTTTTCAGTTCCGACGCAGAGAATTAATCACTGCACCTTGACTATCGACAATCTCAACTTGTAAAGGCATTTGACCGGCTGCGTGGGTAGAACAACTTAAGCAGGGATCATAACAGCGAATACCCGCTTCTACACGGTTTAAAAAACCTTCACTAACATCATTATTGTGAATATAATGTTTAGCAATTTGGGCAACCGTTTGATTCATAGCCAAGTTATTATTGCCCGTTGCAATAATCAGGTTAACCTTTTGGATTAAACCATTTTCATCTACTTTGTAATGATGGAATAGAGTGCCACGCGGAGCTTCACTAACACCAACCGCTTCTAAACAGTTGATCCCCGCTTTTGCTCGACAGTTTTTCGACAAAATATCAGGATCATCCATTAACAACTCAATGGCTTCTAATGAGGCTAGAATTTCTACCAAACGAGCATAGTGATAGAAGAAAGAAGAGGTGGCAACACCGCCCGCCCGTTGACGATATTCAATTAATTCCCGATCTGCTTCGGGTGTGCCAATGTGATGACAAACATTTAAACGGGCTAAAGGGCCAACTCGATAAATTCCCTGAGGATAACCATAGGGTTTGTAATAGGGAAATTTAAGATACGACCATTTTTCAACGGATTCGCCAATAAAATCCTGGTAATTATCTTCACTTAAATTATCAGCGACAATATTGCCATCGCTATCGGTAAAGCGCAGGTGGCCGCCATAATGTTCCCACTCCTGATTTTTGCCGACTAAGCCCAAATACAATGAGGGAAATTTACCAAATTCAGCGACTTCTGTTTGAAATTTATCTAACAAATTCTTAAATAAATTTAATGCTACATATAAAGTCTCTTTAGATTCCGGTAGGCGATCGCAGATCCATTGACGACCTTCTTCTGAAAGCGGCGATCGCACACCACCAGGAACAGACCAGGCTGCATGAATTTTTTTCGCACCTAACAATTCAATAATCGTTTGACCAAACTGACGTAAACGGATACCCGCACGAGCTAAATCGGGATCAGCCGCGATTAAACCAAAGACATTACGTTGAGCCGGATCACTATCCCAACCAAGCAGAAAGTCTGGACTACTCAAGTGGAAAAAACTCAGGGCATGGGATTGGGTAATTTGCCCTAAATTCATTAAACGGCGTAATTTTTCACCTGCGGGAGGAACCTGAACCGCTAAAATTTTATCTCCTGTTTTCGCCGCACAAAGGAGATGACTAACGGGACAAATACCACAAATGCGAGCGGTAATTCCCGCCATTTCCCACATGGGGCGGCCTTCACAGAATTTCTCAAAACCGCGATACTCAACAACATGAAAACGAGCATCATCTACATTTCCTTGATCATTGAGGAAAATGGAGATTTTAGCGTGGCCCTCAATACGGGTTACGGGATCAATAACAACGGTTCTAGACATAATTAGATTCTCTTGAATTTTAATGATGGAATGCTTACAATCGATTGATTCCTTTGAAGGAAATTATGATAAAAACAAAGGGGATTGACATTACAAAAAGACTGAGAATAGAGTATAGGTTGATTTGTAATGCTGTGCATTGATTAGGTAGTGAACACCTCATCGGGCCTACGGCAAAAGCAATCCATCCACAAAAAGTCATACTCACGAAGAAGAGAATAACAGTCACTATTCCCAAGAATATCTTCAGTAATATCACGATCACCTCCAGACTGTATTAACCAAATTTAATCATTTCTCGGCCTTCCATAAGGGGATGTTCTCCTTTCAATAGAGGTTCCAAGGTAGCGCGAATACGGTGGGCATCAGGGGGACAGCCTGGCATGAAAATATCTACGGGAATGACTTGATGTAATGGCACAACTTTTTCGAGTAAAGGTGGAACAATACCAGGTTCATCGGGTAATTGAGGCGTAACATCTCCTAATTCTAGATAGGAGCGACGTAGCACAGGATCGGCCCCTTTTAGCATATTACGCATTCCAGGAACGTTGGCGGTCACAGCACAGTCGCCAAAAGAAATAACAACTTTAGTTTTCTTGCGTAATTCTAGGGCCAATTCCAAATTTTCTTCGTTGGCGATCGCCCCTTCAACCAGACAAACATCCACATTATCAGGATAGTCTTTGAGATCACAGCCAACGGGACTAAAAACCACATCAACTAATTGGGCTAAATCTATTAGAAATTCGTCCATATCGAGGAAGGACATATGGCAGCCAGAGCAGCCCGCTAACCAAACCGTTGCAAATCGAATCTTACTCATAATTTTATTGGTTGAGAACTAATCATTTAATGGTTTTAATGGGTGACGAGTTGAGGAGAGTTCGTAATTAAAGAAAATAAATTAATTCCCTTCCACTCCTGTAGAAACTCACAAATCAATTCTGGAGTAAAATTATCTCCTCGGAAAAAGTAAAAGTCTTGAGTTTTAAGGCTCAAAAAAAAGTTAACAATATTACAATGATCTTTACCCCCCAAAGGGCAATTCCCAGTTTTCCAGTTGTCAATAGTCCTAGCATATTTTTCAATGGATTTTTTGGCAATCAAAACCCGATCTGCGTACAAAGCATTTAGTTCCAATAAATTTTCGGGTTCCGTACCAATCTCACAAAATAAGTGAATGGCTTGGCAAGGATAGCTAGAAGGTTGACGGGCAAATTCCGACAATGAATTACATAAATCCAGAGCTTCTAAAAATTTCTTTTCAAAAATAGGGTTGATCATTGTTCTAGCTAGACGGATTTAATAGGTCTGACCAAGGATAATGTTTTTGAGCCATTGAGTGAGCTTGTTGTTGATTCATGCCCTGAATAATGACAAGTTGAGATTCGTAAATTTCGTGTAATAGTAACACTCGATCTACGTCGGTTCCTTCTCCCTTTGCAAGTCTAAGCCAGGCTCTACTCATATCTATATCAGGATAAAATTGATAACGAGCCACACCATTACCAAAAGCATAATCTTTTGCTCTTTCAATTTCTTGAGTTGGCAACTGATAATTTTCAGCAATTATTAAAATATCTTCCTCCATTGCTTGAATTTGATCATATACATCCATAATGGGTTGTAAACAAAGACGTTCATAACGATTAAGATGACTCCATTTATGTTTACTAATTGACATCAGCTATCGTGTCCATTGTTGGCGATCGCGGGCTGCGGCCAGAAACTCCAATTTTTCGCTATCTTTGTGTTCCTCGGCAGTGGTCATGCCCTTATGAAAAATCGAACCTGTCGGACAAGCATCCACACATTTACCACAGGAAGTACAAGCTTCAACCGTCCCCCAGGGCTGATTTAAACCAGAGACAATTTTGCATTCTGCCCCGCGATAAGCGACATCCCAAACGTGCGCTCCTTCAAGTTCATCACAGACTCGCACGCAACGGGTACATAAAATACAGCGATTGTGATCAATGCCAAAAAGCGGATGGGATAAATCGACTTCTCGTTTAGGAAAACGATAGGGAAAACGACTGTGATCCATGCCCACTTCGATCGCCATATTCTGTAATTCACAGTTGCCATTCGCGACACAAATTGCACAAACGTGATTGCCTTCAGCGAAAATTAATTCCACCGTCATGCGGCGATAATCTTGCAATTTGGGAGTGTCGGTATGAACAACCATTTCCTCCGTTACCGTTGTTACACAGGCAGGGGAAAGTTTATTAATACCGTCAATTTCCACTAGGCAAAGACGACAGGCTGCGGTATCAGAAACTCCATCTAAATGGCAAAGAGTCGGGATATGAACCCCCGCTTCTTTGGCGGCCTGTAAAATAGTTGCTCCTTCTTCTACGGCGATCGCGGTATCGTTAATGGTTAGAGTAATTACAGACATAGGGAATAGTTAATAATGAATAGTTGATAATGGATAATTACAAAAAGCTTGATGAATCTTAGTCATATTCTCCCCCCTTTTTAAGGCTTCGGCCGTGAGCTCAGCCGAACGGGGGGCTGGGGGGGGATCAACCCAAACAAGCGGCTAAATCCGTTTCAGGAGTAGTAATGGCTTGCAAATTATAGGTTTCTGATAATAACTTAAAGACATTGGGAGAAATAAAGGCGGGCAAGGTTGGCCCTAAGCGAATATCTTTGATACCCAAATAAAGCAAAGTTAATAATACCGCCACCGCCTTTTGTTCATACCAGGAACAGCAATTCTCAGTTTTAGACACAGCAAGGCTTTTAGGGATTTAAAGAACATTTCAAAGGGGGTTTTGGGGGCAATTCTACACGTACTACTGTGCCTAAAAGCCGGAAGACTCGTAAAATGAACTTGTTAATCCCGTTGAACTTTACCCCATATTACGCGAACTAAAACCTGAAACCCTTGTTACAGAGCAAATTTAGAATTGCTGTACCAGGAAAGAATCATAGATAAAGGCAATTCATTTACTCCAATATTAAAGGCATTGGCCAATTCCAACGCAATCTGAATCGCAGAATAGGCATCATTACATTGACCCACATCCATTAAACGCGGAAGGTTGCCAATGTTACCTAATTCTTTATCAAAAAAGCGGAATTTACCACAGGCAAGGGTTAAAACGATACAATCATCGGGAACCTGTTCCACAAATTCGGTGTAATAAGTTCGTCCAGGTTTGGCGCCGTTACAGCCTCCCACGAGGAAGAAATGACGAATTTTTCCTGCTTTTACCGCATCAATAACTTGATCCGCTACCGTCATTACCGCGTTATGGGCAAAGCCTGTCAAAACTTGCCGATATTCACTTTCTTCGGTAAAGCCTGGTAATTCTAAAGCCTTTTGAATTAAAGGAGAATAATCTGGACTGGTATTGTCAGTAGTCATCAATGCTTTTAAGCCTGGATAACCCACTGGCCCAACCGTAAAAATTTTATCACCATAGTTTTCATGAGGCGGCATTAAACAATTGGTTGTAACAGCGATCGCCCCTGGAAAAGCAGCGAAATCTTTAGTTTGATTTTGCCAAGCCGTACCAAAGTGACCATAAAGATGGGGATAGTTTGCTTTAAGTTTAGGATAACCATGAGCCGGTAAAAGTTCACCGTGAGTATAAACAGTAATTTCCTGATCTTTAGTTTGTTCTAAAATTGCAGCTAACTGTTTAATATCATGGCCAGAAACTAAAATTGCCTTGCCTGGTTTGTGATTTAAAGGCACAGGAGTCGGTGTAGGATGACCAAAGCTGCTTGTATGACCTAAATCCAATAATTCCATCGCCCGTAAATTCATTTCACCGACTTTTAAAGCAAGGCTAACCCAATCACCTATAGGTAAATCATTACGATCTAAATCAGCTAAGGCTTCCTCAATAAAAGCGTAAATTTTATCATCTTCTTGGCCCAACTCGTAGGCATGGAAAGTATAGGAAGCTAACCCTTTTACACCATAGAGAACGGTTAACTTGAGCGAAAAAATATCTACATCCTGAGCCTGACTTAAGAAATGTAAATTAGCATCTTCTCCTTGTTCTGCTAAATCTTGATCAAAATTGGGGTGATAATTGCTGATTTTTGACCATTCAATGGATTTAGAAGAAGTTTGAGCAATTTCTGCGCGTAGGTTTTCTCGTAAATCTAAACATTTCTCTAAATAAGTCGTGAATCGCTTGGGACTAAAATTCACATTAGTCATCGTCGCAAATAGCGTTTCACAGATAAAAACATCCGCTTGATGGGTTTCCATGCCCAATTCTCGTGCTTTGATGACAACGGGAGCCAATCCGCGCAAACAATAAACCATTAAGTCTTGAATAGCATTCACCTCTGGACTTTTACCACCGGCTCCAAATTGATGACAACCATTCCCACTTGCAGTCTGTTCGCATTGTTCACAAAACATAAAGTCTCTCCGTTAAAAATATAGACTAATCTGTCTATAGCTTAAGTTTAGTTAACAGTTAACTTTTAAGGCTCAAAAGTTCAAAAAAGTTTACTTAGGGCTTGCTGAAAAAAGCTGAAACCTTTACGGAGAAAAATAGTAGGCGAATTAAGAACCGCTAGAATGCACGAAAATAGGGTAGAATGCCTCAAAACCATTGCATTAAGAAGAGAGAAAGCAGATGTACCGAAAGCAACAGTACTCAATTGAAACACCAGAAAACTTGAAAAATCTGTTCGGCGGGCAGTTAGACGAAGAAAATCGTTGGATAGAAATGTCAAAAATGATTCCCTGGGAAGAATATGAGGAAGAATATGCAAAAAACTTCACAGAAAAAAAAGGAGCCCCAGCCAAATCATTTAGAATGGCATTAGGAGCATTAATTATCAAAGAAATTTCAGGAAAAAGTGACAGAGAAACAGTAGAACAAATAAAAGAGAACCCTTATTTACAGTACTTTATAGGAATGGAAAGCTATAGTAGCAAAGAAGCATTTAATGCGTCAATGATGGTTCATTTTCGTAAAAAAATAGGAATGGAATTAATAAATAAAATTAATAAAGAAATAGAAAAAAAGCGACGGGTGTAGCGTCAGAAAAAAAAGAAAATGAAGGAAAGTTATTGTTAGATGCGACTTGTACACCAGCAGATATAAAATATCCAACGGATATAGGAATATTGAATGATGCCAGAGAAAAAACAGAAAAAATAATAGATAAGCTGTATGAAGAAATAAAAGAGAAAAGGAAAGAAAAGCCGAGGACTTATAGGGAAGTGGCAAGAAAAGAGTACTTAGGGCTTGCTGAAAAAAGCTGAAACCTTTACGGAGAAAAATAGTAGGCGAATTAAGAACCGCTAGAATGCACGAAAATAGGGTAGAATGCCTCAAAACCATTGCATTAAGAAGAGAGAAAGCAGATGTACCGAAAGCAACAGTACTCAATTGAAACACCAGAAAACTTGAAAAATCTGTTCGGCGGGCAGTTAGACGAAGAAAATCGTTGGATAGAAATGTCAAAAATGATTCTTTGGGAAGAATATGAGGAAGAATATGCAAAAAACTTCACAGAAAAAAAAGGAGCCCCAGCCAAATCATTTAGAATGGCATTAGGAGCATTAATTATCAAAGAAATTTCAGGAAAAAGTGACAGAGAAACAGTAGAACAAATAAAAGAGAACCCTTATTTACAGTACTTTATAGGAATGGAAAGCTATAGTAGCAAAGAAGCATTTAATGCGTCAATGATGGTTCATTTTCGTAAAAAAATAGGAATGGAATTAATAAATAAAATTAATAAAGAAATAGAAAAAAAAGCGACGGGTGTAGCGTCAGAAAAAAAAGAAAATGAAGGAAAGTTATTGTTAGATGCGACTTGTACACCAGCAGATATAAAATATCCAACGGATATAGGAATATTGAATGATGCCAGAGAAAAAACAGAAAAAATAATAGATAAGCTGTATGAAGAAATAAAAGAGAAAAGGAAAGAAAAGCCGAGGACTTATAGGGAAGTGGCAAGAAAAGAGTACTTAGCCATAGCAAAAAAACGTCGTGTGTCAAAAAAAGAAAGAAGAAAAGGAACAAAAAAACAACTAGGATATATAAAAAGAAACTTGTCTGATATAGAAAAAATGATAGAAGAGGGAGCAAAGTTAGAAAAACTAACGAAAAAAGAGCAAGAAGAGCTTGTAACGATAGGAAAAGTGTATGAGCAACAGTTAGAAATGTATGAAAAAAAGACAAATAAAGTAGAAAACAGAATTGTGAGTGTAAGCCAACCTCACGTGCGTCCAATAGTGCGTGGAAAAGCGGGAAAAGCAGTAGAGTTTGGAGCTAAAATATCGGCAAGTAATGTGAATGGCTTTGTCTTCTTAGACAAATTAAGTTGGGATAATTACAACGAATCGGGAGATTTACAAGCGCGAATAGAAGAATATAAAAGGGAAACAGGATGTTATCCGGAATCGGTTCATGTGGATAAAATCTATCGAACAAAAGCGAATCGAGCTTATTGTAAAGAAAGGGATATAAGAATGAGTGGTCCCCGATTGGGAAGACCGCCGAAAGAGGTGAGCAAAGAAAAAAAGAAAGAGGCACGCTCAGATGAAAGAGTGCGTAATGCCATTGAGGGTAAATTCGGACAGGGAAAGAGGAAATTTAGTCTTGGTCGAGTGATGGCCAAACTACCTGGGGTTTGCCGAATAAAGGCAGAACCTTTATCAGATAAGCTTTTCAGCCATTTTGAACACGATTAGGTGCAAGCTTATGGCATTTGAAGGCTCAAAATCCATGCACTTTGCTAGAAAATTGTGGGTTAAAATCGGAAACTGATTTCTGAAGTCACCATTTTTCGCGCCCTGTGGCATCTAGGTTCGATTTGCAGACTTATTCAGCAAGCCCTACCTGAGACCTCGGAAACGGTAATTGCGATGAACTTTTTGGTAATGAATCTTTCTACTCTACTTCAGAAGACAAAAAGTAAAAAGTTGTAGAGTCGTTTTTCTTGTGAAAAATGGTGTTAATTTTCCTCTCTTTTGTGAGGAGTGATTTGTGTTGACCTTTTTAGACAGAAAGGAACAATAGATTAAACAAAATCTGTATTTTGATTTGTTTCCATAAGGATAAGTTATCTATGCTTTTTCAGTCCATACTTCCCTAACCCACATTTCTTTCGTTTTTTGACTTTTTCAGCAAGCCCTACTTAGCCATAGCAAAAAAACGTCGTGTGTCAAAAAAAGAAAGAAGAAAAGGAACAAAAAAACAACTAGGATATATAAAAAGAAACTTGTCTGATATAGAAAAAATGATAGAAGAGGGAGCAAAGTTAGAAAAACTAACGAAAAAAGAGCAAGAAGAGCTTGTAACGATAGGAAAAGTGTATGAGCAACAGTTAGAAATGTATGAAAAAAAGACAAATAAAGTAGAAAACAGAATTGTGAGTGTAAGCCAACCTCACGTGCGTCCAATAGTGCGTGGAAAAGCGGGAAAAGCAGTAGAGTTTGGAGCTAAAATATCGGCAAGTAATGTGAATGGCTTTGTCTTCTTAGACAAATTAAGTTGGGATAATTACAACGAATCGGGAGATTTACAAGCGCGAATAGAAGAATATAAAAGGGAAACAGGATGTTATCCGGAATCGGTTCATGTGGATAAAATCTATCGAACAAAAGCGAATCGAGCTTATTGTAAAGAAAGGGATATAAGAATGAGTGGTCCCCGATTGGGAAGACCGCCGAAAGAGGTGAGCAAAGAAAAAAAGAAAGAGGCACGCTCAGATGAAAGAGTGCGTAATGCCATTGAGGGTAAATTCGGACAGGGAAAGAGGAAATTTAGTCTTGGTCGAGTGATGGCCAAACTACCTGAGACCTCGGAAACGGTAATTGCGATGAACTTTTTGGTAATGAATCTTTCTACTCTACTTCAGAAGACAAAAAGTAAAAAGTTGTAGAGTCGTTTTTCTTGTGAAAAATGGTGTTAATTTTCCTCTCTTTTGTGAGGAGTGATTTGTGTTGACCTTTTTAGACAGAAAGGAACAATAGATTAAACAAAATCTGTATTTTGATTTGTTTCCATAAGGATAAGTTATCTATGCTTTTTCAGTCCATACTTCCCTAACCCACATTTCTTTCGTTTTTTGACTTTTTCAGCAAGCCCTACTTAAATTAATCTCCTTAGCAAAAAAAATAAATCTTATAGCAATCATTCAATCAATACCATTTTCTTCCATATACTCAGCAACGTGCTTTTCTAAATCCTGTAAAGCCGCATCTACCGTCTTATATGAGCTTTTTCCTTCATAGATTGTTCCTCCCATATCATAGGCTCTGGCAAAAGAATTAATATGTTCACTATCGCCAAGCTCAATCCAGCCGCCACTACTGCCATCAATAAAGCGAGCAAGATTAGGATAGGTTTCTTCAAAACTTTGAGATTTTGCCATAACTCAAGACTCTCCTTATGCGACTAAAAACTTAAGATTTTTATTTTACCTCAAATATACAAAACTAGAATCATTTTAGGCTAAAGTGTATCCCCAATATTCCTCCGATAAAGCCACCACATCTACTGTTACTATTTTTATGGTTTTTTGTAGGCAATTTTTATCATAGAGGGATCTCTATGAAGTATCTCTCTTCTGTTAGTCCATGAAGACATTTTCAGACCTCAAATACTGAAGTCTTGCTATGGAAAGACTTCCGAGCGATTAAGTTAAGAGGAAATACACATTTTACTTTATACTCAGAAATAACGACAGAATCCTTGTTGAGCAAGGGCTGTAAGATTTGAGATTTAAAATTATTTCCTAAAATAACAAAAGAGAGATATATGTCAATTCTCATCAACAGGTATGGAGTTCCCAATTTAGGTCATTATATTTTGAAAAACGCCAAAGTTTTGCTAATGAACTATTACTTAGGGCTTGCTGAAAAAAGCTGAAACCTTTACGGAGAAAAATAGTAGGCGAATTAAGAACCGCTAGAATGCACGAAAATAGGGTAGAATGCCTCAAAACCATTGCATTAAGAAGAGAGAAAGCAGATGTACCGAAAGCAACAGTACTCAATTGAAACACCAGAAAACTTGAAAAATCTGTTCGGCGGGCAGTTAGACGAAGAAAATCGTTGGATAGAAATGTCAAAAATGATTCTTTGGGAAGAATATGAGGAAGAATATGCAAAAAACTTCACAGAAAAAAAAGGAGCCCCAGCCAAATCATTTAGAATGGCATTAGGAGCATTAATTATCAAAGAAATTTCAGGAAAAAGTGACAGAGAAACAGTAGAACAAATAAAAGAGAACCCTTATTTACAGTACTTTATAGGAATGGAAAGCTATAGTAGCAAAGAAGCATTTAATGCGTCAATGATGGTTCATTTTCGTAAAAAAATAGGAATGGAATTAATAAATAAAATTAATAAAGAAATAGAAAAAAAAGCGACGGGTGTAGCGTCAGAAAAAAAAGAAAATGAAGGAAAGTTATTGTTAGATGCGACTTGTACACCAGCAGATATAAAATATCCAACGGATATAGGAATATTGAATGATGCCAGAGAAAAAACAGAAAAAATAATAGATAAGCTGTATGAAGAAATAAAAGAGAAAAGGAAAGAAAAGCCGAGGACTTATAGGGAAGTGGCAAGAAAAGAGTACTTAGCCATAGCAAAAAAACGTCGTGTGTCAAAAAAAGAAAGAAGAAAAGGAACAAAAAAACAACTAGGATATATAAAAAGAAACTTGTCTGATATAGAAAAAATGATAGAAGAGGGAGCAAAGTTAGAAAAACTAACGAAAAAAGAGCAAGAAGAGCTTGTAACGATAGGAAAAGTGTATGAGCAACAGTTAGAAATGTATGAAAAAAAGACAAATAAAGTAGAAAACAGAATTGTGAGTGTAAGCCAACCTCACGTGCGTCCAATAGTGCGTGGAAAAGCGGGAAAAGCAGTAGAGTTTGGAGCTAAAATATCGGCAAGTAATGTGAATGGCTTTGTCTTCTTAGACAAATTAAGTTGGGATAATTACAACGAATCGGGAGATTTACAAGCGCGAATAGAAGAATATAAAAGGGAAACAGGATGTTATCCGGAATCGGTTCATGTGGATAAAATCTATCGAACAAAAGCGAATCGAGCTTATTGTAAAGAAAGGGATATAAGAATGAGTGGTCCCCGATTGGGAAGACCGCCGAAAGAGGTGAGCAAAGAAAAAAAGAAAGAGGCACGCTCAGATGAAAGAGTGCGTAATGCCATTGAGGGTAAATTCGGACAGGGAAAGAGGAAATTTAGTCTTGGTCGAGTGATGGCCAAACTACCTGGGGTTTGCCGAATAAAGGCAGAACCTTTATCAGATAAGCTTTTCAGCCATTTTGAACACGATTAGGTGCAAGCTTATGGCATTTGAAGGCTCAAAATCCATGCACTTTGCTAGAAAATTGTGGGTTAAAATCGGAAACTGATTTCTGAAGTCACCATTTTTCGCGCCCTGTGGCATCTAGGTTCGATTTGCAGACTTATTCAGCAAGCCCTACCTGAGACCTCGGAAACGGTAATTGCGATGAACTTTTTGGTAATGAATCTTTCTACTCTACTTCAGAAGACAAAAAGTAAAAAGTTGTAGAGTCGTTTTTCTTGTGAAAAATGGTGTTAATTTTCCTCTCTTTTGTGAGGAGTGATTTGTGTTGACCTTTTTAGACAGAAAGGAACAATAGATTAAACAAAATCTGTATTTTGATTTGTTTCCATAAGGATAAGTTATCTATGCTTTTTCAGTCCATACTTCCCTAACCCACATTTCTTTCGTTTTTTGACTTTTTCAGCAAGCCCTACTTAGCCATAGCAAAAAAACGTCGTGTGTCAAAAAAAGAAAGAAGAAAAGGAACAAAAAAACAACTAGGATATATAAAAAGAAACTTGTCTGATATAGAAAAAATGATAGAAGAGGGAGCAAAGTTAGAAAAACTAACGAAAAAAGAGCAAGAAGAGCTTGTAACGATAGGAAAAGTGTATGAGCAACAGTTAGAAATGTATGAAAAAAAGACAAATAAAGTAGAAAACAGAATTGTGAGTGTAAGCCAACCTCACGTGCGTCCAATAGTGCGTGGAAAAGCGGGAAAAGCAGTAGAGTTTGGAGCTAAAATATCGGCAAGTAATGTGAATGGCTTTGTCTTCTTAGACAAATTAAGTTGGGATAATTACAACGAATCGGGAGATTTACAAGCGCGAATAGAAGAATATAAAAGGGAAACAGGATGTTATCCGGAATCGGTTCATGTGGATAAAATCTATCGAACAAAAGCGAATCGAGCTTATTGTAAAGAAAGGGATATAAGAATGAGTGGTCCCCGATTGGGAAGACCGCCGAAAGAGGTGAGCAAAGAAAAAAAGAAAGAGGCACGCTCAGATGAAAGAGTGCGTAATGCCATTGAGGGTAAATTCGGACAGGGAAAGAGGAAATTTAGTCTTGGTCGAGTGATGGCCAAACTACCTGAGACCTCGGAAACGGTAATTGCGATGAACTTTTTGGTAATGAATCTTTCTACTCTACTTCAGAAGACAAAAAGTAAAAAGTTGTAGAGTCGTTTTTCTTGTGAAAAATGGTGTTAATTTTCCTCTCTTTTGTGAGGAGTGATTTGTGTTGACCTTTTTAGACAGAAAGGAACAATAGATTAAACAAAATCTGTATTTTGATTTGTTTCCATAAGGATAAGTTATCTATGCTTTTTCAGTCCATACTTCCCTAACCCACATTTCTTTCGTTTTTTGACTTTTTCAGCAAGCCCTACTTAAATTAATCTCCTTAGCAAAAAAAATAAATCTTATAGCAATCATTCAATCAATACCATTTTCTTCCATATACTCAGCAACGTGCTTTTCTAAATCCTGTAAAGCCGCATCTACCGTCTTATATGAGCTTTTTCCTTCATAGATTGTTCCTCCCATATCATAGGCTCTGGCAAAAGAATTAATATGTTCACTATCGCCAAGCTCAATCCAGCCGCCACTACTGCCATCAATAAAGCGAGCAAGATTAGGATAGGTTTCTTCAAAACTTTGAGATTTTGCCATAACTCAAGACTCTCCTTATGCGACTAAAAACTTAAGATTTTTATTTTACCTCAAATATACAAAACTAGAATCATTTTAGGCTAAAGTGTATCCCCAATATTCCTCCGATAAAGCCACCACATCTACTGTTACTATTTTTATGGTTTTTTGTAGGCAATTTTTATCATAGAGGGATCTCTATGAAGTATCTCTCTTCTGTTAGTCCATGAAGACATTTTCAGACCTCAAATACTGAAGTCTTGCTATGGAAAGACTTCCGAGCGATTAAGTTAAGAGGAAATACACATTTTACTTTATACTCAGAAATAACGACAGAATCCTTGTTGAGCAAGGGCTGTAAGATTTGAGATTTAAAATTATTTCCTAAAATAACAAAAGAGAGATATATGTCAATTCTCATCAACAGGTATGGAGTTCCCAATTTAGGTCATTATATTTTGAAAAACGCCAAAGTTTTGCTAATGAACTATTACTTAGGGCTTGCTGAAAAAAGCTGAAACCTTTACGGAGAAAAATAGTAGGCGAATTAAGAACCGCTAGAATGCACGAAAATAGGGTAGAATGCCTCAAAACCATTGCATTAAGAAGAGAGAAAGCAGATGTACCGAAAGCAACAGTACTCAATTGAAACACCAGAAAACTTGAAAAATCTGTTCGGCGGGCAGTTAGACGAAGAAAATCGTTGGATAGAAATGTCAAAAATGATTCTTTGGGAAGAATATGAGGAAGAATATGCAAAAAACTTCACAGAAAAAAAAGGAGCCCCAGCCAAATCATTTAGAATGGCATTAGGAGCATTAATTATCAAAGAAATTTCAGGAAAAAGTGACAGAGAAACAGTAGAACAAATAAAAGAGAACCCTTATTTACAGTACTTTATAGGAATGGAAAGCTATAGTAGCAAAGAAGCATTTAATGCGTCAATGATGGTTCATTTTCGTAAAAAAATAGGAATGGAATTAATAAATAAAATTAATAAAGAAATAGAAAAAAAAGCGACGGGTGTAGCGTCAGAAAAAAAAGAAAATGAAGGAAAGTTATTGTTAGATGCGACTTGTACACCAGCAGATATAAAATATCCAACGGATATAGGAATATTGAATGATGCCAGAGAAAAAACAGAAAAAATAATAGATAAGCTGTATGAAGAAATAAAAGAGAAAAGGAAAGAAAAGCCGAGGACTTATAGGGAAGTGGCAAGAAAAGAGTACTTAGCCATAGCAAAAAAACGTCGTGTGTCAAAAAAAGAAAGAAGAAAAGGAACAAAAAAACAACTAGGATATATAAAAAGAAACTTGTCTGATATAGAAAAAATGATAGAAGAGGGAGCAAAGTTAGAAAAACTAACGAAAAAAGAGCAAGAAGAGCTTGTAACGATAGGAAAAGTGTATGAGCAACAGTTAGAAATGTATGAAAAAAAGACAAATAAAGTAGAAAACAGAATTGTGAGTGTAAGCCAACCTCACGTGCGTCCAATAGTGCGTGGAAAAGCGGGAAAAGCAGTAGAGTTTGGAGCTAAAATATCGGCAAGTAATGTGAATGGCTTTGTCTTCTTAGACAAATTAAGTTGGGATAATTACAACGAATCGGGAGATTTACAAGCGCGAATAGAAGAATATAAAAGGGAAACAGGATGTTATCCGGAATCGGTTCATGTGGATAAAATCTATCGAACAAAAGCGAATCGAGCTTATTGTAAAGAAAGGGATATAAGAATGAGTGGTCCCCGATTGGGAAGACCGCCGAAAGAGGTGAGCAAAGAAAAAAAGAAAGAGGCACGCTCAGATGAAAGAGTGCGTAATGCCATTGAGGGTAAATTCGGACAGGGAAAGAGGAAATTTAGTCTTGGTCGAGTGATGGCCAAACTACCTGAGACCTCGGAAACGGTAATTGCGATGAACTTTTTGGTAATGAATCTTTCTACTCTACTTCAGAAGACAAAAAGTAAAAAGTTGTAGAGTCGTTTTTCTTGTGAAAAATGGTGTTAATTTTCCTCTCTTTTGTGAGGAGTGATTTGTGTTGACCTTTTTAGACAGAAAGGAACAATAGATTAAACAAAATCTGTATTTTGATTTGTTTCCATAAGGATAAGTTATCTATGCTTTTTCAGTCCATACTTCCCTAACCCACATTTCTTTCGTTTTTTGACTTTTTCAGCAAGCCCTACCTAGCAACTCTGGTAGAACCAAAAATTATAAAGCAGTAAGCTTACATGGTCAGGTATGTGCGGCATTTTTTCAAGCGCAGGAAGAATTAATCGCTTGGACAAATAATCAACCATTAGCGAGAGTAGTAACTTGCTTAGGAGATGGACATGATGGGATTTGGAATCTGATAGAAAAGATAAGGGATAAAGACGAAAGAAGGGAAGTATTGGATTGGTATCACTTGGTGGAAAATATCCATAAAGTGAAAGTTTCAAAAAAGGTAAAGAGGCAAATAGAGACGTACTTATGGCAAGGGGAGCAAGATTCAGCAATTAAAGAATTGAACGGTTCAAAACAAAAGGAAGCAATTAACTTCATCAATTATATGAAGAAACATGAAAGCAGAATGCCAGATTATGGACTCTATCAAGACTTAGGTATCTGCATTGGCTCAGGAAGTGTAGAGTCAAAAATCAAACAAATTGGCAAGAGAATACAAATAGCAGGGGCTTGTTGGAAGTCAGAAAACGTTCCTCAAATATTGAGATTACGCTGTGCTTATCTCAATGAAGCTATTGCCTGAGTACTTTTACTCATTGCAAATCTGGGATGCTCCCGACTCGCGTTTCTTTTTTTTCTTGGGAATTTCAACATTTAGCGGCTCTGACGTAGGAGGGTTATTTGAGTTTTGAGAATTCTGATTGACTTTTTCGCTAATCTTTTCGTTTGTTTCCTGCAATTCTTTGAGGTGTTTTTCTAGTTGCTCTATCTTATCGAATAATTTTACCACCAGATTTCTGACGCTGACTGGGGTTTGCTCCCAATCATTTTCGTCAATTTCGGCTGTCTCTAGTAGCTGTTTTTCTTCCATGACTTTTAGATTATCAGATTTTGTCCCCCTGAACGATTACCTTCTGACTAGAGTTAATAACAAACTGGCGACCACAGTCTTTACATAGATTTTTGGGCTTACCATTATGGGCGGAACCATTCTTAATAGTGTGATAAGAGCCACAACTTGGGCAAGGCTGTTTAAAATTAGTCTTTGAGAGACAATATTTCTCTGCCAATTGCTGTTCTACTGTCAATTGATTTAAGACAAAAAATAATAGCGCAAAAATGTTAGTCATAAAAACGTTGATTTAGGGGATAGATTTGAGAAAAATTTATATTAGTTGATATTCTACATCATCCCTGCCATATAAGCTATTTAGGGCTTGCTGAAAAAAGCTGAAACCTTTACGGAGAAAAATAGTAGGCGAATTAAGAACCGCTAGAATGCACGAAAATAGGGTAGAATGCCTCAAAACCATTGCATTAAGAAGAGAGAAAGCAGATGTACCGAAAGCAACAGTACTCAATTGAAACACCAGAAAACTTGAAAAATCTGTTCGGCGGGCAGTTAGACGAAGAAAATCGTTGGATAGAAATGTCAAAAATGATTCTTTGGGAAGAATATGAGGAAGAATATGCAAAAAACTTCACAGAAAAAAAAGGAGCCCCAGCCAAATCATTTAGAATGGCATTAGGAGCATTAATTATCAAAGAAATTTCAGGAAAAAGTGACAGAGAAACAGTAGAACAAATAAAAGAGAACCCTTATTTACAGTACTTTATAGGAATGGAAAGCTATAGTAGCAAAGAAGCATTTAATGCGTCAATGATGGTTCATTTTCGTAAAAAAATAGGAATGGAATTAATAAATAAAATTAATAAAGAAATAGAAAAAAAAGCGACGGGTGTAGCGTCAGAAAAAAAAGAAAATGAAGGAAAGTTATTGTTAGATGCGACTTGTACACCAGCAGATATAAAATATCCAACGGATATAGGAATATTGAATGATGCCAGAGAAAAAACAGAAAAAATAATAGATAAGCTGTATGAAGAAATAAAAGAGAAAAGGAAAGAAAAGCCGAGGACTTATAGGGAAGTGGCAAGAAAAGAGTACTTAGCCATAGCAAAAAAACGTCGTGTGTCAAAAAAAGAAAGAAGAAAAGGAACAAAAAAACAACTAGGATATATAAAAAGAAACTTGTCTGATATAGAAAAAATGATAGAAGAGGGAGCAAAGTTAGAAAAACTAACGAAAAAAGAGCAAGAAGAGCTTGTAACGATAGGAAAAGTGTATGAGCAACAGTTAGAAATGTATGAAAAAAAGACAAATAAAGTAGAAAACAGAATTGTGAGTGTAAGCCAACCTCACGTGCGTCCAATAGTGCGTGGAAAAGCGGGAAAAGCAGTAGAGTTTGGAGCTAAAATATCGGCAAGTAATGTGAATGGCTTTGTCTTCTTAGACAAATTAAGTTGGGATAATTACAACGAATCGGGAGATTTACAAGCGCGAATAGAAGAATATAAAAGGGAAACAGGATGTTATCCGGAATCGGTTCATGTGGATAAAATCTATCGAACAAAAGCGAATCGAGCTTATTGTAAAGAAAGGGATATAAGAATGAGTGGTCCCCGATTGGGAAGACCGCCGAAAGAGGTGAGCAAAGAAAAAAAGAAAGAGGCACGCTCAGATGAAAGAGTGCGTAATGCCATTGAGGGTAAATTCGGACAGGGAAAGAGGAAATTTAGTCTTGGTCGAGTGATGGCCAAACTACCTGAGACCTCGGAAACGGTAATTGCGATGAACTTTTTGGTAATGAATCTTTCTACTCTACTTCAGAAGACAAAAAGTAAAAAGTTGTAGAGTCGTTTTTCTTGTGAAAAATGGTGTTAATTTTCCTCTCTTTTGTGAGGAGTGATTTGTGTTGACCTTTTTAGACAGAAAGGAACAATAGATTAAACAAAATCTGTATTTTGATTTGTTTCCATAAGGATAAGTTATCTATGCTTTTTCAGTCCATACTTCCCTAACCCACATTTCTTTCGTTTTTTGACTTTTTCAGCAAGCCCTACTTAATCCTGCTTAAAAAACAATTTTAAATACATTTTAGGACAGAAACTTTTGGCGAGGATTATACTGTTCCAAATTCCGAATCGCTTGGTAGAGTTCTATTTCTTCTGGGCTAGGTTCGGGAGGAATGGCAATTTGAATCTCGACTAATTGATCACCGCGATCGCCCATTGGGCCTCTTCCTTCACCGCGTCCACTGGGATAACCCTTCTGAGCTAACCGTAACTTTTGACCTGGTTTAACTCCCTTCGGTACGGTCATTTTGACCAGACCATCAATGGTAGGGACTTCTACGGAGCTTCCTAAAATAGCCTCGCTAGGGGTGACAGGAACTTGACAAGCAATATCTGAACCCTGTAGTTCAAAAAAGGGGTGGGGTGCAATGCCAATTTTCAGATAGAGATCACCGCCATTAATCCCCTGTTCTTTGAGACGAATCCTTTGGCCATCGATCATTCCGGCTGGCATCTCTACTTCCAGGGATCGCCCATCTTCTAAACGAATTCGTTCTCGTCCCCCGCGATAGGCCTTTTCGAGGGGAATCGTTAATTTTGCCTCCACATCTCTAGGGGGAGTGCGAGGTGGCGGTGTAACCGGTTTAGTGCGTTTGGCGGTACCTGGGCTATAGTCCTGCCAATATTCTGCTGCTGGTCGAGGAGGAGCAGACGTTCTGCCATTCTCTGCACGGGGGGGATTTTGGAAGCGTGAAGTTGGTTTGCGTTTACCCCGTCCAAAAAATTGACTATCGTAGTCTGCTCGTTTAACTTCGTCTGATAGCACATCGTAGGCTTCATTAATATCCTTAAATTTTTCCTCTGCCCCCTTATTGTCGGGATTGACATCGGGGTGATATTGTCTCGCTAACTTCCGAAAGGACTTTTTTATCTCTTCACTCGTTGCATCCTTGGGAACTCCTAATACTTGATAATAATTCCGCAGTTGTTGCATAAATTTAGATAAATGGTTCTAATAATCACTAAAGTTAGGTTAATCTAGGCGATCACCGTTGATGAGATCCTTGGTGCAATTCTTGATTAAATCGTTAGGGTCAGTTTAGCAAGCCTTAAAACCAATCATCATCGTCATCATCCCAATTATTTTCTGGGGGCAAATTACGAGGGCGATTGCGATTGGGAGAACGATCATTCTTGCGATCGCTGCCTCGTTCATTGGTACGATCATTTAGGCGAGAACTATTTGAACTATTTAATGGGGAAGGACGACGGGGGACAGGGGAACGATAATCATAATTCTCTGCATAGTTAATATCGCTACCTCGGTTGTCATTGCGAACAGAACGACTGGGAGGTTCTTCCCAATCCCCATAGCCAGAATCACGATAATCCTTGGGCTGGGAGTCAGGACGACGGGTACTGCGATAGGATGCACCGCGATCACGAAGTGGCGCTGCGCGATCACGAAGTGGCGCTGCGCGATCACGAAGTGGCGCTGCGCGATCGCGACTGGTATTTACACCACTGCGAGGAGCATAGTCATCCCGATAATCTGATCGCCGAGTGCCATAGGGTTCATCATCTTCAAAATCCCCTGTAAAGGTTTTACGAATTGCACTAAAGAAGCCCTCATCTTCGTCTTGATATTGCAAACGAACTTCCCGATTTAACTCATAGAGAACATCCTGTAGATCCGCTTGGGCCCGATCCAAACGACGTTCATCCTCTTTTTCTAAACTCTCTAAAATTTCTGCCGATAACGAATCCACCTGACGACGGTAGGAAACCGTAAAAGCACTACCAAAATCCAGGGTGACTTCCTTCAGACGACGTTGGGCCTGATCCGTAAGAGCTTTAGCACTATTGCGTTTTTCAATGCGTTCCCGTCGTTCTCGATCTTCCGAGGCAAAACTTTCCGCCTCTTGGATCATACGGTTAACCTCTAGGTCACTGAGGGTAGAGGAACCCTGTACCGTAATACTTTGTTCCCGTCCTGTGGTTTTATCCCTGGCGGTGACTTGCAGAATCCCGTTGGCATCAATATCAAAGGCGACCTGTACCTGGGGAATCCCCCTGGGAGCCGGAGGAATACCGGATAATTTAAACCGTCCGAGGGATTTGTTATCACTGGCCATTTCCCGTTCCCCTTGGAGAACATGGATTTCCACAACGGTTTGGTTATTTTCGCTCGTCGAAAAAATGTCGGATTTACGGACAGGAATGGTTGTATTACGAGGTAAGAGTTTTTTCATGACTCCCCCGATGGTTTCCAGTCCCAAGGATAAGGGCGTGACATCTAATAACAAAATATCCTTAACTTGACCCCCCAAAATTCCGGCCTGAATGGCAGCCCCCACCGCTACCACTTCATCGGGATTAACATTTTCATTGGGTTCTCGATCAATAAAGCTACGGACTAGGGCTTTAATCATGGGCATTCGGGTTCCGCCCCCTACTAAGACCACTTCATCGATTTGGACTGGACTTAAACCGGCATCATTTAAGACTCGTTTAACGGGCCGCCGCAACCGACTCACCAGATCCCCTGATAGTTCTTCAAACTGCGATCGCGTTAGTCGTGTTTCTAGATGTTTGGGGCTATCTTCTGTGATGGTAATAAAGGGCAAATTAATGTCCGTGACACTAACCCCAGACAGTTCAATTTTGGCTTTTTCGGCAGCTTCGGTTAAGCGTTGCAGAGCTTGACGATCCTGACGCAGATCGATTTTTTCCTGCTCTAAAAACTGTTCAGCTAACCAATCCACTATACGTCTATCAAAATCTGCTCCACCGAGTTGAGTATCTCCACTGGTCGCCTTAACTTCAAAAATTCCATCCCCCACTTCCAACACGGAAACATCAAAGGTTCCCCCACCCAGATCAAAGACCAGAATTTTCTTGCTCAAGCGTTGATCCAAACCGTAGGCCAAAGAAGCAGCCGTTGGCTCATTGATAATCCGTAGCACCTCTAACCCCGCAATCCGTCCAGCATCCCTGGTGGCTTGTCGTTGGGAATCATTAAAATAGGCTGGTACAGTAATCACTGCCCCTGTCACCTTTTCGCCTAGATAACGGCTGGCTTCATCGGCTAATTTGCGTAAAATTAGAGCAGAAATTTCTTCCGGTGCATAGTCTTTTTTCTGGCGTGGACAACGAATTTTAATATTATCCGCTTCATCTCGTCGAATGGTGTAGGGAACCCGTTTAGATTCGGTTGTTAGTTCCCCATAACGTCGCCCCATGAAACGCTTGATGGCATAAAAGGTATTTTGGGGATTTAACACCCCTTGACGGCGAGCCATTTGCCCCACTACTAATTCCCCCTCTTTATTAAAACCAACCACAGAAGGTGTGGTTCTCATCCCTTCAGCATTGGCAATGACAACAGGTTTGCCGCCTTCCATCACTGCGACAACGGAATTAGTTGTACCGAGGTCAATACCGACTACTTTAGCCATGCTTGTTTGTTTCTCCAGCAACTCCAGGGAGGTTCCTTGTGCAAGTCCCTTGTTTGATTATTATAGGGGTTGTGTCTGTTGTATCGAAGGGATGGGGTAAACATTTCTTAATACCAAATCACTACTCAGAACTGGCGTTAAAAGAGTATCTTTGGGATTGGGCAAAATGCAAATCCCTATTTCTTGCCTACGGCTGGTGCAGCGAGAGAACTGCTTTCTGTTGACCCATCCGTCGGTTTAGTTATTTCTGGAGTCGGTTTAACCTCAGCAGGAGTAGTATCAGGAGTTGTATTGACAGAGGAACGGGGACTTAGCCGAACAGTCGGACGATTATTGTTATTAAAGAGACGCGATCGCTTCGTTTCTGGCTGCGATCGATTTTCGGAAGGGGTTGCGGTGGACTCTGGTTTGGGTGTAACAGAGGGTTTTAATTCAACGGGAGGGATGGTTGGGGCGACAGCAGCAGGTTTAGGAGGCATAATCGCAGGAGAAGGGGTCATCTCTGGCTGCGTTGGTGTGGCCGTTTCAGGTGAAGCGGGGGGCAGCGAGGGAGATGACGAATTGCTGTTAGTCGGATTGGGATTCGAGTCAGGCGTTCTTGACCCAGGGTTGCGATTTTCAGAGGGGGGGCTGAGAACAGGGGTTTGGGATGGCCCTTGGACAGGGGAAGAATTAGGAACGGTTCCACCAGAACGCGGTAGGGTTGGTAACTCAGGCCCTCGTCGGTAAGCTGAATTGAGAGGATTTACGGTTGAATTATTCGGCAAAGATGGGTTTGGGGCGATCGCCGGATTATTATTACTGGGATTGTTCAGCAAAGGAGGAGCCGCCGTTGCCATACTGCCACAGACCTTGGGATCATAATTAAAATTGACCCTTACCCTGGTTGGTCTAGTAAATCGTTGAGACTGAAAAGCTTGTTGGGCCAATTCGTTAAAAATAGGATAACGGGAAAGACTGACCGGCGTGATGCTTCCGTTGGGATCGACGTTATAAACAACCGTTGCCTCCGTGCGATTACGACAGGCAATGCGAGGATAACTGCCATATAGGGTAATCGCTTCAATGTCAGAACTCTTTTGACGCCCTAAAGAGGCTCGCCATTTGAGATCATTTTGTAACGCTTGCATAGAAGGAGTATCTTCTCCCTGAGCTTGTAATTCAGGCTCATTAGGGGAAGCCGTACTGACCGGATTGCCGTTACCTTGGGAAGCTCTGGTAATAAAATCGGTTCCTCTCAAGGGTTGCTGTTCCCCGAATTGAGGACGAGGTAAATTCGGCAGATTACTATTCCCACTAGGTAGATTGTTCATCCCAGGCAGAGATGGCCGTTCTGAGCTTCGACGATAGGAAGGCATGGGAAAAGAAGGTAAAGGGGGTAGCGAGATAGGGGGAGTCCCCCTTGCGACTCGACTGAGACTACCGTAGCCATAATTACTGAGGGGCGGTAAATTGCTGGGATAGCCAGGCAAATTTGGTAAGGAAGGTGGTAACGGAATTTGACTGGGGAGGGAATTATAGTTGTAATCTGTGCTAGGGAGGGGAGGAGAAGTCGTCGGTAAATTAAGCGATGGATTGTTACTGGAAAGATCAGGAATATTACTGGGAAGCTCGCTACTCGTATTCGGTAGAAAAGCACTGCTATTGCTAAAAGGGGAAGTCTCAGGCAGACGACTCTGTTCCGCATCTGTTAATTGAATGACATTAACCCGCCCTTTCCCAGAGGCTTGATTTGGCTGTGACCACTGCAAGCTGGGTAGAGCTAATCCTAGAATAAAAGCGTGTAAACCAACAGAGGTCAGGATCGCAACATTAACAGGTGTGAATACCTGGGTAAGTGAGGGGGCAGAGTCAATTTTAAGGGGAAAATCCATAGACATGGTTAGCAATACCGCTTCATTCTGAATTTAAGCTAACAAATAGATAATAAAGTTGTAAAAATTTACAGTGAAGTTGCTCCTGACTTGACTAAGATAACACAAGCAGTCTGGTCTGATTCAGTTTGGGTTGTCGGCCTTTCGCTTCTACGCATTTATGAAAATTGGCATCGTCGGTTTAGGCTTAATTGGAGGTTCCTTGGCGTTTGATTTACGAACCCAGGGTCATTATCTCCTGGGCGTATCTCGTCAAATTCAAACCTGTCAAACTGCCATCCAACGAGGCATTGTTGATCAAGCGGGACAGAATTTAGAGCAATTAGCAGAGGCTGAGATTATTTTCCTTTGTACACCGATCGCCGCCATTGTTCCGACGCTACAAAAATTAATGCCAATTCTCTCACCCCCAACCTTGGTTACAGACGTAGGTTCCGTCAAAGGTTTTATTGTCGAAGCCTGCACCGCTCTCTGGCCCAACTTTATCGGTGGGCACCCCATGGCCGGAACCGCAGAACAGGGCATTGAAGCAGTCCAGTCGGGGTTATTTGTGAATGCTCCCTATGTGTTAACACCCATGACTAAGACCACCGATCAGGGACTTTCCTTACTGATTGACCTGATTAAAAACCTGGGGGCCAAATTATACCAATGTTCTCCTGAAGAGCATGATCAGGCCGTTGCTTGGATTTCCCATTTACCCGTCATGGTCAGTGCTAGTCTCATTGGAGCCTGTGGTGGTGAAAAGAATTCTCAGATACGTCAATTAGCTCAAAAATTAGCTAGTTCTGGTTTTCGGGATACGAGTCGAGTGGGGGGGGGCAATCCTGAATTAGGCATGATGATGGCTCAGTTTAACCAAGTGAGTTTGTTGCGATCGCTGTCGGGTTATCGCCAACAATTAGATCAAGTGATAAATTTTATTGAACAGGAACAATGGCCAGAATTATCCCAGTTTTTGACTCAGACCCAAGGCGATCGCCCTAGCTATGTATCGGAAAGAACAGACTAGGAAACATCTCTTTTAAAATGTCAATAATTTAGTATAGACTTGCTATTGTTTGCAGATGGCCTGTGGAACTCCCTTGAAACATGAAAAATTCCGTTACTGACTACCAATCCTTTTTAAATGGGGTTTATCCCTTTAATCAACTTTCACCAACAATTCTGACGACCTTAGCCGATAAGCTCCAGCCCTGGCGTTATCGCATGGGCCAAGTCATTCTGATGCGGGGTAAATTTTCGCCCTACGTCTCTATTTTACTCAGTGGTCAGGTTCGTTCCTTGGGCTATGATCCCAGAACGGGAATGCCGGCAACTTTGGAGCGACTACAGCCAGGAGAAGTGATTGGTTGGGTCAATGTCATGCGGGGCTTGGCCTGTGAAACAGCGATCGCCTCTACCGAATCTGTCTGTGTCAGCCTTACCCATGAGGATTTTTTGGCCCTTTGTAACGAATCTCCCGTGTTGCAGGAAGCCTTTCAATACCACTGTGGCTCCGTAGAACTGTTTGATTTATTAGGAGAACAACTCCAACAACAGGCCCAGGGAGAAGCTAATCTACGAGAATTAACCCTCAAAACCCTAGAACAGTCTCAAGTTTACTATCTACCCCTTGGTAAAACTTCTCTCGTTAATCATGTTTCTCTCTGGAACAGCGATCGCCTCTGGTTAGTGAGTAGTGGAGAAATTACTGGTTTTCCCACTGGTCAGACGTTACCCAGGGAGCCGCAAACCAGTCTAGAGGTAAAAGGAGAACAAGCCGCCCGTTTAGTCGGTATTCCGATCTTAGAAGAACTTCACCTTAAACGTCCCTCTGCTCCCGAAGTCATTCCAGCCGCTTCTGTCACAGTCCTCCCCCCAGAAGATGCTTCCTACGAGGACGTTCCCTATGCCGATGAGAGTCTTCTAGGGCAACCCATTCGACCCCGTTCTAAGCATCAAAGTCGCAAGTCCTATCCTGTAGTACAAGGCAATACCCCCCTGGATTCGGCCGTTGCCTGTTTTCAGATGATTAGCCAATATTTTGGGATGCCCTTCCGTAAAGAGGTGATCCAGCGCGTGGTGACAGAGGAATTGCGACGCAACGAGTCTCTTTCCCTACCGATTTGTGGAGCGATTACCGAGTTAATGGGTTTAACCAGTCAATTGGTTCGCATTCCCAATTTTTCCTTTACCCAGCTTAATGTACCAGTAATCATTCGTTGGCAAGGGTATCTCACGGTTGTTTATGAAATTAGTGATAAGCAAATTGTTTTAGTTGTACCGGAAAAGGGATTAATCCGCCGCAAACCCAAGGATTTTTTAGATACCTGGGAACAAGAAGGCGAAGTTTTACTGCTCCAGCTATCCAAGGAAACGCCCCAGGAACGCTTTGGACTTCGTTGGTTTATACCGGAGTTAACCAAACATCGGCGTGTTTTAATTGAAGTTTTTATTGCTTCGTTCTTTGTCCAACTCTTTGGTTTAGCCAATCCCCTGATGATCCAGGTGATCATTGATAAGGTAATTGTCCAAAATAGCCAGGACACTCTGCAAGTGTTAGGGGTCTTTTTACTGGTAATTGCCCTCTTTGAAGCCATTCTGAGTACTTTACGAACCTATCTCTTTGTCGATACCACCAATCGCATTGACATGAGCTTAGGAGCAGAAATTATTGATCATTTGCTGCGTTTACCCCTGCGCTACTTTGAAAAACGGCCAGTGGGAGAGATTTCAACCAGGGTAAATGAGTTAGAAAATATTCGCCAATTCATGACCGGAACGGCCTTAACAGTGGTACTAGATTCCCTGTTTTCCGTCGTTTATATCATTGTCATGATTATCTATAGCCCCATTTTAACTTTGGTGGCCTTAGGAATTGTTCCCCTATTTATCATTTTGACTCTCGTTTTTTCGCCTCTGATTCGGCGACAATTACGGGCTAAGGCAGAACGGAATGCGGAAACTCAATCCTATTTAGTGGAGGTGATGTCGGGAATTCAAACGGTTAAGGCTCAAAATATTGAACTGCGATCGCGGTGGCAATGGCAAGATCGTTATGCCCGTTACATGGGAGCCGGCTTTAAAACCGTTGTGACTTCAACCTTGGCCGGTTCTACCAGTCATTTTCTCAATCAATTATCGGGTTTACTGGTGTTGTGGGTGGGAGCCTATTTAGTGCTTCAGGGAGACTTGACCCTGGGACAATTAATTGCCTTTCGGATTATTGCGGGTTATGTGACTTCGCCGGTTTTACGGTTAACTCAACTCTGGCAAAATTTCCAGGAAACCGCTCTCTCCTTGGAACGTTTAGCCGATATTGTGGATACACCTCAAGAATCAGAAAAAGATCGTTTTAATATTCCCATGCCGGAAGTGTCGGGAGCGGTCAAATTTGAAAATGTTTCTTTTCGTTTTAAACCTAGCGGCCCCCTGAATCTCAATAATATTAATCTTGCTTTTCCGGCCGGAACCTTTGTGGCCGTAGTGGGCCAGAGTGGGGCGGGAAAAAGTACCCTGACCAAGTTACTATCTCGACTCTATGAACCAGAAGGGGGACGTATTTTGTTAGATAGTTACGACATTAGTAAAGTAGAACTTTATTCCCTGCGTCGTCAAATCGGAGTTGTGCCGCAAGAAACCCTGCTCTTTGATGGCACGGTTCAGGAAAACATTGCTCTCACGAATCCCGATGCTAGTACCGAAGATATTGTGGGGGCGGCCCGAACCGCAGCGGCCCATGAGTTCATTATGTCTCTGCCCAATGGTTACAACACCAGGGTCGGAGAACGGGGTTCGGCTCTTTCTGGGGGTCAACGACAACGGATTGCGATCGCTCGTTCAGTGTTACAACGTCCTCGCATTCTCGTGTTGGACGAGGCCACCAGTGCTCTAGACTATACAACCGAACAACAGGTTTGTTTAAATCTGGGAGAAGCCTTTCGAGATCACACCGTCTTTTTTATTACCCATCGTCTCAGTTCTGTCCGAAGTGCGGATGTCATCGTTATGATGGATGGAGGGACTGTGGTGGAGCAGGGAACTCATGAGGAGTTAATGGCCCTAAAAGGACGCTACTACTATCTCTACCAACAGCAAGGAGAAACAACTTTTGAATAGTTTTGGGCATTATTTCTCCCCCTTCAGATGGGAGACTGCAGGGTAGTACGACCCTGAATTTAAAAACAATTATCCTCTGTTCATCTTTCATAAATTTCTATGACTAATCGTCTTTCCCCCCCTAATGGCCGAGCTAATGGTAAAGTTCAACCTCCCGTTGAGGATGATGGTACTTTAGCGGACGTGCAAGAAAGAGAGGTTCCCCCTAAAGCTTCTAATAATATCAAAGCGACTCCCGATCATTGGACAACGGAACAATCCATGATTCTGCGTCAGTCCTCGGTTTGGTCACGGGGGGTAGTTTGGGGCATTGTGGGCGTTACGGTCATTTCCCTGATCTGGGCCAATGTGGCCACAATGGAGGAAGTGATTCCAGCAACGGGACAACTCAAACCGTTGGATACGGTCAAAGAAGTGCAGGCTCCTGTTAATGGGGTCGTGAAAACGGTCTTAGTCAAAGATAATGAGCGAGTCCGCCAAGGTCAGCCGTTAGTGATCATGGACTCTACTACCACCGTTTCGGATTTAGAATCAGCCCGCAAGATTAAACAGGCAACGCTCCAAGAAAATGCTTTTTACTATTCGGTATTACAAGAAGGGATCAGTTCTAACCAATTAGATCTGGCCATTTCCCAACTCAGGTTGCCATGGGAAATAGCGGCTCTCGCCAAAAATCGCACGGCCTTGGTAGAAGAAAATCGCCTCTATCAAACGCTTTTGGATGGTCAATCGGCGGCGATTGGCCAATTAACGCCCGAACAGGAAGCACGCTTACGCATGACCCGTTTTGAGTTGCGATCGCGGGTGATTGCGGCCCAGATGGAAATTGAACAATTGCAAAAACAATTACAACAGGCACAAGTACAACTTGACTCAGGCCAACGACAGTTAATTGATGATAAAAAGATCTTTGCCGATCTCAATTCTCGTAATCAAAAGGCGATCGCCGAAGCTGAAAAAAGTTTAAACATTGAAAAAGGAATTTTAGGCAGTGTCACACCCCTCTTAGAAGAAGGAGCGTTGGCTAAATTACAGGTCGATAAACAACAACAATCGGTCAATGATCGCAACCAAAGAATGATTGAAGAGAAAATCAATGGTTCAGTGGAGTATGATAAGCAACGGCAGCAAATTCAAACTCGTGAAGCCGAAATTGAACGTCTGAAGGAGGAGAAAAAACGGATCAATGCCCTCATTAATCAAGCTAAGGCGCGGTTAGTAAACACAGGAGCAGTTACGGAAAAAGAAGTCTATGATCGCATTGCTGATAATACGAAAAGAATTGCTGATATTGATAGTCAACTGACAAAAATTATTGTTGAGAACAAGAAGAAAATTAATGAACTCAATAGTCAGATTAGTCGTTCCCAAGTGACGTTGCAATATCAAGCTATTAAATCCCCCGTTAATGGTACGGTTTTTGATCTCAAGGCAACGCCAGGCTATGTAACCCCTCCTAACCAAACCATTCCCCTTTTGAAAATTGTTCCGGATGATTATTTAGTGGCGGAAGTGGATGTCACCAATAAGGATATTGGTTTTGTACGCTCTGGTATGAAGGCAGAAGTTCGCATTGATTCTTTTCCCTATAGCGAGTTTGGAGAGATTAAGGGAAAAGTGGATACGATTGGCTCTGACGCGCTTCCTCCTGATGAAAATCACCGTTATTATCGTTTTCCGGTCAAAATCAAGATGGATCATCAATATCTAAAAACCGAAGATCGTAAAATTCTCCTTCAGTCAGGGATGTCAATCACCGCGAATATCAAAGTCCGAGAAAAACGTACCGTTATGAGTCTATTTACGGAATTATTTACTAAGAAAATCGAAAGTTTGGAAACGGTTCGTTAGGGCGTGTCATCAATCAGCAATTCCAAATTCAAATGGTATAAATAGAGACAGAAAAACTTTGACCTATAGGAAGTTATGAATAAAGAGAAAAGTGTCTACTGATTTTGCAGAGAGAAAGATGGAAGTAAACGACCTAAGTTTTGACGGAATCGTTCACTGTTTAAACGAGGTCATTGGGAAGATAGATGACCCCCGTTCGGTTAGTAATGCAACGAAATATAGTCTAAGAGAGGCGATACTGGGGGCATTTGCCGCCTTTTTTATGCAAAATGAGTCATTTTTAGAGTACCAACGTCAGCTTAACAGCCGTTGTGGGCGAGATAATGCTCAGAGGTTGTTTGGACTAGAAAAAATACCAACAGTAGAACAGATTTGCAACATTGTGGATGGGGTAGCAGCGAGTAGTCTATTCCCTTTGTTTGGGTTAATTTACCAAGCATTGAGGAGCATGGGATTCTTGAAAGCCTATGAAATATTGAGGGGAAATCTTCTAGTAGTCCAAGGCGTAAGTTAAGATAAGCTGTCATCAGTTTAACTTGCAATAATACTTGAGCCCTTGTTTTTGATTTTACGTCCCCAACATATTGTCAATCCACCTTCATTAAGAAGTTTATGGATGAGAGATTCTAATTCTTCAATTGATTTGAATAATTTATTTGCAATATATTCTTTTGCTGAATGCCATACCAATTCCATTAAATTATAATCGGGACTATAGGGGGGTAAAAACTCCAAAATAATGTTTGGCATTTCTTCCGTGCTCTCGTCTAGAATTTCTTGCTTTTTGTGGAAGCTCGCATTATCTAAAATAATCACAATCTTCAGACCATTCTTTTCAAAGTCTTCTTTTTTATTTCCTTGTTCTATCCATTCTCTTTGTATGTCTTTGTAAAATTTTAATAATACACTCTTGAAGTTCTGAGAGTTACCAGTGGGAATCAAATCAACCCACCGTTTTTTGTCAGTATATCTAATACCACCCATTACATTGACTGTTCCTTTTCTTCTATCTCCCCTCACTTTTTTACGCTTTCCTTTTTTTGTCCAATGTTTTCTCCGTATTACTCTTAAGCTGAAGCCACTTTCATCCCAAAACCATATCTGGATTGATTCTGGCTTTTCTTTCAAAAGCTTCTTGTACTCTTCAACTTTCTTTCTAAATTCCTCTCTTTTTTGCTCATCTTTTTTATCTTCTAGACTATATTTTGCCCAAATATAGACAAATCGCTTTTTTTTAAGCATATTTCTAAGTTGTGTATTTCCTAACAATATACCCGTTTCTTTTTCCATATGAGTTGATAGTCTTGCTACTGTCCAACGTCCAAATTCATATCCAAACTCTTCAGGCTCTTTGATTATTATCTCCGTCAATTTCTCTATGTATTCTTCTGTTACTTTCCTGTGATTTCCTTTTTTTCTTTTGTCTCTTAAGCTTTCTATCTGTTTCGGATTTCCATTATTGCACCAGTACCACACTTGTCGTTTGCAACATCCTAATAATCCTGATATTTCATCATACGTTTTTCCTTCATTTCTCAGTAACATAATCAATATTCTCTCTCTTGTAACTGCGTGCTCTTCCGTTTTAAGGGCTTTTTGTAGCTCTTTCTTGGTCTTTTGGTCTAAGAAGTTTAACGTCAGCATAGTCATACAAAAAAGTAAGTCTATATATTCTACCTTATATCCACTTAGAGTGATGACAGCTTACTATTATTAGGCAACCGATAAAAAGATAAATATAGGTATATAGGAGAAAAAGTCATGCCCCGATTAGCCCCCAAAGAGTTAAAGTTGGAAGCAAAAGAACGAGAACATCTAGAAAAACTGATAAATCGTCATACAACAGAGCAGCAAATTGCCTTAAGGGCAAAAATAGTGCTTCTGGCGGAACTGGTATCGTCTGATCAAAGTTGGAAAAAGTTATGGTGTAAGGCTTTGAGAAAATAGAAAAATAGTTTAAGACTAGACATCGGCCCGTTATTATTATACTATTATTATTGTCATTATATCAAAGAAGAAGGAAACAGAAAACAATGTCAATATTAAAGAAAAGCTCAATGGAAGTCCTAAATGATGTTGGCTTGTGCCAAGAGAAAGAGGATGCCTTATTCAAGAAAAACTGTCCTCATTGCTATAGTGAAAAAGTAAAAATACATTCTCATTATCAAACGAAAGGTAACGGGGAACGTAAAATGTTCATTTGTCAAGAATGTAGTTCTTGTTTTGCTGAGACTTATGGTAGCGTAATCGCTGGCTTAGAAACCCCATTAAGTGAAATTGTAAAAGTATTAAAAGCCAGAATGGAAGGAATAGGATTAAATGCAGCAGCCCGAGCATTCGGCTACGCGAAAACAACAATATTGAATTGGGAAAAGAAATTATCAGGATTACAAGAGACATTATTTTTATACGCCTTAGTGAATGAATTTGTTAAATTAGTAATAGAAGGGGATGAACTATACACAAAAGTTGGAAAAAATAAAGAAGCAAGTGCCTCTGAGGGGTGGACAATCGTGCTCATGGACAGGGCTAGCCGCTTTATTTGGCATTTAAAATGTGGTCGAAAAGAGCAGAAATTATTTCTAGAAGCAATGATGACGGTAGCGGAATTATTTGAAAGGAGTGCAGAATCTCTCCAGCTATTTACAGATGGGGAAAAGCGATATAGTCAATTGCTATTTAATATTTGTCACGAAGTATTGAACTGGACAGTGGGAAGTTTATGGATGGCAGAGAAGGTAATGACTATGCGGCCAAAGTAAGTCTATCAGGACTTGGAAAAGGGTCAAGTTTAGCGGCAAGGAATTTAGGCAAAAGCAGACTAGGTGGACTTTGAGGAAAAATCATTGGGGCTTGATGTTGGATGGCTAGTTGAGCAATGCGTTCACTAGGATAGCCATGGGAGGGTAGAGTCCGAAACCAGCGAGGGAAATTAGCCCAAATCCCCTGGGGTAACTCTAAGGAAAGAATTTGAAGTAAGCCGAGAACAATGACATGAAGATTAACAAAACGCTCAAAGGCTTCTACTTTGTTTAAAATCTGAGTCTGAACAGTTTGGGGATAGTCAGGGAGGATAAGATTGCTAGGCCAGGTCGGTAAAGTAGGAAGAGCCTTAAGCCAAAAACGATAGGCAAAGCCGCCCAAAAGATGGATTAATTGACGAAAAGTGACTTCAATCTTAAATCGGAGACCGTAAGCGGCAATAATCTCAGGTCCAGTCAAACAGAGGTCAGTAGAAAGCAGAATCAGTCTTTGTCCGTTGGGCAATTGGGTGAGGACAAACTTAACGAGCTGATGGGGACTATCCCAGTGGAACTCAAAGCACTGATAAGAAACGGAGACTTGTTGACCATAGAGCCAGACTTTAGCGGTGGGAAAATCCTCCACAAGAGCAAACAGGCTTTCTAGTTTTATTGAACTCCCCCAAAGCCGTGGTCGTCCTTTCCCCCTCAAGGTCGGAACGGAAGAAAAGGGAGCATATGCCACTGTAGAGCAACGCACTCGGGTGATGAGATGCAAGGCATTTTGGCGAAAACTTTTGAGCACTGCTCCACAAGCGAAGTAAGCATCCAAAATCACATAGCTTCCCGCCTCTGCGTAGGTAGTGCAAAGCTCCCCCATTTTCGTGACTAGAGTAGTCTTCTCTTTTTTGCTGCCTTTTTTCCCTTCCTTTGCCGTTGCTTTGGACTTGATGCCATCGTCTAGCCGCAACACTAAGGGCAAGGCAAAGCAGGCTTTTCCTGCTCCCACCAAAACACTCAAGGCATTGAAGTAATGCCCCCTTATCCATTCTGGCTTCGCCACATTTCCGGATTCTTGGTGTAGTCGTTTTACCCCTGGCATCTTGCGCCCTTCTTTCCCCACTTTGATTCCATCCCCCACATACACTCGTTTTTCCTTGATTCGATATAGATTTTCATGCTGACTTACCCACTTCGACCATCCCAAGGTCAGTCCTTTGACGTTAAATGCCTTGGATTCAAACCAATGTAGTGCCTGATGGTAGTAGCTCTCTGTTAACCCTAAGGCATTGACATAGCTTGTTATTGCGCTCGGTTGGCTGTTGAGCACTACTCCCCAGGCTAATAGGATAAACCATTGGTACGTTGCTTCTCGGCTAAAGGCGGGACGGAGATTCTCTAGGATTTGCTCTAGTCGCTGACATAGTTGCATAATTGATAGATAGCACTGGCTATCGATTTTCTATATCAGCCAGTTTCGGACATAACGGCACTCTTGGGTATCGCATGTCCGATTTTCTTTTCTCACTTACCCTGCTCGAGAACTTCCCACTGTCCAGTATTGAAGACTGGAAAACGGTGTCGTCCCGCCAGAGTATTACCGAAGGGTATGGTAGTAAGATTAAAAAATAAGAGTAGTAAACGTCGAGATTCTGCGGGTAAACTAGAGAAAGTAGAAACTCCGAAAACTGAACATCCTGAGACAACAGAAAAACCAGAAGAAAAAGATGTTCATGCCAACCACGTTGAGGCATTTAATAGTGCTATCCGACGCTATTTAGCCGCCTTTCGCCGTCGTACAAATACTTATGCTAAATCTGTTGTGGGATTACAGCGAGTCCTAGATGTTTTTGGATGGTTCATAACTTTGTTCGCAGTCATTTTACTACTAAAAAAGTTCCTGCTGTAGCTCTCGGTATCATTCAAAAAGGGTTAACTTGGGAGGACTTACTCCAAATTCGCCTGATTTCTTGAATCTCCCGTATTGCAAGCTTTCTAGCTTCTAGCTAGACGATACCAGTGCCGTGCAAAAAGCAGAGAATAAGGGTAACGCCCGAAAACAGGTCTTTCCAAGCTTTTTGGGTTGCCTCCCAGCCATCGGTGTTGACAGTTTGGGGTTGATAATCCGGATTGAGTTCTCTCGCTTCGTCAGCAAATACCCCATAAGCCGCCTGCAAATCATCGCTCCCCGCTGTCTGTGATAATTCCGCCCCTAACAGACAACCCTCGGCAACGGTGGTTGCTACATAGACTTTGTCGCCTCGCCACCAAGTATGCTTTTCATCGGCTAATAGCTGAGGGGGGGATTGCTTCGCCATCCTTGACGGTGGTTCCTACTAAAGACGGTCTTCCCAATGCTAACGACGCTCGATACCAATACATTGGGTCTTTTCCCATCACATAGGCTATCGCCTCATAAGGCACTCCAAACTGTCGGAGATACAATCCTTTCTCCACCTCTTCTGTTTTCCCTATCATGTAGGGCATGACAAAATCGGGGCGCAGTTGATACACTTCTCCGTTGCTTAGCAATCTTATCCTCCGACTCTCTAATTTTAATTTAGCTGAGGTGCGAAATCCGTGAAAACGATACCCTGCTTCTATTTACCTTGGAAATAGTTCGGGATGTAGAGCTATCTGTTTGTCAAGGTATTGCCGAACCTTCTTCGTCTGTTTTACCAGTGTAGAGTTCTCCTTTTCATCGGCTATGGGAAGACAAATTGTCTTGTCTCCTGGAATGGTTGGGGGCGACTTGCTCATATCGACCTCTTCTCTCTCTGATGGTCATACCCCCATTTTCCTCCCTTTTTACCCAAAACACACAATTAATTAGAATCAGCAATATTGTTGTTTTTGCGTAGCCAAATACTCGGGTTGCTGCATTTAGTCCCATTCCTTCCATTCTGGCTTTTAATACTTTTACAATTTCACTTAATGGGGTTTCTAAGCCAGCGATTACGCTACCATAAGTTTCAGCAAAACAAGACCTACATTCTTGACAGATGAACATTTTACGTTCCCCGTTACCTTTCGTTTGATAATGAGAATGGATTTTTACTTTTTCACTATAGCAATGAGGACAGTTTTTCTGAGGAGATGCTCAAGATTTTTCCCTCCGCCGAGATTCGTTGCCTATGTGGTGACCGTGAGTTTATCGGTCAGGCTTGGGTTCGCTATCTTTTGCTTGACCCTATGCTAGCTTTTTGTTCAGCAATTCCAAATTCAAATGGTATAAAAAGAGACAGAAAAACTGTGACCGATAGGGAGTTATGAAAAAAGGGAAAAGTGCCTGCTGATTTTGCAGAGGGAAAGATGGAAGTAAACGACCTAAGTTTTGACGGAATCGTTCGCTGTTTAAATGAGGTCATTGCGAAGATAGATGACCCCCGTTCGGTTAGTAACGCAACGAAATATAGTCTAAGAGAGGCGATACTGGGAGCATTTGCCGCCTTTTTTCTGCAAAATGAGTCATTTTTAGAGTACCAACGCCAACTAAAGAGTCGTTTTGGGAGAGACAATGCTCAGAGTTTATTTGGACTAGAAAAAATACCAACAGTGGAGCAGATTCGCAATATTGTGGATAGGGTTTCTGCGAGGAGTCTATTCCCTTTGTTTGGGTTAATTTACCAAGCATTGAGTAGCATGGGATTCTTCAAATCCTATGAAATATTAAGGGGAAATCTATTGGTGGCAATGGATGGAACCAACTATCACAGTTCAGGGAAAGTAAATTGTCCATGCTGTTCAACCAAAACGTCAAAACAGGGAAAAGTCACCTACTTCCATCAGGCATTATTGCCCGTGATTGTGTCTCCAGACCATGAATCAGTTTTTTCCTTGCCCCCCGAATTTATTACCCCTCAAGACGGGTCTGAAAAGCAAGATTGTGAGCAAAATGCGGCGAAACCTTGGATAAGTAACCATGCTAGTTTGTTTGCGGGACTGAGGTGGCCCCCCAAAACTGGACAGTAGTGTAAGCTCTAAATCGAAATCAGGAGAGCTATGAGCAACAAGAAAAAACAGTATGGAGCCCAGTTCAAAGCCAAAGTCGCCTTAGAAGCAATTCGAGGAGAGAAAACGGTATCTGAATTAGCCAGTCAATATGAAATTCATCCAACAATGATTAATGGATGGAAACGAAAAGTATTAGACGAAGCTAGTCAAATCTTTGAAACAGAAAACCAAGGAAAAGAAATCAAAGAAAATGCTGAAACTCAGATAAATGAGCTATATCGGCAAATAGGAAAGCTAAAAGTCGAGCGAGATTTTTTAGTGGACAGGTCGGTACAATTGGGGCTACCGACCGAAAAACCTTGGTAGCCCCCAAACATTCTGAATTGTGCATTCAACGTCAATGTGAATTATTAGGAATAAATCGTTCGAGTTATTATTACGAACCAAAGGAAATTAGTTCCGAAGAATTGACACTATTGAGACTGTTGGATGAACAATATATGAAAACACCATTTTATGGGAGCAGAAAGATGACAGTATACCTCAACACATTAGGTTATGAGGTAAATCGAAAAAGAGTAATACGATTGATGAATCAAATGGGAATACAAGCAATTTACCCCAAGAAAAGAACAACGTTGCGAAACCCTGAGCATCAAATTTATCCTTACTTAGGGCTTGCTGAAAAAGTCAAAAAACGAAAGAAATGTGGGTTAGGGAAGTATGGACTGAAAAAGCATAGATAACTTATCCTTATGGAAACAAATCAAAATACAGATTTTGTTTAATCTATTGTTCCTTTCTGTCTAAAAAGGTCAACACAAATCACTCCTCACAAAAGAGAGGAAAATTAACACCATTTTTCACAAGAAAAACGGGAGCATCCCAAATTTGCAGTAAGTATAAATGCTTAGTTACAAAGAAGGGAAAAGGGGATAATCTAAAAAGTTATAAAAATTAGAGTACAAAAAATGAACGTTGAAGATAAGCAAAAATTAGACGACCATCTCAAAGCTATCGCAGAAATCATGGTCAGAAATACGCAAAAAGAAGACTTGAAAAGCTTTGAAAGTATAGAACTAGCGGTACGAGAGCAAATGTTGACGGTCGTAAGTCCAGCTATTGGCCGTTTTTTTTGTGAAACAGCAACAGGAACAAAAGCAGGAAGAGAAAGAACAGTGGACAGTATTATCGGAAAAGTAAAAATTACAGAAAAACAGGCGAAAAAGCTAGGGTTAGAAAAAAATAAACAAGTGAGTCCTTATTTAGAAAAATGCTGCTTAAATATTGTAGCCTGTGAGTCATTTGAGAGAGGAGAAAAAACAATCAAGATGACGACGGGAATGTCCATCTCAAAAAGCAGTCAACACCGATTAGCATTAGGGTATGAATTTCAAGAAGCTCAAGGTAAAGGGAAAATAGAAAGTCTAAGCATAGATGGCGGAACAGTAAGAATACGAACGAGCGTAGGCGAAGAAAGTATCTGGAAAAATTAGGCTCTACCGAACTTATGAGGTAAAACTAGATTATAAAACTTCAATAAAGTTCATGGGAAGTTTATGCTATAATTGCTGTAATCCTTTCTCAGAAATGGTTTTAAAGCATAATATAAAGTTTTGGATTTTCTCCAAAAGCATTTTATTGCCTTTCAGTTATCATTGTATTTTAATAAAGTTAACCTATGCCTTCTAATAGTGAATTAAGCCTTTTAACTAAATGTTTAGACTTAGATGATGTAAAAGTCATCAATTTTGGATTCATACCTGAGTTCGGTCTAGTCATTTCAGTGGAGAATAAATGTCCAATAGTAGAATGCCCTAAATGTCAAAGCAAAACGGGTAGAGTAAATAGAAATGATAGCCAGTTGATTAGAGATTTACCGATGATGGGTAAAATGGTTCATTTAAATATTAATCGTCGTCAAATGAGATGTCAAAAGTGCGGTCATAAATTTGTCGAAGAATTAAGCTATGTGAAGAAAAACAGAAAATTTACCAATAGAATGGTAGAGAAGATTATCAAAGAAGTCATCAATAGTGACATAAAAAATACAGCGCTCAATAATGAAGTGAGTGAGCAAGAAATTCAAACAATGCTAAAAGACAAAGGAGAAGAACTAAAAAAGGGGAAGCCAGTAGGGCTGAAAAAGTTAGGGATAGATGAAATAGCGTTAGAAAAAGGTAAGCAGAATTATTGTGCAGTATTAGTAAATATAGAAACGGGGGAGCTGTTAGGGATATTAGAAAAGCGAAACAAGGAAGAATTGATAAAATACATGAAAGAATGGGGGGAAGAAGTGCTTTTAGGTATTGAGGAGGTAAGTATAGATATGTGGAGACCCTATCAAAAAGTGGCGGAAGAAATGATGCCAGAAGCGGAGGTAGTGGTGGATAGATTTCATGTAATGAAGCAGATTAATGAGGAGTTAGATAAAGCGAGAAGAAGTGCGAAAAGAGAAATGGAATTAAGGATCAAAAAAGCAAAAAACAAAAAGAAGAAACAGGAATTAAAAAGCCAGTTAGAAATACTTAAAAATAGCAAATATGTCTTACTGAAAAATCGGGAAGACTTGGAAGAAGAAGAGGTGAAAAAAATGGATGATATCCTCAAAAATTATGAGGAGCTGGGGAGTACGTATCGCCTAAAAGAAAAGCTAAGACAGATATTTAGGGCTTGCTGAAAAAGTCAAAAAACGAAAGAAATGTGGGTTAGGGAAGTATGGACTGAAAAAGCATAGATAACTTATCCTTATGGAAACAAATCAAAATACAGATTTTGTTTAATCTATTGTTCCTTTCTGTCTAAAAAGGTCAACACAAATCACTCCTCACAAAAGAGAGGAAAATTAACACCATTTTTCACAAGAAAAACGACTCTACAACTTTTTACTTTTTGTCTTCTGAAGCTGGACAGTGGGAAGTTCTCGAGGCGTGTAAGTGGAGAAAAGAAAATCGGACATCCGATACAAAAGAGTGCCGTTATGTCCGAAACTGGCTGATATAAGAAAATCGATAGCCAGTGCTATCTATCAATTATGCAACTATGTCAGCGACTAGAGCAAATCCTCAATAATCTCCGTCCAGCCTTTAGCCGAGAAGCAACGTTCCAATGGTTTATCCTGTTAGTCTGGGGAGTAGTGCTCAACAGCCAACCCAGCGCAATAACTAGCTATGTCAATGCCATTGGCTGAACAGAGAGCTACTACAATCAGGCTCTACATTGGTTTGATTCCAAGGCGTTTAGGGTCGAAGGACTAACTTTACAATGGTCAAAGTGGCTAAGTCAGCATGAAAGTCTATACAGAATTAAAGGGAAACGGGTGTATGTGGGTGATGGCATCAAAGTGGGGAAAGAAGGACGCAAGATGCCAGGTGTAAAACGACTACACCAAGAATCGGAAGATGTGTCCAAGCCAGAGTGGATAAGGGGTCATTACTTCAATGCCTTGAGTATTTTGGTGGGAGTAGGGAAAGCCTGCTTTGCCTTGCCCTTAGTGTTGCGGCTAGACGATGGCATCAAGTCCAAAGCAACCGAGAAGGGGGAGGGAAAAGGCAAAAAAAAGGTGAAGACGAGCCTGGTGACAAAAATGGCTGACCTTTGTGTTACAACCTGACTTTTCCCGTTAAGTGCGGATTGCAAGCTGCCAGCCTTGGCAAAGGTCATGCAACTTCAACCAACCGCGCCAAAGGACTTGGATACCGAGAGGAGTTTTACGACGATGTTCAAGATAACCACCAAGAAAAGCAACAGACTCGACAGCCCAAGCAACAGTCAAAATAGGGGGAAGTTTTTGAGAGGCGGCTGCTTTTAACACCTGAAGTTGAAGAGGATTAAGAATTTCAATCGCGAGAGCATCGGGCTGGGTACGATGAAGATAAGTAACGTGTAAAAGTTCAACAGCAATGACACTTAAAAAACCCAAAAGAGTTTTCATTCCATCAGAGGCAAGTCGATAACGCTCACTCTGACAACCAGACTTAAGGACTTTATGAAATTCTTCAACCCGCCATCGGTAGGTGTACCAACGAAGAATAGTGACAGCCATCTCAATAGTCTCAACAACTTCTGTAGTCAGAAGCATCCAAGATAAAGGAGTTTCGCCTTCGGGACAATCGATTTCTGTCGCATAAACAGCATAGACATTCAACGGGTCACGATTATCAAAACGATAGGGAGTTCGTAGATTAACTGAGCAAAATCGGACGGCAAGCTTAACCTTCCGTGCTTTTCTTTTTCCTGTACTCGGAATCTCGATTTCTTGATGAAAACGAATCGGTTCTGATTCCAAATGTTGCCAAAGTCGTTCACTATTTTTGTCTAAACTACGATTATGAGACGCTCTGACCAGCACTCCTGTATGCTTGAGTTGACGCACTGAGTCAAAGACTTCTGAAACATCTCCTTCTCTGTCAAATACATGAATTACCCTCGTTGAACTTTCTACCTGTTTCTCACAGGTGTTTAGAGCCTCTACCCATTTGTAGGATTCTTTTTCCTCAAATGGTCTTTGACGAGCTGCTTTTCTTTGTTCTTTCTGTCTTTCTTTTTTCTGCTTCGCCGTTTCATCTGTTGGGGGCTTTTCTTTTACCTCCCTATTCCACAGTTTTTGCCATAATAAACCTAATACTTGTCCTTTTTCTGGCTCAATTGCTAAAGCACTATGCAGTATTAATCCATTCCCTCCTTTTCCAGTCGGCCCATACCCTTCCCTTTTTTCCTTGATATTGCGATAATCTAAGAAGGTCGTATCTCCGACTGATAGCATTATCTTATATTCTTCTACGGCGGCAGTTGTCATTTCACAGTGCGGCTCTATTATCTTGACAAAGTCTGTTTTCGGATTCCCAAAAATTCATAGGCCCTCTTTAACTCGTTTCCTCCCTTAAACACTTCTGATAAGGCTTTTCCAAACCCCTCACTTAACTTTTTCCCAATCGAGAAGGCACGATTGTTTAGCCTCTCGTCTCCCAATTCACAACTGGCAAAGTTTTTTGTCCACCATTCCAACATTTTTTGACCTGCCCTTTAAGATTTTCTCCATTTTACAGTCTCATACTCCCTTCATCCTTTGTTTTTGAAATTTGAACGATAAGCGGGATGATGGCTTCAGAATATTTTTTTCCTGTCAAGAGAATCATTACTCAAACCCTTGCCAGATAAAGCCTCTAGAAGTTTGCATTGCTGGATTTTGGACTTAACGGGAAAAGTCAGGTTCATCAACTACGGCCGCGATTATTCCTAAATGGTCGAGATTTTTAACGTTTAATTGGGTCATTTTCTCCTCGGTTTGTTAGCTTTTTTATTTTAACTATTCTGTTGCTATTTTTGAATCTATTTTTATTTTTTCAAAATTAGTACGGGATATGGGTTTTAAGTTCCCCGTTACCTTTCGTTTGATAATAAGAATGTATTTTTACGTTTTCACTATAGCAATGAGGACAGTTTTTCTTGAATAAGGCATCCTCTTTCTCTTGGCACAAGCCAACATCATTCAGGATTTCCATAGAGCTTTTCTTTAATATTGACATTGTTTTCTGTTTCCTTCTTCTTTGATATAATGACAATAATAATAGTATAATAAAAACGGGCCGATGTCTAGTCTTAAACTATTTTTCTATTTTCTCAAAGCCTTACACCATAACTTTTTCCAACTTTGATCAGACGATACCAGTTCCGAGCTTGTTTGGACTAGAAAAAATACCAACAGTAGAACAGATTCGCAACATTGTGGATGGGGTAGCAGCGAGTAGTCTATTCCCTTTGTTTGGGTTAATTTACCAAGCATTGAGGAGCATGGGATTCTTGAAAGCCTATGAAATATTGAGGGGAAATCTTCTAGTAGCAATGGATGGGACAAATTACTACAGTTCGGAAAAAGTAAATTGTCCATGCTGTTCAACCAAAACGTCAAAACAGGGAAAAGTCACCTACTTCCATCAGGCATTATTGCCCGTGATTGTTTCCCCAGACCATGAATCAGTTTTTTCCTTACCCCCTGAATTTATTACCCCTCAAGACGGTTCTGAAAAGCAAGATTGTGAGCAAAATGCGGCGAAACGTTGGATAAGTAACCATGCTAGTCTGTTTGCGGGACAGAAGATAACTCTGCTAGGGGATGACTTGTACAGTCGTCAGCCCACTTGTCAGCACTGTCTCGACCACGATTTCAACTTTATCTTCGTCTGTTTACCGACTTCTCATCCCACACTCTATGAATGGTTAAACTATTTAGAAGCTAATGGAGAAGTCAAAACCACTCAACACCGACGTTGGAATGGGAAGTATTTCGAGATTTGGCACTGCCGTTATCTCAATCAGATTCCCCTGCGAGACCAACAGCCTGCTTTGTTGGTTAACTGGTGTGAGCTAAAAATCCACCGCGAATCCGATGCTCAACTTCTTTATCACAATAGTTGGATTACCAATCATTTTCTCACCCCTCACATCGTTCTTGATGTCTGTCGTGCTGGACGGACTCGTTGGCGTACTGAGAACGAGAATCACAATATTCTCAAAAATCGAGGCTATCACTTAGAGCATAATTTTGGGCATGGTAAACAACACCTCGCCTCTGTTTTGCTTACCCTGAATTTGCTGGCTTTTCTCTTGCACACGGTTTTAGGTTTGGTTGATGAACGTTACCAGAGAATTCGCGTCCAACGCGGCACTCGTAAGGGATTCTTTCAAGATATTCTCTCTTTGACCAAATATCTGTTCTTTGAAAGCTGGCATCATCTTTTAGATTTTATGCTTGATGACTCAGTTTCTCTCGCTGTCTCGAATTCTTCCTAGTTGATTAATTGGCAATTTTCATAGCAAAACCCTTGCCAGTAAATACATCGAGCCTTTTGTATCTTTGACTACATTCTGAATTTGGAATTGCTGGTCGTTTACTTCCATCTTTCTCTCTGCAAAATCAGTAGACACTTTTCTCTTTATTCATAACTTCCTATAGGTCAAAGTTTTTCTGTCTCTATTTATACCATTTGAATTTGGAATTGCTGAATGGGTTCCCAAATTTGTTGATTGAGAGCGGCCTTTTCTCGATGTCGCTTTCTCTCAGCTTTGACCAAACCAAATAACTTAGCACGTTCAGCCAGATAGGTTACTGTATCAGGCTTTTCTCCTCTAGCAATAGCCTTCGCTACATAGGGCTTGCTGAAAAAGTCAAAAAACGAAAGAAATGTGGGTTAGGGAAGTATGGACTGAAAAAGCATAGATAACTTATCCTTATGGAAACAAATCAAAATACAGATTTTGTTTAATCTATTGTTCCTTTCTGTCTAAAAAGGTCAACACAAATCACTCCTCACAAAAGAGAGGAAAATTAACACCATTTTTCACAAGAAAAACGACTCTACAACTTTTTACTTTTTGTTTTCTTTTTTGTCTTCTGAAGTAGAGTAGAAAGATTCATTACCAAAAAGTTCATCGCAATTACCGTTTCCGAGGTCTCAGGTAGTTTGGCCATCACTCGACCAAGACTAAATTTCCTCTTTCCCTGTCCGAATTTACCCTCAATGGCATTACGCACTCTTTCATCTGAGCGTGCCTCTTTCTTTTTTTCTTTGCTCACCTCTTTCGGCGGTCTTCCCAATCGGGGACCACTCATTCTTATATCCCTTTCTTTACAATAAGCTCGATTCGCTTTTGTTCGATAGATTTTATCCACATGAACCGATTCCGGATAACATCCTGTTTCCCTTTTATATTCTTCTATTCGCGCTTGTAAATCTCCCGATTCGTTGTAATTATCCCAACTTAATTTGTCTAAGAAGACAAAGCCATTCACATTACTTGCCGATATTTTAGCCCCAAACTCTACTGCTTTTCCCGCTTTTCCACGCACTATTGGACGCACGTGAGGTTGGCTTACACTCACAATTCTGTTTTCTACTTTATTTGTCTTTTTTTCATACATTTCTAACTGTTGCTCATACACTTTTCCTATCGTTACAAGCTCTTCTTGCTCTTTTTTCGTTAGTTTTTCTAACTTTGCTCCCTCTTCTATCATTTTTTCTATATCAGACAAGTTTCTTTTTATATATCCTAGTTGTTTTTTTGTTCCTTTTCTTCTTTCTTTTTTTGACACACGACGTTTTTTTGCTATGGCTAAGTACTCTTTTCTTGCCACTTCCCTATAAGTCCTCGGCTTTTCTTTCCTTCTCTCTTTTATTTCTTCATACAGCTTATCTATTATTTTTTCTGTTTTTTCTCTGGCATCATTCAATATTCCTATATCCGTTGGATATTTTATATCTGCTGGTGTACAAGTCGCATCTAACAATAACTTTCCTTCATTTTCTTTTTTTTCTGACGCTACACCCGTCGCTTTTTTTTCTATTTCTTTATTAATTTTATTTATTTATTAATTCCATTCCTATTTTTTTACGAAAATGAACCATCATTGACGCATTAAATGCTTCTTTGCTACTATAGCTTTCCATTCCTATAAAGTACTGTAAATAAGGGTTCTCTTTTATTTGTTCTACTGTTTCTCTGTCACTTTTTCCTGAAATTTCTTTGATAATTAATGCTCCTAATGCCATTCTAAATGATTTGGCTGGGGCTCCTTTTTTTTCTGTGAAGTTTTTTGCATATTCTTCCTCATATTCTTCCCAGGGAATCATTTTTGACATTTCTATCCAACGATTTTCTTCGTCTAACTGCCCGCCGAACAGATTTTTCAAGTTTTCTGGTGTTTCAATTGAGTACTGTTGCTTTCGGTACATCTGCTTTCTCTCTTCTTAATGCAATGGTTTTGAGGCATTCTACCCTATTTTCGTGCATTCTAGCGGTTCTTAATTCGCCTACTATTTTTCTCCGTAAAGGTTTCAGCTTTTTTCAGCAAGCCCTACATATACTGAACACGGTCACAAGTTGCGAATTTTAAAAATAAGAGATAATATAGTAAAAATAGAAAAAGTAGTCAAGAGGCTGAGAAATGATTAAGTTAGAATTTACGGAAGAAGACAAAAGACTGTTGTCTTACGGTCGGTTTAATCACCCGCATCCTAGAGTACAGCTAAAGATGGAAGTTTTATGGTTAAAAAGTCAGGGATTATCTCATCAAAAAATTGCTCAATTCGCAGGAGTTTCAGTAAATACGGTGACAAGCTATATCCGTGATTATCAAGAGGGCGGGATAGAAAAACTAAAAGAAATAAAATTTAATCGCCCGAAAAGCGAGTTAACAGAGCATCAAGGGAAAATTGAGGCATATTTTGAGTCAAATCCACCAGCAACAATAAATGAAGCAGTAAAAAGAATAGAAGAATTAACGGGAATAAAAAGAAGTCCAACGCAAGTCAGAAAATTTTTAAAGTCAATAGGAATGAGGTGTCTAAAGGTGGGAACAATTCCATCAAAAGCAGATGTAGAAGCTCAGGATAGCTATAGAGAAAAAGAGCTAGAACCAAGGCTAGAAGAGGCAAAAGCAGGAAAAAGGGCAGTTTTCTTTGTAGATGCCTCTCATTTTGTAATGGGAGCATTTGTAAATTTTATATGGTGCTTCAAGAGGATTTTTATTAAGTCACCATCAGGGAGAAAACGTTTTAATGTGTTAGGAGCATTAAATGCAATTACCCATGAAGTAATTATGGTAACGAACAGTTCTTATATTACGGGAACTCAGGTTTGTGAACTCCTAGAAAAGATAGCAGAATTAGGACTATTAATACCGATTACGTTGGTATTAGACAATGCTCGTTATCAAAAATGCCGAATTGTGCAGGAGTTGGCAGAATCATTAGGAATAGAGTTACTGTACTCACCTCCTTATTCTCCTAACTTGAATTTAATTGAAAGACTGTGGAAGTTTGTGAAGAAGAAGTGTTTATACGCAAAATATTATGAAGATTTTACGCAGTTTTCTGCAGCAATTTCAGGATGTCTTGAAGATGCTAACGTAAAATATAAGGAGGAGCTTGATTCTTTGCTCACCTTACGATTTCAACGCTTTGATAAATCTCAGATTATGAACGTTTGAAGTATAGTATAGACTCCGAAACACCATCTCTACTGAGATTTTTTCTTTCGGTTGATTGAGAGCAATCGCCACTTCCCCTACCAATTGATTTAAGACCGTATAGAAAATCAAAGTGCAAATAATCTGGATTTGGACACCATTCTTATTCCCTACCCATAAATAGGCTAGTCCTAAAAGTCTTTTCGTTAATAAAAAGGCTTCTTCGATTGTCCATCGTCTTCGATATAAATCACAGACCTCTTCGGCGGACAGTTGTTCGGGAGACAACACATTTGTTAAATACTGATACCAGATTGTTCCCCATAATACTGAGACTAATCTCACCGGATGCTTGCAAGGATTAGAACGGTAATTTCCCATAATGATAATCTCATCTCTGTAATGACTACCTTGAGACAATACTTGTTTGGTTTTGTAAGATGTACCCGCTCTAAATCTGGTTAGAAAAAACTTTTTAGCTTCTGTTAACAAATCAAACCACACAAAGCTAAAAAATCCCATATCTACGAGAATTAAACCATTTTCTGGTAATTTAGCTGCCAATTCTTCACACCATATTTTATCATTTGATTTATCATTTTCTGTGTACCATAAAGTAACGGGTCTTTGGGTAAAGGCTTCCACTACCATCATTATTTTACCCCCCAATTTACTCTTTTCTTCTTTACTTATTTTCATATTTTTCCTTATCTGCTCTAGCGTTGAGCCATCTGCTATCCACACTGCACTAAACTTTTCTCTTATTTTTTCCCATTTTTCTCCTACTTGGAGCTTCTTCCCTTTTTCGGCTGCTTTTTCTAACACTTCTTTTAGTAATATTGCAAATATTTCGGCTGGCACATTCATCATTCTTTTTGATACTGCCTGTTTGCTTACTTTTAATGATGCTACCCATAGCAATCCCTCTTCCTCTAACGGGTGCGACCTTTAGTTGATAAAAGCTGTTGTAATCAGGGTTCTACAGGGAACCCATATTGATCAAGTTTTGCCCAAAATTGACTCCATCGTTCCTTCGTCAATACCAAAGCTCGTAGGCTCAAAATAATTCCTGCTCCTTTTTCCTTCCATCGCATCCCTGAACAACATAATCGTTGTTTGACCAACGTCTTACAAGCTGCTTCCGTAACACCTGAACCAATCGGATACTTTTTCTCTATGTATTCAGCATAATCCATTTGATGCTGATGATTCTCGTAATAAGTAATCGCCGCTTGTAGTTTCTCGGTAAGATTCTTAGAATGACTTTTTTCTTCTTTGACTTCTTTCATCAGATTTAGCAGTTCTCCTGCTTTTCCTTTTTCATGCTTGAGTTCTCGACAATTTTCAGTCAACCATTCTTTTTGTTTTGACACGGTATTCGGATGCAACGCTTCTGCCAAGGCACCTAAGTAACCAGAGGCATGATAGAAATCTAATATCTGTTCTTCCGTTTGCTTTTCTAAAAACTTCCAATTTGATTCTGCCCCGTCTGCTATCCCGACCAATGTTGCCTCTGGATAACGGTTTTTCGCTCGCTCAATTTCTCTTTCTAATCTTTCTAGAAAACTCTTTTTTCCATACTCTGGTGCCGCACCTAGATAGATTGTATGTTGACGTTCGCCTTCACTATCGTATAGGGAAACGGTTCCCACCATTGCTTCACGGTAGCCATCCTCACACATCAGCATACAGGTTCCATCTAATCCTATTCCCACTGTTGCAATTTGGCTATCCTCCTTGGGCGGGGCATAACTCCACGCTTCTTCTTTTGCCTGTACCACACTTCCTACTGCTTCACTCAATCTTTGGATATAGGATAGCGCTACTTTTCTACCATGATTTTCTAATAAATCATTTTTCACCTCTTTGCCTGCCATCCCTGACATTTTTGAGGATACCTGTTTTGCCAATAATGGCGTTGATGTTATGATTATCCTTGCTTCTCTTTCTAAGGGGCAATACGTTTTTCCTCAAAGGTGAACGCTGATATACATGACGATTCACTATAACCTCACCATAAGGTGTTTGATATTCTTTCGGTTGCTCTCCCTTACTCTTCCAGATTTCTTCACCGATTTTTAAGGGTGAACCATCTGTATCTAAATATTTCAAGGCTTCTTTGCTGGCGATGCAACCTACTTCGTTTAAGCCTTTTTGAATATTTATTTCTGTATCCAACATTGAACGACTGAGTTCTAATGTTAGTTCTATTTTTATCTTTGAACCCTCTACATTAATTAGTTTTGCTGTCATCATTGTTTCCTCTTTGTCACTTTTCATCTCATGTTAACACTTTTCTTTTCCTTCATCAACTAAAGGTCACACCCCCTCTAACAGTCTTACCGCTTCACTTATACCCGCTATTTGACGATACACTATACTTAACACTAATGCCACCATTACTGGTAAATTTAATACCCTATCTCTCATCATTTTCTCATGAGTTCCCTGTAAATATTTTAATGGTGTAAACATTGTGGGTTCTAGTAATTCAAACAACTCTTTTGTTATTTCAGGGATTTCTACCCCTGGCTGATTTGTCTTACGACGTAAGTCTGGGTTTCCTTTTCTCCGAGGATGTTGTCTTGCCATTTGTTTTTTGCTCACTTTTTTATATACTAACCTTTTTTTCAGCCTACTCTTACTTCCGCCTGCTTTTAGGCTAATCTTTTGTGAGTAGGCATTTTGGCTTAAGTTGACACCAATGCTGTACAAGTCATCCCCTAGCAGAGTTATCTTCTGTCCCGCAAACAAACTAGCATGGTTACTTATCCAACGTTTCGCCGCATTTTGCTCACAATCTTGCTTTTCAGAACCGTCTTGAGGGGTAATAAATTCAGGGGGTAAGGAAAAAACTGATTCATGGTCTGGGGAAACAATCACGGGCAATAATGCCTGATGGAAGTAGGTGACTTTTCCCTGTTTTGACGTTTTGGTTGAACAGCATGGACAATTTACTTTTTCCGAACTGTAGTAATTTGTCCCATCCATTGCTACTAGAAGATTTCCCCTCAATATTTCATAGGCTTTCAAGAATCCCATGCTCCTCAATGCTTGGTAAATTAACCCAAACAAAGGGAATAGACTACTCGCTGCTACCCCATCCACAATGTTGCGAATCTGTTCTACTGTTGGTATTTTTTCTAGTCCAAACAAGCTCTGAGCATTATCTCGCCCACAACGGCTGTTAAGCTGACGTTGGTACTCTAAAAATGACTCATTTTGCATAAAAAAGGCGGCAAATGCCCCCAGTATCGCCTCTCTTAGACTATATTTCGTTGCATTACTAACCGAACGGGGGTCATCTATCTTCCCAATGACCTCGTTTAAACAGTGAACGATTCCGTCAAAACTTAGGTCGTTTACTTCCATCTTTCTCTCTGCAAAATCAGTAGACACTTTTCTCTTTATTCATAACTTCCTATAGGTCAAAGTTTTTCTGTCTCTATTTATACCATTTGAATTTGGAATTGCTGGTTTCTGCCATTCTTTTTTGACAACTTTATCGGCTTTCTCAATTTTTTGACTTATAGCTTTATTATCGGACTGGAGACGTTGAGCACTTTCGACCACAAGCCATCGTTGCTGTTCACCCCCATATTCCGAAGCCCTCACTTGCCAACGATAACCGTCCTGTTCACCCTGCTGCCATTGGTCTTCTGATATATTTGCCAAAGTCTCAGTGGCTTCTTTCAGAGGGACACGACTTAACCATTGAATTGACCTCGCCATGCCCACATTTTCCGCCGTATAAAAAGCTCCATCAATCACCGATAAACCTTCCATATTCAACGTTTCTTGACAGTCTTTGATTATCTGGGGAAACACCTTTTTATCCGATTCATTGCCATCTCCTAATTGCATAAAGAGAGGGACACCACCATCTCCACTACATATCATATTTAACATAAACTGTTTTAGGTCTGGTCGTTTATCTCTGGAATAACCAAATTTTATTTTTATGGCTTTTGTCTGCTCGTCTTCCTCATCTTCTATCCTTTCCTTATACTTCCCTTGTACAGACATTGAGGTTGAGTCTAAATGCTTTGACTTTTGTTCTATTCCAAAGATTGCTGCCGCTTTTAGGACTATTTTCGTGAACCGGTTTTTTACCCCCACTCCAAATACCTTATCCAATGACCTTCCTAGCTTGTCATCATTTAAATCTTCTGCTTTTATTCCTTCTCCTAATAGGTGTTCTAATGCTTTTCCTTTAAAAAATTCACTCAACAAATATAACGGAGCATTAATACATCCTAAGCAGTTGGCTCTTCCCCCAACTGTGTGGAAAGTGTATAATAGTAATACCACAGTAGGAGGTGGAGTATGTGGATAAACTTGGATGAGCTACTAGGTTTGCCAAAGGTAACAGTCGTAAACTATCGAGAAATAGATGGTGCTTTGTTCTTAAAATTAAAAATGAAAAACGAAGTAATGGAATGTCCAAATTGTCATAAAGAATTGGAAGATATAAATCAAATAGAATATAATTTGGTTCGGGATTTATCCCTATTGGGAAAGAAAGTATATCTGGAAGTGCCCCGCCGCCAGTTCCATTGTGAAAAATGTCAGAAATACATAACAGAAAAACTGGACTTTATGCGGCTAAGAAAACATTATACAATTCGTTATGAAGAAAAGATTTATGAGCAAGTAAAAAAGAAAAATGTAGAAGAGGTAAGGCAAGAAGAAGAAATAAGTTGGGGAACATTGGAATCAATATTTGAAGAGTATGCAAAGCAGGCAGAAAAGAAGGAATGGGAATTACCAGAAAAGATAAGTTTAGACGAATTTAGTAATAGAAAAGGAAAAAAAGACTTTATTACAACAGTGATAGATATAAATAAAAAGGAATTGTTAGAAGTAATAAAAGGACACAAAAAAGAAGAGATAATAGAAGCCCTAAAGGTGCAGCCAGCAAGGGTTAGAGAGAATGTAAAGGAAGTAAGTGTGGATATGTGGGAGGGATTTACGTCAGCAATAAAGGAGTTATTTGTAAATGCTAAAATCGTCTATGATAGATTTCATGTAATGAAAAATATAAATGAAGAATTGAATAAATTGAGAAAGAAAATGAATATCCATAAAAAGGGTTTAACATACCTATTATGGAAAAATAAAGAAGAGTTAAAAGAAGAAAAAAGAGAAGAGTTAGAAGAGATATTGAAAATGTATCCTTGTTTAGGAATAGCGTATGAAATGAAGGAAGAGATTAGAGATATTTATGAGCATTCAAGAACGACAAATGGTGCAAGGAGAAAATTTGAAAAATGGATGAGAACAGCGAGCCTATTCTATAAAAAAAGTGTGGGTATGCTGAAAACTCATTTGACAGGTATATGCAATTATTTTGAAAACCATACAACTAATGGATTAACGGAAGGGATGAATACAAAAATTAAATTAATAAAAAGGAAAAGTTATGGATTTGCTAATTTTGAGCATCTACGGCTTAAATTGTTAGCTTGCTTTAACTCTTAACATAACATTACACACAGACAAGGGGAGAGCCAGCAGTTTAATATCATTGCTTTTACTATTGTACCTACACTGAGCTTTTCTTGAGGATGAGTTCCCACTTCCTCATCGATAATTTCTACTAAACCCATTTCATCTATAATTCCCGCTACGATTCCTAAGTGGTCGAGGTCTTTAATATTTAGGTTATTCATTTTTACTGTTGATTCTATCTAAGACAAGACTCCATTTTAGAACTTTATTGACATTTTTTATCCTTGCCCGAAATCAATGCACAAGTACCGATACTAGCTCGCGTGAACTAGTGCTCCTCTTCGACAACCTGCGGAATGTGGGTTGTATCCAATCCACGCCTTCAGGACTTTCATCTAGCCAAACAATTTCATAATGTTCCTGCCAGCCCGCCTTAGTCTCGGGAACTGGTATCGTCTGATCAAAGTTGGAAAAAGTTATGGTGTAAGGCTTTGAGAAAATAGAAAAATAGTTTAAGACTAGACATCGGCCCGTTTTTATTATACTATTATTATTGTCATTATATCAAAGAAGAAGGAAACAGAAAACAATGTCAATATTAAAGAAAAGCTCTATGGAAATCCTGAATGATGTTGGGTACATCCCGGATAAAGTAGTACATAGAATCTGGGGTAAAATGGAAAAAAACTGATGAGCGAAAAAAGTATGTTACCGATTCCCCCAGAAGAAAAAGCACTGTTAAAACAGCATCTCACCGAATCAGCCCGTATCCTGCGCAAATATACGGAACCAGAGAAACAGAAGGACTTTGGAAGCATCGAAGTAGAAGTCAGAACCCAGATGTTAGAAATTGTGGGGCCAACAATGGGGGAGTTTTTTTTTCAGAAGGGGGAAAAAAACGGTCTGGAAACAAGCGAAAAATCAAAACCCTAGTCGGAGAAGTGGAAATAAGCCAAAAACAAGCCAGAAAACTAAAGGTGTCGCCAAAAATCGTCTTAAGTCCAGGTTTAGAGAAATGCTGTCTAAGAGCCAGTGCGAAAACATCCTACCAACAAGCAGAAGAAGATATAGAGGAGTTGATGGGGATAAAAGTAGGACATAGCAGTTTACATCGCTTGGTAGAACGGACAGAACTGCCCTTAGCTCAAGCTCAGTCAGAGAGTGCGGGGGTCAGTATAGATGGGGGAAAGATTTGTCTGCGGGGCGAGGAGAAGGAAGGGGGACAGTGGCGAGATTATAAACTGGTGAGTCTTCATGGCAATGTCTGTGAAGCCTTTTTCCAAGACCCAGAGGGCTTAAAGAATTGGAGCAATGTTCAACCTTTGTCCCCAATAGTGACCTTTTTGGGAGATGGTCATCCCGCAATCTGGAATGCGGTAGAGAGTTTCGCCACTCAATCGTGGCTGATACGACGAGAGGTGTTGGATTGGTATCATCTCAAGGAGAATCTGTTCAAAGTGGGTGGCTCTCTCAAACGGCTAGAAGCAGTGGAGCATTTACTGTGGCGGGGTTTTGTGAACAAGGCAATAGATGCGTTTGATGGAGTCAAAAGCAAGAGGGCAAAGAATTTTCAAGCCTATTTGACGAAGCATTATCAGCGTATCCCTGATTACCAATACTATCAACAGCTTGGTATTGTGATTGGTTCTGGTGATGTGGAGTCTAAGATTAAACAGGTGGGAGCTAGGGTTAAATTGTCGGGAGCACGTTGGCATCTTCATAATGTTTCTCGTATTCTTCGGCTACGATGTGCTTATCTCAATCACTCTCCTCTTTTGAGTGTCAATGTATTATCTTAAGTGGGATGCACCCATGATGTTGGCTTGTGCCAAGAGAAAGAGGATGCCTTATTCAAGAAAAACTGTCCTCATTGCTATAGTGAAAACGTAAAAATACATTCTTATTATCAAACGAAAGGTAACGGGGAACGTAAAATGTTCATTTGTCAAGAATGTAGTTCTTGTTTTGCTGAGACTTATGGTAGCGTAATCGCTGGCTTAGAAACCCCATTAAGTGAAATTGTAAAAGTATTAAAAGCCAGAATGGAAGGAATAGGATTAAATGCAGCAGCCCGAGTATTTGGCTACGCGAAAACAACAATATTGAATTGGGAAAAGAAATTATCAGGATTACAAGAGACATTATTTTTATACGCCTTAGTGAATGAATTTGTTAAATTAGTAATAGAAGGGGATGAACTATACACAAAAGTTGGAAAAAATAAAGAAGCAAGTGCCTCTGAGGGATGGACAATCGTGCTCATGGACAGGGCTAGCCGCTTTATTTGGCATTTAAAATGTGGTCGAAAAGAGCAGAAATTATTTCTAGAAGCAATGATGACGGTAGCGGAATTATTTGAAAGGAGTGCAGAATCTCTCCAGTTATTTACAGATGGAGAAAAGCGATATAGTCAACTGCTATTTAATATTTGTCACGAAGTATTAAGGACTGGAAAGCGAGGTCGTCCCACCAAAGTATTACCGAAGGGTTTTGTAGTAAGACTAAAAAATAAGAGTAGTAAACGTCGAGATTCTGAGGGTAAACTCAAGAAAGTAGAAACTCCGAAACCAGAACATCCAGAGACAACAGAAAAACCAGAAGAAAAGGACGTCCATGCCAACCACGTTGAGGCATTTAATAGTGCTATCCGACGCTATTTAGCCGCCTTTCGTCGTCGTACAAATACTTATGCTAAATCTGTTGTGGGATTACAGCGAGTCCTAGATATTTTCTGGATGGTTCATAACTTTGTTCGTAGCCATTTTACTACTAGAGAAGTTCCTGCTGTAGCTCTCGGTATAATTGAAAAAGGGTTAACTTGGGAGGACTTACTCCAAATTCGCCTGATTTCTTGAACCTCCCGTATTGCAACGTTTCTAGCTTCTAGCTAGACGATACCAGTGCCTAGTCTCGTTCATGGAACCGATAAACCCGATCTTTGTCCCATCGGCTTTTTCAATCACTCCTGCCTTACCGTGAACAAATCCGCAGATATTATCGGGCGCAACCCGAATGGCTTGGGGATGTTGGTTCAAAAAATTATAAAGCCACTGATAACGGGGTCTATTCAGTAGAGTTTCGGCTTCGATGGGCAGACTATTTAGGGCTTGCCGAAAAAAAGCTGAAACTCTTACGGAGAAAAGATAGTAGCCGAATTAAGGACAGGCAGAATACAGGGAAATAGGTTAAAATGGCTTGAAAACCTTGCCGGAAAAGGAGGCAAAACATATGTACGGAAGACAACAGTACGAAACTAAGACACCAGAAAACTTCAAAAATCCGTTCGATGGGCAGTTAGACGCAGAAAATCGTTGGGTAAAAATGTCAAAAATGATTCCCTGGGAAGAATATGAGGAAGAATATGCAAAAAACTTCACAGAGGAAAAAGGAGCACCAGCGAAATCATTTAGAATGGCGTTGGGGGCATTAATCATCAAAGAAATGTTAGGAATAAGTGATAGAGAAACAGTGGAACAAATTAAAGAAAATCCTTATTTACAGTATTTTATAGGAATGGAAAGCTATAGTAGCGAAGAAGCATTTAATGCGTCAATGATGGTTCATTTTCGTAAAAGAATAGGAATGGAATTAATCAATAAAATTAATAAAGAAATGGTAAAGAAGTTCGAGGGAGTAGTGTCAGAAAAAAAAGAAAATGAAGGACAGCTATTGTTAGATGCAACTTGTACACCAGCAGATATAAAATATCCAACGGATATAGAAATATTGAATGAAGCAAGAGAAAAAACAGAAGAAACAATAGATGAGCTTTATAAACAAATACAAGGAAAAGAGAAAAAAAAGCCAAGAACGTATAGAGTAGCAGCAAGAAAAGACTACCTAGAGATAGTCAAAAAACGTCGTGTGTCAAAAAAAGAAAGAAGAAAAGGAATAAAAAAACAACTACAATATGTAAAAAGAAACTTGTCTCATATAGAAAAAATGATAGAAGAGGGAGCCAAGTTAGAAAAACTAACGAAAAAGGAGCAAGAAGAGCTTGTAACGATAAGAAAAGTGTATGAGCAACAGTTAGAGATGTATGCAAAAAAGACGAATAAAGTAGAAAACAGAATTGTGAGTATAACCCAACCTCACATCCGTCCAATAGTGCGTGGCAAAGTAGGAAAAGCAGTAGAGTTTGGAGCTAAAATATCGGCAAGTAGTGTGAATGGCTTTGTCTTCTTAGACAAATTGAGTTGGAATAATTATAACGAATCGGGAGATTTACAAGAGCGAATAGAAGAATATAAAAGGGAAACAGGATGTTATCCGGAATCGGTTCATGTGGATAAAATCTATCGAACAAAAGCGAATCGAGCTTATTGTAAAGAAAGGGATATAAGAATGAGTGGTCCCCGATTGGGAAGACCGCCGAAAGAGGTGAGCAAAGAAAAAAAGAAAGAGGCACGCTCAGATGAAAGAGTGCGTAATGCCATTGAGGGTAAATTCGGACAGGGAAAGAGGAAATTTAGTCTTGGTCGAGTGATGGCCAAACTACCTGAGACCTCGGAAACGGTAATTGCGATGAACTTTTTGGTAATGAATCTTTCTACTCTACTTCAGAAGACAAAAAGTAAGAAGTTGTAGAGTCGTTTTTCTTCTGAAAAATGGTGTTAATTTTCCTCTCTTTTGTGAGGAGTGATTTTTGTTGACTTTTTGTAGAAAGAAAGGGACAATAGATTAAACAAAATCTGTATTGTGACTTCTTTCCATAAGGAAAAGTTATCTGTGCTTTTTCCGTCCATACTTCCCTAACCCACATTTCTTTCGTTTTTTGACTTTTTCAGCAAGCCCTATTTAACCGTCCTAATAGTTTAGCTTCTTGAACTTTAGCGACCCGAATATCCTCGGCTCTGACATCAGAGTTACAAACAATTTTGACTTCTTTAATATCTTCTAAATATTCCCCCGCTATTTCAAAGAGAGAACTGGTGAAATACCCTGCAATGCGATGGTAACGTTTTGCCCCTTTCAAATGTTCGACCAAAACAGAATGATCGATGCGATGGGTACGGGAAGAGTAACGGTGGATAGGAGATAAATTCATGAAATAAATTTAGATTTCATTCCAGTTTTTTGCAGTAATAAAGAGAGAGATGTGTTTAGGATTACTGGTTGCGACTATAACCTCATACCCCAATTCAGATAGTAAAATTGCCTGGGATGCTAAAATTACATCACCGTCTAATGCTTTATCATCACTGGTTGGTTTTCCTTGTTTTCTGACTTGCGCCCACAGTTCTGCTGCCTTTAACATGACAGGAGTGGTTATCGGCAAATAAATAATTTCTGCCTTGAGTTGATCAAGTCTTTTAATTCCAGATTGCTTATCTGCCCGAATTAGTTCACGTCTTACTTCATAGTCAATAATTTCGGGAAGAACAGGAAAGTAATTTCTACTAGAAAGATTTTTAAACCATTGTTGACATTGTAAAGTTATTGGAGAAACTTTTGGATTTGTGATTAAACCGAGTGGATTAGAATCTAGAACAATTAAGTTAGTCATTAGATAGAAATCCCTTCTGCTTCTGACATAATTTTAAAGGTTTCTGACTGCTCATTTTGATCACCTTCTTCTAGCCAAGACGTTAATAATTTCTTTAATTTTTGTTGTTGAGACAAACTACTTTTCTGTTCAATTTCTTTGGCTAGATGATCCCAGTTAGACTCTTGATTGCCTTGAACAAGCCCCTCAAAATATTGTTTGTTAGTGGATAAATCAGCAGGAAGACTTTGTAAGCTTCCGATAATATCTCCTGCGGTACTCAAAAAAGAATTATCAACCTCGGTAGTTTCTAAAGCTTCGGGGTCAGTAGATTCATCAATCACAATGACAACTTTGAATTTGCCAATGGGCAGGTTCTCAGGTTGGCTGAGTTGAATTTGTCCATTCGCATTAATAGTGGCGATCACCTCGATAGTTTTCATTAATTTATGTCCTTGTATTTAAAAATAAGTGAATTGTAGATTAGGTTCCGAGTCCTTCGTTACGAATCCGATCGCTGATAATCTGAGCTTTTTGGGCCTCCTGGAAGTGTTGATTGTCTAACATTTCAGCGATGTATTGGGCCATAGCGATTAAATGGGGACGTTTAGGGAAGTAGGTATCATCAAGGCTAGTGCGAATTTGGCTAATCACCACCTTTGGGTCTTTGTCTTTCAGGAGTTCTTGGATCGCCATCAGAATTTCACTCAAGAGGGTTCCAGCCAGTTCACCACTTGCGAGTTCACGGGGTTTAAAGTCTTTGGCTCCCTTAAGACGAGCATTATTGGGTTTAAGGGAAGCCATTAAAGGTTGATAGGCGACATGGAAGGCTTTGGCAAAGTTCTGGTAATGATCGAGTTTACTGGCTCCTGTTTGTTCTATGGCTAACATCCGCAAGTAAAAACGCTCTACGCCTGTGATTTCGCCCCAGGTTTCGGGGTTCAGGGCTTTGAGGCGATCAGGAATGAGTAGGTTATTGGCAATTTCCGAGGCATACTGCACGATGTCATCAACGACGGTATTTTCTCCTTTTTGGCGGGGTTGTAGGGCTAGGGCAGTCACGTCTCGGCCATCTACGACGGTGTACTGGGTCAGGACTTTCATGGCGGCGGCATAACCAGCCATTTGCAGATCGGAATCGTTGAAGACGCTTTCCCCATACATTGAGGCTTCTTCGTTGAGATTAAGCATGGCTTCGATTTGGGCGGCTACTTCCTGACGAATTTTGGGCAATAGTCTTTGTTTAAAGGTGCTGGCGGTTTCTAAACGTTTTCGCAGTAACAGAGTAACGGTTCCCTGCACATAGCCGCCTTGTTTGAGGGCTGAACTGGTTTCGGTGGCGATATACCACAGGCACTGACGACCTGTAAGCCTGCGGCCCAGAAGATTGAAACCATATCTGACCAAACGCTGGTGTCTTGATGGATGAACATGACGCACTGCAAGCCGTTATCGGGCATATTTTGGGTCATGGCACTATAGGCGGCGACCATGCCTCGGCGAAAGTCTTCTCCATCGCCTTTAATGGCTAAACTACGGCGGGAATCCCAAATCCATTGATCAAAGGGGGGCGGCGGATTTTTACGGAGCCATGCAATAAAAAATTCGGTGATTTCTTCATAGTTGACTGCATCGGCATAAGGGGGATCGGTTATAAAAATGTCATTACGAATAGATAAAGATTTAACATCTAATACAAATACAGAGTGATTATTTAATATTTTGTTTTTAATCGTCACAGTCTTTCTGGTAAAAGGTTCAATTCCGTCAAGACTTCCTCTACATCCCCAATTAATCAGAGTATTTAGAGCCTGATTTGAAAACATATTAGTTGTAAAATCAGATCCACCGTCAGTTCGAGAACCTGTAAACCAACGTGTTAACTTATTGTTATAATCTAAGCATCTTGCTATTCCTAAGAAATGTATAGACTCTTTACTTATTTTTTTCAAATTACTGATAAGTAATATATTTCTTGGATTAAATAAATGATGCCAATAACGCCAACCTCTTGTCCTAATTGGCTCATCAGTTTTAGCCCCTGCCTCGATTTCCATATCAGGGACTAAACCCTTATCTTGCCAAGTTCTTAAACTTTTTCCAACAATATCTTCCACCTTTTTTTCATTGGCTAAATCCCAAGCCGTTACTGCCGCAAAATAAGTGTCTAAGGTTGATTTTCCCAAAGTTTCTTTCGCAATCCATTGAATACAATAGAGCCGTTCTTGAAAAATATCATCGGGACGGGGTTTAAAATCCGACTTTTCCCATTGTCTAAGCTTATTACGATTGACTTTATCTTGATCCTTGTAATCCCCCCGAATCGTTTTAATCGAAGTTTGATAAACTTTCTCGTCTAATTCATAAATCAAATTTCCGTCCTGTACCGTACCCTTTTCTGCTGTTTCCATTTCCTCCTGACTTGCTCCAGTAATAATCTCAATCTCAAACCGTTTTTCTTGGGGATTAGGAATAAGCTTTGCATATACATTATGCCTTTTCGAGACAGCCCAACTCGGAGACATTGGCACTAACCAACCTGTTTCAGGACAATGAGTTTCCAAACAATATAAATAGGGCTTGCTGAAAAAGTCAAAAAACGAAAGAAATGTGGGTTAGGGAAGTATGGACTGAAAAAGCATAGATAACTTATCCTTATGGAAACAAATCAAAATACAGATTTTGTTTAATATATTGTTCCTTTCTGTCTAAAAAGGTCAACACAAATCACTCCTCACAAAAGAGAGGAAAATTAACACCATTTTTCACAAGAAAAACGACTCTACAACTTTTTACTTTTTGTCTTCTGAAGTAGAGTAGAAAGATTCATTACCAAAAAGTTCATCGCAATTACCGTTTCCGAGGTCTCAGGTAGTTTGGCCATCACTCGACCAAGACTAAATTTCCTCTTTCCCTGTCCGAATTTACCCTCAATGGCATTACGCACTCTTTCATCTGAGCGTGCCTCTTTCTTTTTTTCTTTGCTCACCTCTTTCGGCGGTCTTCCCAATCGGGGACCACTCATTCTTATATCCCTTTCTTTACAATAAGCTCGATTCGCTTTTGTTCGATAGATTTTATCCACATGAACCGATTCCGGATAACATCCTGTTTCCCTTTTATATTCTTCTATTCGCGCTTGTAAATCTCCCGATTCGTTGTAATTATCCCAACTTAATTTGTCTAAGAAGACAAAGCCATTCACATTACTTGCCGATATTTTAGCTCCAAACTCTACTGCTTTTCCCGCTTTTCCACGCACTATTGGACGCACGTGAGGTTGGCTTACACTCACAATTCTGTTTTCTACTTTATTTGTCTTTTTTTCATACATTTCTAACTGTTGCTCATACACTTTTCCTATCGTTACAAGCTCTTCTTGCTCTTTTTTCGTTAGTTTTTCTAACTTTGCTCCCTCTTCTATCATTTTTTCTATATGAGACAAGTTTCTTTTTATATATCCTAGTTGTTTTTTTGTTCCTTTTCTTCTTTCTTTTTTTGACACACGACGTTTTTTTGCTATGGCTAAGTACTCTTTTCTTGCCACTTCCCTATAAGTCCTCGGCTTTTCTTTCCTTTTCTCTTTTATTTCTTCATACAGCTTATCTATTATTTTTTCTGTTTTTTCTCTGGCATCATTCAATATTCCTATATCCGTTGGATATTTTATATCTGCTGGTGTACAAGTCGCATCTAACAATAACTTTCCTTCATTTTCTTTTTTTTCTGACGCTACACCCGTCGCTTTTTTTTCTATTTTTTTATTAATTTTATTTATTAATTCCATTCCTATTTTTTTACGAAAATGAACCATCATTGACGCATTAAATGCTTCTTTGCTACTATAGCTTTCCATTCCTATAAAGTACTGTAAATAAGGGTTCTCTTTTATTTGTTCTACTGTTTCTCTGTCACTTTTTCCTGAAATTTCTTTGATAATTAATGCTCCTAATGCCATTCTAAATGATTTGGCTGGGGCTCCTTTTTTTTCTGTGAAGTTTTTTGCATATTCTTCCTCATATTCTTCCCAGGGAATCATTTTTGACATTTCTATCCAACGATTTTCTTCGTCTAACTGCCCGCCGAACAGATTTTTCAAGTTTTCTGGTGTTTCAATTGAGTACTGTTGCTTTCGGTACATCTGCTTTCTCTCTTCTTAATGCAATGGTTTTGAGGCATTCTACCCTATTTTCGTGCATTCTAGCGGTTCTTAATTCGCCTACTATTTTTCTCCGTAAAGGTCTCAGCTTTTTTCAGCAAGCCCTAATTATCAACTAAGTTGTTCACTATCTAAAACATCTATAGGAAAGGAGCTTAAGCCTCTGTTTACAAGACTTTCAGCAGAGAATCATGATGTAATTTAAATTCGTAACGGCTTATCAACTATCAACTTGTTAGGAGAGATTCCTGACTTTCGTACTCACCAGCTAAATGGGTTTGATATATTAATAGACAGAGGATGGCTGCTAAGTCTGTCCAAAAATGACAGAACTCACCTCAGTATTTCATTTAAACCGAAGTTCACAAAGCTTATTTTAAATAAATTTAATTATAAAGAGGGGGGATAGGGCCTACATTGCGTTATGAGAGGCCTGGCAAAGAGAGATCTTAAAATTTAAATTTGTTTAGCCCAATTGTATCATTAATAATCAGAATTGACAAGTTGTTTACTGACAAAATCAGCTATTCTAATGGACAAAAAACTTTACACTCAAAGCATTCAACTCGTTTTGGAGCTTATTGTCGATTATTAAAAACACACAACATCGCAAAAACAGATGGGGGTGGAGAGACTCGAACTCTCACGAGCTTATAAGGCTCAACGGATTTTAAGTCCGCAGCGTCTACCATTCCGCCACACCCCCGTTTCCTTTTTTAACATCGGTTTTTTACCGACGATTTAACATCATAGCATGGGTGGCTCTAAATACAAATCTCTCCTGGAAAAATTTGTGGATAATCTAGCGCAGCAGAAATTGCAGTGCCAGGGAAGCTACCCCTCGGACGATCGCATCTAATTGAGGAGTGCCGGCCCCATTGGCGCGGGCATCTTGCATTGCTTGTAGATTTTTCAGAAAATTTTGGGCCGTATCATAACCATCGGTATTTTTCTCCTCCTCAAACAATTTGGAAGCATATTCGACATTTTGTTTAGCCGCCGTTTCATCTCCCATTTTTAACAAGGCCAAGCCGCGTCCTAGATAACCCGGCGCGAAATGGGGATCTAAATCCAGAGCTTTGTTGTAATTGCTCAGAGCCGCCTTAAAATTTCCCTTACGGCTTTCCAATAACCCCCAACCGAAGAAGAGTTCGGGAGTTCCGGCATTGGTCGGCATTCCCACCACTCCCTGGACAAAGGCAGAATCCAAATTGGTAGCAGTCAGATTGGCATTGGTTAAATAGGCTCCTCGCAGATCTGTGCCATTCATGATCGCGCCCCGCAAATCGGCTCCGGTTAAATTCGCACTGTTAAAAGATGTTCCACTCAGATTCGCTCCCGTGAGATTGGCCCCACTCAAATTGGCCTGACTGAGATTGGCCCCCGCCAAGTTGGCCCCCGCTAAATTAGCCCCCGTTAAATCGGCAAATACCAGCCCAGAACCACTTAAGTCGCACATAGGACATTTTTTTGTACTCAGTAATTGCGCCAGTTGATTAATATTTTCGGCGATCGCCGGAGCAGCAAGCAAAACCAATAGCCAAAAACTGGTTAAAGTACGAAGGGAAATAGACATAGGATTCACCAGGAACTCCATTTATTCTAGTCAATTCTCATAGCCCGATCAGACGGTCATCAAACCTCAACTCTTGCTCATCTCAAATCAGGAAGAAACATTTACACTTACAAAAAGGCGATATACTTACCCTACTCACAGTGTACTTGTCTTAAGCTTTTAGGGCGACCATCTTTTTTTTGAATGCTTATTGGTGTTTTAGCCATTTTATCGGCCTCAGCAGCCGCCGGAATGCGGATTGCCCTACCACTCCTGATGATTGGCCTTTTACAGGATGATCTATGGTCAAACGTGCCAATTTTAGGGCGTATTAACCCAAGAATTTTAATTGCCATTCTAACCAGTTGGTCTTTATTTGAATTATTTGCCTCTAAACGACTACTCGGCCAGCGAATTTTGCAGATTATCCAACTCTTATTTAGGGCTTGCTGAAAAAGTCAAAAAACGAAAGAAATGTGGGTTAGGGAAGTATGGACTGAAAAAGCATAGATAACTTATCCTTATGGAAACAAATCAAAATACAGATTTTGTTTAATCTATTGTTCCTTTCTGTCTAAAAAGGTCAACACAAATCACTCCTCACAAAAGAGAGGAAAATTAACACCATTTTTCACAAGAAAAACGACTCTACAACTTTTTACTTTTTGTCTTCTGAAGTAGAGTAGAAAGATTCATTACCAAAAAGTTCATCGCAATTACCGTTTCCGAGGTCTCAGGTAGTTTGGCCATCACTCGACCAAGACTAAATTTCCTCTTTCCCTGTCCGAATTTACCCTCAATGGCATTACGCACTCTTTCATCTGAGCGTGCCTCTTTCTTTTTTTCTTTGCTCACCTCTTTCGGCGGTCTTCCCAATCGGGGACCACTCATTCTTATATCCCTTTCTTTACAATAAGCTCGATTCGCTTTTGTTCGATAGATTTTATCCACATGAACCGATTCCGGATAACATCCTGTTTCCCTTTTATATTCTTCTATTCGCGCTTGTAAATCTCCCGATTCGTTGTAATTATCCCAACTTAATTTGTCTAAGAAGACAAAGCCATTCACATTACTTGCCGATATTTTAGCTCCAAACTCTACTGCTTTTCCCGCTTTTCCACGCACTATTGGACGCACGTGAGGTTGGCTTACACTCACAATTCTGTTTTCTACTTTATTTGTCTTTTTTTCATACATTTCTAACTGTTGCTCATACACTTTTCCTATCGTTACAAGCTCTTCTTGCTCTTTTTTCGTTAGTTTTTCTAACTTTGCTCCCTCTTCTATCATTTTTTCTATATCAGACAAGTTTCTTTTTATATATCCTAGTTGTTTTTTTTGTTCCTTTTCTTCTTTCTTTTTTTGACACACGACGTTTTTTTGCTATGGCTAAGTACTCTTTTCTTGCCACTTCCCTATAAGTCCTCGGCTTTTCTTTCCTTTTCTCTTTTATTTCTTCATACAGCTTATCTATTATTTTTTCTGTTTTTTCTCTGGCATCATTCAATATTCCTATATCCGTTGGATATTTTATATCTGCTGGTGTACAAGTCGCATCTAACAATAACTTTCCTTCATTTTCTTTTTTTTCTGACGCTACACCCGTCGCTTTTTTTTCTATTTCTTTATTAATTTTATTTATTAATTCCATTCCTATTTTTTTACGAAAATGAACCATCATTGACGCATTAAATGCTTCTTTGCTACTATAGCTTTCCATTCCTATAAAGTACTGTAAATAAGGGTTCTCTTTTATTTGTTCTACTGTTTCTCTGTCACTTTTTCCTGAAATTTCTTTGATAATTAATGCTCCTAATGCCATTCTAAATGATTTGGCTGGGGCTCCTTTTTTTTCTGTGAAGTTTTTTGCATATTCTTCCTCATATTCTTCCCAAAGAATCATTTTTGACATTTCTATCCAACGATTTTCTTCGTCTAACTGCCCGCCGAACAGATTTTTCAAGTTTTCTGGTGTTTCAATTGAGTACTGTTGCTTTCGGTACATCTGCTTTCTCTCTTCTTAATGCAATGGTTTTGAGGCATTCTACCCTATTTTCGTGCATTCTAGCGGTTCTTAATTCGCCTACTATTTTTCTCCGTAAAGGTTTCAGCTTTTTTCAGCAAGCCCTAATTAATGCTCCTAATGCCATTCTAAATGATTTGGCTGGGGCTCCTTTTTTTTCTGTGAAGTTTTTTGCATATTCTTCCTCATATTCTTCCCAAAGAATCATTTTTGACATTTCTATCCAACGATTTTCTTCGTCTAACTGCCCGCCGAACAGATTTTTCAAGTTTTCTGGTGTTTCAATTGAGTACTGTTGCTTTCGGTACATCTGCTTTCTCTCTTCTTAATGCAATGGTTTTGAGGCATTCTACCCTATTTTCGTGCATTCTAGCGGTTCTTAATTCGCCTACTATTTTTCTCCGTAAAGGTTTCAGCTTTTTTCAGCAAGCCCTAAATACGCCTTAGCTCGATCACCCCGTTCATTATGTTCAATCCCCAACGTCACAATTTCTTGATCCACTGCTTCCGCCACTTCTCTCTGAGCCTGTTCAATTTCCGCCCGCCGTTCAGGGCTTGCCCCGATAATATTCAACGCCCCCCAGGTCAACATACAAGCCACAGGGTTCAAATCTGACGCATAGACATCACACCCCAACCGCGCTGCCTCAAAGGGAATAGAGCCACCCCCACAAAACGTATCTCCCACCTTCGGACGATGCCCAAACCGCAAAATCCCCAACTGCTCCACCAACTCCTGATGGGACTGAGCCGAAATCCCAAACCGACCTAAATGGGCATTTACTGCTGGCCAAATGGGGCCATACAACATCTCTGGATCAAGTTCCTCTGGTCGCTTACAGAGATTTACCTTTTCTTCATAGGTCAACCCCTCCAACGCCAAGCCATAGATTTTTTGCTTCTCTGCGTCTGGTAAACCCCGCTTCCAACGAACCTTAAGCGGTATTTGCAAAGGAAAAGTTAGGTTGGCAATATTGTCTTCATTGTCCCCCCCTTCAAAAAGAGGCAAATTTTTCCCCTTCGGTAGTATGTAATCAAAAAAATCCCAGGGATTCTCCAACCTAATCCGTTCCGCCAACTCCGCCACCTTTAATTTCGGTTCCCTGCGAGAAAAAGACTCATCGGCGATCGCCATCAACTGCTCAAAAATCTGTAAATCTGCCTCTAAATCTTCCGTTACTGGTAACAAACAGCCCAAGACAATAGCCCGCACCATAATCAACGGTTTACGACCCTTCCAGTACGACCCCAACGCCGTTAAAGTTTGCCCCGCTCCTGCCTTTCGTTCCTTCTGTGCCTCCGCCGAAATTTTCTGGGCGGGAAAGATGCGCTCAATTAGGGCTGGGGTATCTCGTAGGGCAAAGGGAGTTAGATTAGACATAGACAAGTACACTGACTTTAGTTTTATTATTATGAGCCATAATGAAAATTCAATACTTTTCTGAAACTGATACTTTAGCCATTGAATTGACCCGTAACCCCGTTGTTTTAACTGATGCGGTATCAGATGATCTTATTTTGGACTATGACGAGCAAGGTAAGGTAGTGGCTATTACCCTCGATAATTATTCTCAAAATGTTGATGAAATTAATCTTCAATCCTTTGCTCTACCTTTAGTAACCGCTTAAAATTATGCCTACTTTAGTTGAATCTCCCCCCAAACTATACAGTCCCGCCGAATATTTAGCCCTAGAAGAAAAGTCCGAACAGAGAAATGAATACCTAGACGGAGTAATTATCCCGATGACTGGTGGTTCCCTGATTCACAATCAAATTATTATCAACCTCTGTACATTTTTGCGAATTGCCTTAAAACCGAACAAAGGTAAAGTTTTTGCCAGTGATCTGCGGGTCTGGATACCTGAAACCCGTCGCTATACCTACCCCGATGTTTTGGTTATCCACGATGAACCCCAGTTTTATGAAAACCGTACCGATACCATCCTGAATCCAGTCTTGATTATCGAAGTATTGTCCCAATCCACGTCAGACTATGACCGAGGCGATAAATTTAAAGCTTATCGTTCCATTCCCAGTTTTCGGGAATATTGGCTGGTGAAACAATCTGAATTACAAGTTGAACAATATTGCAAAACCGATGATGAGACCTGGCTTTATCGCACCTACGAAAATCCTCAAGCCACACTGCGATCGCCGATCTTAAATCTGGAAATGACCATTCAAGATATTTATGAAGATGTGGATTTTAAGCCACTTCCAACAGACGAGCATTCAAAATAGTATTACGGCTGAGAGGAGTAATTTGTGACTCTGCCACCGTAATAACGGCGATCATTTCCCCCGTCGCATTAAACACTTCCAAACTATAACCATCTTCTCCTTCAGCAACAGCATGATGCTCAACAATCGTCGCCACATCGCCTCGACAGAGTTTGTATTTAGGGCTTGCTGAATAAGTATAGAACCCTTGCCAGATAATGCTTTCAAGCATTTTAAAAACGATCAGGTGCAAGGTTATGGCCTTTGGAGGCTCAAAGCCCATGCACGTCGTTGGAAAACTGGGGGTTGAAATTGGAAACTACTCTCTGAAGTCACCATTTTTCGCCTCCTGTGGCATCTAGGTTCGTTTTGTGGACTTTTTCAGCAGACCCTATTTAGGGCTTGCTGAAAAAGTCAAAAAACGAAAGAAATGTGGGTTAGGGAAGTATGGACTGAAAAAGCATAGATAACTTATCCTTATGGAAACAAATCAAAATACAGATTTTGTTTAATCTATTGTTCCTTTCTGTCTAAAAAGGTCAACACAAATCACTCCTCACAAAAGAGAGGAAAATTAACACCATTTTTCACAAGAAAAACGACTCTACAACTTTTTACTTTTTGTCTTCTGAAGTAGAGTAGAAAGATTCATTACCAAAAAGTTCATCGCAATTACCGTTTCCGAGGTCTCAGGTAGTTTGGCCATCACTCGACCAAGACTAAATTTCCTCTTTCCCTGTCCGAATTTACCCTCAATGGCATTACGCACTCTTTCATCTGAGCGTGCCTCTTTCTTTTTTTCTTTGCTCACCTCTTTCGGCGGTCTTCCCAATCGGGGACCACTCATTCTTATATCCCTTTCTTTACAATAAGCTCGATTCGCTTTTGTTCGATAGATTTTATCCACATGAACCGATTCCGGATAACATCCTGTTTCCCTTTTATATTCTTCTATTCGCGCTTGTAAATCTCCCGATTCGTTGTAATTATCCCAACTTAATTTGTCTAAGAAGACAAAGCCATTCACATTACTTGCCGATATTTTAGCTCCAAACTCTACTGCTTTTCCCGCTTTTCCACGCACTATTGGACGCACGTGAGGTTGGCTTACACTCACAATTCTGTTTTCTACTTTATTTGTCTTTTTTTCATACATTTCTAACTGTTGCTCATACACTTTTCCTATCGTTACAAGCTCTTCTTGCTCTTTTTTCGTTAGTTTTTCTAACTTTGCTCCCTCTTCTATCATTTTTTCTATATCAGACAAGTTTCTTTTTATATATCCTAGTTGTTTTTTTGTTCCTTTTCTTCTTTCTTTTTTTGACACACGACGTTTTTTTGCTATGGCTAAGTACTCTTTTCTTGCCACTTCCCTATAAGTCCTCGGCTTTTCTTTCCTTTTCTCTTTTATTTCTTCATACAGCTTATCTATTATTTTTTCTGTTTTTTCTCTGGCATCATTCAATATTCCTATATCCGTTGGATATTTTATATCTGCTGGTGTACAAGTCGCATCTAACAATAACTTTCCTTCATTTTCTTTTTTTTCTGACGCTACACCCGTCGCTTTTTTTCTATTTCTTTATTAATTTTATTTATTAATTCCATTCCTATTTTTTTACGAAAATGAACCATCATTGACGCATTAAATGCTTCTTTGCTACTATAGCTTTCCATTCCTATAAAGTACTGTAAATAAGGGTTCTCTTTTATTTGTTCTACTGTTTCTCTGTCACTTTTTCCTGAAATTTCTTTGATAATTAATGCTCCTAATGCCATTCTAAATGATTTGGCTGGGGCTCCTTTTTTTTCTGTGAAGTTTTTTGCATATTCTTCCTCATATTCTTCCCAGGGAATCATTTTTGACATTTCTATCCAACGATTTTCTTCGTCTAACTGCCCGCCGAACAGATTTTTCAAGTTTTCTGGTGTTTCAATTGAGTACTGTTGCTTTCGGTACATCTGCTTTCTCTCTTCTTAATGCAATGGTTTTGAGGCATTCTACCCTATTTTCGTGCATTCTAGCGGTTCTTAATTCGCCTACTATTTTTCTCCGTAAAGGTTTCAGCTTTTTTCAGCAAGCCCTATTTAGAAGCTAATGGAGAAGTCAAAACCACTCAACACCGACGTTGGAATGGGAAGTATTTCGAGATTTGGCACTGCCGTTATCTCAATCAGATTCCCCTGCGAGACCAACAGCCTGCTTTGTTGGTTAACTGGTGTGAGCTAAAAATCCACCGCGAATCCGATGCTCAACTTCTTTATCACAATAGTTGGATTACCAATCATTTTCTCACCCCTCACATCGTTCTTGATGTCTGTCGTGCTGGACGGACTCGTTGGCGTACTGAGAACGAGAATCACAATATTCTCAAAAATCGAGGCTATCACTTAGAGCATAATTTTGGGCATGGTAAACAACACCTCGCCTCTGTTTTGCTTATCCTGAATTTGCTGGCTTTTCTCTTGCACACGGTTTTAGGTTTGGTTGATGAACGTTACCAGAGAATTCGCGTCCAACGCGGCACTCGTAAGGGATTCTTTCAAGATATTCTCTCTTTGACCAAATATCTGTTCTTTGAAAGCTGGCATCATCTTTTAGATTTTATGCTTGATGACTCAGTTTCTCTCGCTGTCTCGAATTCTTCCTAGTTGATTAATTGGCAATTTTCATAGCAAAACCCTTGCCAGTAAATACATCGAGCCTTTTGTATCTTTGACTACATTCTGAATTTGGAATTGCTGATTGATGACCAGCAATTCCAAATTCAAACGGTAACATAGGATACAGACACGATCTTGTTTTTATGGATACAAGAGATATTGACCTAATCTCTGAGTTTTTTTGCATTCCCTCCTAGAATCTCGGTCTCTTAGAGGGGTGCGACCTTTAGTTGATAAAAGCTGTTGTAATCAGGGTTCTACAGGGAACCCATATTGATCAAGTTTTGCCCAAAATTGACTCCATCGTTCCTTGGTCAATACCAAAGCTCGTAGGCTCAAAATAATTCCTGCTCCTTTTTCCTTCCATCGCATTCCTGAACAACATAATCGTTGTTTGACCAACGTCTTACAAGCTGCTTCCGTAACACCTGAACCAATCGGATACTTTTTCTCTAAGTATTCAGCATAATCCATTTGATGCTGATGATTCTCGTAATAAGTAATCGCCGCTTGTAGTTTCTCGGTAAGATTCTTAGAATGACTTTTTTCTTCTTTGACTTCTTTCATCAGATTTAGCAGTTCTCCTGCTTTTCCTTTTTCATGCTTGAGTTCTCGACAATTTTCAGTCAACCATTCTTTTTGTTTTGACACGGTATTCGGATGCAACGCTTCTGCCAAGGCACCTAAGTAACCAGAGGCATGATAGAAATCTAATATCTGTTCTTCCGTTTGCTTTTCTAAAAACTTCCAATTTGATTCTGCCCCGTCTGCTATCCCGACCAATGTTGCCTCTGGATAACGGTTTTTCGCTCGCTCAATTTCTCTTTCCAATCTTTCTAGAAAACTCTTTTTTCCATACTCTGGTGCCGCACCTAGATAGATTGTAGGTTGACGTTCTCCCTCACTATCGTATAGGGAAACGGTTCCCACCATTGCTTCACGGTAGCCATCCTCACACATCAGCATACAGGTTCCATCTAATCCTATTCCCACTGTTGCAATTTGGCTATCCTCCTTGGGCGGGGCATAACTCCACGCTTCTTCTTTTGCCTGTACCACACTTCCTACTGCTTCACTCAATCTTTGGATATAGGATAGCGCTACTTTTCTACCATGATTTTCTAATAAATCATTTTTCACCTCTTTGCCTGCCATCCCTGACATTTTTGAGGATACCTGTTTTGCCAATAATGGCGTTGATGTTATGATTATCCTTGATTCTCTTTCTAAGGGGCAATACGTTTTTCCTCAAAGGTGAACGCTGATATACATGACGATTCACTATAACCTCACCATAAGGTGTTTGATATTCTTTCGGTTGCTCTCCCTTACTCTTCCAGATTTCTTCACCGATTTTTAAGGGTGAACCATCTGTATCTAAATATTTCAAGGCTTCTTTGCTGGCGATGCAACCTACTTCGTTTAAGCCTTTTTGAATATTTATTTCTGTATCCAACATTGAACGACTGAGTTCTAATGTTAGTTCTATTTTTATCTTTGAACCCTCTACATTAATTAGTTTTGCTGTCATCATTGTTTCCTCTTTGTCACTTTTCATCCCATGTTAACACTTTTCTTTTCCTTCATCAACTAAAGGTCACACCCATTGGTCATCCCGTAACGCATAACGCCTTGTCATATTCACACCTCTCTTCAATGTATATTTTGTCTCCTAGCTTGTCATCATTTAAATCTTCTGCTTTTATTCCTTCTCCTAATAGGTGTTCTAATGCTTTTCCTTTAAAAAATTCACTAAACAAATATAACGGAGCATTAATACATCCTAAGCAGTTTAATATCATTGCTTTTACTATTGTACCTACACTGAGCTTTTCTTGAGGATGAGTTCCCACTTCCTCATCGATAATTTCTACTAAACCCATTTCATCTATAATTCCCGCTACGATTCCTAAGTGGTCGAGGTCTTTAATATTTAGGTTATTCATTTTTACTGTTGATTCTATCTAAGGGCACTGGTATCGTCTGATCAAAGTTGGAAAAAGTTATGGTGTAAGGCTTTGAGAAAATAGAAAAATAGTTTAAGACTAGACATCGGCTCGTTTTTATTATACTATTATTATTGTCATTATATCAAAGAAGAGGGAAACAGAAAACAATGTCAATATTAAAGAAAAGCTCTATGGAAGTCCTAAATGATGTTGGCTTGTGCCAAGAGAAAGAGGATGCCTTATTCAAGAAAAACTGTCCTCATTGCTATAGTGAAAAAGTAAAAATACATTCTCATTATCAAACGAAAGGTAACGGGGAACGTAAAATGTTCATTTGTCAAGAATGTAGTTCTTGTTTTGCTGAGACTTATGGTAGCGTAATCGCTGGCTTAGAAACCCCATTAAGTGAAATTGTAAAAGTATTAAAAGCCAGAATGGAAGGAATAGGATTAAATGCAGCAGCCCGAGTATTCGGCTACGCGAAAACAACAATATTGAATTGGGAAAAGAAATTATCAGGATTACAAGAGACATTATTTTTATACGCCTTAGTGAATGAATTTGTTAAATTAGTAATAGAAGGGGATGAACTATACACAAAAGTTGGAAAAAATAAAGAAGCAAGTGCCTCTGAGGGGTGGACAATCGTGCTCATGGACAGGGCTAGCCGCTTTATTTGGCATTTAAAATGTGGTCGAAAAGAGCAGAAATTATTTCTAGAAGCAATGATGACGGTAGCGAAATTATTTGAAAGGAGTGCAGAATCTCTCCAGTTATTTACAGATGGAGAAAAGCGATATAGTCAACTGCTATTTAATATTTGTCACGAAGTATTAAGGACTGGAAAGCGAGGTCGTCCCACCAAAGTATTACCGAAGGGTCTTGTGGTAAGACTAAAAAATAAGAGTAGTAAACGTCGAGATTCTGAGGGTAAACTAAAGAAAGTAGAAACTCCGAAAACTGAACATCCTGAGACAACAGAAAAACCAGAAGAAAAGGACATCCATGCCAACCACGTTGAGGCATTTAATAGTGCTATCCGACGCTATTTAGCCGCCTTTCGCCGTCGTACAAATACTTATGCTAAATCTGTTGTGGGATTACAGCGAGTCCTAGATATTTTCTGGATGGTTCATAACTTTGTTCGCAGCCATTTTACGACTAGAGAAGTTCCTGCTGTAGCTCTCGGTATAATTGAAAAAGGGTTTACTTGGGAGGACTTACTCCAAATTCGCCTGATTTCTTGAACCTCTCGTATTGCAACGTTTGTAGCTTCTAGCTAGACGATACCAGCGCCTATCTAAGACAAGACTCCATTTTAGAACTTTATTGACATTTTTTATCCTTGCCCGAAATCAATGCACAAGTACCGATACTAGCTCGCGTGAACTAGTGTTCCTCTTCGACAACCTGCGGAATGTGGGTTGTATCGTAACGATTGATGCCATGGGAACTCAGACAAAGATTGCCCAACAGATAGTAGGGCGAGGGGGAGATTATGTTTTGGCATTGAAAGGCAATCAAGGTAATCTATGCAGGGCAAACGCATCTTATCCGAGTAAAACCTTAAGGAGATAGTCCTCGTCCCAACCAGCGCGTAGCCGTTTATTCTTGATACCAAGTTTCAGAGTATTTTCCTTTGTGAGCAAGTTAAGAGCGATATGGCGTAAGACGGCTGAATTCTCAGGAGCAAAATCCTTACGAATGCGACAAGCATCCTCGTTGAAGGCCAAGTCTAGAACCCAATGTAAAGAGTTTTCTATCAACCAATGACTACGAACAGATTGGGATAATTTTTGAGCATTACTCGGCAGGCTACTGATATAGTAGCGAGTCTCATACTCTGTTTTGTCTTTCAATCGTCTCTCCGCTTTAATCATACAGATGCTCGTCAACTTTGCCCATTTCTCCGCACCCAGCAAAAATTCTGTTTGTTCCATCGTCCAGCAACGGCGAATTTCAATCCGTCCATGTCCCTTGTCTATTGTTTGATGAAAATCATGCTTAATTCCCGCAAAATTAACCGATTGAGCATGAGCAAATAATTGTTCAACATCCTCACATAGATTACCTTGATTGCCTTTCAATGCCAAAACATAATCTCCCCCTCGCCCTACTATCTGTTGGGCAATCTTTGTCTGAGTTCCCATGGCATCAATCGTTACGATACAACCTTTGACCTCTAGCATTTTCAGGAGTTTGGGTATCGCCGTGATTTCATTCGATTTGCTTTCCACCTTGCACTGTCCTAGTACTAGACGATTTGCTGTTGCCCATGCACTTACCATCTGAATTGCGCCCTTTCCGTTGGCATTATCATAGGAGTGGCGAAGGGTTTTGCCGTCAATCGCTATCACTTCCCCTTCACTTACCTCCGCTATACTTTTGACCCAATGCAGAAAACAGTCTTGAAATTGCTCTGGATTCAGACTAGTAGTCCAAGGCGTAAGTTTGGGTGCTATAAAATTTAAGCAACCAAAACCTTCCCCCGATACGTCCATCGAAAGGGCTTCGCCATAGTCATTGGTGTCAACTTAAGCCAAAATGCCTACTCACAAAAGATTAGCCTAAAAGCAGGCGGAAGTAAGAGTAGGCTGAAAAAAAGGTTAGTATATAAAAAAGTGAGCAAAAAACAAATGGCAAGACAACATCCTCGGAGAAAAGGAAACCCAGACTTACGTCGTAAGACAAATCAGCCAGGGGTAGAAATCCCTGAAATAACAAAAGAGTTGTTTGAATTACTAGAACCCACAATGTTTACACCATTAAAATATTTACAGGGAACTCATGAGAAAATGATGAGAGATAGGGTGCTAAATTTACCAGTAATGGTGGCATTAGTGTTAAGTATAGTGTATCGTCAAATAGCGGGTATAAGTGAAGCGGTAAGACTGTTAGAGGAAGAGGGATTGCTATGGGTAGCATCATTAAAAGTAAGCAAACAGGCAGTATCAAAAAGAATGATGAATGTGCCAGCCGAAATATTTGCAATATTACTAAAAGGAGTGTTAGAAAAAGCAGCCGAAAAAGGGAAGAAGCTCCAAGTAGGAGAAAAATGGGAAAAAATAAGAGAAAAGTTTAGTGCAGTGTGGATAGCAGATGGCTCAACGCTAGAGCAGATAAGGAAAAATATGAAAATAAGTAAAGAAGAAAAGAGTAAATTGGGGGGTAAAATAATGATGGTAGTGGAAGCCTTTACCCAAAGACCCGTTACTTTATGGTACACAGAAAATGATAAATCAAATGATAAAATATGGTGTGAAGAATTGGCAGCTAAATTACCAGAAAATGGTTTAATTCTCGTAGATATGGGATTTTTTAGCTTTGTGTGGTTTGATTTGTTAACAGAAGCTAAAAAGTTTTTTCTAACCAGATTTAGAGCGGGTACATCTTACAAAACCAAACAAGTATTGTCTCAAGGTAGTCATTACAGAGATGAGATTATCATTATGGGAAATTACCGTTCTAATCCTTGCAAGCATCCGGTGAGATTAGTCTCAGTATTATGGGGAACAATCTGGTATCAGTATTTAACAAATGTGTTGTCTCCCGAACAACTGTCCGCCGAAGAGGTCTGTGATTTATATCGAAGACGATGGACAATCGAAGAAGCCTTTTTATTAACGAAAAGACTTTTAGGACTAGCCTATTTATGGGTAGGGAATAAGAATGGTGTCCAAATCCAGATTATTTGCACTTTGATTTTCTATACGGTCTTAAATCAATTGGTAGGGGAAGTGGCGATTGCTCTAAATCAACCGGGTGCATCCCACTTAAGATAATACATTGACACTCAAAAGAGGAGAGTGATTGAGATAAGCACATCGTAGCCGAAGAATACGAGAAACATTATGAAGATGCCAACGTGCTCCCGACAATTTAACCCTAGCTCCCACCTGTTTAATCTTAGACTCCACATCACCAGAACCAATCACAATACCAAGCTGTTGATAGTATTGGTAATCAGGGATACGCTGATAATGCTTCGTCAAATAGGCTTGAAAATTCTTTGCCCTCTTGCTTTTGACTCCATCAAACGCATCTATTGCCTTGTTCACAAAACCCCGCCACAGTAAATGCTCCACTGCTTCTAGCCGTTTGAGAGAGCCACCCACTTTGAACAGATTCTCCTTGAGATGATACCAATCCAACACCTCTCGTCGTATCAGCCACGATTGAGTGGCGAAACTCTCTACCGCATTCCAGATTCCGGGATGACCATCTCCCAAAAAGGTCACTATTGGGGACAAAGGTTGAACATTGCTCCAATTCTTTAAGCCCTCTGGGTCTTGGAAAAAGGCTTCACAGACATTGCCATGAAGACTCACCAGTTTATAATCTCGCCACTGTCCCCCTTCCTTCTCCTCGCCCCGCAGACAAATCTTTCCCCCATCTATACTGACCCCCGCACTCTCTGACTGAGCTTGAGCTAAGGGCAGTTCTGTCCGTTCTACCAAGCGATGTAAACTGCTATGTCCTACTTTTATCCCCATCAACTCCTCTATATCTTCTTCTGCTTGTTGGTAGGATGTTTTCGCACTGGCTCTTAGACAGCATTTCTCTAAACCTGGACTTAAGACGATTTTTGGCGACACCTTTAGTTTTCTGGCTTGTTTTTGGCTTATTTCCACTTCTCCGACTAGGGTTTTGATTTTTCGCTTGTTTCCAGACCGTTTTTTTCCCCCTTCTGAAAAAAAAACTCCCCCATTGTTGGCCCCACAATTTCTAACATCTGGGTTCTGACTTCTACTTCGATGCTTCCAAAGTCCTTCTGTTTCTCTGGTTCCGTATATTTGCGCAGGATACGGGCTGATTCGGTGAGATGCTGTTTTAACAGTGCTTTTTCTTCTGGGGGAATCGGTAACATACTTTTTTCGCTCATCAGTTTTTTTCCATTTTACCCCAGATTCTATGTACTACTTTATCCGGGATGTACCCAATCAACCGAAAGAAAAAATCTCAGTAGAGATGGTGTTTCGGAGTCTATACTATGTAGCGAAGGCTATTGCTAGAGGAGAAAAGCCTGATACAGTAACCTATCTGGCTGAACGTGCTAAGTTATTTGGTTTGGTCAAAGCTGAGAGAAAGCGACATCGAGAAAAGGCCGCTCTCAATCAACAAATTTGGGAACCCATTCCTTTAAGTTGACACGGATGCGCCATAGTGCGGTTAAAATAGTCGATGAATTCAAGAATTTGCGTTCTTAAATCATCTTGACTGGGAAAATTTCCTCGTTTCAGTAACTTACGCATTAAAATACCAAACCAAATCTCAATTTGATTGAGCCATGAACAATGCTTCGGTGTGAAGTGAAAAACAATTCGATGATTGGGGTCACTGAGAAAAGTTGCTCTACTCGCCATTGATTGAAGGATGCCACTCTTGCCCTTCTCTCCTAATTCAAGATTAAGTCCCTCAAATTCTGCTACATAGCGAACCAAAGATTCTGACTGATGGGTATTTAGGGCTTGCTGAAAAAGTCAAAAAACGAAAGAAATGTGGGTTAGGGAAGTATGGACTGAAAAAGCATAGATAACTTATACTTATGGAAACAAATCAAAATACAGATTTTGTTTAATCTATTGTTCCTTTCTGTCTAAAAAGGTCAACACAAATCACTCCTCACAAAAGAGAGGAAAATTAACACCATTTTTCACAAGAAAAACGACTCTACAACTTTTTACTTTTTGTCTTCTGAAGTAGAGTAGCAAAGATTCATTACCAAAAAGTTCATCGCAATTACCGTTTCCGAGGTCTCAGGTAGTTTGGCCATCACTCGACCAAGACTAAATTTCCTCTTTCCCTGTCCGAATTTACCCTCAATGGCATTACGCACTCTTTCATCTGAGCGTGCCTCTTTCTTTTTTTCTTTGGGTGCGACTTTTAGTTGATGAAGGAAAAGAAAAGTGTTAACATGAGATGAAAAGTGACAAAGAGGAAACAATGATGACAGCAAAACTAATTAATGTAGAGGGTTCAAAGATAAAAATAGAACTAACATTAGAACTCAGTCGTTCAATGTTGGATACAGAAATAAATATTCAAAAAGGCTTAAACGAAGTAGGTTGCATCGCCAGCAAAGAAGCCTTGAAATATTTAGATACAGATGGTTCACCCTTAAAAATCGGTGAAGAAATCTGGAAGAGTAAGGGAGAGCAACCGAAAGAATATCAAACACCTTATGGTGAGGTTATAGTGAATCGTCATGTATATCAGCGTTCAGTAGGAGGAAAAACGTATTGCCCCTTAGAAAGAGAAGCAAGGATAATCATAACATCAACGCCATTATTGGCAAAACAGGTATCCTCAAAAATGTCAGGGATGGCAGGCAAAGAGGTGAAAAATGATTTATTAGAAAATCATGGTAGAAAAGTAGCGCTATCCTATATCCAAAGGGTGCGACCTTTAGTTGATAAAAGCTGTTGTAATCAGGGTTCTACAGGGAACCCATATTGATCAAGTTTTGCCCAAAATTGACTCCATCGTTCCTTGGTCAATACCAAAGCTCGTAGGCTCAAAATAATTCCTGCTCCTTTTTCCTTCCATCGCATTCCTGAACAACATAATCGTTGTTTGACCAACGTCTTACAAGCTGCTTCCGTAACACCTGAACCAATCGGATACTTTTTCTCTAAGTATTCAGCATAATCCATTTGATGCTGATGATTCTCGTAATAAGTAATCGCCGCTTGTAGTTTCTCGGTAAGATTCTTAGAATGACTTTTTTCTTCTTTGACTTCTTTCATCAGATTTAGCAGTTCTCCTGCTTTTCCTTTTTCATGCTTGAGTTCTCGACAATTTTCAGTCAACCATTCTTTTTGTTTTGACACGGTATTCGGATGCAACGCTTCTGCCAAGGCACCTAAGTAACCAGAGGCATGATAGAAATCTAATATCTGTTCTTCCGTTTGCTTTTCTAAAAACTTCCAATTTGATTCTGCCCCGTCTGCTATCCCGACCAATGTTGCCTCTGGATAACGGTTTTTCGCTCGCTCAATTTCTCTTTCCAATCTTTCTAGAAAACTCTTTTTTCCATACTCTGGTGCCGCACCTAGATAGATTGTAGGTTGACGTTCTCCCTCACTATCGTATAGGGAAACGGTTCCCACCATTGCTTCACGGTAGCCATCCTCACACATCAGCATACAGGTTCCATCTAATCCTATTCCCACTGTTGCAATTTGGCTATCCTCCTTGGGCGGGGCATAACTCCACGCTTCTTCTTTTGCCTGTACCACACTTCCTACTGCTTCACTCAATCTTTGGATATAGGATAGCGCTACTTTTCTACCATGATTTTCTAATAAATCATTTTTCACCTCTTTGCCTGCCATCCCTGACATTTTTGAGGATACCTGTTTTGCCAATAATGGCGTTGATGTTATGATTATCCTTGATTCTCTTTCTAAGGGGCAATACGTTTTTCCTCAAAGGTGAACGCTGATATACATGACGATTCACTATAACCTCACCATAAGGTGTTTGATATTCTTTCGGTTGCTCTCCCTTACTCTTCCAGATTTCTTCACCGATTTTTAAGGGTGAACCATCTGTATCTAAATATTTCAAGGCTTCTTTGCTGGCGATGCAACCTACTTCGTTTAAGCCTTTTTGAATATTTATTTCTGTATCCAACATTGAACGACTGAGTTCTAATGTTAGTTCTATTTTTATCTTTGAACCCTCTACATTAATTAGTTTTGCTGTCATCATTGTTTCCTCTTTGTCACTTTTCATCCCATGTTAACACTTTTCTTTTCCTTCATCAACTAAAGGTCACACCCTATCCAAAGATTGAGTGAAGCAGTAGGAAGTGTGGTACAGGCAAAAGAAGAAGCGTGGAGTTATGCCCCGCCCAAGGAGGATAGCCAAATTGCAACAGTGGGAATAGGATTAGATGGAACCTGTATGCTGATGTGTGAGGATGGCTACCGTGAAGCAATGGTGGGAACCGTTTCCCTATACGATAGTGAGGGAGAACGTCAACATACAATCTATCTAGGTGCGGCACCAGAGTATGGAAAAAAGAGTTTTCTAGAAAGATTAGAAAGAGAAATTGAGCGAGCGAAAAAACGTTATCCAGAGGCAACATTGGTCGGGATAGCAGACGGGGCAGAATCAAATTGGAAGTTTTTAGAAAAGCAAACGGAAGAACAGATATTAGATTTCTATCATGCCTCTGGTTACTTAGGTGCCTTGGCAGAAGCGTTGCATCCGAATACAGTGTCAAAACAAAAAGAATGGTTGACTGAAAATTGTCGAGAACTCAAGCATGAAAAAGGAAAAGCAGGAGAACTGCTAAATCTGATGAAAGAAGTCAAAGAAGAAAAAAGTCATTCTAAGAATCTTACCGAGAAACTACAAGCGGCGATTACTTATTACGAGAATCATCAGCATCAAATGGATTATGCTGAATACTTAGAGAAAAAGTATCCGATTGGTTCAGGTGTTACGGAAGCAGCTTGTAAGACGTTGGTCAAACAACGATTATGTTGTTCAGGGATGCGATGGAAGGAAAAAGGAGCAGGAATTATTTTGAGCCTACGAGCTTTGGTATTGACCAAGGAACGATGGAGTCAATTTTGGGCAAAACTTGATCAATATGGGTTCCCTGTAGAACCCTGATTACAACAGCTTTTATCAACTAAAGGTCGCACCCTTTTCTTTGCTCACCTCTTTCGGCGGTCTTCCCAATCGGGGACCACTCATTCTTATATCCCTTTCTTTACAATAAGCTCGATTCGCTTTTGTTCGATAGATTTTATCCACATGAACCGATTCCGGATAACATCCTGTTTCCCTTTTATATTCTTCTATTCGCGCTTGTAAATCTCCCGATTCGTTGTAATTATCCCAACTTAATTTGTCTAAGAAGACAAAGCTATTCACATTACTTGCCGATATTTTAGCTCCAAACTCTACTGCTTTTCCCGCTTTTCCACGCACTATTGGACGCACGTGAGGTTGGCTTACACTCACAATTCTGTTTTCTACTTTATTTGTCTTTTTTTCATACATTTCTAACTGTTGCTCATACACTTTTCCTATCGTTACAAGCTCTTCTTGCTCTTTTTTCGTTAGTTTTTCTAACTTTGCTCCCTCTTCTATCATTTTTGGCTCTCCCCTTGTCTGTGTGTAATGTTATGTTAAGAGTTAAAGCAAGCTAACAATTTAAGCCGTAGATGCTCAAAATTAGCAAATCCATAACTTTTCCTTTTTATTAATTTAATTTTTGTATTCATCCCTTCCGTTAATCCATTAGTTGTATGGTTTTCAAAATAATTGCATATGCCTGTCAAATGAGTTTTCAGCATACCCACACTTTTTTTATAGAATAGGCTCGCTGTTCTCATCCATTTTTCAAATTTTCTCCTTGCACCATTTGTCGTTCTTGAATGCTCATAAATATCTCTAATCTCTTCCTTCATTTCATACGCTATTCCTAAACAAGGATACATTTTCAATATCTCTTCTAACTCTTCTCTTTTTTCTTCTTTTAACTCTTCTTTATTTTTCCATAATAGGTATGTTAAACCCTTTTTATGGATATTCATTTTCTTTCTCAATTTATTCAATTCTTCATTTATATTTTTCATTACATGAAATCTATCATAGACGATTTTAGCATTTACAAATAACTCCTTTATTGCTGACGTAAATCCCTCCCACATATCCACACTTACTTCCTTTACATTCTCTCTAACCCTTGCTGGCTGCACTTTTAGGGCTTCTATTATCTCTTCTTTTTTGTGTCCTTTTATTACTTCTAACAATTCCTTTTTATTTATATCTATCACTGTTGTAATAAAGTCTTTTTTTCCTTTTCTATTACTAAATTCGTCTAAACTTATCTTTTCTGGTAATTCCCATTCCTTCTTTTCTGCCTGCTTTGCATACTCTTCAAATATTGATTCCAATGTTCCCCAACTTATTTCTTCTTCTTGCCTTACCTCTTCTACATTTTTCTTTTTTACTTGCTCATAAATCTTTTCTTCATAACGAATTGTATAATGTTTTCTTAGCCGCATAAAGTCCAGTCTTTCTGTTATGTATTTCTGACATTTTTCACAATGGAACTGGCGGCGGGGCACTTCCAGATATACTTTCTTTCCCAATAGGGATAAATCCCGAACCAAATTATATTCTATTTGATTTATATCTTCCAATTCTTTATGACAATTTGGACATTCCATTACTTCGTTTTTCATTTTTAATTTTAAGAACAAAGCACCATCTATTTCTCGATAGTTTACGACTGTTACCTTTGGCAAACCTAGTAGCTCATCCAAGTTTATCCACATACTCCACCTCCTACTGTGGTATTACTATTATACACTTTCCACACAGTTGGGGGAAGAGCCTCATTTTTTCTATATGAGACAAGTTTCTTTTTATATATCCTAGTTGTTTTTTTGTTCCTTTTCTTCTTTCTTTTTTTGACACACGACGTTTTTTTGCTATGGCTAAGTACTCTTTTCTTGCCACTTCCCTATAAGTCCTCGGCTTTTCTTTCCTTTTCTCTTTTATTTCTTCATACAGCTTATCTATTATTTTTTCTGTTTTTTCTCTGGCATCATTCAATATTCCTATATCCGTTGGATATTTTATATCTGCTGGTGTACCTGACTTTTCCCGTTAAGTCCAAAATCCAGCAATGCAAACTTCTAGAGGCTTTATCTGGCAAGGGTTTGAGTAATGATTCTCTTGACAGGAAAAAAATATTCTGAAGCCATCATCCCGCTTATCGTTCAAATTTCAAAAACAAAGGATGAAGGGAGTATGAGACTGTAAAATGGAGAAAATCTTAAAGGGCAGGTCAAAAAATGTTGGAATGGTGGACAAAAAACTTTGCCAGTTGTGAATTGGGAGACGAGAGGCTAAACAATCGTGCCTTCTCGATTGGGAAAAAGTTAAGTGAGGGGTTTGGAAAAGCCTTATCAGAAGTGTTTAAGGGAGGAAACGAGTTAAAGAGGGCCTATGAATTTTTGGGAATCCGAAAACAGACTTTGTCAAGATAATAGAGCCGCACTGTGAAATGACAACTGCCGCCGTAGAAGAATATAAGATAATGCTATCAGTCGGAGATACGACCTTCTTAGATTATCGCAATATCAAGGAAAAAAGGGAAGGGTATGGGCCGACTGGAAAAGGAGGGAATGGATTAATACTGCATAGTGCTTTAGCAATTGAGCCAGAAAAAGGACAAGTATTAGGTTTATTATGGCAAAAACTGTGGAATAGGGAGGTAAAAGAAAAGCCCCCAACAGATGAAACGGCGAAGCAGAAAAAAGAAAGACAGAAAGAACAAAGAAAAGCAGCTCGTCAAAGACCATTTGAGGAAAAAGAATCCTACAAATGGGTAGAGGCTCTAAACACCTGTGAGAAACAGGTAGAAAGTTCAACGAGGGTAATTCATGTATTTGACAGAGAAGGAGATGTTTCAGAAGTCTTTGACTCAGTGCGTCAACTCAAGCATACAGGAGTGCTGGTCAGAGCGTCTCATAATCGTAGTTTAGGGCTTGCTGAAAAAAGCTGAAACCTTTACGGAGAAAAATAGTAGGCGAATTAAGAACCGCTAGAATGCACGAAAATAGGGTAGAATGCCTCAAAACCATTGCATTAAGAAGAGAGAAAGCAGATGTACCGAAAGCAACAGTACTCAATTGAAACACCAGAAAACTTGAAAAATCTGTTCGGCGGGCAGTTAGACGAAGAAAATCGTTGGATAGAAATGTCAAAAATGATTCTTTGGGAAGAATATGAGGAAGAATATGCAAAAAACTTCACAGAAAAAAAAGGAGCCCCAGCCAAATCATTTAGAATGGCATTAGGAGCATTAATTATCAAAGAAATTTCAGGAAAAAGTGACAGAGAAACAGTAGAACAAATAAAAGAGAACCCTTATTTACAGTACTTTATAGGAATGGAAAGCTATAGTAGCAAAGAAGCATTTAGTGCGTCAATGATGGTTCATTTTCGTAAAAAAATAGGAATGGAATTAATAAATAAAATTAATAAAGAAATAGAAAAAAAAGCGACGGGTGTAGCGTCAGAAAAAAAAGAAAATGAAGGAAAGTTATTGTTAGATGCGACTTGTACACCAGCAGATATAAAATATCCAACGGATATAGGAATATTGAATGATGCCAGAGAAAAAACAGAAAAAATAATAGATAAGCTGTATGAAGAAATAAAAGAGAAAAGGAAAGAAAAGCCGAGGACTTATAGGGAAGTGGCAAGAAAAGAGTACTTAGCCATAGCAAAAAAACGTCGTGTGTCAAAAAAAGAAAGAAGAAAAGGAACAAAAAAACAACTAGGATATATAAAAAGAAACTTGTCTCATATAGAAAAAATGATAGAAGAGGGAGCAAAGTTAGAAAAACTAACGAAAAAAGAGCAAGAAGAGCTTGTAACGATAGGAAAAGTGTATGAGCAACAGTTAGAAATGTATGAAAAAAAGACAAATAAAGTAGAAAACAGAATTGTGAGTGTAAGCCAACCTCACGTGCGTCCAATAGTGCGTGGAAAAGCGGGAAAAGCAGTAGAGTTTGGAGCTAAAATATCGGCAAGTAATGTGAATGGCTTTGTCTTCTTAGACAAATTAAGTTGGGATAATTACAACGAATCGGGAGATTTACAAGCGCGAATAGAAGAATATAAAAGGGAAACAGGATGTTATCCGGAATCGGTTCATGTGGATAAAATCTATCGAACAAAAGCGAATCGAGCTTATTGTAAAGAAAGGGATATAAGAATGAGTGGTCCCCGATTGGGAAGACCGCCGAAAGAGGTGAGCAAAGAAAAAAAGAAAGAGGCACGCTCAGATGAAAGAGTGCGTAATGCCATTGAGGGTAAATTCGGACAGGGAAAGAGGAAATTTAGTCTTGGTCGAGTGATGGCCAAACTACCTGAGACCTCGGAAACGGTAATTGCGATGAACTTTTTGGTAATGAATCTTTCTACTCTACTTCAGAAGACAAAAAGTAAAAAGTTGTAGAGTCGTTTTTCTTGTGAAAAATGGTGTTAATTTTCCTCTCTTTTGTGAGGAGTGATTTGTGTTGACCTTTTTAGACAGAAAGGAACAATAGATTAAACAAAATCTGTATTTTGATTTGTTTCCATAAGGATAAGTTATCTATGCTTTTTCAGTCCATACTTCCCTAACCCACATTTCTTTCGTTTTTTGACTTTTTCAGCAAGCCCTAGTTTAGACAAAAATAGTGAACGACTTTGGCAACATTTGGAATCAGAACCGATTCGTTTTCATCAAGAAATCGAGATTCCGAGTACAGGAAAAAGAAAAGCACGGAAGGTTAAGCTTGCCGTCCGATTTTGCTCAGTTAATCTACGAACTCCCTATCGTTTTGATAATCGTGACCCGTTGAATGTCTATGCTGTTTATGCGACAGAAATCGATTGTCCCGAAGGCGAAACTCCTTTATCTTGGATGCTTCTGACTACAGAAGTTGTTGAGACTATTGAGATGGCTGTCACTATTCTTCGTTGGTACACCTACCGATGGCGGGTTGAAGAATTTCATAAAGTCCTTAAGTCTGGTTGTCAGAGTGAGCGTTATCGACTTGCCTCTGATGGAATGAAAACTCTTTTGGGTTTTTTAAGTGTCATTGCTGTTGAACTTTTACACGTTACTTATCTTCATCGTACCCAGCCCGATGCTCTCGCGATTGAAATTCTTAATCCTCTTCAACTTCAGGTGTTAAAAGCAGCCGCCTCTCAAAAACTTCCCCCTATTTTGACTGTTGCTTGGGCTGTCGAGTCTGTTGCTTTTCTTGGTGGTTATCTTGAACATCGTCGTAAAACTCCTCTCGGTATCCAAGTCCTTTGGCGCGGTTGGTTGAAGTTGCATGACCTTTGCCAAGGCTGGCAGCTTGCAATCCGCACTTAACGGGAAAAGTCAGGCTGGTGTACAAGTCGCATCTAACAATAACTTTCCTTCATTTTCTTTTTTTTCTGACGCTACACCCGTCGCTTTTTTTCTATTTCTTTATTAATTTTATTTATTAATTCCATTCCTATTTTTTTACGAAAATGAACCATCATTGACGCATTAAATGCTTCTTTGCTACTATAGCTTTCCATTCCTATAAAGTACTGTAAATAAGGGTTCTCTTTTATTTGTTCTACTGTTTCTCTGTCACTTTTTCCTGAAATTTCTTTGATAATTAATGCTCCTAATGCCATTCTAAATGATTTGGCTGGGGCTCCTTTTTTTTTTGTGAAGTTTTTTGCATATTCTTCCTCATATTCTTCCCAGGGAATCATTTTTGACATTTCTATCCAACGATTTTCTTCGTCTAACTGCCCGCCGAACAGATTTTTCAAGTTTTCTGGTGTTTCAATTGAGTACTGTTGCTTTCGGTACATCTGCTTTCTCTCTTCTTAATGCAATGGTTTTGAGGCATTCTACCCTATTTTCGTGCATTCTAGCGGTTCTTAATTCGCCTACTATTTTTCTCCGTAAAGGTTTCAGCTTTTTTCAGCAAGCCCTATTTATGGGTAGGGAATAAGAATGGTGTCCAAATCCAGATTATTTGCACTTTGATTTTCTATACGGTCTTAAATCAATTGGTAGGGGAAGTGGCGATTGCTCTAAATCAACCGAAAGAAAAAATCTCAGTAGAGATGGTGTTTCGGAGTCTATACTATGTAGCGAAGGCTATTGCTAGAGGAGAAAAGCCTGATACAGTAACCTATCTGGCTGAACGTGCTAAGTTATTTGGTTTGGTCAAAGCTGAGAGAAAGCGACATCGAGAAAAGGCCGCTCTCAATCAACAAATTTGGGAACCCATTCCTTTAAGTTGACACGGATGAATATCTGCTTCTTCCCATAATCTTCCTACCTGTCGAGGAGATATACTTTCCACTATTCCTTGCTTTACTAATTCCTCGGCTAATTCTCGTCCTGTCCAGTGACTTATCGGACGCTCATAATTCTTTGGGTCATCACAGGCTAATTTGAACAACTTCAAGATTTGTTCGCGTTTAAACTTGGCGGGTGCTCCACTACGTTCAGCATCTTTGATTCTTTCTGTTATTTCTATTTCACTTTTCTGTCCTGCTATCCATCTTTCTCTCCATTGACTTGCCATTTTTCGGCTGATTTTTAATTTTCTAGCAATTTCTCGATTATTTTCTCCCTCATCTGCCAGAAGCACTATTTTTGCCCTTAAGGCAATTTGCTGCTCTGTTGTATGACGATTTATCAGTTTTTCTAGATGTTCTCGTTCTTTTGCTTCCAACTTTAACTCTTTGGGGGCTAATCGGGGCATGACTTTTTCTCCTATATACCTATATTTATCTTTTTATCGGTTGCCTAATAATAGTATCTTAACTTACGCCTTAGACTACTAGCAAATACACGCGCAAACGTATCGTGGGAGGGGATGCCATTCGGCAATTCCAAAATTTTTTTTAGCCATTGATGTTTAGCCTTGCCGAAACTTTCCATGGCTACCCAACCTTCTGCTCCACAAATGACGGCTAAGATGGCAATCGTTAGAATATCAATGAGTTTATGCCGTTTTGTTCGTTCGATGCGAGGGTCATCTATTTCGGCAAAGTGTTCTACCAGTCTATATTTGGGTCGGAGTTTCATCGCTTTTGTTTTCTATGCACTTTTCCTTATTTTCCCTTATCCATCCCTCTATAATGTTCTTGTATCTGTATCATTTTTAGATGCGTTCGCCCTGTAATCTATGTGAGGATGTTGAACAATTATTTGCTCATGCTCAATCGGTTAATTTTGCGGGAATTAAGCATGATTTTCATCAAACAATAGACAAGGGACATGGACGGATTGAAATTCGCCGTTGCTGGACGATGGAACAAACAGAATTTTTGCTGGGTGGGGAGAAATGGGCAAAGTTGACGAGCATCTGTATGATTAAAGCGGAGAGACGATTGAAAGACAAAACAGAGTATGAGACTCGCTACTATATCAGTAGCCTGCCGAGTAATGCTCAAAAATTATCCCAATCTGTTCGTAGTCATTGGTTGATAGAAAACTCTTTACATTGGGTTCTAGACTTGGCCTTCAATGAGGATGCTTGTCGCATTCGTAAGGATTTTGCTCCTGAGAATTTAGCCGTCTTACGCCATATCGCTCTTAACTTGCTCACAAAGGAAAATACTCTGAAACTTGGTATCAAGAATAAACGGCTACGCGCTGGTTGGGACGAGGACTATCTCCTTAAGGTTTTACTCGGATAAGATGCGTTTGCCCTGATTGATGACACGCCCTAGATTTCTGGAGTCCAAGATTCTTCTTGTACGGAATAACTCTCTTGTGTTGCTTTAGGAAATGATTTCTTGCTGTAAATTTTTCGTTGATTATGTCTGATGTTATCACGGAAGTCTTATCATCCCTTTTGACAGGAAAAGCTATCAACGAATTATTTACAGGTAGAAAACACTTCCTTGGAATGGATTGGCCCTACAAAAAGTTTAATCTTTCCCGTGAGAGACTTAACTGGCCGCAATATATTCTTCCATATTGGAACGACGACGACGCAGTTGGGCCAGGGCTTGATGTTCTAATTGACGTACCCGCTCCCGACTAATATTAAGGCGTTGCCCGATTTTAGCCAGGGATAACTCTTTTCCATCTTCTAAACCAAAGCGAAGGGTCAGGACAGCTTGTTGTTGGGGGGTTAATTCCGCAATCATACTATGCAGATCCTGGCGCATTAACTCCTGGGTGATGTATAGATCGGGGGAAATGCCATCATCTTCCAACAGTTCGGAGAGTTCTGTATCCTGATTGTCTCCTACCCGCACATCTAGGGAAATCGGTTGACGGGCAATGCTGAGATACTCCCGAATTTGTCCGGGTTCAAGTTCTAGGACATCAGCAATTTCGCTAGGGGTGGCACTGCGGCCTAGACGTTGGGCTAATTCCCGTTGGGTTTTTTTGATTTTATTAAGTTTTTCGGTAATGTGAATGGGTAAACGAATGGTTCGGCCCTGTTGCGCGATCGCCCTGGTAATGGCCTGACGAATCCACCAGTAGGCATAGGTTGAAAATTTATACCCCTTGGTCGGATCAAACTTTTCCACACCTCGCTCTAAACCAAGGCTGCCTTCCTGAATGAGATCCAAAAATTCCATATTGCGCTTTTGATACTTCTTGGCGATCGCTACCACCAGACGTAAATTCGCTTCAATCATTTTTTGTTTAGCCCGATTGCCCTGGAGCAGCAAACGATTTAACTCCTCTTGACTGAGACTAACGGACTCAAGCCATTCATCATTGTTAGGTTCTCGCCCTAAGGTTTGAGCAAGCATCTCTTTTTGCTCCAGAAGAGTCATCATCTTTTGCACTTGTTTGCCGTAGATAATCTCTTGTTCATGGGTGAGTAACGGAACCCGACCAATTTCATGCAGATAAGTCCGCACCATATCCGCCGAGTAAGAAGGTTGTTTTGTCATGGTGTTGAGGTTAGCGGTGGGCATTGCGGCATTAACTCCTTAAAAACCAACAGAAGATCTGCTTTGTTGCTACTCCTATCTTTCCCAGAATGAGATTAAACATCTACAACCCGGATTAAAATAAGAACGAAGTCGGTATGACTTTGATTTATCTCCATCATAGATCATCGGGATCATGATTATAGAGACCAAGTTTTTAGACGGTATTCTTAGGGGTGGGGTTCAGGGGCGATCAGTAGGGAGATCACACCAATTCTCTGCGTCCTTCCAAAGCCCTAGCCAGAGTCACTTCATCGGCATATTCTAGATCGCCACCCATCGGCAAACCGAACGCAATACGAGTTACTTTGGTAAAAGGTTTCAGTAATTGGCCAACATAAAGGGTGGTAGTTTCTCCTTCTACACTAGGAGCGATCGCTAAAATCACCTCCCCAATTCCCGCTTGACTGACTCGTTTTACCAAGGCTTGGATCGATAATTGTTCTGGCCCAATGCCATCCATTGGCGAAATGACTCCTCCCAAAACATGGTACTTACCACTATATTCGCGGGTTTTCTCCAGCGCAATGACATCCCTAGAATCTGCCACCACACAAAGCATTTGGCTGTTACGGTTGGGATTGCGACAAATTTCGCAGACTGGTTCGGCAGACAGATGGAAACAGACCTGACAGAGACCAACCTGCTTTTTGGCATCCAGAATCGCCTGGGTTAGCATTTGGATATCTTTTTCAGGACGTTTGAGTAGATGGAGAGCAAGTCTTTGGGCTGACTTGGGGCCAACTCCAGGGAGACGTTGAAGTTGTTCAATCAAACGAGCAAGGGGAGGCGTATAAATGGTTAAAGCTCCTGATCATGAAGACTTTAAAGGGGGAACTTTATTGTAGTCCGACTCGCTAGGATTTACGATATGATAGGGGGCAGTTTTTTCTCTGGTTAGTCCTGATTGACTTCCTGATGCTCCAAACTCCAATCGTGTAGGACGTAGATGAGCGGCTGCAAACTGTTACCGAGGTCAGTCAGGGAATATTCGACTTTGGGCGGAATCTCTGCATAGACAACTCGCTGGAGTAATTGATCCTGTTCTAGTTCTCGTAATTGTTGAGTCAAGACTTTTTGGGTAATGGGAGAGAGGGATCTTTGTAATTCACCAAAACGCTTTACGCCAGTAAATAATTGACGCAAAATTTGTAGTTTCCAACGGCCACCAATCATTTTTAAAACATTTTCCGCCGGACAGGGTAATTCACTAAGAGGAAGGCGATCGCGTTGCATGGTGGTTGAATACAGTTAGTATCCTTGAGGGAACTTAGCCACTTTTGGGTATCCTCTTCCAACTTTAACAATAATTTTGTTACTTTAAATTTATTCAGAAACAACGAACGTTATCTCAATCCTCACCTCAATACGGAGAGAATTATGCTACAGCATCGCAAAAGTCAAGAACGAGGTTATGCTAATCATGGTTGGTTAAAAAGCTATCACACCTTTGCCTTTGCGGACTATTATGATCCTAATTTTCTGGGTTTTAGAAGTTTACGGGTCATTAACGAAGATTTTGTCCAGGCTGGAGCGGGTTTTCCGACTCATGGTCATCGAGATATGGAAATTATTACCTATGTTCAAGAAGGACAATTAGAACATAAGGATGATTTGGGCAATGGTTCGGTGATTCAGCATGGCAAAATTCAACGCATGACCGCCGGTACAGGGATCAGACATAGTGAATTTAATCCTTCTGCCCAGGAACCAGTGCATCTCCTACAAATTTGGATTTTACCGAATCAGACGGACTTAACCCCTAGTTACGAGGAAAAGGAAATCGATCTCAGTCCTTCCATAGGTTGTTTTCAGGCGATCGCCACTAGCGATGGTCGAGATCAAACCATTACGGTACATCAGGATATAAGTTTATCAACCGCTCAACTCAAATCAGGAACTAATCTGCAACACCCCTTTGATTCCCAGCGTTATGGTTGGTTACAAGTGGCGAAGGGAAATCTGTTGTTAAATGGTTTAAGTCTAGAAACAGGAGATGGAGTTGCTATTAGCCAAGAGTCGTTACTAGAGCTAACAGCTGCAACCGATAGTGAACTATTATTATTTGATCTGGCATAATTTTTCGATTAGCCTCGGCATAGTATAAAAAAATAAGGTAAACATTTTTCATCTTATATGAGTTTGTTCACCTTACTTTTTTTCTTCGTCTTCGAGAATGAATCAGCCCTACCTTGATAAGGGTGGCTACTTACTACTTAAAAAAAGGTGATTCCCCTCTCTCATAAGGGGAACTAAGAGAAAAGGGCGATCGCGTTAAGTTGGATTGTTTGACATACTCCCCCGCGTGAACGACGGGGAATTCTTATTCATAGTTCACAGAGATCCACTTACGATTGTTGGTTTCCCTTCAATGATAGAGGTGGTTCTCTCCCTATGCTTTCCCTCTTCCGAGGCAGATTCCTTTTGCCCAAAGGTACTGTTTTGCCATGACCTTCCCAGAATTCCCATTCCCTTTTTAAGGATGTTAATTGCCGCATTTGTATCACGACAAATCTCTATTCCACAATTGGGACAAGAATGAGTTCTGGTACTCAATGACTTTCTCGCCCGATGACCACAATTAGAGCAGTCCTGAGAAGTGTAGTTGGGCGAAACCGCCACAACCGCCTTGTCCCAGATTTTCCCGTAGTAGTCTAACCATTGGGTGAATTGATACCAACTAGCATCAGAAATTGACTTAGCCAAGTGATGATTCTTGACCAGGTTCGACACCTTTAAATCTTCATACACCACGACATCGTTAGATGCCACCACGTTTCGGGCTTGCTTAATTGCCCAATCTTTCCGTTGGCGTTGAATTTTAAGATGGGTTTTACCCAGTCTTTTTCGTGCTTTATGGTAGTTATTGGATTGGGGTTTAGCCCCTTTCACAAACTTTTTGCTTAAGCGTTTTTGAGTCTTTTTTAGTTTAAGCTCAGATTTTCTTAAGAACTGGGGATAGATTACAGCATTGTCGTTTTGGTCTCTGGTGAAATATTTTAATCCCAAATCCAAACCAACAACGTTACCCGTATATTCCCCTTGTTCTTTGCGGTCAGCGTCAAAGCAGAACTGAGCATAATAACCATCTGCCCTTCTCACCACTCGAACCCGATTAATTTTTAATCGAAACAGGTCTTCTCTCGTTTCTTTGTTGCAATGTTGCAATATAGGGAAAAGGAGCCAGCATTAAAACCATCAGTGAAAGCAATTTTCATGCAATCATCAGACAATTTCCATCCTGAGACTTTATATTCTACAGAGCGACAATGTTTTTTAAACTGGGGATAGCCTTTCTTCTTTTCCCCTTTTCTGCAACGACTGTAGAAACTGGATATAGAAGCCCAAGCACGTTCCGCACTAGCTTGTCTAGCCGCCGAATTTAACTTTTTCGCAAAAGGAAATTCCTTGGCTAATTCTTTGCATAGCACATACAAATCGGCTTTACCGACTCCTTGATTATCCATCCAGTGTCTAACCGCTTTGTTCCTAATAAACTGTACAGTCCGAATGGCTTCCTCAAGAGACTGGTATTGCTCTTTTGTTCCGTTCAGTAGTTTGGCTTCTCTGACTATCATTCCCTTAGTTTATCACAAAAGATTGCAGATAAAAAATTGAGTTGATCTGGAAGTCGCCCTAGAAGGGCGAGGCTTTGGCTCTTCCCCCAACTGTGTGGAAAGTGTATAATGGTAATACCACAGTAGGAGGTGGAGTATGTGGATAAACTTGGATGAGCTACTAGGTTTGCCAAAGTTAACAGTCGTAAACTATCGAGAAATAGATGGTGCTTTGTTCTTAAAATTAAAAATGAAAAACGAAGTAATGGAATGTCCAAATTGTCATAAAGAATTGGAAGATATAAATCAAATAGAATATAATTTGGTTCGGGATTTATCCCTATTGGGAAAGAAAGTATATCTGGAAGTGCCCCGCCGCCAGTTCCATTGTGAAAAATGTCAGAAATACATAACAGAAAGACTGGACTTTATGCAGCTAAGAAAACATTATACAATTCGTTATGAAGAAAAGATTTATGAGCAAGTAAAAAAGAAAAATGTAGAAGAGGTAAGGCAAGAAGAAGAAATAAGTTGGGGAACATTGGAATCAATATTTGAAGAGTATGCAAAGCAGGCAGAAAAGAAGGAATGGGAATTACCAGAAAAGATAAGTTTAGACGAATTTAGTAATAGAAAAGGAAAAAAAGACTTTATTACAACAGTGATAGATATAAATAAAAAGGAATTGTTAGAAGTAATAAAAGGACACAAAAAAGAAGAGATAATAGAAGCCCTAAAGGTGCAGCCAGCAAGGGTTAGAGAGAATGTAAAGGAAGTAAGTGTGGATATGTGGGAGGGATTTACGTCAGCAATAAAGGAGTTATTTGTAAATGCTAAAATCGTCTATGATAGATTTCATGTAATGAAAAATATAAATGAAGAATTGAATAAATTGAGAAAGAAAATGAATATCCATAAAAAGGGTTTAACATACCTATTATGGAAAAATAAAGAAGAGTTAAAAGAAGAAAAAAGAGAAGAGTTAGAAGAGATATTGAAAATGTATCCTTGTTTAGGAATAGCGTATGAAATGAAGGAAGAGATTAGAGATATTTATGAGCATTCAAGAACAACAAATGGTGCAAGGAGAAAATTTGAAAAATGGATGAGAACAGCGAGCCTATTCTATAAAAAAAGTGTGGGTATGCTGAAAACTCATTTGACAGGTATATGCAATTATTTTGAAAACCATACAACTAATGGATTAACGGAAGGGATGAATACAAAAATTAAATTAATAAAAAGGAAAAGTTATGGATTTGCTAATTTTGAGCATCTACGGCTTAAATTGTTAGCTTGCTTTAACTCGTAACATAACATTACACACAGACAAGGGGAGAGCCAGGCTTTTACCCATTTTTCTGGTAATTTAATACTTTTCCTTTTCACCTTCAGAAGAGGAACTAGGACAGAAAAAGGCGATCGCGGTGCGTCCCCCTGGTCGTTCTGTCCAATATAGTCCCCCTTTATCCGAGAGCTAAAGTTGCTTAGTTTTCAATCTTCCGTTTTTTCGGATCAGGGCAAATGCATCTTATTTTTGAACGATAGGCTAGGTAAAGGTTTCAGCAATCATTATTGATTTTTTATGAAATGCTAAAAGGCTTGTCAAATAAAGAGTCTAGAATTTTGATGCGATCGCACTTCATCAGAGAAAGCGATTGCAGCAACTCGACAATTAGCTAAAAATAAAGTTATCATGTCCCTAGAAGATCGGCGATCGCACTAAGGCGCAGCCCACCACCAAACGATAAACTATGCCTACAACTACTGACATCGGCACATTAGTCATCTGTTCCCCAGACATTGGTAACGGTCGCCCATTTATTGCGGGGACAAGAACTTCTGTCCGTCGAGTAGTTGTCTTATACAAACAAGGTGCAACTGCTGAGGAAATTGCTCGCCGTATGAGTCATCTAAGCCTTGCTCAAGTTTATGCTGCTTTGGCTTATTATCATGCTAACCGCGATGAAATTGAAGCAAATTTGGCAGAAGAGGACGCTGAATATTGGAAGTTGGCAGAATTACACAGCAAGAAAGCTTAACAATTTTTTAGATGAGTAAGATACTTTTGTACATTGACGAGGACTCAATGGATGAAGACTTTGTAAAAGCTTTGAAAGTTCGCAATGTGGATGTTTTAACAGTTGCGGATGCAGGAATGTTCCATCGTTCGGATGAAGAACAGCTAGATTGGGCGAAGCAAAATGGTCGAGTGATCTTTAGTTTCAATACTAGAGACTTTTACCGATTGCATACTACTCTCGTTAGTAAAGGTTTATCTCATGCGGGAATTATTTTAGCTCCCCAACAACGATACGGAATTGGTGACTTGATGAGGGGGGTTTTGAGGCTGATAAACACTAAGTCCTCAGCAGAAATGCAGGGACAGTTAGAATTTCTAAGTCATTGGATTTAATGGGAGTCAGCACCCCCGACTGAAGTACGGGGGCTTCGTGCCTCTAACTTCAGTTAGCTGACCAGGTTAAGTCCTTCGAGGACTACGTTTTTTGAGTCATAACACCGACGAATGCGTAGCCAGTTTGTCGCTGTGTTGTTGAAAGTTAAACATCTTTACGGGGTTAAGGAAGTGCTTTCAGCCTAACAAGCTCTTAAAACATTACCGAGGCTAACATTACCCAAGAAATTGGAGTTATCTATGTCTAATTATGTTTTTGTTATTGATACCGATAAACAGCCTTGTAATCCAGTGCATCCTGCTCAAGCACGATTGTTACTGAATCAGAAAAAAGCTGCTGTATTTCGTCGGTATCCCTTCACCATTATTCTCAAGGAGAAGCAAGAAGATGTAGAAGTCAATTCGTTGACTCTTAAAATCGACCCAGGCTCTCAAGCAACAGGGATTGCTATTCTCAATGGAGAAGATGTCATTTGGGGAGCCGAATTATCTCACCGAGGACAACAAATCAAGTCCGACTTAGATTCCCGTCGCGCTATTCGTCGTAATCGCCGAAATCGTAAAACTCGCTATCGTCCTGCTCGATTCCTTAATCGGAAAAAGGAAAAGGGATGGTTAACTCCCAGTCTCCAACATCGAGTAGATACCACGCTAACCTTGGTCAAGAAATTGATTCGTTACTGTCCTGTCACTAGCATTGTTCAGGAGTTGGTTCGATTCGATTTACAGAAAATGGAAAACCCTGAAATCTCTGGTATTGAATACCAACAAGGAGAGTTACAGGGTTACGAAGTGCGGGAATATCTCTTGGAAAAATGGAACCGTCAATGCGCCTATTGTGGAGCAAAGAACATCCCTCTCCAAGTTGAGCATATTCAACCCAAGGCGAAGGGCGGAACTAATCGCATTTCCAATCTTTGTTTAGCCTGTGAACCCTGTAATATTGGCAAGGGAACTCAGGATATTAAAGACTTTCTTTCAGGAAAACCTGATGTCTTGAAACGAGTATTGAGTCAGGCAAAGTCTCCTTTAAAGGATGCCGCCGCCGTTAATTCGACCCGTTGGGCTTTATTTAATGCCTTAAAGATCACTGGATTACCTGTTTCTACGGGATCTGGTGGACAAACTAAGTTTAATCGCACTCGATTAAAATTAACTAAAGCTCATTGGATTGATGCCGCTTGTGTAGGAACGATTGATTCTTTACGGATTGTCACCAAGCAGCCTTTATTGATTAAGGCAACAGGACATGGATGCCGTCAAATGTGTCGCACCGATAAATTTGGCTTCCCATCTCGTTATGTCCCTCGCCTTAAGTTTATTAAAGGATTTCAGACAGGTGACATTGTTAAGGCAATCGTAACTTCTGGAAAGAAAATCGTAACTTACGTTGGACGAGTTGCTGTTCGTTCTAGTGGTAGTTTCAATATTTCAACATCCTCACAGCTAATACAAGGAATTGGGCATAAATACTGTCGGGCAATTCATCGTAAAGATGGTTACTCCTATAGTTTTTAACCCATATTTTACGGGGGAATAAATTCCCCTGAGTCGTTTTTCCTCTCAGGTCTGAAGACGCTGAGTTTCCAAACTCCCATCCTTTTCTTATGATAGATAAATATCCACTACTTTTTCATTTAGAGACACATCTTTTATTACTTTCTGGGATAAACTCTTAAGGCGATCGCTTTTTTCTATCTGTATTTCATTTAGACGATCGCAGTTTATAAAAATAGAAGAGGAAGCGCGATTGCTATAATGAAGACAGCCTGTTTTTTTGGCGAGAATTTTTGCCCTTTATGCTGGACTTAGAAACTCTTAATATCAATAAATCCGAAAGTGTGTTAACTGGGTTGTTACAAAAGATCAATCAAGATCATTTACCTCGATTGTTAGTGAGTAGTCAGGGAGATGCTGTGATAATTTCTAAACAAGAATGGGAAAATATTCAAGAAACGCTCTATTTGCAGTCTGTTTCAGGTTTAGTCGCATCTATCAAAGAAGCGGAAGAAAATGATGATTGGGTCACGGAAGCTGAGTTTATGGGAGCTTTGCATTAATATTAAACATCGTTTATAGCGTTTTTCATTTTGGTGAGGTATCAACGAACCTTGCTGGCAAAGGGTTTAAGCCCCTTATTCGTACCTCATTTGAATGACAATTGCTATAGTTTATTCTGTTGATGAAGGTACTAAGATAATTCGAGTGGTTTCTGTTTGATCACACTATGAATACAGCGATCGCACTTCATTCAGAGAAAGCGATCGCACTTCACCAGAGAAAGCGATCTCCCTTCCAAATCTCATCCCAACAAAACGATCACCCCCCTATTATTAGTGACGGCATCTCCCTTCTTAATGAGGAATTAGGCTAGAATAGCTATATGAAGTTTCAGTGGAACCCAGCTAAAGCGTCAAGTAACATCAAAAAGCACGGTATTTCTTTTGAAGAAGCTGTTACTGTGTTTAGCGATCCCTTTGCTATAACCATTTCTGACCCTGATCACTCAATAGAAGAGTGCCGTCTCTTAACAACAGGGCAATCAAAGTTACAGCGTCTCTTAGTGGTTTCTCATACGGAAAGACAGAATGAAGTTCGTTTAATTAGTGCTCGTTTAGTAACTCGAAATGAGAGGAAAATTTATGAATCAGGATTCTAATTTAAGCATCACTGCTGATGACGAAATGAGAACGGAATATGATTTTTCAGGTGGTGTTCGTGGCAAGTATTATGAGACGTATCAACAGGCAACGAATGTTGTTGTACTTGAGCCAGATATGGCAGAAATTTTTCGGGATTCGGCCGCCGTTAATGAAGCTTTGCGATCGCTGGTTAAACTAGCCAGGTCGGTTGTGGAGAAATCTGATTCTGAGGATAAGTCGCCAACTTAACTCTCACAAAATGTGATCGCATTTCATCAGAGAAAGTGATTGCAGTAACTCGACAATTAGCCAAAAATGCAGTGATCCTGTCTCCACATGAGCGGCGAGCGAGATCGCACTTCGTTATACCGCGATAACATCATTATTAGTTAGCGATAATCCCGTATTCAAAAGTGCAATTTGAACTTGGGCGACACTTCCCGACCCATCGACATCGAAGAAAAACGCCCCCGTAACACTATTGTAAATAAATCGATGGGATGCGCTAGTAGCGGAAGATCCAATACTGAATTGATTGCTTAGAATCGTACCATTTACAGATAAGCCAAATGCGCTTCTATTGACTTGAATAGTATCATCAATGACAGAAAAATCAGTAATTCGATCAATCCCATCGCTCAGAGAATTGAAGTAAAAGAAATCAGGGTTCGTCCCCCCTGTGAGGATATCGTTTTCTGCCCCTCCCGCTAAAACATCGATTCCCGCACCCCCGATTAAAGTGTCTATTCCTGCCCCTCCATTCAGAGTATCATTTCCCGTATCCCCGACGAGATAATCATCTCCCAGTCCACCTGACTTTTCCCGTTAAGTGCGGATTGCAAGCTGCCAGCCTTGGCAAAGGTCATGCAACTTCAACCAACCGCGCCAAAGGACTTGGATACCGAGAGGAGTTTTACGACGATGTTCAAGATAACCACCAAGAAAAGCAACAGACTCGACAGCCCAAGCAACAGTCAAAATAGGGGGAAGTTTTTGAGAGGCGGCTGCTTTTAACACCTGAAGTTGAAGAGGATTAAGAATTTCAATCGCGAGAGCATCGGGCTGGGTACGATGAAGATAAGTAACGTGTAAAAGTTCAACAGCAATGACACTTAAAAAACCCAAAAGAGTTTTCATTCCATCAGAGGCAAGTCGATAACGCTCACTCTGACAACCAGACTTAAGGACTTTATGAAATTCTTCAACCCGCCATCGGTAGGTGTACCAACGAAGAATAGTGACAGCCATCTCAATAGTCTCAACAACTTCTGTAGTCAGAAGCATCCAAGATAAAGGAGTTTCGCCTTCGGGACAATCGATTTCTGTCGCATAAACAGCATAGACATTCAACGGGTCACGATTATCAAAACGATAGGGAGTTCGTAGATTAACTGAGCAAAATCGGACGGCAAGCTTAACCTTCCGTGCTTTTCTTTTTCCTGTACTCGGAATCTCGATTTCTTGATGAAAACGAATCGGTTCTGATTCCAAATGTTGCCAAAGTCGTTCACTATTTTTGTCTAAACTACGATTATGAGACGCTCTGACCAGCACTCCTGTATGCTTGAGTTGACGCACTGAGTCAAAGACTTCTGAAACATCTCCTTCTCTGTCAAATACATGAATTACCCTCGTTGAACTTTCTACCTGTTTCTCACAGGTGTTTAGAGCCTCTACCCATTTGTAGGATTCTTTTTCCTCAAATGGTCTTTGACGAGCTGCTTTTCTTTGTTCTTTCTGTCTTTCTTTTTTCTGCTTCGCCGTTTCATCTGTTGGGGGCTTTTCTTTTACCTCCCTATTCCACAGTTTTTGCCATAATAAACCTAATACTTGTCCTTTTTCTGGCTCAATTGCTAAAGCACTATGCAGTATTAATCCATTCCCTCCTTTTCCAGTCGGCCCATACCCTTCCCTTTTTTCCTTGATATTGCGATAATCTAAGAAGGTCGTATCTCCGACTGATAGCATTATCTTATATTCTTCTACGGCGGCAGTTGTCATTTCACAGTGCGGCTCTATTATCTTGACAAAGTCTGTTTTCGGATTCCCAAAAATTCATAGGCCCTCTTTAACTCGTTTCCTCCCTTAAACACTTCTGATAAGGCTTTTCCAAACCCCTCACTTAACTTTTTCCCAATCGAGAAGGCACGATTGTTTAGCCTCTCGTCTCCCAATTCACAACTGGCAAAGTTTTTTGTCCACCATTCCAACATTTTTTGACCTGCCCTTTAAGATTTTCTCCATTTTACAGTCTCATACTCCCTTCATCCTTTGTTTTTGAAATTTGAACGATAAGCGGGATGATGGCTTCAGAATATTTTTTTCCTGTCAAGAGAATCATTACTCAAACCCTTGCCAGATAAAGCCTCTAGAAGTTTGCATTGCTGGATTTTGGACTTAACGGGAAAAGTCAGATCTTGAACATCGTCGTAAAACTCCTCTCGGTATCCAAGTCCTTTGGCGCGGTTGGTTGAAGTTGCATGACCTTTGCCAAGGCTGGCAGCTTGCAATCCGCACTTAACGGGAAAAGTCAGAAGCATACAGGAGTGCTGGTCAGAGCGTCTCATAATCGTAGTTTAGACAAAAATAGTGAACGACTTTGGCAACATTTGGAATCAGAACCGATTCGTTTTCATCAAGAAATCGAGATTCCGAGTACAGGAAAAAGAAAAGCACGGAAGGTTAAGCTTGCCGTCCGATTTTGCTCAGTTAATCTACGAACTCCCTATCGTTTTGATAATCGTGACCCGTTGAATGTCTATGCTGTTTATGCGACAGAAATCGATTGTCCCGAAGGCGAAACTCCTTTATCTTGGATGCTTCTGACTACAGAAGTTGTTGAGACTATTGAGATGGCTGTCACTATTCTTCGTTGGTACACCTACCGATGGCGGGTTGAAGAATTTCATAAAGTCCTTAAGTCTGGTTGTCAGAGTGAGCGTTATCGACTTGCCTCTGATGGAATGAAAACTCTTTTGGGTTTTTTAAGTGTCATTGCTGTTGAACTTTTACACGTTACTTATCTTCATCGTACCCAGCCCGATGCTCTCGCGATTGAAATTCTTAATCCTCTTCAACTTCAGGTGTTAAAAGCAGCCGCCTCTCAAAAACTTCCCCCTATTTTGACTGTTGCTTGGGCTGTCGAGTCTGTTGCTTTTCTTGGTGGTTATCTTGAACATCGTCGTAAAACTCCTCTCGGTATCCAAGTCCTTTGGCGCGGTTGGTTGAAGTTGCATGACCTTTGCCAAGGCTGGCAGCTTGCAATCCGCACTTAACGGGAAAAGTCAGAATCGCTTATCCATTGAATCCAATCGTTTCTCTACATTATCAACTTTGGTTTCTACAGTAGCCAATCGAATCTGTACTTGATTGACATCTTTAGAAATTGTATCTAGCTTCTTATTCATTTCTGCTAGAACTTCGCGTAAATCAGTTTCGATGATAGTCGGTGTTGGCATAACTCATTTTGTTAATCAGGCTGACACACTCATTTTAATCTATTTTTTTGCAGAGAGAACGGACTCTTCTCAAAATATCTAAAAAAATAATGCGATCGCCGTAATCTAATTGATTAAGCTTTAAAACTGCGATCGCTTTGGCTTTTGAAAGTGCAATCTTGTAGTGCGATCGCTTTTTGTGGGAATGAGATTAGAGGAGGCGATCGCTTTATTTTAATCTAAAGATGAATCATTCTCCAAAACAAAGCGAACATCTCTAGCTCCATGAAGAATACGAACAACTTCTATTTGCTCTGGTTTTTCCAGATAAAAAATAATGTAATTACTAAAATCTTTGACTGGCCATTTTCTTAAACCTGCTAAACGAGAATTTTGTAAAGGATAGCTAACTCCAATTTTCGGGATTTTTGCAATTTGTGTAAGAGTTAGACGAATCGCATCAAATAAGCGAAAAGCCGCTTTTTCATTGTAAACACGAAGATAATTAACATGAGCATCAATATCTTGATTGGCAAGAGGCGTAATTAAAATTCGGTGAGTCATGATAAAGTTTCTCGGCGTTTTTGTTCCCACCATTGATCAGTTATTTCAATTAGTTCTCCACTATCAAGACCTGCCAAAAACATTTTTTCTAACTCAGTAGAACGAAGCTGTGATTGCTCTTGCTGCAATAAATACACAACATACTCACCCAGATTACTAAACTCTCCCTGAGCAATTTGTGATTGAATCTGTATGGCCAATTCATCAGGAAGTTCAACTGTAATTTGCGTCATAATTTTAATCCAGAAATACCTTGCCCTATTTTAACAGCATTAAAACAGAATGTCTGTGATCGTTTGTTAGGAAAGTTGGAGAGGCGATCCTGTTGGAAGTCGCGATCGCTTTTTGTGGGGATGGGATTGGAGGAGGCGATCTCGTTTTTGAGAGGTGAATGGCAAATGGGCGATCATTTTGGAGGTGGCGATCGCTGTCTTGTCATTGATTAAACTTTAAAAAGGCGATCGCATAACTTTAATCAGGTCAAAGCGATCGCGGTTTTCAAACATGATCGCAGTAACCCACAATTTTCCTTAAACTCGTCACGAACTTTTGGGCGAAATACGAGTGCGTAATTCATGCTTGTTTTTTAATAGATGCTTTGATTTCTTCCCAGGTCATTGTGTTATCGGGATTGATTTCATGATCATTAATTCGATTATCTAGTTCTTGCTTTTGTGCTTCGGTTAGCTCAGGATAAGCTTGTTCTGCGGCAATACCATCTCAAATCATTTGAACTAGTTGAATTCTATCTTCCAGGTTAAGGCTGGCAATTTCGTTTAAGGTCGCTGTGATTTCCATATTAAAAGTATTGAGCCAAAAGTAAATATCTTTCTATTATAGCGATCGCACTTCATCAGAGAAAGCGATCGCAGTAACTTGACAATGAGCCAAAAACACAGTTATCATTTACCTGTGAGACTGGTGATCGAATTTGAGTTAGTATAAAGTAATCCACAATGAGGTTATAATTTTCCATAATTTGCTTTGCCTTCTTTAACCTAAATCCACAAGAGCGGCGATCGCATTCAAATCTCCTAGATTGACAGAAGAGATTGGGTTGAATTTTGATTTTGCTTTATTTATAGAAACATTTTATTAAAGGTGAATAGTTATGCAAAGTATAAGAGTGCGATCGCTAATTGGTAAAAATGGACTTTTACAAATTCAATTACCCGAAACAACAGAAGGAACGGAATTAGATATTATTCTTGTTTATGAGTCAGCACCCCAAAAAAAAACAAAATTGAGTGATTTTTATGGTTGTATTCAAGATGAAACATTTATCAGACATCCACAGCCAGAACAAGCAGAAAGAGAGCCATTTTGATGATTTATCTACTAGATACCAATGTCTGTATTGTTTACCTTAAGGGCCAAAATTCTCATTTAAAACAAAAGCTAGATAATATTCTACTTTCAGAAATTGCTGTTTGTTCAGTTGTGAAGGATGAATTATTTTATGGATCACTTCGTAGTGCTAACCCAGAGCGTAATCTGAGGTTACAGCAAGAATTTTTGAGCCAATTTTTGTCTTTGCCATTTGATGACCAATCTGCTGTAGTTTTCGGAGAAATTCGCGCCCAACTTGCTGCTAAAGGAACACCTATCGGGGCTTACGATTTACAAATTGCTGCTATTGCTTTAGCGAACAATTTGATCTTAGTTACACATAATACTAAAGAATTTTCACGCATTCCACAACTACAATTGGAAGACTGGGAAATGGAGTAATTTATCTCAAAAAATCAATTAAATTAACTAATTAGCCAAAAACACAGTTATAATGACCCTACAAGAACAGTGACCGCATTTTACGAGGGAAAGTAATTGCAGTAACGGACAATAAGGCTATCATTGGGTTGTGTTCGTTAACCCAAGTTAAAGGAGCGGCGATCGCACTAAACAATATAACTTTTTTCTTCAAAAATAGATAAATCAATGCAAAACTGGGATGTTTTTATTTGCCACTCAAGTAATGACAAAAAATCTTTCGTAGAGCCACTGTCGATTGAATTAAAAAAACTTGGCGTACGTGTTTGGTTTGATAAATTCGTTCTTGTCCCTGGTGATCGTCTATCCGAAAAGATTGCAGAAGGACTTGCTACAACTCGTTCAGGTGTTCTTGTAATCAGTAAGTCGTTTATTGGAAAACCTTGGACGCGCTACGAGCTAAGTGGACTCGTCAATCGATTTGTTGAGGAAAATACTCGCCTTATTCCCATTTGGTTGGATGTAAACAGAAGCGATGTTGCAAAATTGAATCCATCACTTGCGGATCTTCTCTCGATAGTAAGTGATTCAAATAATATTAAGGAGACTGCACTCGAAATATTGCGTACGATTAGACCACAGCTATATAAAAACCTTATCGATCTATCACAAATAGAGGCCAATTCTGAAGTTTTTGAGACTCGTTATATCGAGAATTTTCCAATTGCCGATCTAAAGATTGGGCCAATTCGGTATCATGATCTTGATAAAGCACTGCTAATCCGAATTCAAAATCTTTGGTTTGCCATGCGACAGCTTTTAGATACTTCGCTTGAACAATGGATTGAGGGCTTCCAACGAGATCTCCGTCCTGAAAAAGAGGTTGTAATTTGGGAGAGAATTCTTTCTGCTTTAAATCTAACAATGGAAAAACTTACTTATAATGACGATGACAGTAAAGCGCAAGCATATAAAATAATTTTGTCATTCTCGCTTGGGAGTGTTGATTCTGTATTTGAAAAAGCTCGAAAGGGTGAATTTGATTTTTCCATAGTTCAAGCTACTACAGAGGCTTGGTTAAATACTTTACCTCAAACGACAATCTCTGATGTAGAAGATAAAGGACTATAAAGGTAAAATCTTAGTGCGATCACCGCTTCGTAGTGAGATCGCTTTCACCTTGTTGATTGAATTTTAAAACTGTGATATAAGAAAAACATCTTTTTAATTATTTTTTCATCTTCCTGGTTAGACTTTTCTCCCCTTATCTGACTGTCCACCCCAATCTCGACGATTTGCTAGGACGATGACTCACTTTATTAACCATCCTAAATTTAAACATTTTTTAGGACAAATTCGCAAGAGTATTGATAATTTGACCATTCCCCCTAAACGACGTATTCTCGGTGTTGCCTGTGGCACGATGTTTATGGCAGTAGGGCTGGATCAATTCTTTGCGGATCAAACTCCCCTGGCGCGATCGCTGTTTTTTCCAGATTTCTCTGGTGATGACAATGTGCCGGAAGTTCCCAGTCACTTCGAGGATACGGTGGATAAAGATGGCAGTCCAGTGGGTCGTCTGTTAACGGAAAGGGAACGAGAAAAAATCCTTTTAATTCTGGGAGAATCTCCGCGCCGAAAAAGCAGTTTTGTCCCTGGCCCCCAACCACCCCTAATGATTTTGCATGATACGGCGGGCCAACTCAGTCGAGAAGAATTGCTCAATCGTCGTCAATATACCCGTAGTCCTTTAGGAGATGGGATAGCAGTCTATGTGCCTCGTGAAGGAAAACCGATTATTACTCGCCCCGAATTTTTTACGTCCTATCGTCCCACCGCCACGGCCTACGAAAAAGGGCTAGATTTTATGTCGGAAAGCGATCGCAATCGGCAATTACGACAGGTATGGAATGCAGCCAGCCCCAAGGCCAGACAAAAGGCCATTCAACAGGTCATTGCCAGCCTGAAGGAACGTCCCCCAGATTTAGCCAATCGTACTGCCCTCTGGTTTAATGCAGCCTCCGATAGTGCCTTTGATGCTTACCTCGCGGATCATCCTCACCAAGTGGACGGCGGTAAAACCACTGCCATTTGGGCGATCGCCGGTTTATGTTCCCAGGTCTTAAGTCAAGAGCAGCAAGCCAAACAATGGGCCGCATCACCTCAAACCGTTAAACCCTTGATCAATGCCTGTCGTCGAGTTAATCCGTTACTACAAGCGAATCGCACCCGTCTGGCTTCGTCGGTCAATGTGGAAATTGTGCAGATGGAAGGCTCTGATTGTTTTGTCAATGATGCGGAAGTTAATGCCTTTAACGCGATCGCCGATGATGCCCACAAATTATCCAGTGGTCGGGCCATTCCCCTCGAAACCCTTTCCCGTCGGGCCTATACGGAAAATCAGTATGAATCCTTGGCAAGATTATATTTAAAGATCGCCCTAGAAGCTGGTCGCTTTCCCCAGATGGTGACCCACTATTGGTTGGATCAGGGTAATGGAAAAATTATTGGAACGCACTGTGATCCGAGGGGATTAAAAGTAACAGAGCTTTATCAAAAGATTGGGCGTTATCTCAATCATCCTGAGGGAATACTCTATGGTCTTAAACCCAGCTATGGGCGTAGTCCAGAAAAGGGCCATAACGTTTGGTGGGCAGATCGCATTATGGGAGATATGGCTCCGCCGACAGAAACCGCGCAGATTTCAGGTTCTCCTTAAGTTTTGATGTTGTTTTCTGTGAATCACGAGTTTTAAACTTCAGGTTCAAAGAGAGTTAATTGCTCATTATTGGCCCGTTTGGGAACGGTTAAACCCAGATGGCGATAGGCCGCAACGGTGGCAATCCTTCCCCTGGTAGTACGATTGATATAGCCGATTTGTAACAAATAGGGTTCATAGACTTCCTCAATGGTTTTAGCATCTTCTCCCGTGGCCGCCGCGATCGCCTCCAAGCCGGCCGGGCCTCCTTGAAACTGTTCAATTAGGGTGGATAAAACTAACCGATCTGTCCAATCCAAACCCCGTTTATCAACCTGATAGATATCTAGAGCACTATGGGCCAAATCCAAGGTAATCTCTGACTCTTTTTTCACCTGGGTATAGTCCCGTACTCGCTTTAAAAGACGATTGGCAATACGAGGCGTTCCCCTGGCCCGTCGGGCAATTTCGCTGGCTCCTTCGTCGGTAATAGCCGTTTTTAAAATTTGGGCAGTGCGTCGGATAATTTGACTCAATTCATCCACTTCATAAAATCGTAATCGTTGAATTAAGCCAAAGCGATCGCGTAGAGGAGAGGTTAAGGCTCCCACTTTAGTCGTGGCTCCAATCAGTGTGAATTTTGACAAAGGCAGACTGCGAATCTTAGCACTTTTGCCCTTACCCATCGTAATATCCAAACGATAGTCTTCCATGGCCGGATAAAGTAACTCTTCCGTCAGGCGATTTAAGCGGTGAATTTCATCAATAAAGAGAATATCCCCTGGCTGCAAACTAATTAATAAGCCCGTAATGTCCCTCGGACGTTCCAAGGCTGGAGCCGCCGTAATTTTACAAGTCACCCCCATTTCCCTGGCCAAAATCAAAGCTAGGGTGGTTTTTCCCAATCCGGGCGGCCCATAGAGCAAAAGATGATCAATGGCTTCTTCTCGATTTTTAGCTGCTTGAATGGCAATATTGAGCACTTCCTTAAGATCTTTCTGGCCAATGTATTCCCCTAAACGCTGGGGACGAATACTATCCTCTACCCCTTCTAGATCTTCGGCGATCGCCGTTGGTTGCAAAATGGGCGTAGATTCTGAGGGAGATGCCTCGGATGGAGGTTGATCTTTTCCAGGCTTAGGAGTCGAACGTTTAATGGCCATGGTTTAAGAAATTTCGCCTTTTCCCTTCTCTACAACAGTCTCTGATCCTGACAGTATATTATTCTCTAGTTCCGCCTGGAACAAGGCTACTTCTGCATCTAACACCTCAAGCGGTGGTGTCTGATTCTCTAATGGGACAACATTCTGACTGGATAACAACCCTAAACCCTTGTCGTAATTAGAGGCGATCGCCAAAAAAGCACCTGCCAATACATAAATCGGCAAAGGTAAAATCACACCCTTTAGCCATTGAAATAATTCCACCCCTGCAAAGAGAAAAAAAACGATCAAGACTAAAAATTGCATTGTCAGAAATCCTCAAAATGAAAAAACCGTGAGAGATAAATAGCTTCTCCCACGATCCAAATTTATCGCTTTTATCGCTAAAAGTTAGCGGAATACTACACAGCCGCCGGAACCTTAACAACCGTAGTCAGTTGTTCGTAAACTTCACGCATTTTTAAACCGACTAAGACTTGGAACAATCCTGTGCCATTTTCCGAACCAGGATATTCCTTGTGCTTGAGCAGTAACTCGGTCATTTCACCGTAATATTTAGTCCCTGTCTTGCTGAGATGACTTTCAAGATAGATCATTTCCTCAAGATTATCGAATTGACCATCCACTTCAAGAATGGAAACCTCGTTGCCCATAAAAGCATCCGGCCCATAATACATCTTGATGCCTGGATAGGTACAAGTCAACTTCCGTCCGCAGGGCCGCCAATCAATGGTCGAACCTTCATCAAAGAGATAGGCCGGTTCAAAGAACTGAACCCCTTCTTTTTGCACTAAACGAACCCGTAATAGTTTGCTTTCCTTGTCTTCTATCAACTGAGTCGGTAAGACTTGGATGACCACATCGGCATACTGCTTTTGAATTTCGATATAGGCCGTAAAATCAGGCTTTCTAGCATTAATAGAGGCGATAATATCGTCATAGTTATGACCTCGCTCTGCCATATCTCTCTGGATTTTCCAGTTAATCTTAACCTCGTCACTAATGTCGAGATAGACCCCAAAATCAATTAATTCCCGTACTCGCTGATCATAGAGGGGATGTAAACCTTCAATGACAACCACCTTATTCGGTTCAATCAGTTCAGGGGGGTCAATCATGCCGGTTTCATGGTTGTAAATCGGTTTCATGATCGACTGACCACTTTTCAGAGCCTTAATTTGCTCATACATCAAGTCAAAATTATTGGCTTTGGGATTCAGTGCAGTAACACCTGCCACTTTTCTCCCCTGGCGATCGAGGCTATGGTAGTCATCTAAACAGATAACCGTCATAAACTCTTCACCAAACAAATCCGTTAAACGGCGTAAAAAGGTTGATTTACCGCAACCGGAATCTCCGGCAACACCAATAAGAACCACGCGGTCTGGCTGAGTGGTCATAACTTCCCTCTAAATGCAAAACTGATTGTTAACCCGGTTTTCATTGAAAATAGTCTCTACCAATCCTTGGAAGAGTCACCCCTGATGCTACAGGTTACTTTGTACCCCTATAAAGGTGGATTTTTCCCATAGCCTCAAAGGCTAAAGCTGAAATGATTTAACCCCTGGTCAGGAGTTGAAATTCACTTCGGCTCAAATTCTTAGATACTGAACGATAATCATATCAGGATTGTATTCGCTTCTACAAGATTTCCCCCACCCCTTTCTTGAGAAAATTGGGAACAAGACGCTAAATGGCTACTGTTTTGACAGTTTAAACCTTAAGGACTTGCTATGCTGAAGCTGACTATCGGGCTGTATTTCTATCTTGTTCCCTACTATTTCCATCACCTTCCAGTGGTAGGCTAAAGAATACTGCTATTTATTGATTTTCAGTTTGAGTAGGGAGAGATTCAAGAATGTACAGAGAAGGTTATGCGGCTACTTCTTTTGGGCCAAGCGGTTCTGGCAATCGTCTGTTTGTCTATGAAGTGGTGGGACTGAGTCAAAGCACCGCGACTGATGGTTTAGACTTCCCCATTCGTCGTAGCGGCAATGTTTTTATTACGGTTCCTTTTAAACGGATGAACCAAGAGATGCGCCGTATTACTCAAATGGGGGGCCAGATTGTCAGCATTAAACCGCTTGCGGGTGATAGTCCTCTCCCTTTGACCAAAAGTCCCTCGGTGGCAACGCCCCAAGCGATCGCAACCCCATCCGCTAGTCTGGAAACCCAGCCAAGTAAAGCTATGACTTCAGCGAAAGCCAAACACGAAGAAGATATTCCGGTTAATATCTATCGTCCTAATAATCCCTTTGTGGGTAAATGTATTGAAAACTATCCCCTGGTCGGTGAAGGCGGGATTGGTATTGTTCAGCACGTTACCTTTGATCTGTCTGGTGGCGATCTTCGTTATATCGAAGGTCAAAGTATTGGGATTATTCCACCCGGTACAGATGACAAGGGTAAACCAAATAAGTTGAGACTTTATTCAATCGCCTCTACCCGTCATGGTGATTTTGGGGATGATAAGACTGTTTCTCTCTGTGTGCGCCAATTGGAATACGACCATCCTCAAACCGGCGAAAAAGTCTATGGGGTCTGCTCGACCTTTCTCTGCAATATCAAAGTGGGTGATGAGCTAAAAATCACTGGCCCGGTTGGGAAAGAGATGTTGTTACCCCCAGAGGAAGATGCCACCATTATAATGATGGCCACAGGTACGGGGATCGCTCCTTTCCGCGCTTATTTATGGCGGATGTTTAAGGAACAACACGAAAATTATAAGTTCCGAGGATTAGCTTGGTTAATTTTTGGTATTCCTAAGACGGAGAATATTCTTTACAAAGATGATCTGGAAAAACTGGCCGCAGAATTCCCTGATAATTTCCGCCTAACCTATGCCATTAGCCGTGAGCAAAAGAATGCAGAAGGTGGCCGGATGTATATTCAGCATCGAGTAGCCGAAAATGCCGAGGAAATGTGGAATTTAATGCAGAGTCCCAATACCCATACCTATATGTGCGGTTTGAAAGGCATGGAAACGGGTATTGAAGAGGCATTAACCTCAATGGCAGAAAATAACGGAACCAAGTGGTCTGATTTCCAAAAACAAATGAAGAAAGAACACCGTTGGCACGTTGAAACCTACTAACTTACCAGTTCACCATATCGAGATTATCCTCCTTTTAAATAGTTACCGTGTACACACAAGTCTTTGGTTTTCTGTTTAACCTTATTTAGCCCCCTTGTATCTTAAAGGAAGAGTGGTAGACCGATTCCCCCTTGGTTATAAAAGCCGAGATTTAGTCTAGGTCGCCACTCATCAATCCTTCAAAAACTCGAAAAATCGAGAGGGTCACGAACCCGTAGTGAACAAGGTCGAGTAATGAAGATAAAAACTCAAAGTAAAGGGGTAAAAGCATGGAAACTCAAGTAGCAAGCCAATGGGTTGGTATAGACGTCAGCAAAGCCAAGTTGGACATAGCTTTACGTCCAGCGAATAAGGTTTTGCAAGTAACCAATCAAGAGTCAGGCTGGCAGGAATTAAGCGAACAACTCAAAAAATACAAAATTGAGTTAATCATCATCGAATCAACAGGAGGAATGGAAAGAGGAGTGGCTCACAAGCTGCAAAAAGAGGAATTCAAGGTAGCAGTGATTAATCCCAAAAGAGCCAGAGATTTTGCCAAGGCATCAGGTCGTCTAGCGAAAACGGACAAAATAGATGCCGAGGTATTAGCCCATTTTGGAGAAGCCTTGCAACCAAGCCCAAAACCGTTAGCATCAGAATCTCAAGTAGCTTTATCCGATTTGGTCAATCGTCGTAGTCAGTTAGTGGAAATGCTAAACAGTGAACAAAAACGAGCGCACAGTGTTCGTAGTAGCACGGCGAAAGCTGACATTGAGACTAATATTCAATGGCTCAAACAAAGGATAAAAGGAATGGATGAGCAGATAGACCAACTGCGGCAAGACAACGAAGAGAGTAAAAAGCAGTATGAGCTATTAACCAGTGTACCTGGAGTGGGCAGAGTAACGGCCGTGACCTTGCTATCAATGTTGCCAGAATTAGGAGAGCTACCATTGAAGAAACTGTCGAGTCTAGTGGGAATTGCTCCCATGAACTGTGACAGTGGGCAAATGCGAGGAAAACGACGTATTATCGGTGGACGAGCAAGGGTGCGTGCCGTGCTGTATATGTCAGCCCTAGTGGCAATACAACACAATCCGGTAATTAAGGCGTTTTATCAAAAATTGCTCCAGGCAGGTAAGGCCAAAAAAGTAGCTTTAATTGCCTGCGCTCATAAGCTATTGGGATTTCTTCATGCTATAGTCAAGAGTCAAAAACCTTGGCGATGTCCTGAAAATATAGAGACAAAGGAGGAAAAACTGCAAGCGTGCTAATTCTCTGATATTGGTTGAAAGAGTTAACATAACTCATTCTCTGACGAGTTGTATGAGGATGAGTTGTTTGTTTTGACTAATTTTATTTGATAGCGATCCTATCAAGGCCTTGACAAACAAGATAATCGCTAAATCCCCCAATACTGGGTGACTTTGAACCGCGAAAGATACCGTTCTCCCCCCAAAGTTGGGGGGCTGGGGGGGCAAAATGAGGTTGACAGGTAGATGTGTGTACACAGTAGCTTTTAGATAGGGGAATTTTTTTATATTGTCAGATACAAAGATGAATCAAGCAAAGGTGCACCAATTCAAAAACATTTACCTGTGATAACGGCAAACAGGGCAAACGCATCTTATTTTTGAATGATAGGCTAGGTAAAGGTTTCAGTGATCATGATTGATTTTTTATGAAATGCTAAAAGGCTTGTCAAATAAAGAGTCTAGAATTTTGATGCGTTCGCCCTGTAATGGCAAAGGATTTAGTGGACAGGAAGAATTAGGGCTTGCTGAAAAAGTCAAAAAACGAAAGAAATGTGGGTTAGGGAAGTATGGACTGAAAAAGCATAGATAACTTATCCTTATGGAAACAAATCAAAATACAGATTTTGTTTAATCTATTGTTCCTTTCTGTCTAAAAAGGTCAACACAAATCACTCCTCACAAAAGAGAGGAAAATTAACACCATTTTTCACAAGAAAAACGACTCTACAACTTTTTACTTTTTGTCTTCTGAAGTAGAGTAGAAAGATTCATTACCAAAAAGTTCATCGCAATTACCGTTTCCGAGGTCTCAGGTAGTTTGGCCATCACTCGACCAAGACTAAATTTCCTCTTTCCCTGTCCGAATTTACCCTCAATGGCATTACGCACTCTTTCATCTGAGCGTGCCTCTTTCTTTTTTTCTTTGCTCACCTCTTTCGGCGGTCTTCCCAATCGGGGACCACTCATTCTTATATCCCTTTCTTTACAATAAGCTCGATTCGCTTTTGTTCGATAGATTTTATCCACATGAACCGATTCCGGATAACATCCTGTTTCCCTTTTATATTCTTCTATTCGCGCTTGTAAATCTCCCGATTCGTTGTAATTATCCCAACTTAATTTGTCTAAGAAGACAAAGCCATTCACATTACTTGCCGATATTTTAGCTCCAAACTCTACTGCTTTTCCCGCTTTTCCACGCACTATTGGACGCACGTGAGGTTGGCTTACACTCACAATTCTGTTTTCTACTTTATTTGTCTTTTTTTCATACATTTCTAACTGTTTCTCATACACTTTTCCTATCGTTACAAGCTCTTCTTGCTCTTTTTTCGTTAGTTTTTCTAACTTTGCTCCCTCTTCTATCATTTTTTCTATATGAGACAAGTTTCTTTTTATATATCCTAGTTGTTTTTTTGTTCCTTTTCTTCTTTCTTTTTTTGACACACGACGTTTTTTTGCTATGGCTAAGTACTCTTTTCTTGCCACTTCCCTATAAGTCCTCGGCTTTTCTTTCCTTTTCTCTTTTATTTCTTCATACAGCTTATCTATTATTTTTTCTGTTTTTTCTCTGGCATCATTCAATATTCCTATATCCGTTGGATATTTTATATCTGCTGGTGTACAAGTCGCATCTAACAATAACTTTCCTTCATTTTCTTTTTTTTCTGACGCTACACCCGTCGCTTTTTTTCTATTTCTTTATTAATTTTATTTATTAATTCCATTCCTATTTTTTTACGAAAATGAACCATCATTGACGCATTAAATGCTTCTTTGCTACTATAGCTTTCCATTCCTATAAAGTACTGTAAATAAGGGTTCTCTTTTATTTGTTCTACTGTTTCTCTGTCACTTTTTCCTGAAATTTCTTTGATAATTAATGCTCCTAATGCCATTCTAAATGATTTGGCTGGGGCTCCTTTTTTTTCTGTGAAGTTTTTTGCATATTCTTCCTCATATTCTTCCCAGGGAATCATTTTTGACATTTCTATCCAACGATTTTCTTCGTCTAACTGCCCGCCGAACAGATTTTTCAAGTTTTCTGGTGTTTCAATTGAGTACTGTTGCTTTCGGTACATCTGCTTTCTCTCTTCTTAATGCAATGGTTTTGAGGCATTCTACCCTATTTTCGTGCATTCTAGCGGTTCTTAATTCGCCTACTATTTTTCTCCGTAAAGGTTTCAGCTTTTTTCAGCAAGCCCGAATTAAGTCAAGTATTATCAGCCCAACTCTATTTTGTTAATCCGTAAGGTTTTTAGGAAAGAGAATTAAATGAACATACTAATAGTCTGTTAAGACAGTTTTTCCCCACATTCCGTACATAAAAAAAGAACAAAGAAAATAAGAAAAGTCATTATGACAAAAGATAATACTGACAAGTAGTAGCCCCAAAAAAGCGCAAAATCCTCTCTCGCTCAAGCGTTAGATTGATTATTTGGGGACAATTATCCAGTACAACCCAATGAACTCCTCTCAACATCTGAAAAATCCAACGCAGTGTCGGACGCTGAGTCGGCTTTCCCAACTGATTAGGCACAGTCTCCTCCTGCTCTGCCAGAGCCAGTCTCAGTTTACGTTGTCCCAAGCTGTACACCAGTAAACACAACACCATGATGAAACTCAATGCCATAATCCGCTCAGGGGTTTTGAGAAAAACACTGGACGCCAAAAACAGAGGGTCTCTAAGGAAGCGAAAACCTCGCTCTACCCCTTGCTGTTGCTTGTAGTGGACAAGCAGTTGCTCATCGCTCAAAGAGTCTCCATCTAGCTGATTCGTCGCCAAGACAAAACGTCCTGCTGCCCGCTCTGAAGCTTGAACTTTCGCACTATTGAGGCTGAAAGTGGCTTGGGCATGATAGCTACGACGAATGGGCTGTTCATGGGGACGGGGTTTACCTCGATGACCGTAATGACATTTTTCGACGACAGTTAGGTCTTGAAGAAGATGCCATTCTAAACTCTTCTCCCATCGGCTCAGGGCGGTTAAAGCATCCTCCCGACAAGCAAATTCCTGACGCTGTAATTGTTCTAATTGTCTTTGAGCTTGAGCCGTTGCTTTCTCTGTCTTCTTCGTCAGTTGTTTGAGGTCTAAAGCTTTTTTTTGCTCGCTATCTACCACTATCCAACGTTGTTTGACTCCCCCATATTCACTTTCTAAGGAGGTAAGACGATAGCCCTCTAAATCAGTTGTGATGAATTGCTCCGAGGCTAATTGACTGACCGCATCCTGCACTTCTCTAATCGTTTTCGGCACAGAACATAACCAGTATATGCCGGTTAACTTTTGCAAGTTATCGGCACTGTATAAGGCTGAATCTGCTATATACAATCCTTCAAATTGCCACTGCTCATTGAACTTTTTCAAGAGTTTAGCAAACTCTTTTTTATCACTTTGATTGCCATCTCCTAATTCGAGAAAAGCGGGAATGTCGCCATCCCCCCAACAGACTAGATTCAAGACAAATTGTTTCAAGTCTGGTCGCTTATCCTTTGAATAGCCATGAGTGATATGGATTATTTGGCTTTCTTTATCTTCTCTCTCCACCGATAATTTATATTCCCCTTGTACCGATAATGAACTGGAGTCTAAATGGGAACTTTTCATCACTATTTTGAAGATTTCTACGGCTTTTAGACAAATTCCGAGAAACAAACGGCTGATGCCGGCCATAAAGATTAAATCTAAGACTCTCCCTAAACGGTCATCATTCAGGTCGCTGGCTTTTATTCCTTTTCCTAAAAGATGTTCTACTGGTTTATCTTCAAAAAAACGACTGAACAAATATAAAGGAGAGTTGATAAAGCCTAAGCCATTGAGAATCATCGCTTTCACTACCAGACCCGCACTGATTTTAGCACGGTCATTTTCTCCTAGTTGTTCATTGATATAATCCACTAGACCTAGTTCATCAACTATCGCCGCGATTATTCCTAAATGGTCGAGATTTTTAACGTTTAATTGGGTCATTTTCTCTTGGGTTTATTAGCTTTTTTATTTTAACTATTCTGTAGCCATTTTTGAATCTATTTTTATTTTTTCAAGACTAGTACGGAATACGGGCTCTAACACAGAAGTCGAAGAAATTAGCATAGATGGTGGGAAGGTACGACTCAGAACTCCCAAGGGAGAACCCTTAATTTGGCGTGATTATAAAGGAGTCAGTTTTCATCAATTGGGGGTAGCTGCCTTTTTTCAAGATAACTCGGCTTTATTAGATTTGGTTAATTCTCAAATTTTGGCTAAGCCTTTAATTTGTTTGGGAGATGGACATGATGGTATCTGGAACTTATTTCGTGAGATAGGACAGAAACATGAGCGAATTGAAATTTTGGACTGGTATCACTTAATTGAAAACCTCTATAAAGTTGGGGGGTCATTCCAGCGAATTGAGGAGGTCAAGTCTTTTCTTTGGACGGGTGAAGTGGATGCCGCTATCTCCTGTTTTGAGGGATGGTCAGAGCCTCAAGCTGAGAATTTTATCATTTATTTAAACAAGCATAAACATCGGATTGTCAATTATGGTTATTTGCAGGCAGAGGGCATTTCCATTGGCTCTGGCTCTGTCGAATCTCAAGTTAAACAAATTGGTCATCGTCTTAAAATTACTGGTGCGAGTTGGAATTCTGACAATGTACCACAAGTCCTTCGTCATCGCTGTTCCTATTTAAATGATTACCTTTTTTGACTCTTTCATTTACCTCGTTAAGTATTTCTACTTATTGCAGAGGTGAGATGCTCCCTGAATAAATACAAGGGAGAATTAATAAATCCTAAGCCATTGAGAATCATGGCTTTAACCACCAGACCCGCACTGATTTTCGCACGGTCATTTTCTTGTAACTGTTCATTGATATAATCCACTAGACCTAGTTCATCAACTACGGCCGCGATTATTCCTAAATGGTCGAGATTTTTAACGTTTAATTGGGTCATTTTCTCCTCGGTTTGTTAGCTTTTTTATTTTAACTATTCTGTTGCTATTTTTGAATCTATTTTTATTTTTTCAAAATTAGTACGGGATATGGGTTTTTCCCAAGGGAACAAACTTTACAATCAGTTGATTTGGCATGAATTGAGTGTAAAGACAAGGAAACCCTCTCTGGACATGGTTGGGTGCATCCCACTTAAGATAATACATTGACACTCAAAAGAGGAGACTTAAGATAATACATTGACACTCAAAAGAGGAGAGTGATTGAGATAAGCACATCGTAGCCGAAGAATACGAGAAACATTATGAAGATGCCAACGTGCTCCCGACAATTTAACCCTAGCTCCCACCTGTTTAATCTTAGACTCCACATCACCAGAACCAATCACAATACCAAGCTGTTGATAGTATTGGTAATCAGGGATACGCTGATAATGCTTCGTCAAATAGGCTTGAAAATTCTTTGCCCTCTTGCTTTTGACTCCATCAAACGCATCTATTGCCTTGTTCACAAAACCCCGCCACAGTAAATGCTCCACTGCTTCTAGCCGTTTGAGAGAGCCACCCACTTTGAACAGATTCTCCTTGAGATGATACCAATCCAACACCTCTCGTCGTATCAGCCACGATTGAGTGGCGAAACTCTCTACCGCATTCCAGATTCCGGGATGACCATCTCCCAAAAAGGTCACTATTGGGGACAAAGGTTGAACATTGCTCCAATTCTTTAAGCCCTCTGGGTCTTGGAAAAAGGCTTCACAGACATTGCCATGAAGACTCACCAGTTTATAATCTCGCCACTGTCCCCCTTCCTTCTCCTCGCCCCGCAGACAAATCTTTCCCCCATCTATACTGACCCCCGCACTCTCTGACTGAGCTTGAGCTAAGGGCAGTTCTGTCCGTTCTACCAAGCGATGTAAACTGCTATGTCCTACTTTTATCCCCATCAACTCCTCTATATCTTCTTCTGCTTGTTGGTAGGATGTTTTCGCACTGGCTCTTAGACAGCATTTCTCTAAACCTGGACTTAAGACGATTTTTGGCGACACCTTTAGTTTTCTGGCTTGTTTTTGGCTTATTTCCACTTCTCCGACTAGGGTTTTGATTTTTCGCTTGTTTCCAGACCGTTTTTTTCCCCCTTCTGAAAAAAAAACTCCCCCATTGTTGGCCCCACAATTTCTAACATCTGGGTTCTGACTTCTACTTCGATGCTTCCAAAGTCCTTCTGTTTCTCTGGTTCCGTATATTTGCGCAGGATACGGGCTGATTCGGTGAGATGCTGTTTTAACAGTGCTTTTTCTTCTGGGGGAATCGGTAACATACTTTTTTCGCTCATCAGTTTTTTTCCATTTTACCCCAGATTCTATGTACTACTTTATCCGGGATGTACCCACATGGTTTCTGGAGTAGATAACCTCATATTTGGCATAACAAATACCGAAGAACCCCAAAGTATCAATGGATTGAGTTGAAAAATCCAGAAATTTTGTGAAAGAAAAATGAAAATATAATGAGGAGATCTTGTAAAAAAAATAATCTTGATTTCCCTTGTCATTGCCATTAAATTATGATAGTCTAAATTTCCAATAGAATTTGAAGGGGAGTAGCTGCTAGATATTCATTGTCTAGGTTCCTGAGTCAACATACTGGCATCATGCCTGGTTCAGGTAATCAGTTCTTTGATCTGAAAGCGAGACCTTCACTTGGGTTCATCTTTAGGGTGAGCTTGGGTGGAGTGTTTGGGCAGTTCCTCAAGCTCATCTCAGAAAGTGAATGTTATCAATCCTGATGGAGTTTGAGTCGATGTTAACTGCGTTTACGGCTTCTTTATTATTAATTACCATCTCTGAATTAGGGGATAAGACCTTTTTTATTGGTCTGATCTTGGCCACCCGTTACCCGCGACGTTGGGTTTTTGCGGGAGTGGTTTCTGCGTTGGTGGCGATGACCTTGTTATCGGTTCTCATCGGCCAAGCGATCGCTTTTTTGCCGAAGGTCTATGTTTATTACGCCGAAATATTCCTATTCTTACTCTTTGGAACTAAACTCTTAGTCGATGCCTGGAAAATGTCCGACGAGCCAAATCTGGCAATTTTAGAAGAAGCAGAAGAGGCCATTGAAAAAAGTGATAAAAACCTTAAACGCTATTCCCAAAGTTGGGGCATTTTTTTAGAGAGTTTTATTTTAACCTTCATTGCGGAATGGGGCGATCGCACTCAAATTGCGACGATTGCTTTAGCAGCTTCCAATCAAGTTTGGGGCGTAATCCTGGGCGCGATCCTGGGTCATACCATCTGTGCCTTGATTGCCGTATTAGGAGGCAAATTCATCGCCGGACGCATTTCCGAACGTCAAATTACCGCGATCGGGGGAATGCTGTTTTATGTTTTTGCTGGCGTTGCCTGGATTGAAGGCGTTTAGCCTAGGCAAAAATAACGGAGAGGAGAGGATTTGAACCTCCGGACTATTGCTAGTCTCCCGATTTCAAGTCGGGTGCGATCGACCACTCTGCCACCTCTCCAGAGGTTAACCAGTCATCATTGTAGCATAGGGAGTATAGAGTAATTCCTCACTTTTTATATCGAAATGTTGGTTAACCCAGATCAGATCAATTTGCTGAACTTGATTATGACTAAAGGTGACAATCGAAAAATTACAAAGGCGATCACCGTTATGGTTAAGAATGCGGGGAACTGAAGCTGCATTGAGATAAACAGTGCCGTGATCATCCCGAACAACCCTAGTGCGTAGGTGGGTCTGAGTATGGCGCAAACGGTGGTGCATATGACCAAAGGTGACAAAGGGAATTTTTTTGCCGAGATTATGACTGGCCGCGATCGCCTCTGCTAGATCGGGATCACCATGATCAATGCCAAAGGGCGGCCAATCCCGACCACAGATTGCTTCTGCCTGATGCCCTAAACCGTAGGGGCCGTTATGGCCGAGAAAAATAAGGTTTTGATGATAACTGGCCTGAACTTGGGAAATAATTTTATCTGCCGATTCCTGAAAGTTCCTGACCCCATAGCGATCGCGCAGAAACCGCTTACTTTTCCACTCTGGCCCACCCCAACTAAAGGGGCGACTCCCCACCACCGAAAGTTGAAATTGTGGGAAATCTAACTTGCCATAACCGACTTCGGTTTCCCCTAGCCAATCTAACTGGGTTTGTACCCGATCTTCCTTAGCATGGTCGTAGGGAGCTTGTTTGCGTCCCCAATCGGAGGCTGTGTACCAAGCATCGTGATTCCCCAAAATGACCGCCTTGGGCAAGGGCAAATCGGCAATCAGTCGGACAACCGAGAGGGATTCATTGCCCAAATCTCCCACAAACAGCACTAAATCAACGGCTAGAGCTTGCAATGCTAAATTATCGAGTTCTTCCCACTGGTCATGAATATCTCCTACAACAGCAATTTTCAGAGTCGGGACAGGTAAATTAATGGTCATAGGCTAGTTAATCGGGACAAAGTTCGGTATAGTGTTAAAGAAACGCCTGCGGACGTGGCGGAATTGGTAGACGCGCTAGATTTAGGTTCTAGTATCCTTGATGTGAGAGTTCGAGTCTCTCCGTCCGCATGATGAAAAAAAGTTTATGTTCTAGACCTGTGGATCGCATTTTTAGAAAGCAGTCCGTCCGCTCGTTGCGATTAGTCTTATCCACAAGAGCACTGCCTAAAACTAAAAGAAGACAAAGCCATGAGTATCGAGTGAAAAATCAACGCTGCTGCTAAAAGCATGAAAGGAAACGCTGGAACAGCATTTATGCTTTATAACTATACTTGACTTGCAACTTACAACTTTAGAAGGAAACCCAAAAGGGCGATCGCCGTCATTGTAGCGAGGGATATACAAGCAAAAGGCTTCATTGTGAGCAAAATTAATCGAGTTTATCGGAAATACTGATAAATTTTGCGGTTCGATTGTTCCCAACTTAGTTACTTTGTACATTTCCAAAATTGTCATCCCAAAATTGTCAAAAAGTCTTCATTCCATTAACATTACTATTTGTCTTGGATGATTTTTCTGAAAATAGTTAAAACTCAGAAACACTCCCTATGAACAAGCTATTAATTGCTACCTCTGCTTTTACCATTGCGGCTGCTCAAATTGTAATTACTGCCACTGCCAGCCTTGCAGCAATTCCTCAACTCAACTATACCTGTCCTGGAAAAATCCATGTTCATGCTGATCAAGGTGGCCCTGTTTTCATCAATGGTAAACAAGCAAAGCTAAAAGTATTTAATAAAAATTACTATGAAGCAAAAGGGTCGAGTGTGACGATTTCTATTTCGATCAATCCTGATGGTACACCAAGTGTATCCTATACAGGGCCAGGTCGAAACAACGGGATTTGCTCACCCAGCAAAGGTTAATCTTAAAACGAGTCAGCTTTCTGTTATTAACGTAAAAGGGACTGAAGCAGGTATCAACGTGGCTAATTGTGAACAAGATTAATCAAATTTACTGGATTTCCAATCAAAGTTATAATATCAATATCCAATATAATGTTGATGATTGATCTAAGATTGTTCCTGTCGCACTTGCTCAGTAAAATCCCGACTTTATCCTCTCAAAAACCTCAAAAAAATTGAATTTCTTCAACAAAATAACAAACACCATGAACAAGATTTCCATTGCTTCCTCCGCTCTTACTGTTGCGGCTGCTCAGATTGCCATTACCGCCACCGTCAGTGTTGCTGCTATTCCTCAACTTAACTACACTTGCCCTGGCAAAATTGAGGTTCATGCTGACGAGCATGGCCCTATTTACATTAATGGCAAGGAGGCAAAACTAAAAGTATTCAATGAAAATTACTACGAAGCAAAGGGTTCTGGAGTCACTATTTCTCTCTCCATTAACCCTGATGGTACACCCAGCGTATCTTACACGGGGCCAGGTCGAAACAACGGGATTTGCTCGGAAGCAACAGCCGCATCAAGTAATTCAAATTCCCATTCCAGTGGCTCCCATTCTAGTACCAGTAAAGCCGAATCTGCCTGCTTAAGTGCTGTGGCCAAGAAGGTTGATCTCAAACCCAGTAAGCTTTCGGTTATTGATGTCAAAGGTGCTGAAGCAGGTATCGGAGTAACGATTCGAGTACCCAATGTCAAAGAGCCTTGGTCGTGCTTATCAGACAAAAATGGACGGGTACAGGGTGTTAGTTACACTGGCTCCGAAGGTGATCTTTAGAGAGAAAAACTGTCTAGGGAATAGAGCCTAAAATCCCCCCTAAGATATGTATGGAAGTCGGAAGCATTGAAAATCTTGGTATCATTTGTTTCCGACTCCAGTACTCACTGTGCCAAGAAGTAACGGGCTTTAAGAATTAATACATTATCAAGGGCGATCGCTGCTTAAACAAAATTCAAAAAAGCGATCACGCTCAGATTCTGAATCATCGGGAATGGAACATTGTGATTAAAATAACGTCTGAGGGAAACAAGGTTTAATTTTTCCGCTTATCAGACTTTTTCGTATTGATATGAACATCATTCAAAAAGCATCCATTGTATTCGCTACCGCTAGTGTTATTTCATTAACCACTGGGGGAATTATTTCAACCGTTAAAGCTGACACTCTCCAAGCATCACCTCTAATTGTGGCCCAAGCACCGATAACAACCATGACGAAAAAAAGTCGTGATCAAATTGCCGTTACCATCAAAGATGCTGAGTTCAAATTTAAAGGAACATTAAAAAGAACTTCTGGCAATATATTCATTGGAGAAGATCGACAAGTAAGAGTGATCTATGATAAAAGCACAAGCCATGTAACCGTCATCAACAAAAAAACAGGGGATGAGTTTTATAATTATATTTTCTCTATAACGGATGAAGGCAGACTTTAAGAAATAAAAAATAACGGGCTGTAAAACCGTAGATGTGATCAAGGGCGATCGCTGCTTAAACAAAATTCAAAAAAGCGATCGCCGTCTTAAACTATATGATTAAAAAGCATTAACCAAAAATGGCACAGTGAAAAAAGGTAGCGTTATGTACGGTGACAAAGGCTAGTACTGTTTTTTAAGTTGTTAATCTCAATTGTCCACACGTTATTCCCATTCATCCATGTTAAATTCCAAATTATCAGCTTCCTTACTTATTACCAGTCTTGTTGTGGTTACTCCTGCTGTCACCCTGGCGGAAAGTAATATCCGTACCGAACGAGTTCAATTTAAATCTGGAGCGAGTAGCAAAGTTATCAAAGGTAGCATTAAGGGCGATCAAACGGTTGATTATGTGATTAATGCTCGCAAAGGTCAATCAGCGAACATCAGCCTGGGAAGCAAAAATAGTTCTGCTTACTTTAATTTGATTGCTCCTGGTGAAACGAATGTTGCGATATTTAATAGCTCCAATGATGGCAACCAATTTGAAGGCACACTTCCTAAAACGGGTGACTACAAAGTGCGAGTTTATTTGATGCGAAATGCCGCTCGTCGCAATGAAGTGGCAAACTATAGTCTAGACATCAATATTTCTGACTAAATCAGGCGTTTAGCTCACGATTTTTCTCAAAATTATGCCTTAATGTGTAAACGATCGCTACTGGGATTCAGAGTTTAGAGTTTAATCAGGCGATCGCTTTTTCAATGAACAATTATCAACTAATCGGCGATCTTTTTTTTGATGATTGCTACCACTTGGCGGCACTAGGCGATCTCACTGATTGGAATCTACTCTGAAAATGCTTTCATTCAAACAAAACAAGGCGTGTTACATTTCATTAACGCACCCCACCGCGATGGCGATCGCACCACGCTTTGGGGCTGAAACACCTACTTTGGCAACAAGATTACATCAGGAAGGGGTTCTCTAAAATAGCGAATCTCATTATTGGTCATAATATTAAAACCAAATATGAAAGGTTTTGAACGAACTTAAGTTACAATGGCGTTAGTGCCTTATTCAAACTGCAAAACCTATTGTTGCTATGACTGCTTTTTTATCCACAATTAGTAAAAGTGAGCTAAGGCTAATTTACTCTGATGCGTCTGAAGCTGAGAAGGCAAGGGTGTTAGATAAGTTAGGAACGTTAAAGCCTGTATTTGCACAGTTCCTCGAAAATGAAAATCGTCTTAGCCCCCTTGACACAGTAGAACTCATAAATATTTTTGATGCTTGTAGTGATCCTACAAAAAATGAGCAAGAAATTCTGGAGTTTTTACTTCGTTTAGAGCCAGGCAATGGCAAGATCGGTTTTAGGCAGGTCAATATTCTAGTAGATCACTTGCGTCGTAAAGTCACTAATTTTCTTAAAGAGGATGAACATCAGCTTAATTTGATTCCCCATGACCATGCTTTTGGAAGTGGTGGTGATTTAATTAAGACTATGCACGCAACGACCGCAGCTTGTATCATTGCAGCACCTTTAGTTAAAATCTGTAAGACTGGAACAAAAAATGTAACTTCTTTACATGGTAGTAATCAGGCAATCAAAGAATTTGGGTATGATCAATTTCAAATTAATGCTGATTTTTTAAATAATTTACTTCGTAAATATGGTTTTGCTTATATTCCCCTTGATTATTTGGGTTTTCCTTACTCTGATTCACTCAGAAACGCTAGAAGAAAATTATGGAATAAAAGTGTTGAGCAAATTAATTATAGCTATCAACAAGGTACTAGAGCTTGGCAAGAAGTTGTGAAAAATCTCGATTTAAAAACCAGCATAGATATTTTTAAAATTGTTTCTCCTAATGCACAAGTTCTCAATCCTGTTCATCATTCAACAGGGGTTTGCCATTTAAAAATGCTTCCTTATGTGCTTGGAATTTATCTTCATCTTAACAGTAAAGGCGTTATTGCTCACTGTTATGATGGCATTGATGAAATTTCTAATACCTATGTAGATACATCTATAAACCTTCCTAACAATCTAGTCATAAAAATAGATTCTGAAACGACACAATTCGCAGAATTTTCCCCTGAAGATATTGGATTAGAACGTGCAAATTATACAACTATTCAAGAGCAAGAACTGAAGAAAGAGAGAGATACTTTTATTCGAGTTTTACGCGGTAAAAAAGAAAATTTACAGGGAGCAAGAGATTTTTTAGTTGCAAACACTTCTCTGCTTTTAGTTGCCAATGATGGTGTTGTCGAATCTGAAATGAATTTAATTAACCAACTTCGTAAAGGAGTAGAAAAAGCTGAGTATCTAATTGATTCTGGGGAAACTTATGAAAATTTTCGGCGGTTAATTGAACAAATTGATTTATTAAGATTTAGGAATGCTACCGTAAATTTGCTCTAGACGCTATCTGGTCTGAACAAACGAATTAATAGAATGCCACTGCCTAAACCTGAATATTTATTATAAAAAAGTTCTGCAATTTGTTCGTCGTGTAAAAACTCAAAAGAGTATTCCTCATTGTTAAAAAATAAAGTGCTTTGACTTCTATTATTAAGCAAGCTATACTGTAGTGCCAAATTATACAAATAATATGTTTCCTCATAAACAACGTATTTTATTTTGTCAAATTGTTTAGCATTGTATTCTACTGAGAGATAAAATATCTTTAACATATTTATGCTTTTTTCCTGATTCCATACCATATTAAAATGTTCAAGGAAAAATCTACCCCCATCAGATTCTCGCTCAAACTTTATAACATCATCTGATGTTGTCAGTTTGCCCAGCTTAAAAAAGGTTACGCGTAGCTCAGTTTGCTCTGCATAAATCGCAACAGAAGGTGGTGTTTGATAAAGCTTTCCCTCCAGTCTATCTTTATGTTTTTCATCAAGTTTATCAATAATAGATTCAATCTTTTTTAAACTTAAACAAATTTTTTCTTTAACATTTATATATTCTGACGGTTTTTTCCCTGAATTTAAAGCATTTTGTCTTTCTCTAACCAAGTCGTCTTTCTCTGGATCAAGGAGTAAAATTTTTAATCCACAGTTTTCATGATTAAAAAGCTTCATAATTGCCTTTTCAAACTTTTCTCCAAGATCATCAAGCAATAGCTCAGTCCATGTTTCCATTATAATAATACTGGTATTTGATTTTGAATCCTCTATTTTTTCGATAAATTCACGTTTGCTAAATGGGATTTTTTCTGCTGCTTTTTGTTCTAATTCTTCTTGTTTAGCAATGATTTTTTGAAACCAAACGAAATAAACCCATGAGGAAAAAATAGCCGAGCCAATGGTAAACAATATGGTAAGTAGTATTTTTTTCTTGATAATGCCAGTTGCAGAATGAGTAATGAAAGTCTCTTGAGCGTATTTTTGTTCGATTAGGTGAGCTGGAATTACGATCAACAAAATGGAAATAACAAAAAGAATAATAGATAACCACCATGATTTGCTTCTAGGAACCCATGATTTGCTTTTAGGAATATTTATGGAAAAATTTCGTCGAAATAGTTTCATGATTTTGTAGGTAAAAAATTAAATTTGAAATTTCAGTAACGGAATGTTATCGGTAATCTGAGTTTAAAAATCTGTGAATTGACTTTGAATATTCGCAATTTGAGCCGATTGGACAACAATCAAATCTTTAATTTCTTTAATATCGTTTTCTGTTACGGTAGGCATCGGTCTAACTCCCCTAACTTAGAACAACCGTTAAACATAATAACATCCCAACTTCCTTTACTGGCAGTGTGATCGCCTTTAAAAATGTTAGAGTGAACTGCGATCGCCTTAAATAATGGGGTTGAGAACTGCGATCACCTCTTTAAAATGAGATTATCTGGATAAGATGCGATCAATTTTGCTATTATCAGCTAATTATAACTAAACCTAGCTCGTGCCGAACAACGACATTGAACGTATCCGCCAAAAAATTCGATTCCAACAATACGATATGTCAGCCCATGCAATGGAAGAAATGGCTGAAGACTATCTAACCATCATGGACGTAGAAACGGCAATTTTAAATGGCCGTATTGTTCGGGTTGAAAAGGATGATCCCAGAGGATCAAAATACATCGTTGCAGGAACAGCCGTTAATCTACAAACTCCTGTCGGTGTAGTTGGGCGTTTTTCAACTAGCGGACGTTATTTGATTATTACAGTTTATGAAATCACCAAATTTGAGGGCTAAATCCATGTACGACTATCAATGCGAATACTGTGAAGGAACGGTTAAACCTCGTTTGATTAAACGTGAAGCCTTCAAACATCGAGATGGTTTTGTCATTCTTGAAGACGTGACGATTGGTGTGTGTAATAGCTGTGGCAATCGGTATTATTCTGCTGAAATACTGCATACTGTCCATGCTGTAGCCACTGGTACAAAAACTCCTGAAAAAACAGAAAGAATTCCAGTTACACATTTAGAATTAGCATAGATTAAGGTGTTGAATAATAGATTGCGATCACCCCTTAAACCTCAAGTTAAAAAGCGATCGCCACTATGCCACCTGTAATAAAGATTCTGCCAATAATTGAGGAACTTCGATCATAACAAAGTAACTGGCAGGATAGATATAATCTTCTCCACTCTCATCAATAATGCGTAAATCTCCATCTGCTTCGATACCGCGATCGGGAATTACTTGATAAATTTTATGGCGTTCCAAAGACGCAGGATAGTCAGTATTATTAATACAAACTACAAAGCGAGGAAGTTGATTAGACATAGTTTCTCCTATTAATCGAGATAACATTTTCGTTTGATTTCCAGCTTGCCGATACCATGAGCTTCGTACCAATGTAATTCCGCTAGACGAATACTGCCATTAGCAAGACGGATAGTGGCGATACCTTTTAATTTGCGCCATCTTCCTGAACCATAGGTTTTATTCAAACGGGGTAGATCCCGAATAGAACGCCCAACAGCAATAATCTCAACTTGCGAAATTTCGCTAATAATTTCAAAGTTCACGATTTAAGAGCTACTGGGTAAGGTCAGAATCTAACCATATTCTAGCAAAAGATAGCGATCGCTCTTTAAAACAGGATAAGAAACGGCGATCGCCTCTGTAAAACGTGATAGAGAACTGCGATCACCTTTAAACATGGGATAGAGAACTGCGATCATCTTTTTAACACAGGGTTGGGAACCGTGATCGCCTTAAATAATGGGATTGAGAACTGCAGCAATTCTAAATTTGCGCTGTAGCAAGAGTTTCAGGTTTTAGTTCGCGTAATACGGGGTAAAATTCAACGGGATTAACAAGTTCATTTTACGAGTCTTCAGGCTTTTAGGCGCAATAGTACGCCTAGGATTGCCCCAAAAACCCCCTTTGAAATGTTCTTTAAATCCCTAAAAGGCTTGCTGTGTCTAAAACTGAGAATTGCTGTGAGAACTGGGATCTCCTCTTTAAAATAAGATTATCTTGATAAGATGCGATCAATTTTGCTATTATCAGCCAATTATAACTAAGCCTAGCTCTTGCCGAACAACGACATTGAACGTATCCGCCAAAAAATTCGATTCCAACAATACGATATGTCAGCCCATGCAATGGAAGAAATGGCTGAAGACTATCTAACCATCATGGATGTAGAAACGGCAATTTTAAATGGCCGTATTGTTCGGGTTGAAAAGGATGATCCCAGAGGATCAAAATACATCATTGCAGGAACAGCCGTTAATCTACAAACTCCTGTCGGTGTAGTTGGGCGTTTTTCAACTAGCGGAACTGGTATCGTCTGATCAAAGTTGGAAAAAGTTATGGTGTAAGGCTTTGAGAAAATAGAAAAATAGTTTAAGACTAGACATCGGCCCGTTTTTATTATACTATTATTATTGTCATTATATCAAAGAAGAAGAAAACAGAAAACAATGTCAATATTAAAGAAAAGCTCTATGAAAATCCTGAATGATGTTGGCTTGTGCCAAGAGAAAGAGGATGCCTTATTCAAGAAAAACTGTCCTCATTGCTATAGTGAAAACGTAAAAATACATTCTCATTATCAAACGAAAGGTAACGGGGAACGTAAAATGTTCATTTGTCAAGAATGTAGTTCTTGTTTTGCTGAGACTTATGGTAGCGTAATCGCTGGCTTAGAAACCCCATTAAGTGAAATTGTAAAAGTATTAAAAGCCAGAATGGAAGGAATAGGATTAAATGCAGCAGCCCGAGCATTCGGCTACGCGAAAACAACAATATTGAATTGGGAAAAGAAATTATCAGGATTACAAGAGACATTATTTTTATACGCCTTAGTGAATGAATTTGTTAAATTAGTAATAGAAGGGGATGAACTATACACAAAAGTTGGAAAAAATAAAGAAGCAAGTGCCTCTGAGGGGTGGACAATCGTTCTCATGGACAGGGCAAGCCGCTTTATTTGGCATTTAAAATGTGGTCGAAAAGAGCAGAAATTATTTCTAGAAGCAATGATGACGGTAGCGGAATTATTTGAAAGGAGTGCAGAATCTCTCCAGTTATTTACAGATGGAGAAAAGCGATATAGTCAACTGCTATTTGATATTTGTCACGAAGTATTAAGGACTGGAAAGCGAGGTCGTCCCACCAAAGTATTACCGAAGGGTATGGTGGTAAGACTAAAAAATAAGAGTAGTAAACGTCGAGATTCTGAGGGTAAACTCAAGAAAGTAGAAACTCCGAAACCAGAACATCCTGAGACAACAGAAAAACCAGAAGAAAAGGACGTCCATGCCAACCACGTTGAGGCATTTAATAGTGCTATCCGACGCTATTTATCTGCCTTTCGTCGTCGTACAAATACTTATGCTAAATCTGTTGTGGGATTACAGCGAGTCCTAGATATTTTCTGGATGGTTCATAACTTTGTTCGCAGCCATTTTACGACTAGAGAAGAGAAAAGTTCCTGCTGTAGCTCTCGGTATAATTGAAAAAGGGTTTACTTGGGAGGACTTACTCCAAATTCGCCTGATTTCTTGAACCTCCCGTATTGCAACGTTTGTAGCTTCTAGCTAGACGATACCAGTGCCTGTATTTTATTCGAGATTGTGCAGAAATGGCCGCTAAAGCTTCTCTCTTTCGCAAGGAAAGTCGTTGGGGTTTATATCATTATTGTTTGGATTATCCCGATAAAAATAATGAGGAATGGTTCTGTCATGTTCCTAAGTACAGGACAAAAAATGTAGGGAGTCGAGAAAAAGAGAAAAATTGGGTAGAGAAGGATTAAGAACAAGATGACGAAGATGGTCAAAACCAAGACGAAAAAGACTCTGCGCTAGGCGACCATGTTTCTTGAGGGGAATGGGATGAAGATGATGAATTGCTAGACCAGTTTTGAGAGACCAAGCCAAAGCTAAAGTCAGTAAAGCCAAAAGCTTACGAAGACGCTTGGGGTCAGTAAAGTGAGTAGATTCCAAGCAAAAGCCACGAGTCTTAAAGATGCCAAAAAGGGTTTCAATGCCCCAACGCAGGGCATAATCGTGAATAAGACCTTGGGAATCGGGATGTCCAATGACGATGAGTAGAGAATTATCAGGCAAGCGAAGAGCCTCTACAGAAACAGGATATCCCCAAACCCGACAACTCCCTTGAAGACGTTGAGATTCACCAATAGCAAGATGGGCAAAAATGACTTTGGCGGCCAAAAGCTTGCCATTGTGCTCAATCTTGTCCGTAGCCCGAATTCTCAGACAGAAAGCCAGTAGCGGTTCGAGCAGAAGATAGCGAAGCCAAGCCTGACCAATAAACTCACGGTCGCCACATAAACAACGAATCAGGGCGGTGGGAAAAATCTTGAGCATCTCCTCGATAAAACGCATTCGTTCATCACTGTTAGAATTGCCCTTTTTCTTGCTAAGCATCCACCACAAGATGGGAATGGCTACTCCTTCATGGACAATGCCGACAGTGAGGATATTATAACCATGACTGCCAAACTCCCAGGTTGTGCGGTCAATACTTAATACCCAAGGTTGAGGGATATCCAGCCAACTGACTACAATACGGGCAATGTGATGGTAATCCAGCTCAAATCCTGAGAAAAAGCGTTGTAAGCGTTTGTAATGAGAATCCACCAATGCCCGACCTTCAAAACCCAGGGCCAATTCTTTAAGGTTAACCGTTTTCACTTTGAGGAGGGCGAGTAAGAACAAGGCTAGGAAGGAGAGTCTGGCACCATGCCATCCCAAATGGGGTTTTAGGGCTTGTTTCAATGGGTGCGACCTTTAGTTGATAAAAGCTGTTGTAATCAGGGTTCTACAGGGAACCCATATTGATCAAGTTTTGCCCAAAATTGACTCCATCGTTCCTTGGTCAATACCAAAGCTCGTAGGCTCAAAATAATTCCTGCTCCTTTTTCCTTCCATCGCATCCCTGAACAACATAATCGTTGTTTGACCAACGTCTTACAAGCTGCTTCCGTAACACCTGAACCAATCGGATACTTTTTCTCTATGTATTCAGCATAATCCATTTGATGCTGATGATTCTCGTAATAAGTAATCGCCGCTTGTAGTTTCTCGGTAAGATTCTTAGAATGACTTTTTTCTTCTTTGACTTCTTTCATCAGATTTAGCAGTTCTCCTGCTTTTCCTTTTTCATGCTTGAGTTCTCGACAATTTTCAGTCAACCATTCTTTTTGTTTTGACACTGTATTAGGATGCAACGCTTCTGCCAAGGCACCTAAGTAACCAGAGGCATGATAGAAATCTAATATCTGTTCTTCCGTTTGCTTTTCTAAAAACTTCCAATTTGATTCTGCCCCGTCTGCTATCCCGACCAATGTTGCCTCTGGATAACGGTTTTTCGCTCGCTCAATTTCTCTTTCTAATCTTTCTAGAAAACTCTTTTTTCCATACTCTGGTGCCGCACCTAGATAGATTGTATGTTGACGTTCTCCCTCACTATCGTATAGGGAAACGGTTCTCACCATTGCTTCACGGTAGCCATCCTCACACATCAGCATACAGGTTCCATCTAATCCTATTCCCACTGTTGCAATTTGGCTATCCTCCTTGGGCGGGGCATAACTCCACGCTTCTTCTTTTGCCTGTACCACACTTCCTACTGCTTCACTCAATCTTTGGATATAGGATAGCGCTACTTTTCTACCATGATTTTCTAATAAATCATTTTTCACCTCTTTGCCTGCCATCCCTGACATTTTTGAGGATACCTGTTTTGCCAATAATGGCGTTGATGTTATGATTATCCTTGCTTCTCTTTCTAAGGGGCAATACGTTTTTCCTCCTACTGAACGCTGATATACATGACGATTCACTATAACCTCACCATAAGGTGTTTGATATTCTTTCGGTTGCTCTCCCTTACTCTTCCAGATTTCTTCACCGATTTTTAAGGGTGAACCATCTGTATCTAAATATTTCAAGGCTTCTTTGCTGGCGATGCAACCTACTTCGTTTAAGCCTTTTTGAATATTTATTTCTGTATCCAACATTGAACGACTGAGTTCTAATGTTAGTTCTATTTTTATCTTTGAACCCTCTACATTAATTAGTTTTGCTGTCATCATTGTTTCCTCTTTGTCACTTTTCATCCCATGTTAACACTTTTCTTTTCCTTCATCAACTAAAGGTCACACCCGTTTCAATGCGTTATATTGGTTCATGGGTTTTCTTACATTACGTTCATCTTCCATGAAACCCCTTTCTCTTATACTTTTCAAGCCTTTTGTCCTGTACTTAGGTCATGTTCACCTAAAAAAAGCTGATTCAGGGAATATGGAATTTTTTAAACGTCCTATTGAACCTTATATTGTCGAGGTAGATATTGAACAGGAGGTGTATGACGTTGCAACCCGATAGTTTTGGCGTAAAACCTTTGTAGGGACATAATATATTATGTCCTTGCCTTGTACGGAATTTAACGACAAAGTACTGTAACAGGTTATGAACGAGAAATTCCCTATTAATGAACCTTTTGACATTAGGCAATCCCACATTCAAGATGCCGATAGAACACGGATGCTATCTGAACAATTGGGCTATAGTTCTACTCTCAAACAGATAGAACAGCGTCTTAAAAAATTCAAAGTAATGCTGCCCATATTCTCTACGTTGCCACTGTAATTAATGACTATGTGGTTGTATGGGGTCATGCTTCTGTCACCGATTTATTAATGCTTTCCAATCAAGTCATTCTTTGGGGTTTAGTAGTAGATGAAAACTATCGGAATCAGGGCATTGGCCAAGCATTAATCCAGTCTATTGAACAATGGGCCAATCAGCTTGGTTGTGCAGGAATAATGCTTTATTCTAATATCAAACGTCAGGAGACTCACTTATTCTATGAAAAAAATGGCTATACCAATATTAAGCAATCCCTAGTTTTTGTAAAGAACTTAGATCATGATCGTCTTTAAGGCAACTTATCCAAAGGGCGAACGCAATCATTGGTGTCAACTTAAGCCAAAATGCCTACTCACAAAAGATTAGCCTAAAAGCAGGCGGAAGTAAGAGTAGGCTGAAAAAAAGGTTAGTATATAAAAAAGTGAGCAAAAAACAAATGGCAAGACAACATCCTCGGAGAAAAGGAAACCCAGACTTACGTCGTAAGACAAATCAGCCAGGGGTAGAAATCCCTGAAATAACAAAAGAGTTGTTTGAATTACTAGAACCCACAATGTTTACACCATTAAAATATTTACAGGGAACTCATGAGAAAATGATGAGAGATAGGGTATTAAATTTACCAGTAATGGTGGCATTAGTGTTAAGTATAGTGTATCGTCAAATGGGTGTGACCTTTAGTTGATGAAGGAAAAGAAAAGTGTTAACATGGGATGAAAAGTGACAAAGAGGAAACAATGATGACAGCAAAACTAATTAATGTAGAGGGTTCAAAGATAAAAATAGAACTAACATTAGAACTCAGTCGTTCAATGTTGGATACAGAAATAAATATTCAAAAAGGCTTAAACGAAGTAGGTTGCATCGCCAGCAAAGAAGCCTTGAAATATTTAGATACAGATGGTTCACCCTTAAAAATCGGTGAAGAAATCTGGAAGAGTAAGGGAGAGCAACCGAAAGAATATCAAACACCTTATGGTGAGGTTATAGTGAATCGTCATGTATATCAGCGTTCACCTTTGAGGAAAAACGTATTGCCCCTTAGAAAGAGAAGCAAGGATAATCATAACATCAACGCCATTATTGGCAAAACAGGTATCCTCAAAAATGTCAGGGATGGCAGGCAAAGAGGTGAAAAATGATTTATTAGAAAATCATGGTAGAAAAGTAGCGCTATCCTATATCCAAAGATTGAGTGAAGCAGTAGGAAGTGTGGTACAGGCAAAAGAAGAAGCGTGGAGTTATGCCCCGCCCAAGGAGGATAGCCAAATTGCAACAGTGGGAATAGGATTAGATGGAACCTGTATGCTGATGTGTGAGGATGGCTACCGTGAAGCAATGGTGGGAACCGTTTCCCTATACGATAGTGAAGGCGAACGTCAACCTACAATCTATCTAGGTGCGGCACCAGAGTATGGAAAAAAGAGTTTTCTAGAAAGATTAGAAAGAGAAATTGAGCGAGCGAAAAACCGTTATCCAGAGGCAACATTGGTCGGGATAGCAGACGGGGCAGAATCAAATTGGAAGTTTTTAGAAAAGCAAACGGAAGAACAGATATTAGATTTCTATCATGCCTCTGGTTACTTAGGTGCCTTGGCAGAAGCGTTGCATCCGAATACCGTGTCAAAACAAAAAGAATGGTTGACTGAAAATTGTCGAGAACTCAAGCATGAAAAAGGAAAAGCAGGAGAACTGCTAAATCTGATGAAAGAAGTCAAAGAAGAAAAAAGTCATTCTAAGAATCTTACCGAGAAACTACAAGCGGCGATTACTTATTACGAGAATCATCAGCATCAAATGGATTATGCTGAATACTTAGAGAAAAAGTATCCGATTGGTTCAGGTGTTACGGAAGCAGCTTGTAAGACGTTGGTCAAACAACGATTATGTTGTTCAGGGATGCGATGGAAGGAAAAAGGAGCAGGAATTATTTTGAGCCTACGAGCTTTGGTATTGACCAAGGAACGATGGAGTCAATTTTGGGCAAAACTTGATCAATATGGGTTCCCTGTAGAACCCTGATTACAACAGCTTTTATCAACTAAAGGTCGCACCCCGTCAAATAGCGGGTATAAGTGAAGCGGTAAGACTGTTAGAGGAAGAGGGATTGCTATGGGTAGCATCATTAAAAGTAAGCAAACAGGCAGTATCAAAAAGAATGATGAATGTGCCAGCCGAAATATTTGCAATATTACTAAAAGAAGTGTTAGAAAAAGCAGCCGAAAAAGGGAAGAAGCTCCAAGTAGGAGAAAAATGGGAAAAAATAAGAGAAAAGTTTAGTGCAGTGTGGATAGCAGATGGCTAAACGCTAGAGCAGATAAGGAAAAATATGAAAATAAGTAAAGAAGAAAAGAGTAAATTGGGGGGTAAAATAATGATGGTAGTGGAAGCCTTTACCCAAAGACCCGTTACTTTATGGTACACAGAAAATGATAAATCAAATGATAAAATATGGTGTGAAGAATTGGCAGCTAAATTACCAGAAAATGGTTTAATTCTCGTAGATATGGGATTTTTTAGCTTTGTGTGGTTTGATTTGTTAACAGAAGCTAAAAAGTTTTTTCTAACCAGATTTAGAGCGGGTACATCTTACAAAACCAAACAAGTATTGTCTCAAGGTAGTCATTACAGAGATGAGATTATCATTATGGGAAATTACCGTTCTAATCCTTGCAAGCATCCGGTGAGATTAGTCTCAGTATTATGGGGAACAATCTGGTATCAGTATTTAACAAATGTGTTGTCTCCCGAACAACTGTCCGCCGAAGAGGTCTGTGATTTATATCGAAGACGATGGACAATCGAAGAAGCCTTTTTATTAACGAAAAGACTTTTAGGACTAGCCTATTTATGGGTAGGGAATAAGAATGGTGTCCAAATCCAGATTATTTGCACTTTGATTTTCTATACGGTCTTAAATCAATTGGTAGGGGAAGTGGCGATTGCTCTAAATCAACCGAAAGAAAAAATCTCAGTAGAGATGGTGTTTCGGAGTCTATACTATGTAGCGAAGGCTATTGCTAGAGGAGAAAAGCCTGATACAGTAACCTATCTGGCTGAACGTGCTATACTTCAAACGTTCATAATCTGAGATTTATCAAAGCGTTGAAATCGTAAGGTGAGCAAAGAATCAAGCTCCTCCTTATATTTTACGTTAGCATCTTCAAGACATCCTGAAATTGCTGCAGAAAACTGCGTAAAATCTTCATAATATTTTGCGTATAAACACTTCTTCTTCACAAACTTCCACAGTCTTTCAATTAAATTCAAGTTAGGAGAATAAGGAGGTAAGTACAGTAACTCTATTCCTAATGATTCTGCCAACTCCTGCACAATTCGGCATTTTTGATAACGAGCATTGTCTAATACCAACGTAATCGGTATTAATAGTCCTAATTCTGCTATCTTTTCTAGGAGTTCACAAACCTGAGTTCCCGTAATATAAGAACTGTTCGTTACCATAATTACTTCATGGGTAATTGCATTTAATGCTCCTAACACATTAAAACGTTTTCTCCCTGATGGTGACTTAATAAAAATCCTCTTGAAGCACCATATAAAATTTACAAATGCTCCCATTACAAAATGAGAGGCATCTACAAAGAAAACTGCCCTTTTTCCTGCTTTTGCCTCTTCTAGCCTTGGTTCTAGCTCTTTTTTCCTATAGCTATCCTGAGCTTCTACATCTGCTTTTGATGGAATTGTTCCCACCTTTAGACACCTCATTCCTATTGACTTTAAAAATTTTCTGACTTGCGTTGGACTTCTTTTTATTCCCGTTAATTCTTCTATTCTTTTTACTGCTTCATTTATTCTTGCTGGTGGATTTGACTCAAAATATGCCTCAATTGTCCCTTGATGCTCTGTTAACTCGCTTTTCGGGCGATTAAATTTTATTTCTTTTAGTTTTTCTATCCCGCCCTCTTGATAATCACGGATATAGCTTGTCACCGTATTTACTGAAACTCCTGCGAATTGAGCAATTTTTTGATGAGATAATCCCTGACTTTTTAACCATAAAACTTCCATCTTTAGCTGTACTCTAGGATGCGGGTGATTAAACCGACCGTAAGACAACAGTCTTTTGTCTTCTTCCGTAAATTCTAACTTAATCATTTCTCAGCCTCTTGACTACTTTTTCTATTTTTACTATATTGGTACTGGTATCGTGTGATCAAAGCTAGAAAAAGTTATGGTGTAAGAGTTTGAGAAAATAGAAAATAACTTACGACTGGACATATTCCCGTTTTTGTTATACTATTATTATTGTCATTATATTAAAGAAAGCGAAAACAGAAAGCAATGTCAACATAGAATAAAAGCTCAATTGACCTCCTAAGTGATATTGGCTTACCCCAAGAGAAAGAGGAAGCCTTATTTCAGAAAAACTGTCCTCATTGCTATAGTGAAAACGTAAAAATACATTCTCATTATCAAACGAAAGGTAACGGGGAACGTAAAATGTTCATTTGTCAAGAATGTAGTTCTTGTTTTGCTGAGACTTATGGTAGCGTAATCGCTGGCTTAGAAACCCCATTAAGTGAAATTGTAAAAGTATTAAAAGCCAGAATGGAAGGAATAGGATTAAATGCAGCAGCCCGAGTATTCGGCTACGCGAAAACAACAATATTGAATTGGGAAAAGAAATTATCAGGATTACAAGAGACATTATTTTTATACGCCTTAGTGACTGGACAGTGGGAAGTTCTCGAGGCGTGTAAGTGGAGAAAAGAAAATCGGACATCCGATACAAAAGAGTGCCGTTATGTCCGAAACTGGCTGATATAAGAAAATCGATAGCCAGTGCTATCTATCAATTATGCAACTATGTCAGCGACTAGAGCAAATCCTCAATAATCTCCGTCCAGCCTTTAGCCGAGAAGCAACGTTCCAATGGTTTATCCTGTTAGTCTGGGGAGTAGTGCTCAACAGCCAACCCAGCGCAATAACTAGCTATGTCAATGCCATTGGCTGAACAGAGAGCTACTACAATCAGGCTCTACATTGGTTTGATTCCAAGGCGTTTAGCGTCGAAGGACTAACTTTACAATGGTCAAAGTGGCTAAGTCAGCATGAAAGTCTATACAGAATTAAAGGGAAACGGGTGTATGTGGGTGATGGCATCAAAGTGGGGAAAGAAGGACGCAAGATGCCAGGTGTAAAACGACTACACCAAGAATCGGAAGATGTGTCCAAGCCAGAGTGGATAAGGGGTCATTACTTCAATGCCTTGAGTATTTTGGTGGGAGTAGGGAAAGCCTGCTTTGCCTTGCCCTTAGTGTTGCGGCTAGACGATGGCATCAAGTCCAAAGCAACCGAGAAGGGGGAGGGAAAAGGCAAAAAAAAGGTGAAGACGAGCCTGGTGACAAAAATGGCTGACCTTTGTGTTACTTACGCAGAGGCAGGGAGTTATGTAATTTTGGATGCTTATTTTGCTTGCGAACCAGTGCTCAAAAGTTTTCGCCAGAACGCCTTGCATCTAATCACAAGAGTGCGTTGCTCCACCGTCGCCTATGCCCCCTTTTGTTCCGTGCCGACGCTGACGGGGAGAGGACGACCACGGATTTGGGGGAGTTCGATAAAACGGGTGCGACCTTTAGTTGATAAAAGCTGTTGTAATCAGGGTTCTACAGGGAACCCATATTGATCAAGTTTTGCCCAAAATTGACTCCATCGTTCCTTGGTCAATACCAAAGCTCGTAGGCTCAAAATAATTCCTGCTCCTTTTTCCTTCCATCGCATCCCTGAACAACATAATCGTTGTTTGACCAACGTCTTACAAGCTGCTTCCATAACACCTGAACCAATCGGATACTTTTTCTCTATGTATTCAGCATAATCCATTTGATGCTGATGATTCTCGTAATAAGTAATCGCCGCTAGTAGTTTCTCGGTAAGATTCTTAGAATGACTTTTTTCTTCTTTGACTTCTTTCATCAGATTTAGCAGTTCTCCTGCTTTTCCTTTTTCATGCTTGAGTTCTCGACAATTTTCAGTCAACCATTCTTTTTGTTTTGACACGGTATTCGGATGCAACGCTTCTGCCAAGGCACCTAAGTAACCAGAGGCATGATAGAAATCTAATATCTGTTCTTCCGTTTGCTTTTCTAAAAACTTCCAATTTGATTCTGCCCCGTCTGCTATCCCGACCAATGTTGCCTCTGGATAACGGTTTTTCGCTCGCTCAATTTCTCTTTCTAATCTTTCTAGAAAACTCTTTTTTCCATACTCTGGTGCCGCACCTAGATAGATTGTAGGTTGACGTTCGCCTTCACTATCGTATAGGGAAACGGTTCCCACCATTGCTTCACGGTAGCCATCCTCACACATCAGCATACAGGTTCCATCTAATCCTATTCCCACTGTTGCAATTTGGCTATCCTCCTTGGGCGGGGCATAACTCCACGCTTCTTCTTTTGCCTGTACCACACTTCCTACTGCTTCACTCAATCTTTGGATATAGGATAGCGCTACTTTTCTACCATGATTTTCTAATAAATCATTTTTCGCCTCTTTGCCTGCCATCCCTGACATTTTTGAGGATACCTGTTTTGCCAATAATGGCGTTGATGTTATGATTATCCTTGCTTCTCTTTCTAAGGGGCAATACGTTTTTCCTCCTACTGAACGCTGATATACATGACGATTCACTATAACCTCACCATAAGGTGTTTGATATTCTTTCGGTTGCTCTCCCTTACTCTTCCAGATTTCTTCACCGATTTTTAAGGGTGAACCATCTGTATCTAAATATTTCAAGGCTTCTTTGCTGGCGATGCAACCTACTTCGTTTAAGCCTTTTTGAATATTTATTTCTGTATCCAACATTGAACGACTGAGTTCTAATGTTAGTTCTATTTTTATCTTTGAACCCTCTACATTAATTAGTTTTGCTGTCATCATTGTTTCCTCTTTGTCACTTTTCATCTCATGTTAACACTTGTCTTTTCCTTCATCAACTAAAGGTCACACCCGATAAAACTAGAAAAGCTGTTCGCTCTGGCGGCGGACTTTCCGACAGCTAAAGTCTGGCTCTATGGTCAACAAGTCACGGTTTCTTATCAGTGCTTTGAGTTCCACTGGGATAGTCCCCATCAGCTCGTCAAGTTTGTTCTGACCCAATTGCCTAACGGACGACGACTGATTCTGCTTTCTACTGATCTCTGTTTGACTGGACCTGAGATTATTGCCGCTTACGGTCTCCGATTTAAGATTGAAGTCACTTTTCGTCAATTAGTCCATCTTTTGGGCAGCTTTGCCTATCGTTTTTGGCTTAAGAGTCTTCCTACTTTACCTACCTGGCCCAGCAATCTTATCCTCAGTGACTATCCACAAGCTGTTCAGACTCAGATTTTAAACAAGGTAGAAGCCTTTGAGCGTTTTGTTAACCTTAATGCCATTGCTTTAGGGCTACTTCAAATTCTCGCCTTAGAGTTACCCCAGGGGATTTGGGCTAATTTTCCTCGATGGTTTCGGACATTACCATCCATCCGTGTCAACTTAAAGGAATGGGTTCCCAAATTTGTTGATTGAGAGCGGCCTTTTCTCGATGTCGCTTTCTCTCAGCTTTGACCAAACCAAATAACTTAGCACGTTCAGCCAGATAGGTTACTGTATCAGGCTTTTCTCCTCTAGCAATAGCCTTCGCTACATAGTATAGACTCCGAAACACCATCTCTACTGAGATTTTTTCTTTCGGTTGATTTAGAGCAATCGCCACTTCCCCTACCAATTGATTTAAGACCGTATAGAAAATCAAAGTGCAAATAATCTGGATTTGGACACCATTCTTATTCCCTACCCATAAATAGGCTAGTCCTAAAAGTCTTTTCGTTAATAAAAAGGCTTCTTCGATTGTCCATCGTCTTCGATATAAATCACAGACCTCTTCGGCGGACAGTTGTTCGGGAGACAACACATTTGTTAAATACTGATACCAGATTGTTCCCCATAATACTGAGACTAATCTCACCGGATGCTTGCAAGGATTAGAACGGTAATTTCCCATAATGATAATCTCATCTCTGTAATGACTACCTTGAGACAATACTTGTTTGGTTTTGTAAGATGTACCCGCTCTAAATCTGGTTAGAAAAAACTTTTTAGCTTCTGTTAACAAATCAAACCACACAAAGCTAAAAAATCCCATATCTACGAGAATTAAACCATTTTCTGGTAATTTAGCTGCCAATTCTTCACACCATATTTTATCATTTTCTGTGTACCATAAAGTAACGGGTCTTTGGGTAAAGGCTTCCACTACCATCATTATTTTACCCCCCAATTTACTCTTTTCTTCTTTACTTATTTTCATATTTTTCCTTATCTGCTCTAGCGTTGAGCCATCTGCTATCCACACTGCACTAAACTTTTCTCTTATTTTTTCCCATTTTTCTCCTACTTGGAGCTTCTTCCCTTTTTCGGCTGCTTTTTCTAACACTACCTTTAGTAATATTGCAAATATTTCGGCTGGCACATTCATCATTCTTTTTGATACTGCCTGTTTGCTTACTTTTAATGATGCTACCCATAGCAATCCCTCTTCCTCTAACAGTCTTACCGCTTCACTTATACCCGCTATTTGACGATACACTATACTTAACACTAATGCCACCATTACTGGTAAATTTAACACCCTATCTCTCATCATTTTCTCATGAGTTCCCTGTAAATATTTTAATGGTGTAAACATTGTGGGTTCTAGTAATTCAAACAACTCTTTTGTTATTTCAGGGATTTCTACCCCTGGCTGATTTGTCTTACGACGTAAGTCTGGGTTTCCTTTTCTCCGAGGATGTTGTCTTGCCATTTGTTTTTTGCTCACTTTTTTATATACTAACCTTTTTTTCAGCCTACTCTTACTTCCGCCTGCTTTTAGGCTAATCTTTTGTGAGTAGGCATTTTGGCTTAAGTTGACACCAATGATTACCATCCCATGGCTACCCTAGTGAACGGATTGCTCAACTAGCCCTTCAACATCAAGCCCAAATGATTTTTCCTCAAAGTCCACCCAGTCTGCTTTTGCCTAAATTCCTTACCGCTAAACTTGCCTCTTCCCCAAGCCCTGATATGCTTACTTTCGTCGCATAGTCATTACCTTATCTGGCATCCATAAACTTCCCACTGTCCAGTTAGTGAATGAATTTGTTAAATTAGTAATAGAAGGGGATGAACTATACACAAAAGTTGGAAAAAATAAAGAAGCAAGTGCCTCTGAGGGGTGGACAATCGTGCTCATGGACAGGGCTAGCCGCTTTATTTGGCATTTAAAATGTGGTCGAAAAGAGCAGAAATTATTTCTAGAAGCAATGATGACGGTAACGGAATTATTTGAAAGGAGTGCAGAATCTCTCCAGTTATTTACAGATGGAGAAAAGCGATATAGTCAACTGCTATTTAATATTTGTCACGAAGTATTAAGGACTGGAAAGCGAGGTCGTCCCACCAAAGTATTACCGAAGGGTCTTGTGGTAAGACTAAAAAATAAGAGTAGTAAACGTCGAGATTCTGAGGGTAAACTAAAGAAAGTAGAAACTCCGAAACCAGAACATCCAGAGACAACAGAAAAACCAGAAGAAAAGGACATCCATGCCAACCACGTTGAGGCATTTAATAGTGCTATCCGACGCTATTTAGCCGCCTTTCGTCGTCGTACAAATACTTATGCTAAATCGGTTGTGGGATTACAGCGAGTCCTAGATATTTTCTGGATGGTTCATAACTTTGTTCGCAGCCATTTTACGACTAGAGAAGTTCCTGCTGTAGCTCTCGGTATAATTGAAAAAGGGTTAACTTGGGAGGACTTACTCCAAATTCGCCTGATTTCTTGAACCTCTCGTATTGCAACGTTTGTAGCTTCTAGCTAGACGATACCAGTGCCACTATATTATCTCTTATTTTTAAAATTCGCAACTTGTGACCGTGTTCAGTATAAGTTATTTGGTTTGGTCAAAGCTGAGAGAAAGCGACATCGAGAAAAGGCCGCTCTCAATCAACAAATTTGGGAACCCATTCCTTTAAGTTGACACGGATGGATGCTCCCAACATATTCTTTCCTTTCTTGGCTCTTCATGTCAAAGGTACTACTTTGTCTCTTGACTTACCTGCGGAATGTGGGTTTCAAATGAAGCAGTTCCTTTTGCTTGTATTCTCGTATTTATGTTACCTTCAGCAAGCTTGCCAAGATGAGAATCATCAAAATATTTCAAGTAAAATTGTATTGAATCTTCGTCAGATAAACATAGTAAGAAAGAGTAAATGGCACTGGTATCGTCTAGCTAGAAGCTACAAACGTTGCAATACGAGAGGTTCAAGACATCAGGCGAATTTGGAGTAAGTCCTCCCAAGTTAACCCTTTTTCAATTATACCGAGAGCTACAGCAGGAACTTCTCTAGTAGTAAAATGGCTGCGAACAAAGTTATGAACCATCCAGAAAATATCTAGGACTCGCTGTAATCCCACAACAGATTTAGCATAAGTATTTGTACGACGACGAAAGGCGGCTAAATAGCGTCGGATAGCACTATTAAATGCCTCAACGTGGTTGGCATGGATATCCTTTTCTTCTGGTTTTTCTGTTGTCTCAGGATGTTCTGGTTTCGGAGTTTCTACTTTCTTTAGTTTACCCGCAGAATCTCGACGTTTACTACTCTTATTTTTTAGTCTTACCACAAGACCCTTCGGTAATACTTTGGTGGGACGACCTCGCTTTCCAGTCCTTAATACTTCGTGACAAATATTAAATAGCAATTGACTATATCGCTTTTCCCCATCTGTAAATAGCTGGAGACATTCTGCACTCCTTTCAAATAATTCCGCTATTGTCATCATTGCCTCTAGAAATAATTTCTGCTCTTTTCGACCACATTTTAAATGCCAAATAAAGCGGCTAGCCCTGTCCATGAGCACGATTGTCCACCCCTCAGAGGCACTTGCTTCTTCATTTTTTCCAACTTTTGTGTATAGTTCATCCCCTTCTATTACTAATTTAACAAATTCATTCACTAAGGCGTATAAAAATAATGCCTCTTGTAATCCTGATAATTTCTTTTCCCAATTCAATATTGTTGTTTTCGCGTAGCCAAATACTCGGGCTGCTGCATTTAATCCTATTCCTTCCATTCTGGTTTTTAATACTTTTACAATTTCACTTAATGGGGTTTCTAAGCCAGCGATTACGCTACCATAAGTCTCAGTAAAACAAGAAGTACATTCTTGACAAATGAACATTTTACGTTCCCCGTTACCTTTCGTTTGATAATGAGAATGTATTTTTACGCTTTCACTATAGCAATGAGGACAGTTTTTCTTGAATAAGGCATCCTCTTTCTCTTGGCACAAGCCAACATCATTCAGGATTTCCATAGAGCTTTTCTTTAATATTGACATTGTTTTCTGTTTCCTTCTTCTTTGATATAATGACAATAATGATAGTATAATAATAACGGGCCGATGTCTAGTCTTAAACTATTTTTCTATTTTCTCAAAGCCTTACACCATAACTTTTTCCAACTTTGATCAGACGATACCAGTTCCGCATCCTCTTTCTCTTGGCAAAAGCCAACATCATTCAGGATTTCCATAGAGCTTTTCTTTAATATTGACATTGTTTTCTGTTTCCTTCTTCTTTGATATAATGACAATAATAATATAATAAAAACGGGCCGATGTCTAGTCTTAAACTATTTTTCTATTTTCTCAAAGCCTTACACCATAACTTTTTCCAACTTTGATCAGACGATACCAGTTCCTATTTCGGAGGATTAGAAACTATAACGCTTGATTAATCGTTGATTGATGATTGGTTAGCATCGCATAATCCATCCTACGATCCTTATTTAGTTAGTAAGGCTTTTGACTTAAGTTGACACCAATAGCGATCGCCCCCATAAGTAAACCATTGAAAAAGAGAGCATAAAGGGTAAAAAGTCCGGCGGTGATTGCGCCACCAACCATCCGAAACGTAACGGATAGGTTATTGATCATAATGCCGCTAGAGGCCAGGGGTTCCATCCCTAAAATTGACCCCATCCACAATTGCTTCTGATCGCGCACTTTATGAATCAAATCTGCCGGCACGACTAAGGCGAGAAAACTGGGATCTTGCCAACCGTACCACCAAGCAATCAGTCCTCCGAGGCTAAAAATACTGATGGCGATCGCGGTATAAAGCCAGGTTTGTTGAACAACGGTAGGAAATCGCCAGCGATAAAAATCTAAAGCGGCTTGCCATTCCTGATGACGGGAGCCTTGATAAATTTGGTTATAGGCTCTAGCGGTTAAACTTTGTAATTTCTGGAGTAAAATCGTTCCGACTTGAAAGGTTTTGCCCCTGGCCAGATCCGCCGACAGCGATCGATAAAGACTGGCCAATTGCTGTATCTGCTACCCCGATAGCGATTTCAGACTTTTTTTCTCCGCCTGATCTAATAACTGTTCAAGCTGTTTCCAATCCGACTCGCGGCGAGCAATCCAACGTTGAATGTTCATAAAAGTTAAGGAAAAATTAAGGCAATAGGGAGGAAAAAGTCGTTTAAGATAACTAAGATAACGGGAAAGTTTTGATGAGGATTTAGGAATGTCTAAAGATAATGATTTTCGGGCAACGGGGGAATCGCTAAGCGTTGGAAATGTAGTGAGTGCAGGGTTACGAATCTATCGAGATCATTTTCAACCCTATTATCTAGAAGCTCTCAGAAGTTATTTATGGGTTCTGGTTCCCGTTTATGGTTGGGCGAAATGTTTAGCCATTCAAGGATTATTAAGTCGTTTAGCCTTTTATGAAGTTTTGGAACAACCCGAAAGTATTCCTGAAGCTCGGCTGCGAGTTAAGCCTAGACTGTGGAGTTTTTTATTAACGGGTCTTTTAATTGGCTTAATGGTTTTTGGTGGCGTGATTATTACTGTTTTAGTAATGGGAATGGTTGGTTTATTTGCGGGATTTAGTGGTCAACGAGGTTCGCCCTTAGCAATTGTTTTTGTGCTTTTATTCATTGTCTTAATCTTCTTTTTTCTCTTTGGCTATATCTGGTTTTACTCTCGTGTTGCCCTTGCTGATTTAGCGATCGCCATTGAATCAGTTACCGATCCTGTCCAGGCGATCAAGCGTAGTTGGCAATTAACCCAGGGCTATGTGGTTCGCCTGCAAATCATTTTCTTTGTGGCTATTTTAATTACCTTACCCACCGCCATTATTGGCAATCTTGGTACTTTATTTTTAGGGGATGAGAGTCCCTTGGCCTCCCTCATTGATTTGATTTTAACCGTAGCCCTAGGCGCACTCTTAATTCCTTTTTGGCAGGCGATCAAAGCCGTTATTTACTATGATCTCAAAAGTCGTAAGGAAGGTTTAGGCTTATCTTTAACGGATGAAGTGTAAAAAGTCTGCTAAAGGAAGATAAAGACTAAAAAGAAATGATTAAATAACCCTCATGAAATTTAGCTCCCGTCACCGGCTGACCATTCAAGGGTACTGGCAGATCGATATTGCGACGTTGATCTCCGGCTTCAATGGTGATTTCAGGGCCAGATTGGATTAATTTAACCTGTTTCTTATCAAAGCCAGGCAAAAAGACCTTGACTTGACGAGCCGCCAGATCAATGGTTAACGGTTTAGGCACATCAGCCCATTGTCTGACATCAGGAACGGCGGCGATTAAATTATCCCAGGATTGGCCTGAATGTTGGGGGAGAGAAGTTAGGGTTAAAGGCTGAAACGTAGGGGTTAAATCGGTCAGACTTCCCCCTGGCGTTTGCAATACCCCCTTAACGGTCAAACCGATCTGCTGTGCTCCTCCCCATAAACGTTGGGCTACCATGACGGCGGCGGGCTGAGAAGTAGTAACCAGGTAGGCCGAAAAGCGATTGGGATCATTTAGAAATTGTTTGCCGTCAGTAAGAAATTTTTCAGGACTTGAGGAACTTTGGGAAGAATTATCCCTATTCGAGGTCACGTTATTAAATAAAGCACCGGTGATCGGTTGGATAAAGGGAGCCAGGGTTCTGACCACATCGGAATCTTGCAGTACTTGGCGGAATCGTCGCCAATACCAATCCGCAATTTCGGGCACGCCTAACATTCTGAGTGCATTTAGCTGGCCAGGCCCATCATAGACAATGACATCGTATTGTCCCCCTTTTGCATATTCCCGCAGAGCGTTTAAGACTAAAAGTTCATCCATGCCTGGCAATACACCGAGTTCCTGACCATAGATATTCTTCAAGGTCGGCGATCGCAAATATTGGGATTCTAGTTCTTTAATCTGTTCCCAGCCCTGCTCTAATAAAACCGTTGAACATAGATGAACACCACTTAAATTGGGTTCGATAACCGTCACACTAGGGGTTAAGGGGACTGACCAAAGCCATCCGAGGGTAGGATCTTGCCCTGCTAAAAGGACACGACTGCCTAGCATGGCCAACTTTTTCGAGATCGCGATCGCGGTGGTGGTTCGGCCTGTTCCACCTTTGCCCAGAAAGGTAACAATTAAAGCCATGACATTATGATTACATTATGATTCAAGAGCTAGGCTACTAGTATTTCACAAAGATTTTAATTCGTCTTCAAAAAACCAGGTAGCTGTTTTATCATCAAAGGCAACCACTGCCCCAATGCCGCTGCCATCAGTCATCTTAAAATCTTTAACAACGCCAACCTTGCCAAGTTTGCCGACAACATCCGAAGAAACTCGATCTCTTAGACGATAAACTTGTACTTTTTGTCCAATCTCTACTGCCATATTCGGATAATTAACAATTAACGTACATGAACTATTTCTTAGTGTAGCGGAATTTGCCACCTATCCTGGAACTGTCAGCCGAAATGCTTATCTTCCTCTTAAAGTAAATCCTGTCTAGGCATTAATATCCTAGCCTATTCGGTTAACTTACCTCGACAAATGCTACTCTAGTCTATAGAATGGCTCCTTAGCCCTTGATTCCTGGTTTAATGTTACTATGGCCCTATCGGTACCCACACGCTTGCAGTGGTCGCCCGTGCAGCGATACTTAGAGCTACTTCATATCTTGGTGGAACGCAATCTTAAAGGTCGGTATCGAGGTTCCCTCTTAGGGGTCTATTGGTCGCTTTTAAACCCGTTATTCATGACAGGGATCTACGCAGCAATTTTTGGGCATTTTTTTATAAGCTTTTACGAAGGTTCGATTTTTAATTATATTTTGGCTGCTTTTACCGGACTCATTGTTATTAACTTTTTTTCCTCATCAACCAATCAGGCTCTAGCTAGTGTTGTAGGAAGTGGTGGCTTGATGAATAAAATTCGTTTGCCAATGACGGTATTTCCTCTCTCAATGATTGTGGCTAATATTTTTCAATTAGTGGTTGGCCCCTTACCCCTCTTGGCGATCGTTACCTTTTTACATTCTCACAATCTTCTGAATGTTCTAGCTCTCTTGCTGCCGCTATTGGCCCTCACGCTTGTCTGTACAGGGGTCGGTTATTTAGTAAGTGCACTATATGTTTTCTTTCGAGACTTGCCCTACTTCTACGAACTGGTTTGTTTTTTACTATGGATGGGATCTCCTATCTTTTACCCCGCCAAAATTGTGCCGGAACCGATCCAGCGTTTTCTAGTCATTAATCCTTTATTTTTTATTATTGAAAGCATTCGTCAAATCTCCCTCTCAGGTGACTTACCCAATATGGGACTGATTGTTCACTCGCTTCTGAATGGTATTATTTTATTGCTATTTGGATGGCTTTGTTTTCGAGCTTGGCAAAATCAATTCATGGATCTGTTATAAGCCTTTTCTTAGATGACTGAAGTTATTCGCCTAGACAATGTGACCCTGTATCGAAGAACCCAAGAGGAATTTTCTTACGATCTCAAACGAACAATTCTCTCCATTTTTGAAGGGAAATATCGTAAACCTACTAAAAAATTAATTCTCGACAATTTAGATTTGGTAGTGAATGCCGGCGAGAAAATTGGCATTATCGGCTCCAATGGTTCGGGAAAATCTACCCTATTGAAGGTGATTAGTGGTATTTTGAAACCCACCAAGGGAAGTTTGCGAGTAAGAGGAGATATTGCTCCTTTGATTGAGTTGGGGGCCGGTTTTGATCCTGATTTATCGGTCAAGGATAATATTATTCTTTACGGTGTGATGTTGGGTTTTTCTCGTCAAGAAATGAAGACGCGGGTTGCCTCAATTTTAGATTTTGCTGAACTTCAAGATTATTCTTTCGCCCCCGTTAAGTCCCTCTCTTCAGGGATGTCGGCTCGTTTAGGGTTTGCGATCGCCACTGATGTGAAACCGGATATTCTGATTTTAGATGAAGTGCTATCGGTGGGAGATGAGAGTTTCAAACATAAATGCCAGGCCCGTATGGATAAATTATGGGATCAACACACCACAATTCTGGTAGTATCACATGGACTAGAATTCATCCAAGAATCCTGTGAGCGAGCCATCTGGCTGGATCGGGGTAAAATTCGTTTTTCGGGTAGCACGGAAGATACCATTTCTCATTACCTCGAAGCGGTCAAGCAAAGTGAGATCCATCATTCTCCACTTTAACAAAAGCTGTTTTTCCAGCATCCTGATTAAGTTCAATAAATTAATTTAGATTAAGATTCCCTACTGTTCCCTTATGAAAATTTTGATCACGGGTGGTGCCGGTTACATTGGTTCCGTTTTAACCCCAATTTTGTTAGCCCAAGGCTATGAAGTCACGGTTGTGGATAGTTTAATCTTTCGGCAGACAAGTTTGGCAGATTGTTGCCACTACGACACCTTTGAAATTGTGCGCGGCGATTGTCGTAATGAGTCACTGATGAAAGGTTTGCTAAAGGACGCTGATGTGATTATTCCCCTGGCGGCTTTGGTGGGCGCACCTCTCTGTAGTCGGGATGAAATTGGTACTCGTAGCATTAACCAAGATGCTGTGCAAATGCTCTGTCGATTAGCCAGTCCTCAGCAACGGATTTTAATGCCTGTTACCAATAGTGGCTATGGTATTGGCGAGGCAGGTAAATTTTGTACAGAAGAAAGTCCTCTGCGTCCGATTTCTCTCTATGGTGTAACTAAGGTGGAAGCAGAAAAAGCTGTACTAAAACGAGAAAATAGTATGACTTTCCGACTGGCAACGGTATTTGGGATGTCACCTCGGATGCGGGTCGATTTATTAGTCAATGATTTCGTCTATCGAGCAGTTTATGATCGGGCGGTAGTGATTTTTGAAGGACATTTTAAGCGCAATTATATCCATATCCGAGATGTTGCTAAGGTCTTTCTACATGGTTTAGAGAACTTTGAAGCCATGAAGGGCCAACCCTATAATGTGGGGTTAGAGGATGCTAATCTTTCCAAGTTAGAACTCTGTGCAGAAATTCAGAAGTATTTACCCAATTTTGTCTATCTGGAGGCTCCCATTGGGGAAGATCCAGACAAACGGGATTATATTGTCTCGAATCAACGCATTTTAAGTACTGGCTTTGAGCCAGAATGGCCGTTGGGTCGGGGGATTCGTGAATTGATTAAGGGTTATACCTTACTCCGCAATAGCCTTTACTCGAACGTTTAGTCTTAAATAAAGAACAAAGTGCAAGGGCGATCGCAATTCGCCCCTACATAGGGTTTGCCGAATAAAGGCAGAACCTTTATCAGATAAGCTTTTCAGCCATTTTGAACACGATTAGGTGCAAGCTTATGGCATTTGAAGGCGTAAAATCCATGCACTTTGCTAGAAAATTGTGGGTTAAAATCGGAAACTGATTTCTGAAGTCACCATTTTTCGCGCCTTGTGGCATCTAGGTTCGATTTGCAGACTTATTCAGCAAGCCCTACATAAGTTTTTTAAGGAATCGTAGGGGTACAAGGCTTGCACCCAAAAGTAGCAAATTTAACCACTGACACCATTGATCCAATAGGGCTAACTAGCTTTTCTAGTTTAAGAATTTAAGGGAATAATAAACACCCAATCTTGATAGTTAGGATTACGATTTTCTGTCACAGTGGTTAAGGTTTCCTTGAGTTTGTCTGTGATCGGATGTGCTTTGGGGAGATGAAAGGTTTCAATTTGCTTAACGGGCGTAATTTTGGCTGCTGTACCACTCAAGAAAACTTCATCAGCAATCAATAATTCCGATTTGTCGATGGCGCGTTGAACGGTGGGAATCCCTAAATCTTGAGCAATCTTGAGGATACTATCACGGGTGATCCCTTCGAGAATATCCTGTTCCAAACCAGGCGTGATTAGCTGTCCATTGCGAACCACAAAAATGTTCATGCCCGTTGCTTCGCAGACTTTTCCTTGGGTATTCATGAGAATCGCTTCGTCAAATCCCGATTCCACTGCTTCTGTTTTTGCCAGGGCTGAGGTGATGTAGGCCCCACTAATTTTGCCCCGGAGTGGAAAACTGCGATCTTCCTGACGATACCAAGAACTAATGCGACAACTGACACCATCAGCCGATAAAAAGTCTCCCATTTCTAGTCCATAGACTAAGAAATCTTTTTCAATATTGTGTAAACGGGGCGCAATGCCTAGACCAGAACTATAGACCAGGGGACGAATATAAAAGGAAGTCGTCGGTTGATTTTTCTGAATAAAATCAATAATAATTTGTTGAATCTTAGCGGCTGAAATCTGATAGTTAAGAAAAGTTGCACTCTGACTAAGGCGTTGACAATGACGATCTAGGCGGAATAAAAGAATTTGCTGGGGATTTTGGGGATCAGGAATGCCTCGCAATCCTCCAAAGGCGGCGGTTCCATAATGTAAAGCATGGGTGGCCACCGAAAGATTGGCATTTTCAAAGGGAACAAATTGATTTTTAAAGTAGGCGATCGGGAGAAACTGGTGCATTGCAGAAATCAGGGATTAACTCAGAGATAAAAATATTAGTCAACGCGAATCACTTTTGGTTTTTACTCTAGACATTGCCCAAAAACATTGCTGGAGAAAGAGATGGATGACATTAGGGGGACTCCAACCAGCCGACAAACTTTTTCCTTTGGTCATTAGAGGGATTTTGAATCTTGACAACCTCATAACGACTGGGTTGGGGAGCCGCCAGTTGAACAGTAACGGTTCTTAACGTATCCTGATGAAACACGGTTATTTGAATTATATCATCGGCTTGATAATCTTTGAGACGCTGGAATAGATGTTCGGCATTAACTCGTAGCCCATTCAAGGCCAGTAATTCATCATCGGGACTTAAGCCAGCTTGTTCGGCAGGAGAATGACGGGCCACAAATTTAATCAGTTCTTTGTTATTTTCTGATTGAACTTTTATGCCTAGATAGGGTAGGGATGGTTCCTCAAAAATAGCTTGGAGTTGTAGTCCAAAGGGAGCAAGATAGGTGTTAAAGGGTAATTCTTCAGTGTGATAAAGATAGCGTTGGAAAAATTCAGTCAAATCCTGTTGAGCAACCTCCGCAATCACTGTTTCTAATTCTGTGGGGGTAAAACCTTTTTCAATACGGCCAAATTCTTCCCACATCTGTCGCAATACGTCATCAAAAGAACGTTGATTTTGAAAGCGATCGCGGATGATTAAATCGAGGAGTAATGTCACCAGTTGACCCTTAAGATAATAGGACATCTGGGAATTATCACTATTGGCATCACGGCGATAGAGCTTGATCCAGGCATCAAAACTGGATTCAGCCAAAGGTTGTACCTGACGACCAGGAGTTAGCAAAAAACGAGTTATTTCTTGACCCAGTTTTTTGAGAAAAGTATTACTGTCATAGATTCCGGCCCGTAGGGGAATCAATAAATCATAGTAACTGGTGGTTCCTTCGGAAAACCAGAGAGAAGGGGTATAATTCTCCTGCTCATAGTCAAAGTTTTCTATGGCTTGCGGTCGGATACGTTTAATATTCCAGAGATGAAAAAATTCATGGGCCACTAGTTGCAGAAAATTTTGATACTTTTCTGGTTCCCGAAAACCAAAACGGGAATAAATCAAGCTACAGGAGTTTTTGTGTTCTAGTCCGCCGTAGCCTTGACTAGCAAGATGCAGGATAAAGCAATAATAATCGTAGGGAAGACCTCCAAAAAGATTGGCTTCTACGGTAATAATTTTTTGTAGATCGGCAATGAGGCGATCGCTGTTCAGATTCCCCTTGCCCCAAACGACAAAATGATGAAGCTTATCTAAAACCTGAAATTCATAACGAGTATGGGGGCCAATTTCGACGGGACAATCAACTAAGGTATCAAAATCCGGTGCAATAAAGGTTGGCAGAGAATGGGTTGTGGGAAGAGCGGTTAAGCCCGTAGCCACTTGCCAATCTGCCTGGGGGGGAACAATACGTAGGGTGATGGGAAACTTCTCAAAATCAGGAACAAAAAAGAAGAGAGCCGCTCCATTAAAATAACCATGAGAATAATCCAGGTGATTCGTTCTTACCGATAGATCGTAGGCATAGATGCGATAAAAAACAATGATTTTGTCAATCGAAGGAGTTTGAATACACCAATGGTTCTTGGCAATCTTTTGATAATTTAAAGATTTTTGCGTGGTTTCCTGATAGGCGGCAAAATCCTGAAGATGTCTTACATATTCTCGAATGAGATAGGAACCTGGTGTCCAAGCGGGCATTTTTAAGTTAAGTTGAGAAAGTTGCCAATTTTCTACGGTTAAGGTAACTTCAAAATAGTGAGAATTAGGTTGTGGCATCGCCACTTGATAGGTAAATTTAGGCATTCTTTTGATTGAAATTAAAACTGTTTAGAAAAATGATAGAGTTGCTTAAGATTGGTAATATAAAATTGATTATCTTCCTCGCTACTGACCAGTAGATGATTCTCCCTGAGTTGCTGGAGAACTATCCTAATCACTTCCGGTTCTGTGTTAATTAAATCGGCAAAAATTTGTTCAGATAGTTTCCAGATAGCAATCCCTTTATCGGTACTTTTGCCATAGTTCTCCGCCAGATAAACCAAGGTTTTCATAACCTTCCGCGTGGAGGATTGAGAGGTAGATTTGAGTCGCCGATAAAGATGGCGTACCCGTTGAATAGTTAATTGCAGCATTCGTTGTTGAAGCTGATTATCTTTAAGCAATAACTGTAAAAATCGTTGGGCCGGAATGGTTAACAAGCGTGTTTCAGAAAGGGCGATCGCTTGACTGAGCGGCGGATAATCATCAAGAACGGCCATTACCCCAAAATAATCCCCTTGTCCTAAAACTTCTAGGGTTTTTTCCTGTTGTTGAACTTGAGTGGAAATGACCACCCAACCAGAAATAATGAAGGAAACCGACTTGCCCCAACCATCCGGCGGAATGAGTATCGATTGAGGCTCATAAATTTGTTCTTCAGACACTGACAGCACCCAGCCAATCGTCTCAGGACTAGCGGTATTCAAGAGCGGGACTCGTTCACTGACGGATTCGGGTTCCATGATCTAGGAAGTTGCAAGCCCGTTCGCAAACGGTACTAGAAGAGAAGAACCTATCTTGACATTCTCGCCCTTTGTCTGTCAACTGTTCCCAATGGGGCGGCGAGCCTTAGCTAGTTCGATGGGAAGCCCCACGCTCTACCGACAGGTGAGCGATGGGATGAAAGTCGAGTTAATCGAGTGGCTCAATGCCGCGAAGATTAACAAAAAATGCTATTATTTGGACAAGGCAATAAAGAACCTGATTGCCATAAGGGTTGATTTCCTTCCCGTAAGATGTCTGATAAGCCTCTGATTGTTGGCACTTCTTCAATGAAGAAGATTCGATCAATAACAAGCGACTCCGTTGCATGGTTCAAATAGGATGAAAAAGAAATTTCAAAAAGTGGGGTTGGGCATCGTCTCACTATAAAACGCTCCAGTCCAGTTCCATCGTAGAACGACTTTCTGGTGGGAGAAGCCCACACTGTACCGCCTAAGCGGTTAGTGCTGGGAGTATGTCACAAGAAAACGCGATGTTGCAAAGCCGGCATTTGTTGACGAACCTGTTTTAAACGAATGGGATTAATTTCGGCGATCGCCATGCCTGGTTTTTCCCCTGCATCGGCCAAAATAACACCCCAGGGATCAATAATCATGGCATGACCGTGAGTAAAACGGCGTTCGTAGTGACAACCCGTTTGGGCTGGAGCAATCACATAGCAGGTATTTTCAATCGCTCTCGCTTGTAGTAGCACTTGCCAATGATCTTTGCCGGTAAAAGCAGTAAAAGCGGCTGGAATAAAGAAAACCTCTGCGCCCTGCTGAGATAAATGGCGATAAAGTTCTGGAAAACGTACGTCGTAACAAATGGATAGACCCAAACAACCAAACTTTTCAGAATCATAGACAGGGGCAATGGTCTGACCGGCCATCACCGTACTCGATTCACAGTAGGTATTGCCATCAGGTACATTCACGTCGAATAGATGGACTTTATGGTAATGACTTAACTCTTCGCCATTGGATGAGACTAAAATAGCGGTATTGTAGGCTTTTCCCTCATTATTTTCCACTGGAACCGGAAAGCCACCGGCGAGGATTGTCACTTGAAAACGCTGGGCCATGGTTTTAGCAAATCGGGATGCCTGTTCAGCAATTTCCTTGGCCTGCTGTAATTTCAAGCTCTCATTCCCTAAAAAAGCAAAATTTTCTGGCAAGCCAATTAATTCTGCACCGCGATGTACCGCCAGTTCAATTAATTCTTCAGCCTCGGCCAGATTTTGAGCGAGGTCTGGTTGACTGGTCATTTGCAGGGCAGCAGCAAGATAGGGTCTCATTAGGTCTAAGTCAATTCACAGTTGAAGGAGCCATCGCTTGTTATTTTATCTTGCCAAGGACGCGATCGCTGAATCGAACTTCAGAATTCGGTTTAAGACATTCGAGCCGATAAGTTATGTTAAGAAAATTGTGGCTTTATCAATTTAATCGTTAATATTCTTAGCATTTCTTTGTGAAATTAAACAATTACCGTGATCAAGTTTCTTCAAACTCAAATTCTCCCATCCAAACCCGTTCAATTACTACTCCAAACTGTCTGGCATTGGCAGCAAGATGATTGCCTGGAAATGGGAGCAGCCCTTGCTTATTATGCTCTTTTTTCTCTTTTTCCCATCTGTCTAGTCATGTTAAGTCTTTTGGGATGGTTACTAGGGCCAAAAACAGATAGCTATGCTCAATTACTGATCTTGGCAAAAAATGCCCTTCCTCCTGAACCCTATCAAATCGTACAGGAGACATTACTCAATCTCAATGAAAGCAGTCTAGAGGCAGGTTTGATCGGTTTTTTCTTACTACTGCTGACGGCCAGTAAGATTTTTGAAGCCCTAACCCGTAGCGTTAATAAAGTCTGGAAACTAGAACCTAGATCCGTAACCCAATCAGGGTTAAAAAATCAGATAGTAGCTTTTTTTAAAGATAAGATTCTTGCCTTTTTATTGGTTCTGAGTACCGTTTTAGTCTTTTTACTCTCCATGCTGTCCAATCTCATTCTGCAAATTGTCATGGAAATCATTAATCATTTTCACTCTTTAATACCCTGGTTGAAGTTAGATGATTTGCTGCTCTTTAAAAGTGTGCAAGCTAGTATCTCCTATCTCATGATTGCCACCGTGATCATGGCCCTGTTTAAAGTCTTACCTTCCTGTCGAATCACCTGGCAAAGTGTTTGGCTAGGAGCCTTATTAACAACTTTATTATTAATGTTACTCCAAAATTTTGTCAGCAATGGCATCATTCGCATTGGCGAAAGTTTTCAAGCCTACGGTGTGATTGGTAATGTGATGGTTTTGTTGCTCTGGATTTATCTGATTTTTCAAATCTTTTTCCTCGGCTGTGAATTTAGCTACGTTTATACTCAACTGATTATTAACGACTCAGCCAAGTACAAACATAATTAGCAATCATTTTTCCGCCTAACTGGTGTCCTGCTTTGTTCCAATGGCCAATCCCCATCGCCGTATTATCGAAGCCATGCAAAAAGACATTATTTTGATCCCCATAACGTTGAAAAGTAGGAGCTAGATTGAGTACCTCAAAGCCATTGCTTTGACCTATTTTTTGGATTCTCTGATCGGGATAAAAAAGATTAGTAGCACCTTGGCGTTTTAAGGCTTCTCGAACCTGAAGATCGGGGTAAACCTGGGGAGGATTACTCAATGTTACGGCTAAAAACTTAGCTCCTTTGGCTTTCACCTCTTGATTCATTTCCTTTAATAAGGCTTCGGTAATCTCCCAAGCCTCTTGCCAGTTTTGATCCTGGGGTTCTCGATAGAGATTGACATCAAAATCTAGAGCCGGAATAATTGCAGTTTTATCATCTTTATTACTATTACTGGCATTGCCCACTAAGGGCTGATGGGTGGTAATGGCCCGTTTAGCTTCATTAATAACTTGTAAAACACGGGAATGATTAATTAACCAAAATAGGGCTTGGCGAAATTGACTTCCGCGACGACGATAGGTATCACTGTCTTGAAAGGACATATCCCATTCAAATTTCCCTTGCTTTTTAACAAGAAACGGCGCAAAGCGATCGCTGGGACTCAGAGCTTTAGAATTATTGACTAAATCATTACCCGTAAAAATCTCTAGCAGTACCAGATCGGGTTTATATTTCCAGACTTCATGCTTGAGAGTCATCAACTCTTGAGCCGTTCCGTAATCTCCTACTCCAAAGTTAATCACTTCTATTTTTTTACCAGTAAAAGCAGCACAGGCGGATAAATTTTCTGCTAGAATTGCCCAAAAAGTTTCTTCGGCGTTGACTTGAATGGCTTCGGAAAAAGAATCTCCTAAAATAGCGATCCGATAGGTATTAGACGGTTTAACGAAATCATGATCTTTGTCCCGCAAACTATCCTGATTAAGGGAAACATAACCGTTGCCTTCATGAGTCCATTGGGCGGAATAGTTGGAAATTAAAGCGTGACCCCGATAGGGATCAACCTGATAAAAACTGGGATAACTAATTCCTGCAATTCGTAACCCAATTTCCATGACAATGATCCCAAAACCAACACCTCCTAAACTAAGGAGAAGATTGGCTGCCATCTGTTTAAGTTTTCGGCGATCGCCCATCTTGCTTGCTAATCCAAAGGGGTGCGACCTTTAGTTGATAAAAGCTGTTGTAATCAGGGTTCTACAGGGAACCCATATTGATCAAGTTTTGCCCAAAATTGACTCCATCGTTCCTTGGTCAATACCAAAGCTCGTAGGCTCAAAATAATTCCTGCTCCTTTTTCCTTCCATCGCATTCCTGAACAACATAATCGTTGTTTGACCAACGTCTTACAAGCTGCTTCCGTAACACCTGAACCAATCGGATACTTTTTCTCTAAGTATTCAGCATAATCCATTTGATGCTGATGATTCTCGTAATAAGTAATCGCCGCTTGTAGTTTCTCGGTAAGATTCTTAGAATGACTTTTTTCTTCTTTGACTTCTTTCATCAGATTTAGCAGTTCTCCTGCTTTTCCTTTTTCATGCTTGAGTTCTCGACAATTTTCAGTCAACCATTCTTTTTGTTTTGACACGGTATTCGGATGCAACGCTTCTGCCAAGGCACCTAAGTAACCAGAGGCATGATAGAAATCTAATATCTGTTCTTCCGTTTGCTTTTCTAAAAACTTCCAATTTGATTCTGCCCCGTCTGCTATCCCGACCAATGTTGCCTCTGGATAACGGTTTTTCGCTCGCTCAATTTCTCTTTCTAATCTTTCTAGAAAACTCTTTTTTCCATACTCTGGTGCCGCACCTAGATAGATTGTAGGTTGACGTTCGCCTTCACTATCGTATAGGGAAACGGTTCCCACCATTGCTTCACGGTAGCCATCCTCACACATCAGCATACAGGTTCCATCTAATCCTATTCCCACTGTTGCAATTTGGCTATCCTCCTTGGGCGGGGCATAACTCCACGCTTCTTCTTTTGCCTGTACCACACTTCCTACTGCTTCACTCAATCTTTGGATATAGGATAGCGCTACTTTTCTACCATGATTTTCTAATAAATCATTTTTCACCTCTTTGCCTGCCATCCCTGACATTTTTGAGGATACCTGTTTTGCCAATAATGGCGTTGATGTTATGATTATCCTTGCTTCTCTTTCTAAGGGGCAATACGTTTTTCCTCAAAGGTGAACGCTGATATACATGACGATTCACTATAACCTCACCATAAGGTGTTTGATATTCTTTCGGTTGCTCTCCCTTACTCTTCCAGATTTCTTCACCGATTTTTAAGGGTGAACCATCTGTATCTAAATATTTCAAGGCTTCTTTGCTGGCGATGCAACCTACTTCGTTTAAGCCTTTTTGAATATTTATTTCTGTATCCAACATTGAACGACTGAGTTCTAATGTTAGTTCTATTTTTATCTTTGAACCCTCTACATTAATTAGTTTTGCTGTCATCATTGTTTCCTCTTTGTCACTTTTCATCTCATGTTAACACTTTTCTTTTCCTTCATCAACTAAAGGTCACACCCATCCAAAGAACCTTCCACTAAACCATTAAAGCCGTAAATTCGACGTTCTCCCACAAAAGCAACCAATTCCACCCTTTTTTCATCCCCTGGTTCAAATCGAACAGCCGTTCCAGCCGGAATATTCAAACGCATTCCCCTGGTCACTTCCCGATCAAACAAAAGGGCCGTATTGACCTCATAAAAATGGAAATGGGAACCCACCTGAATGGGGCGATCGCCGCTATTGGCCACCTGTATTTGTCGTGTTTCCCGTCCGGTATTAATTTCAATCTCTCCTGGGACAGTTACTATTTCTCCTGGAATCATGGTCATGGTCTCCCCAAAGTCGTCTAGATTAGTATAAGTTTGGCAGTAATGTGAAAGAAAAGACAGTAAACTTAGCGAATGGGATCATGAACGGTGACTAATTTGGTGCCATCAGGAAAAGTTGCCTCCACCTGTACCTCTGGAATCATTTCCGCAATGCCTTCCATCACATCGGCACGAGTCAGTAGGGTTGCCCCAAAACCCATCAATTCGGCAACGGTCTGACCGTCTCTCGCCCCTTCCAATATAGCCGCAGAAATGTAGGCAACAGCTTCAGGATAGTTTAATTTAAGACCACGCGCTTTACGTCTTTCAGCTAGGAGGGCGGCAGTAAAAATCAGTAATTTATCTTTTTCCTGGGGGGTTAATTGCATAGCAGAAAAGGAACAGAGAGAAAATACAAGGGTCAATAAAATTGCCTTTCATCATCATACTCGTCAATTCCCGTCTTGATCCGTGCTTGGCATGGGATCGTTCTGGGGCAGAGCTTAAAAATTGCATCTTGAGAAGATCAGACCCTTTTTTATTTTTTTGTACCAGATGAACAGAAACCTTGCGGTAGCCCCAGTATTATTACTCAGCATTTCAGTCCATTATCTAAAAAAAAACAAAATGTCTAGCCGTTTCCAAGGCCAGCACGACCATTCTAAGACTCCCTCTGGCTTGCCGCAGTTTTAGTTCGTATATTCTGTGTCGGCCGGGCCAGGGAACTTTGCTCTGAACCTTAACGACAACTTTACAAAATGTAAAGATTTGTTTAGTATTGTTAAGGAAGCCTCCTTAATGAATCCTCTTTGATCAGTAAACTTTTTAAAATTTGGTCTTCGGACTAGCGGCTTAGTCATTATCGATACCCAGGAAATTTCGTTTTTGATTACCCAGTTATTTTGTTGTCTTGTTTTTCTCGTTTAACCCTGACTCTGCTTTAGACCTAATTTTTATTCTTATATTTCGTCATGAAGACTGCGAAAAATAGCCCAGATCCGGTTCGAGCTTACTTACGGGAAATTGGTCGTGTTCCCCTTCTCAGCCATGAAGAGGAAATTCTCTATGCCAAGCGCATTCAGCGTTCTGTTGCTCTGTTTGAACTCAAGGCAACCCTAACCAAGCAGTTGGGCCAGGAACCGAGTCAAGCTCAATGGGCTGACCAGGCTGGTTTATCAGAGTCTGAACTCTTGGTAGCGATCGCGTCGGGAGAAGCGGCCAAACGCAAAATGGTGGAAGCTAATCTGCGCCTAGTGGTATCAGTGGCGAAAAAATATCTGAAGCGCAATTTAGACTTACTGGATTTAATTCAGGAAGGCACTATTGGGATGCAGCGAGGGGTCGAAAAGTTTGATCCGACCAAGGGTTATCGCTTCTCAACCTATGCTTACTGGTGGATTCGTCAGGCCATTACCAGGGCGATCGCGGAAAAGAGCCGTACTATTCGCTTACCTATCCACATCACCGAAAAACTCAACAAGATCAAAAAAGCGCAACGACAACTGGCGCAAGAAAAAGGTCGGGCCGCTACGGTTGTCGAATTGGCCCAGGAATTGGAAATTACGCCCAAGCAAGTCCGAGAATACCTGGAACGGGCCAGACAGCCTCTGTCCCTAGACCTTAAGGTGGGTGATAACCAGGACACGGAACTAGGAGAACTTTTAGAAGATACCGGCCCTCAACCGGAAGATTTTGCCACCCATGCTTCTCTCCAATTGGATTTAGAAAATCTGATGGCTGATCTCACGCCCCAACAGCGAGAAGTTTTGGCTCTCCGCTTTGGCTTAACCGATGGTCAACCCCTAACCCTGGCAAAAATTGGTACATTACTGAACATTAGCCGTGAGCGAGTTCGACAAATAGAGCGAGAAGCCTTAAGCAAACTCCGCAAACGCAAATCTTCTATTCAGGAATATTTGGCCAGTTAATCTCTTCTGCAATGGAAGACTATCGGGGGACGATCTCAGCTTTCCGCCTTGTCAATCTTGGCTTAATTTAGACTGGTTTTGTTTAGCTTGTCCTAATTGAGACATTTAGATTCGGTGGTTATCTTTTAGGTTCTTCGGGATAAGCACGATTTAAGATCGTAACCGCTCAACTACAATGCCAAAGTGGTTTTTCTGGTGGTCGTTGCCCTCGTTGCCCTGTTCAAACAATCGAGCTACAGTAGTTAAAACTATCACCAATCCTCCTATCTCACTGATTTTCGATTCCACCTATGCACATCAGTCAAGCCGAATACCGTCAACGCCGCGATCGCCTTATGGAGAAAATAGGACAGGGAACCGCGATTTTTCAAAGTGCCCCGACTGCGGTAATGCACAATGATGTGGAATATGTGTTTCGGCAGGATAGTGATTTTTTTTATTTAACGGGCTTTAACGAACCAGAAGCGGTGGTTGTTCTCGCTCCCCATCACGCAGAACATAAATTTATTCTTTTTGTCCAGCCCAAAGATCCTGAAAAGGAAACCTGGACAGGCTATCTTCATGGTGTCGAAGGTGCGAAAGAACGTTATGGAGCCGATGAAGCCTATTCCATCGCTGAACTCGATGAAAAATTACCCCAGTATCTCGAAAAATGCGATCGCATCTATTACCATCTAGGACGGGATCATCATTTTAATGAAATTATTCTCAGCCATTGGCAAAAATTAATGGCCACCTATCCCAAGCGAGGAACTGGCCCCAAAGCAATGGAAAATCCCCACCATCTCCTTCACCCCATGCGTCTGGTTAAGAGTGAGACAGAACTAGAACTATTACGAAAAGCCTGTATTATCTCCGCCGAGGCCCATAACCGTGCTAGGGAATTTGCCCAGGTGGGTCATTTCGAGTATCAAATTCAGGCAGAAATTGAACATACCTTTAGACTACAGGGTGGTTTAGGGCCAGCCTATCCTTCCATTGTGGCCACCGGAGTCAATGCTTGTATTCTCCACTATATTAATAACGATCAAGCCGTTCAGGAAAATGACCTCATTCTCATTGATGCAGGCTGTTCCTACAGTTACTACAATGGCGACATTACCCGTACTTTTCCAGTGAGTGGTAAATTTACCCCAGAACAAAAGACCCTTTATGAAATTGTTCTACAGGCTCAACTCAATGCCATTGAGCAGGTAAAGCCGGGTAATCCCTACAATCAAATTCACGATACCGCCGTTCGGACGATTGTAGAAGGCTTAATGGAACTAGATTTATTAGTCGGTGATATCGAAGAAATTATTAAAGAGGAAAAATATAAACCTTTTTATATGCACCGCACCGGACATTGGCTTGGTCTCGATGTTCATGATGTCGGCGTTTATAAGAGCGGCGAAGAAACTTGGCAGGCGTTACAGACCGGCAATGTACTCACTGTCGAACCTGGCATTTATATTTCCCCTGACATCAAACCGGCGGAAGGGCAGCCAGAAGTGCCGGAGCAATGGCGAGGGATTGGCATTCGTATTGAAGACGATGTTTTAGTTACTCACAATGGCTCTGAAGTCTTAACCAGTGGTGTTCCTAAGCTGATTGAGGATATTGAGCATTAGAGCAAGCAAACCTATCTGTAACAATTTCTTCATAAAACTGTTAAGTTATTTCCTCCAGTATCATCAAATGACCTGGAAAATGGGCATGATGGAGTTAGGGAGGACGAAACCATCTCCAACTCACCTTCGTCATCGGCGATATTATCCTCGCCTTTAACAATTCCCTTAGCGAAATTTGAGGACTTGTTAACAGAAGTCGTCCAGAGGTAACGATTGATACGAGACAGCAAGGGTAATCTAGGTTAGCCTTAACGGAGTCTAGATATCATCCTCTTTTTTAACCATGTATATTTTACTTACACGATTTTATTGAAAAAAATCTTAAAAAAGTATTAAGATTTTAGAAGTGTCACCCAGGAGGCAACGTGTTTACCCGACTAGCACAACAGCATCGAGATTTTGTTCAAGATTTAGTTATGAATTTGCAGGCCTTAGCGATCGTGCTAGAAAATCGCGGCTACCTTGCATCCTGCTATACCTGTGGCGGCCAACTTAACAGTGCATCTTTTATGGTTAGCTTGGGAGACGATCATCTGATCCGTTTTTTGGTATCAGATTATGGGATTACCTGGACTGAGATGCGAGATGATCGAGAATTGATGAAGCTAGAAGGGGCAGAAGCCATTAGTCAACTTCAAGAATTAGCGGATTTGGTCAAGTGTCCTCTCCCAGCACCCAGCAAACCGGCCACTGTCAAGACGAAAGTTTTGTCTTCTTTGCAGCTAGTTTAAGCTTTTAGCTGGTTTGTTCTATGGATGCTTGTGAAAGTTCCTTGAGTACACAATGACCTAGTTTTTCCGTAGCTTGATCGCCATATTGACGACCCCAGATGACTCTACCAGTGGCTCCCAAAATACGAATAATCACTAACTGTCTTTGTTCTAGTTCCCCTAACTTTCCATACCCATCCCAGAACGCAGCTTTTAAATGAGGACGTTCTCGTAAACCCCGATCCCACCAGTAGCCTAAATCACTCATTTTTAAATCCCAACGAGCGTGTTCAAAATCAATCACGCCTTGCCAAATCCCTGACTGAGCAACTATCCAGTTTCGAGGTTGATAGTCTCCATGACAGGGTGTTGGCTCTTCTCCGGCAAAGACATCAGCGATCGCCAGGGCTTGCTGAATGGTTTGGATTTCATCTGCCATTAACAAATTGTCATTGACACCTCGTCGGAGCCAAGCTTCTAGAGAACTGGAGATGAGATTGACAGGATTGGTTTCTGGAAACTCGGCTAAAGGACTGCCATCTCGTAAGGGAACACCAAACCATTGGCCAGAGGGTAGAGCATGAAGTTGCGCTAAGGTTGCACCGGCTGATCGCCAAAGGATTTGTTCTTGTTCTGGCTCAAGCTTTAAACAATCCATTGTTGACCCTGATAATTCTGTGAGCAAAATAGCTGGAATCGGTTCTGCCAAGACGGCCAGGGATCGCGGTGCTTGAGTGCCTAACGCTGCTACCCAGTTTTCATAGGCATGGACTTCCATCCCCCATTTTGTCAGGCTGTGATAAGCCTTGAGATAGACAATCTTTGCTTCTGTGGATAAACGCCATACCGGGGAGTCTCTTTGCTCCTGGAGATAGGTTTTCAAAACAGTAAAGGGGCCCAGCCTCTGTGAACACCAGTCCGCCAGCACAGGGGGAATATTGATTGGAGTCATAGGAACTGGACAGTGGGAAGTTCTCGATGCGGGTAAGTGGAGAAAAGAAAATCGGACATCCGATACCAAAGAGTGCCGTTATGTCCGAAACTGGCTGATATAAGAAAATCGATAGCCAGTGCTATCTATCAATTATGCAACTAAGCTGTCATCACTCTAAGTGGGGCTTGCTGAAAAAGTCAAAAAACGAAAGAAATGTGGGTTAGGGAAGTATGGACTGAAAAAGCATAGATAACTTATCCTTATGGAAACAAATCAAAATACAGATTTTGTTTAATCTATTGTTCCTTTCTGTCTAAAAAGGTCAACACAAATCACTCCTCACAAAAGAGAGGAAAATTAACACCATTTTTCACAAGAAAAACGACTCTACAACTTTTTACTTTTTGTCTTCTGAAGTAGAGTAGAAAGATTCATTACCAAAAAGTTCATCGCAATTACCGTTTCCGAGGTCTCAGGTAGTTTGGCCATCACTCGACCAAGACTAAATTTCCTCTTTCCCTGTCCGAATTTACCCTCAATGGCATTACGCACTCTTTCATCTGAGCGTGCCTCTTTCTTTTTTTCTTTGCTCACCTCTTTCGGCGGTCTTCCCAATCGGGGACCACTCATTCTTATATCCCTTTCTTTACAATAAGCTCGATTCGCTTTTGTTCGATAGATTTTATCCACATGAACCGATTCCGGATAACATCCTGTTTCCCTTTTATATTCTTCTATTCGCGCTTGTAAATCTCCCGATTCGTTGTAATTATCCCAACTTAATTTGTCTAAGAAGACAAAGCCATTCACATTACTTGCCGATATTTTAGCTCCAAACTCTACTGCTTTTCCCGCTTTTCCACGCACTATTGGACGCACGTGAGGTTGGCTTACACTCACAATTCTGTTTTCTACTTTATTTGTCTTTTTTTCATACATTTCTAACTGTTGCTCATACACTTTTCCTATCGTTACAAGCTCTTCTTGCTCTTTTTTCGTTAGTTTTTCTAACTTTGCTCCCTCTTCTATCATTTTTTCTATATCAGACAAGTTTCTTTTTATATATCCTAGTTGTTTTTTTGTTCCTTTTCTTCTTTCTTTTTTTGACACACGACGTTTTTTTGCTATGGCTAAGTACTCTTTTCTTGCCACTTCCCTATAAGTCCTCGGCTTTTCTTTCCTTTTCTCTTTTATTTCTTCATACAGCTTATCTATTATTTTTTCTGTTTTTTCTCTGGCATCATTCAATATTCCTATATCCGTTGGATATTTTATATCTGCTGGTGTACAAGTCGCATCTAACAATAACTTTCCTTCATTTTCTTTTTTTTCTGACGCTACACCCGTCGCTTTTTTTTCTATTTCTTTATTAATTTTATTTATTAATTCCATTCCTATTTTTTTACGAAAATGAACCATCATTGACGCATTAAATGCTTCTTTGCTACTATAGCTTTCCATTCCTATAAAGTACTGTAAATAAGGGTTCTCTTTTATTTGTTCTACTGTTTCTCTGTCACTTTTTCCTGAAATTTCTTTGATAATTAATGCTCCTAATGCCATTCTAAATGATTTGGCTGGGGCTCCTTTTTTTTCTGTGAAGTTTTTTGCATATTCTTCCTCATATTCTTCCCAAAGAATCATTTTTGACATTTCTATCCAACGATTTTCTTCGTCTAACTGCCCGCCGAACAGATTTTTCAAGTTTTCTGGTGTTTCAATTGAGTACTGTTGCTTTCGGTACATCTGCTTTCTCTCTTCTTAATGCAATGGTTTTGAGGCATTCTACCCTATTTTCGTGCATTCTAGCGGTTCTTAATTCGCCTACTATTTTTCTCCGTAAAGGTTTCAGCTTTTTTCAGCAAGCCCTAAGTGGATATAAGGTAGAATATATAGACTTACTTTTTTGTATGACTATGCTGACGTTAAACTTCTTAGACCAAAAGACCAAGAAAGAGCTACAAAAAGCCCTTAAAACGGAAGAGCACGCAGTTACAAGAGAGAGAATATTGATTATGTTACTGAGAAATGAAGGAAAAACGTATGATGAAATATCAGGATTATTAGGATGTTGCAAACGACAAGTGTGGTACTGGTGTAATAATGGAAATCCGAAAGAGATAGAAAGCTTAAGAGACAAAAGAAAAAAAGGAAATCACAGGAAAGTAACAGAAGAATACATAGAGAAATTGACGGAGATAATAATCAAAGAGCCTGAAGAGTTTGGATATGAATTTGGACGTTGGACAGTAGCAAGACTATCAACTCATATGGAAAAAGAAACGGGTATATTGTTAGGAAATACACAACTTAGAAATATGCTTAAAAAAAAGCGATTTGTCTATATTTGGGCAAAATATAGTCTAGAAGATAAAAAAGATGAGCAAAAAAGAGAGGAATTTAGAAAGAAAGTTGAAGAGTACAAGAAGCTTTTGAAAGAAAAGCCAGAATCAATCCAGATATGGTTTTGGGATGAAAGTGGCTTCAGCTTAAGAGTAATACGGAGAAAACATTGGACAAAAAAAGGAAAGCGTAAAAAAGTGAGGGGAGATAGAAGAAAAGGAAGAGTCAATGTAATGGGTGGTATTAGATATACTGACAAAAAACGGTGGGTTGATTTGATTCCCACTGGTAACTCTCAGAACTTCAAGAGTGTATTATTAAAATTTTACAAAGACATACAAAGAGAATGGATAGAACAAGGAAATAAAAAAGAAGACTTTGAAAAGAATGGTCCGAAGATTGTGATTATTTTAGATAATGCGAGCTTCCGGCACTGGTATCGTCTAGCTAGAAGCTATAAACGTTGCAATACGAGAGGTTCAAGAAATCAGGCGAATTTGGAGTAAGTCCTCCCAAGTTAACCCTTTTTCAATTAGGGCTTGCTGAAAAAAGCTGAAACCTTTACGGAGAAAAATAGTAGGCGAATTAAGAACCGCTAGAATGCACGAAAATAGGGTAGAATGCCTCAAAACCATTGCATTAAGAAGAGAGAAAGCAGATGTACCGAAAGCAACAGTACTCAATTGAAACACCAGAAAACTTGAAAAATCTGTTCGGCGGGCAGTTAGACGAAGAAAATCGTTGGATAGAAATGTCAAAAATGATTCCCTGGGAAGAATATGAGGAAGAATATGCAAAAAACTTCACAGAAAAAAAAGGAGCCCCAGCCAAATCATTTAGAATGGCATTAGGAGCATTAATTATCAAAGAAATTTCAGGAAAAAGTGACAGAGAAACAGTAGAACAAATAAAAGAGAACCCTTATTTACAGTACTTTATAGGAATGGAAAGCTATAGTAGCAAAGAAGCATTTAGTGCGTCAATGATGGTTCATTTTCGTAAAAAAATAGGAATGGAATTAATAAATAAAATTAATAAAGAAATAGAAAAAAAAGCGACGGGTGTAGCGTCAGAAAAAAAAGAAAATGAAGGAAAGTTATTGTTAGATGCGACTTGTACACCAGCAGATATAAAATATCCAACGGATATAGGAATATTGAATGATGCCAGAGAAAAAACAGAAAAAATAATAGATAAGCTGTATGAAGAAATAAAAGAGAAAAGGAAAGAAAAGCCGAGGACTTATAGGCTGGACAGTGGGAAGTTCTCGAGGCGTGTAAGTGGAGAAAAGAAAATCGGACATCCGATACAAAAGAGTGCCGTTATGTCCGAAACTGGCTGATATAAGAAAATCGATAGCCAGTGCTATCTATCAATTATGCAACTATGTCAGCGACTAGTGGTCTGTCAAGCTAAAGATTGTGAATTTGAGGGAAAATGGAGAGGCTATTCATTACCTCAACAGATATCGTAATAAGTAACCATGCTCAAGACCTATATTGTCCGATTAAGTCAAGAAGAACGTCAGACCCTAAAAGATTTGGTATCCATCGGCAAAGGAGCGGCTTACAAAATTAAGCACGCCAATATTCTGTTAAACATTGATGTGAATGGACAAGGATGGACGGATGAGGAAGCTGCCGCCGCCTTTAGTTGTCACCGTAACACAGTCGCCAATCTCAGGGAGCGATTGGTCAATGAAGGTGTGGAGTCAGCATTAAGCCGCAAGCCCCGCAAAACGCCGCCTCGTCAACCGATTATTGATGGAGAGGTAGAAGCAAAACTAATCGCCTTACGTTGTGGAGAACCGCCTGCTGGTCAAGCCCGTTGGACATTGAGGTTACTAGCCGACAAGGCGGTCGAGTTAGAAATTGTGCCAGCAATTAGTCACGAAACCGTGCGTCAAGTGTTAAAAAAAACGAACTAAAACCTCATCTGCGACAGATGTACGTGATTCCACCAGAAAAGAGTGCCGAATTTGTGTCTAACATGGAAGATGTTCTAGAAATTTATCACCGACCCTATGACCCCAATTGTCCAGTGATTTGCATGGATGAGCAACCTATACAATTGGTCAAAGAAACCCGCCTTCCTCTACCAGCCAAACCTGGACAGCCAGAGGCGCATGATTACGAATATGAACGCAATGGAACAGCCAATATCTTTATGTTTACAGAACCCTTGTCTGGGTGGCGAAAGACAGTTGTCAGTGAACGTAGAACATCGGTTGACTGGGCAACAGAAATTAAGAATTTACTCGATAACGACTATGCTGATAACGACAAAGTCATTTTAGTATGTGATCAGCTAAATACTCACAAACTTGCCTCACTATATGAAGCATTTGAGCCTTCCACGGCTCGTCGTCTAGTCGAACGGTTGGAAATTCACCATACCCCAAAACATGGCAGTTGGCTTAATATTGCTGAAAACGAGCTGTCCGCAATGACTCGGCAATGCCTAGCTCGTCGAATTCCAGATCGGGAAACTTTAGAGCAAGAAACAACGGCTTGGTACACTCAGCGCAATCATTCCCAAAAGTCGGTAGATTGGCAATTCACGACGGCTGAGGCTCGTATCCGTCTCAAGCGTCTTTATCCACAAATAGAAAATTGACAGACCACTAGAGCAAATCCTCAATAATCTCCGTCCAGCCTTTAGCCGAGAAGCAACGTTCCAATGGTTTATCCTGTTAGTCTGGGGAGTAGTGCTCAACAGCCAACCCAGCGCAATAACTAGCTATGTCAATGCCATTGGCTGAACAGAGAGCTACTACAATCAGGCTCTACATTGGTTTGATTCCAAGGCGTTTAGCGTCGAAGGACTAACTTTACAATGGTCAAAGTGGCTAAGTCAGCATGAAAGTCTATACAGAATTAAAGGGAAACGGGTGTATGTGGGTGATGGCATCAAAGTGGGGAAAGAAGGACGCAAGATGCCAGGTGTAAAACGACTACACCAAGAATCGGAAGATGTGTCCAAGCCAGAGTGGATAAGGGGTCATTACTTCAATGCCTTGAGTATTTTGGTGGGAGTAGGGAAAGCCTGCTTTGCCTTGCCCTTAGTGTTGCGGCTAGACGATGGCATCAAGTCCAAAGCAACCGAGAAGGGGGAGGGAAAAGGCAAAAAAAAGGTGAAGACGAGCCTGGTGACAAAAATGGCTGACCTTTGTGTTACTTACGCAGAGGCAGGGAGTTATGTAATTTTGGATGCTTATTTTGCTTGCGAACCAGTGCTCAAAAGTTTTCGCCAGAACGCCTTGCATCTAATCACAAGAGTGCGTTGCTCCACCGTCGCCTATGCCCCCTTTTGTTCCGTGCCGACGCTGACGGGGAGAGGACGACCACGGATTTGGGGGAGTTCGATAAAACTAGAAAAGCTGTTCGCTCTGGCGGCGGACTTTCCGACAGCTAAAGTCTGGCTCTATGGTCAACAAGTCACGGTTTCTTATCAGTGCTTTGAGTTCCACTGGGATAGTCCCCATCAGCTCGTCAAGTTTGTTCTGACCCAATTGCCTAACGGACGACGACTGATTCTGCTTTCTACTGATCTCTGTTTGACTGGACCTGAGATTATTGCCGCTTACGGTCTCCGATTTAAGATTGAAGTCACTTTTCGTCAATTAGTCCATCTTTTGGGCAGCTTTGCCTATCGTTTTTGGCTTAAGAGTCTTCCTACTTTACCTACCTGGCCCAGCAATCTTATCCTCAGTGACTATCCACAAGCTGTTCAGACTCAGATTTTAAACAAGGTAGAAGCCTTTGAGCGTTTTGTTAACCTTAATGCCATTGCTTTAGGGCTACTTCAAATTCTCGCCTTAGAGTTACCCCAGGGGATTTGGGCTAATTTTCCTCGATGGTTTCGGACATTACCATCCCATGGCTACCCTAGTGAACGGATTGCTCAACTAGCCCTTCAACATCAAGCCCAAATGATTTTTCCTCAAAGTCCACCCAGTCTGCTTTTGCCTAAATTCCTTACCGCTAAACTTGCCTCTTCCCCAAGCCCTGATATGCTTACTTTCGTCGCATAGTCATTACCTTATCTGGCATCCATAAACTTCCCACTGTCCAGTTCTGAAGTAGAGTAGAAAGATTCATTACCAAAAAGTTCATCGCAATTACCGTTTCCGAGGTCTCAGGTAGTTTGGCCATCACTCGACCAAGACTAAATTTCCTCTTTCCCTGTCCGAATTTACCCTCAATGGCATTACGCACTCTTTCATCTGAGCGTGCCTCTTTCTTTTTTTCTTTGCTCACCTCTTTCGGCGGTCTTCCCAATCGGGGACCACTCATTCTTATATCCCTTTTTTTACAATAAGCTCGATTCGCTTTTGTTCGATAGATTTTATCCACATGAACCGATTCCGGATAACATCCTGTTTCCCTTTTATATTCTTCTATTCGCGCTTGTAAATCTCCCGATTCGTTGTAATTATCCCAACTTAATTTGTCTAAGAAGACAAAGCCATTCACATTACTTGCCGATATTTTAGCTCCAAACTCTACTGCTTTTCCCGCTTTTCCACGCACTATTGGACGCACGTGAGGTTGGCTTACACTCACAATTCTGTTTTCTACTTTATTTGTCTTTTTTTCATACATTTCTAACTGTTGCTCATACACTTTTCCTATCGTTACAAGCTCTTCTTGCTCTTTTTTCGTTAGTTTTTCTAACTTTGCTCCCTCTTCTATCATTTTTTCTATATGAGACAAGTTTCTTTTTATCTGGACAGTGGAAAGTTTATGGATGCCAGATAAGGTAATGACTATGCGACGAAAGTAAGCATATCAGGGCTTGGGGAAGAGGCAAGTTTAGCGGTAAGGAATTTAGGCAAAAGCAGACTGGGTGGACTTTGAGGAAAAATCATTTGGGCTTGATGTTGAAGGGCTAGTTGAGCAATCCGTTCACTAGGGTAGCCATGGGATGGTAATGTCCGAAACCATCGAGGAAAATTAGCCCAAATCCCCTGGGGTAACTCTAAGGCGAGAATTTGAAGTAGCCCTAAAGCAATGGCATTAAGGTTAACAAAACGCTCAAAGGCTTCTACCTTGTTTAAAATCTGAGTCTGAACAGCTTGTGGATAGTCACTGAGGATAAGATTGCTGGGCCAGGTAGGTAAAGTAGGAAGACTCTTAAGCCAAAAACGATAGGCAAAGCTGCCCAAAAGATGGACTAATTGACGAAAAGTGACTTCAATCTTAAATCGGAGACCGTAAGCGGCAATAATCTCAGGTCCAGTCAAACAGAGATCAGTAGAAAGCAGAATCAGTCGTCGTCCGTTAGGCAATTGGGTCAGAACAAACTTGACGAGCTGATGGGGACTATCCCAGTGGAACTCAAAGCACTGATAAGAAACCGTGACTTGTTGACCATAGAGCCAGACTTTAGCTGTCGGAAAGTCCGCCGCCAGAGCGAACAGCTTTTCTAGTTTTATCGAACTCCCCCAAATCCGTGGTCGTCCTCTCCCCGTCAGCGTCGGCACGGAACAAAAGGGGGCATAGGCGACGGTGGAGCAACGCACTCTTGTGATTAGATGCAAGGCGTTCTGGCGAAAACTTTTGAGCACTGGTTCGCAAGCAAAATAAGCATCCAAAATTACATAACTCCCTGCCTCTGCGTAAGTAACACAAAGGTCAGCCATTTTTGTCACCAGGCTCGTCTTCACCTTTTTTTTGCCTTTTCCCTCCCCCTTCTCGGTTGCTTTGGACTTGATGCCATCGTCTAGCCGCAACACTAAGGGCAAGGCAAAGCAGGCTTTCCCTACTCCCACCAAAATACTCAAGGCATTGAAGTAATGACCCCTTATCCACTCTGGCTTGGACACATCTTCCGATTCTTGGTGTAGTCGTTTTACACCTGGCATCTTGCGTCCTTCTTTCCCCACTTTGATGCCATCACCCACATACACCCGTTTCCCTTTAATTCTGTATAGACTTTCATGCTGACTTAGCCACTTTGACCATTGTAAAGTTAGTCCTTCGACGCTAAACGCCTTGGAATCAAACCAATGTAGAGCCTGATTGTAGTAGCTCTCTGTTCAGCCAATGGCATTGACATAGCTAGTTATTGCGCTGGGTTGGCTGTTGAGCACTACTCCCCAGACTAACAGGATAAACCATTGGAACGTTGCTTCTCGGCTAAAGGCTGGACGGAGATTATTGAGGATTTGCTCTAGTCGCTGACATAGTTGCATAATTGATAGATAGCACTGGCTATCGATTTTCTTATATCAGCCAGTTTCGGACATAACGGCACTCTTTTGTATCGGATGTCCGATTTTCTTTTCTCCACTTACACGCCTCGAGAACTTCCCACTGTCCAGTTTTTATATATCCTAGTTGTTTTTTTGTTCCTTTTCTTCTTTCTTTTTTTGACACACGACGTTTTTTTGCTATGGCTAAGTACTCTTTTCTTGCCACTTCCCTATAAGTCCTCGGCTTTTCTTTCCTTTTCTCTTTTATTTCTTCATACAGCTTATCTATTATTTTTTCTGTTTTTTCTCTGGCATCATTCAATATTCCTATATCCGTTGGATATTTTATATCTGCTGGTGTACAAGTCGCATCTAACAATAACTTTCCTTCATTTTCTTTTTTTTCTGACGCTACACCCGTCGTTTTTTTTTCTATTTCTTTATTAATTTTATTTATTAATTCCATTCCTATTTTTTTACGAAAATGAACCATCATTGACGCATTAAATGCTTCTTTGCTACTATAGCTTTCCATTCCTATAAAGTACTGTAAATAAGGGTTCTCTTTTATTTGTTCTACTGTTTCTCTGTCACTTTTTCCTGAAATTTCTTTGATAATTAATGCTCCTAATGCCATTCTAAATGATTTGGCTGGGGCTCCTTTTTTTTCTGTGAAGTTTTTTGCATATTCTTCCTCATATTCTTCCCAGGGAATCATTTTTGACATTTCTATCCAACGATTTTCTTCGTCTAACTGCCCGCCGAACAGATTTTTCAAGTTTTCTGGTGTTTCAATTGAGTACTGTTGCTTTCGGTACATCTGCTTTCTCTCTTCTTAATGCAATGGTTTTGAGGCATTCTACCCTATTTTCGTGCATTCTAGCGGTTCTTAATTCGCCTACTATTTTTCTCCGTAAAGGTTTCAGCTTTTTTCAGCAAGCCCTATTTAACACCTGTGAAAACTGGGCGGATGGTTTATTAAGAATAACCAACTGGATGCGAAAAGCGATATACTATTTACCGAAGAGTTGTGGGGTAATAAGAAGATGGTTAGGGGAGATAGTGGCTTATTTTGATAATAGAACAACTCAAGGGGTTGTAGAAGGAATAAATAATAAGCTAAAGGTAATTAAGAGACGCAGTTATGGGTTTAGAAACTTCGACAACTTTGTGCTACGATGTGAGCTAAGTTTTGCTTCTGTTTCTTAATTTTACCTAGGGCTTGCTGAAAAAAGCTGAAACCTTTACGGAGAAAAATAGTAGGCGAATTAAGAACCGCTAGAATGCACGAAAATAGGGTAGAATGCCTCAAAACCATTGCATTAAGAAGAGAGAAAGCAGATGTACCGAAAGCAACAGTACTCAATTGAAACACCAGAAAACTTGAAAAATCTGTTCGGCGGGCAGTTAGACGAAGAAAATCGTTGGATAGAAATGTCAAAAATGATTCTTTGGGAAGAATATGAGGAAGAATATGCAAAAAACTTCACAGAAAAAAAAGGAGCCCCAGCCAAATCATTTAGAATGGCATTAGGAGCATTAATTATCAAAGAAATTTCAGGAAAAAGTGACAGAGAAACAGTAGAACAAATAAAAGAGAACCCTTATTTACAGTACTTTATAGGAATGGAAAGCTATAGTAGCAAAGAAGCATTTAATGCGTCAATGATGGTTCATTTTCGTAAAAAAATAGGAATGGAATTAATAAATAAAATTAATAAAGAAATAGAAAAAAAAGCGACGGGTGTAGCGTCAGAAAAAAAAGAAAATGAAGGAAAGTTATTGTTAGATGCGACTTGTACACCAGCAGATATAAAATATCCAACGGATATAGGAATATTGAATGATGCCAGAGAAAAAACAGAAAAAATAATAGATAAGCTGTATGAAGAAATAAAAGAGAAAAGGAAAGAAAAGCCGAGGACTTATAGGGAAGTGGCAAGAAAAGAGTACTTAGCCATAGCAAAAAAACGTCGTGTGTCAAAAAAAGAAAGAAGAAAAGGAACAAAAAAACAACTAGGATATATAAAAAGAAACTTGTCTGATATAGAAAAAATGATAGAAGAGGGAGCAAAGTTAGAAAAACTAACGAAAAAAGAGCAAGAAGAGCTTGTAACGATAGGAAAAGTGTATGAGCAACAGTTAGAAATGTATGAAAAAAAGACAAATAAAGTAGAAAACAGAATTGTGAGTGTAAGCCAACCTCACGTGCGTCCAATAGTGCGTGGAAAAGCGGGAAAAGCAGTAGAGTTTGGAGCTAAAATATCGGCAAGTAATGTGAATGGCTTTGTCTTCTTAGACAAATTAAGTTGGGATAATTACAACGAATCGGGAGATTTACAAGCGCGAATAGAAGAATATAAAAGGGAAACAGGATGTTATCCGGAATCGGTTCATGTGGATAAAATCTATCGAACAAAAGCGAATCGAGCTTATTGTAAAGAAAGGGATATAAGAATGAGTGGTCCCCGATTGGGAAGACCGCCGAAAGAGGTGAGCAAAGAAAAAAAGAAAGAGGCACGCTCAGATGAAAGAGTGCGTAATGCCATTGAGGGTAAATTCGGACAGGGAAAGAGGAAATTTAGTCTTGGTCGAGTGATGGCCAAACTACCTGAGACCTCGGAAACGGTAATTGCGATGAACTTTTTGGTAATGAATCTTTCTACTCTACTTCAGAAGACAAAAAGTAAAAAGTTGTAGAGTCGTTTTTCTTGTGAAAAATGGTGTTAATTTTCCTCTCTTTTGTGAGGAGTGATTTGTGTTGACCTTTTTAGACAGAAAGGAACAATAGATTAAACAAAATCTGTATTTTGATTTGTTTCCATAAGGATAAGTTATCTATGCTTTTTCAGTCCATACTTCCCTAACCCACATTTCTTTCGTTTTTTGACTTTTTCAGCAAGCCCTACCTAGCAACTCTGGTAGAACCAAAAATTATAAAGCAGTAAGCTTACATGGTCAGGTATGTGCGGCATTTTTTCAAGCGCAGGAAGAATTAATCGCTTGGACAAATAATCAACCATTAGCGAGAGTAGTAACTTGCTTAGGAGATGGACATGATGGGATTTGGAATCTGATAGAAAAGATAAGGGATAAAGACGAAAGAAGGGAAGTATTGGATTGGTATCACTTGGTGGAAAATATCCATAAAGTGAAAGTTTCAAAAAAGGTAAAGAGGCAAATAGAGACGTACTTATGGCAAGGGGAGCAAGATTCAGCAATTAAAGAATTGAACGGTTCAAAACAAAAGGAAGCAATTAACTTCATCAATTATATGAAGAAACATGAAAGCAGAATGCCAGATTATGGACTCTATCAAGACTTAGGTATCTGCATTGGCTCAGGAAGTGTAGAGTCAAAAATCAAACAAATTGGCAAGAGAATACAAATAGCAGGGGCTTGTTGGAAGTCAGAAAACGTTCCTCAAATATTGAGATTACGCTGTGCTTATCTCAATGAAGCTATTGCCTGAGTACTTTTACTCATTGCAAATCTGGGATGCTCCCGACTCGCGTTTCTTTTTTTTCTTGGGAATTTCAACATTTAGCGGCTCTGACGTAGGAGGGTTATTTGAGTTTTGAGAATTCTGATTGACTTTTTCGCTAATCTTTTCGTTTGTTTCCTGCAATTCTTTGAGGTGTTTTTCTAGTTGCTCTATCTTATCGAATAATTTTACCACCAGATTTCTGACGCTGACTGGGGTTTGCTCCCAATCATTTTCGTCAATTTCGGCTGTCTCTAGTAGCTGTTTTTCTTCCATGACTTTTAGATTATCAGATTTTGTCCCCCTGAACGATTACCTTCTGACTAGAGTTAATAACAAACTGGCGACCACAGTCTTTACATAGATTTTTGGGCTTACCATTATGGGCGGAACCATTCTTAATAGTGTGATAAGAGCCACAACTTGGGCAAGGCTGTTTAAAATTAGTCTTTGAGAGACAATATTTCTCTGCCAATTGCTGTTCTACTGTCAATTGATTTAAGACAAAAAATAATAGCGCAAAAATGTTAGTCATAAAAACGTTGATTTAGGGGATAGATTTGAGAAAAATTTATATTAGTTGATATTCTACATCATCCCTGCCATATAAGCTATTTAGGGCTTGCTGAAAAAAGCTGAAACCTTTACGGAGAAAAATAGTAGGCGAATTAAGAACCGCTAGAATGCACGAAAATAGGGTAGAATGCCTCAAAACCATTGCATTAAGAAGAGAGAAAGCAGATGTACCGAAAGCAACAGTACTCAATTGAAACACCAGAAAACTTGAAAAATCTGTTCGGCGGGCAGTTAGACGAAGAAAATCGTTGGATAGAAATGTCAAAAATGATTCTTTGGGAAGAATATGAGGAAGAATATGCAAAAAACTTCACAGAAAAAAAAGGAGCCCCAGCCAAATCATTTAGAATGGCATTAGGAGCATTAATTATCAAAGAAATTTCAGGAAAAAGTGACAGAGAAACAGTAGAACAAATAAAAGAGAACCCTTATTTACAGTACTTTATAGGAATGGAAAGCTATAGTAGCAAAGAAGCATTTAGTGCGTCAATGATGGTTCATTTTCGTAAAAAAATAGGAATGGAATTAATAAATAAATAAAATTAATAAAGAAATAGAAAAAAAAGCGACGGGTGTAGCGTCAGAAAAAAAAGAAAATGAAGGAAAGTTATTGTTAGATGCGACTTGTACACCAGCAGATATAAAATATCCAACGGATATAGGAATATTGAATGATGCCAGAGAAAAAACAGAAAAAATAATAGATAAGCTGTATGAAGAAATAAAAGAGAAAAGGAAAGAAAAGCCGAGGACTTATAGGGAAGTGGCAAGAAAAGAGTACTTAGCCATAGCAAAAAAACGTCGTGTGTCAAAAAAAGAAAGAAGAAAAGGAACAAAAAAACAACTAGGATATATAAAAAGAAACTTGTCTCATATAGAAAAAATGATAGAAGAGGGAGCAAAGTTAGAAAAACTAACGAAAAAAGAGCAAGAAGAGCTTGTAACGATAGGAAAAGTGTATGAGCAACAGTTAGAAATGTATGAAAAAAAGACAAATAAAGTAGAAAACAGAATTGTGAGTGTAAGCCAACCTCACGTGCGTCCAATAGTGCGTGGAAAAGTGGGAAAAGCAGTAGAGTTTGGAGCTAAAATATCGGCAAGTAATGTGAATGGCTTTGTCTTCTTAGACAAATTAAGTTGGGATAATTACAACGAATCGGGAGATTTACAAGCGCGAATAGAAGAATATAAAAGGGAAACAGGATGTTATCCGGAATCGGGGTACTGGTATCGTGTGATCAAAGCTAGAAAAAGTTATGGTGTAAGAGTTTGAGAAAATAGAAAATAACTTACGACTGGACATATTCCCGTTTTTGTTATACTATTATTATTGTCATTATATTAAAGAAAGGGAAAACGGAAAGCAATGTCAACATTGAATAAAAGCTCAATTGACCTCCTAAGTGATATTGGCTTACCTCAAGAGAAAGAGGAAGCCTTATTTCAGAAAAACTGCCCTCATTGCTATAGTGAAAAAGTAAAAATACATTCTCATTACCAAACGAAAGGTAACGGGGAACGTAAAATGTTCATCTGTCAAGAATGTGGTTCTTGTTTTGCTGAGACTTATGGTAGCGTAATCGCTGGCTTAGAAACCCCATTAAGTGAAATTGTAAAAGTATTAAAAGCCAGAATGGAAGGAATAGGATTAAATGCAGCAGCCCGAGTATTCGGCTACGCAAAAACAACAATATTGAATTGGGAAAAGAAATTATCAGGATTACAAGAGACATTATTTTTATACGCCTTAGTGAATGAATTTGTTAAATTAGTAATAGAAGGGGATGAACTATACACAAAAGTTGGAAAAAATAAAGAAGCAAGTGCCTCTGAGGGGTGGACAATCGTGCTCATGGACAGGGCTAGCCGCTTTATTTGGCATTTAAAATGTGGTAAAAAAGAGCAGAAATTATTTCTAGAAGCAATGATGACGGTAGCGGAATTATTTGAAAGGAGTGCAGAATCTCTCCAGTTATTTACAGATGGAGAAAAGCGATATAGTCAACTGCTATTTAATATTTGTCACGAAGTATTAAGGACTGGGAAGCGAGGTCGTCCCACCAAAGTATTACCGAAGGGTATGGTGGTAAGATTAAAAAATAAGAGTAGTAAACGTCGAGATTCTGAGGGTAAACTAGAGAAAGTAGAAACTCCGAAAACTGAACATCCTGAGACAACAGAAAAACCAGAAGACAAGGATGTTCATGCCAACCACGTTGAGGCATTTAATAGTTCTCTACGACGCTATTTAGCCGCCTTTCGTCGTCGAACAAATACTTATGCTAAATCTGTTGTGGGATTACAGCGAGTGCTAGATATTTTCTGGATGGTTCATAACTTTGTTCGCAGCCATTTTACGACGAAAAAAGTTCCTGCGGTAGCTCTCGGTATAATTCAAAAAGGGTTAACTTGGGAGGACTTACTCCAAATTCGCCTGATTTGTTGAACCTCTTGTATTGCAACGTTTATAGCTTCTAGCTAGACGATACCAGTGCCGGAATCGGTTCATGTGGATAAAATCTATCGAACAAAAGCGAATCGAGCTTATTGTAAAGAAAGGGATATAAGAATGAGTGGTCCCCGATTGGGAAGACCGCCGAAAGAGGTGAGCAAAGAAAAAAAGAAAGAGGCACGCTCAGATGAAAGAGTGCGTAATGCCATTGAGGGTAAATTCGGACAGGGAAAGAGGAAATTTAGTCTTGGTCGAGTGATGGCCAAACTACCTGAGACCTCGGAAACGGTAATTGCGATGAACTTTTTGGTAATGAATCTTTCTACTCTACTTCAGAAGACAAAAAGTAAAAAGTTGTAGAGTCGTTTTTCTTGTGAAAAATGGTGTTAATTTTCCTCTCTTTTGTGAGGAGTGATTTGTGTTGACCTTTTTAGACAGAAAGGAACAATAGATTAAACAAAATCTGTATTTTGATTTGTTTCCATAAGGATAAGTTATCTATGCTTTTTCAGTCCATACTTCCCTAACCCACATTTCTTTCGTTTTTTGACTTTTTCAGCAAGCCCTATTTAGACCACCACTACTATCGAATCACTACCCAAAAGCGATCGCCCGACTTTTAATTTCATTCTTAAAGGCATAATTCTAACTCCTTAAACAATCAAGCCAGTCAATGGGGAACTTGCACTGGCATAGGCTTTGATCGGCATTCGTCCCGACAAATAAGCTAAACGTCCCGCTACTGTTGCCATCCCCATCGCCCGTGCCATACTCACAGGATCAGCCGCTAGGGCGATCGCCGAATTAATTAAGACCGCATCCGCTCCCATTTCCATCGCCTGGGCTGCCTCACTGGGTGTACCAATGCCCGCATCTACCACGACGGGAATTTTTGCCTCTTCGATGATGATGCCAATATTGGCCGCGTTACGAATACCCTGCCCTGAACCGATAGGAGAACCCAAGGGCATTACCGTTGCACACCCCACCTCTTCTAAGCGTTTGGCCAATAGGGGATCAGCGTTAATGTAGGGCAACACTGCAAACCCTTCTTTAACCAATTGTTCCGCCGCTTCCAAAGTGCCAATGGGATCGGGTAGTAAATATTTAGTATCAGGAATAACTTCTAATTTAATAAAATTATTATCTTCTTGTCCCAAAAGCTTGGCCATTTCTCGACCTAAACGGGCCACACGAATCGCATCTTCTGCCGTTTGACAACCAGCCGTATTGGGTAACATCCAAATTTTTGACCAGTCCAAAGCCTCCGCTAATCCTTCGTGACCTGGGGCATTTGTCTGTACTCGTCGCACTGCTACCGTGACAATTTGACAGCCACTTTGTTCAACGCTCTGCTGCATGGCCTCAATGCTGGGGTATTTGCCCGTTCCCGTCATTAACCGCGAAACAAAGGGACGACCGGCAATGGTTAGTACGTCTTCGGTGGGAGTGGATGGGGAGATGGGAAGGTGGGGAGATGGGGAGAGGAGGGTCATGGTTTTGCCAGATAGGGTCGGTTGAGATTTGCGGAAAAAACGCTTGCAGTTAAAGTTTGCTATTAGGGAATCGCGGCGTTGAGTGGTGACTAAATCGGCGATCAATTGGGCAGTGACGGGAGCTAATAAAATACCGTTGCGATAGTGACCTGTGGCCAGAATTAAATTATCGCAGGAGCTAGTCCCTAATATCGGCCATTCGTCAGGTGTACCCGGTCGAAAGCCCCACCAAAAATCCTCAATTGTCCAATCTGCTAAGGCGGGAAACAATCGGATCGCCCGTTCTAATAAGGTATTAATGCCCTGGGGCGTATTATGGGGAAGCCAACCCACCTTTTCCGCCGTTGCCCCGATAATTAAACGCCCATCTCGTCGGGGAACTAGATAGGTGTTCGGGCCAAATAAGACCCGTTGCAGAGGTAAGGGTTGATGGGGATCAACGGGCATTCGCAATGCTAACATTTGCCCCTTAATGGGTTCGACTGGAAGCGGTAATAATTCCTTTGCCCAGGAACCTGTTGCTAAAATATAGGTATTTGCTTGAAATTCGCCTTTATTGGTGAAAATTGCTTGAATTCGACTGTTCTTTTGCGGTAGAGCTTGAACGGTTACGCCTTCTTGGAGATTTACCCCTAATTGTTGGGCAGCTTGTCGTAAAGCACTAACTAATTTGCGATTATCTACTTGACCGTCTTCGGGATGCCACCAACCACCGATCGCCTCTTCTCCTAAACCTGGCTGATAAAGCCGCAAGGTTTCCCGATCTAACCATTGGGACGCAGGGGAAGGAGATTCGTTTTGTTCAGGTATTTCAAAAAAGGGGGCGAGGATACCACAGGGGTTATAACCTGTTTCCAAGCCTGTTAAAGCTTCTAATTTACTCACCCAATCGCCATACAACCACCGCGATCGCAGACATAACTCTTTCATCGGGCCAGGGGGGATCTGTTCGGCGTGAGGGGCTAACATTCCAGCCGCAGCATGACTGGCTGCCTGTTGAAAATCCCGACTGAGAACCGTTACCTGGACTCCTCTTTGTCTCAATTCAACGGCGATCGCCAGACCGATAATACCGCCGCCGATGATGAGGATGTCGCTTGTTGCCTTCATAATGCCGATTTTGGGTTATTCGCCTTTCCAATTTTACGTCAGTTCTGGGTAATCGCCATTTTTACGTCGTTATTCAACTTGACGATTATAAAAAATTTATCTTAAATGGAAGAAAATAATGTTTTCCATTTAGTCATTTATTTTATGAAAAAGTTACTAGTGTTTTTTGGAATTAGTCTTTTTTTCACAACAACATTTAGCGTAAATGCTCAACAGAAAAAATCCTCTACTCCCCCCACAAAAAAGTCTGAATGTCTTATTAAAGGCAATATTTCAGTAAGCTCAGGCAAGAAATGGTATCATCTGCCAGGTATGAAAGACTATGAAAAAACGCAGATTCATACAAATAAGGGAGAGAGGTGGTTTTGTACGGAGGAGGAAGCTCGTAAAAGTGGTTGGCAAAAAGCACCGACTAACTAGAAAATTTAATGATGTAATCTCTCTCTCCTCAAGAATACGATCGCCAATTCTAAAAACAATCTAGAAAAGTGATCGCCAATTCTAAAAACAATCTGAAAATGCGATCGCTTTTTTATAAAAAGGTTATTCCTGACTGTTTTTCGGTTAAATTAGGATTTCAATCGCATCTGTCTGACTGTTTAGATTAATGAAATGATTAGGGATGGGTTCTAAGAAAAGTTGAATCGCCTCTTTTAGATTCTCAATAGCTTCTGTTTCTGTATCACCACAGGAGGAGACATGATTTAATTCAGGACAGGTGGCAGAATAGCTTTTGGCTTCTTCATCCCATTCTAAAATTGCTCTAATAATCATAGATTTCAATTTATTTATTGATAATTTTTCATTATAACGCTAGACAGAGCACCCGATAAATGTACGGTCTGACTTTTCGGGTTGCGTTCCTTTACTTAATCTATAAATCAGCGATCGCGCCTTTTAAAGATAATCGCGTCTTTTAAAGAGAATCACACTATCAATAACTTCTTGATTGCATTTGTTCTTTAAAAAAATCCACAGATCGGCGATCGCACGGAATAATATTGTAGGTCAATTTTAAGGTAGGGGATTGATTTCCTGTAGGGGCTTGGTTTCCAAGTCCTAAATTGGGGAAGTGTGTGAACGCGGATTAAAACGGATTAAAGGATGACACAGATTATTTTTTGTTATTTTTCTAATCATAAAAAATCGGTGAAATTAGCGAAATTATTGTAATTCGTGTTCTGATTGGGGAAGGGATTTGGAGACCAAACCCCTACGGAATTGTGAGGATATTTTTATATTTTGTTAGCCTTTGGGATGCAGGAGAAAACCCAATAACCAACCGCTTCCTAAACCGCTTAAACTTGTGCTAGCAAGAATTAAAAAAGAATGAAAGCGACTAAAATATTTTAATAATTTTTCTCCGGCCATACCCTCAACCGCAGTCCCAACCGAAGCCGCAATCCCAGCCATAACCAGAGGCCCAGCCCTAGCCCACCCCGCAGTCCCAAACATAGCCTGAGTCCCAGCCTTTATCGCATGAACCTCAGCCATCATAAAAGTCACCGACCCAGCAATAACCCCAGTCATAGAAAGAGCCGCAGCCACAGAACCAGCCCAATCCATATTCGGATTCCCAGCTACAGCCCCACTCCCAGCCACAACCACAGCCAAAGCCTGCCAGGGTGCTGAATTTACTCCTAAAATGTAGCCACTTAAACCATAAACAAGAAATAAACCTATCAACCAACCCCAGGGAATATCTTTGAGTTTTTCTTGAATAGAATTTTGAGCAGATCTTCTGTTAACTTTTGGTTTTTGTTTAGCCGCTTCTAGCTCTTTCTGGAGATTAACAGATCGCGGAGGATTGATTGTTTCTTGCCAATATTTCGGTTCTACGGCAGGCGGTGGTAACTCCAATTGTTGCAACCAATCGGACATTGATTGAGGGCGATTTTCTTTTTCTAAAGCCATTCCCAGAGTAATAGCCGTGCTAATATACTCACTCAAATTAGGATTAATTTCTTTAGGTGATTTTAAAGGGCGATTAGACAAACGACGTTCCATCGAAGGAGTCGGTTTTTGACCCGTTACCGCATAATAAAAACTGGCCGCCAGGGCGTAAATATCCACACTGGGCTGACGATTCGCTTTACTGCCTTTATAAATTTGTTCATAGGGTGCAAAACTGGGATTGGCCGCATAATCCGTCGAACTACTACTAGCAGGAATAATCTCTTTAGCAATACCAAAATCAATCAAGATCGCATTCCCATTAGGCTGAATCATAATATTGCCTGGGTGAGCATCTCGATGAACCATTCCTGCTTGATGAACCGCCTCTAAAGCACTACCAATTTGATGAATATATTTCAAACATTCCGCTTCCGATAATTTGCCTTGAGCCTTAACTTTTTCCATTAAGGTTTGGCCCTGAATAAAATCCATCACTAAATAGGGAACTTGACCTTCCATGAAAATATCCCAAACTCTGACGATGTGAGGATGGGGAGTCTGGGAAAATTTGGCTAACTTACGCCCTTCTGCCTCAAATTGTTTAACATAATCTTCGTATTCCGTATCTCTTTTTTGCAAAATATCAGGAGTTTTAATCACCACCACCATTGCAAGTTGGCGATGTCGTGCTTTGTAGGTCAGGCCAAAACCGCCCCGTCCCAAGACCTCAAGGATCTCGTACTTGCCATTGTTGAGGAGGTGTCCTGCTTGCCAAACCATAGAAATTTACGCAATTTTTTCCATTGTACCGAAAAATCTACTTTTACCCAAAAATTAGTTTTCTGGGGTAAAGTTTTCTGGGCGCAAGCAGTTCGATAAACTCACTGACCACCTTGCGCCCCTACGTTCGTAAAATTTGGGTTTTGTAGGGGCGAATTGCGTTCGCCCTTAATTGTTTAGGGTTTAGACATTGCGATCACCCTTGATTCTTTTAAGGTTTAGAAGCAGGAGATTTTTGAGGTGAAACGGCTGGAATTGGTTGATGATTAAAATTTTGTTTAATCCACCCTGGTACATCCAAAATCGTCACAATTAATCCCAATACCGTAGCCGTCGCCCCAATACTTGTCCAAATTAGTACCCAATCATGCGGACGAAATTCCTCTTCTTTCCAATTAGTATCTAATTTTTTAAACCAGGCTTGAATAGACTGGGGACGTTTATCTGCCTCTAATTCCAATGCCCAAAGAATTGCCCTACTCGTGCGATCGCTAATTTCTGTATTAAAACCTTGAGGAGAAATTAAAGGCTGATGATCAATTTTTCTAGTCATAGCATTAACAGGTAATTTACCCGTTAAAAGTTCGTATAACATTGCTCCTAAACTGTAAATATCGGTAAAAGCTCCGCGTTTAGCATCACGGGAATAACACTCAATTGGAGCAAAACCTGCGGCTAATTCCTGGGTACGAGTTCGGGTTAATTCCTCATCAAAATCCAACGCTAAACCAAAATCAATTAATACCGCTTCTGGTTTGCCCGCTCGAATCATAATATTGCCAGGTCGAATATCTCTGTGCAGAACACCGCGACTATGTACCACCATCAAAGCTTGCCCAATCTGCTCAATGTAGCGTAAAGCCTCCTTTTCCGACAGAATTTTCTGCGATCGCCGATCTAAAGTCATCCCATCAATATATTCCATCACCATACAGTTAGCCTTGCCTTCAGAAAATAACTCCTTGACCTTGACAATATGGGGATGATCGCAACCCTTTAACTTACTCGCCTCCTGCCAAAAAAGTTTCTGTAATCGCTCAGATTCCCACACCTTAAAACCCACATCCCTCGGTGTTTTAATGACCACAGAATTACCACCGCGATCGCTGGCTCGATAGGTAATCCCAAACCGTCCTTCTCCCAATACTTCTTGAATAGTGTACTGCCCATCTTTGATTGTCCTGCCCACAGCCCAAACCATTGACTCCTAGCCCCGTTTTGCACAAACTTTTGTCAAACTCAGTTTAACAGTGATTATCATTAAACCGATTAAATCATAAGAACTATTACTAAAGGTAAAATTTGCTGCCACGCGATCGCGGCAATAAACCCGCCTAATTTCTCAAATAATATCTTTTAAATCCCGATAACCGTTAACGACTCGAAGAATTTCAACACTGTCTTCAATAACTTGATAAAAAATGATGTAATCCATCAGCAAAAGCCCTCTTAAATTAGGCTTAAGTCGAGCGTAAGATTTACCGATATAAGGGAAACGAGCCAGATGTTGACATTTTTGTTCAAAGGCTTTTACAAAGCGATCGCCTGCATCTACACTACTCGCCAGAAAATAATCAGAAATTGCCTCCAAATCACGACAAGCGGGGAGAGTAATGATTAAATTCTTCATGCTGATTGTGTTCTAGCTACTTCCACTTTATTGCGTAATCGAGCCAGTACTTCTGAGACTTGTAACACATCACCCTGGGCTGCGGCCAGAACCCCTTCTTCAATTTTCAATCGGGTTTGTTCTACCCAACCTAAATATTCTGGTGCTTCTTCGGAATTGAATGAGGTTATTTCATCAGCTAGTAGGACAAGAGCCATGTCAATAGCATCTTCGATGGAAAGGTCGTCACTCTGTCGCGCAAGGGATTCAAGAATTTGACTCTGTTGTGAACTAAGGGTAATTTGCATTTTTTAGTTATCCCAAAAGTTGAGTTAAGCTGTTTTTGAAGAATTTCAGATCACATTGTAGCGTTCACCCCCTGCTGTCACGACCGATACCAAACGTAAAGTGCGATCGCCGAGAATCAGGTTACAATGGAAAACGCACGAAAATCACTTGTGCAGAGTATCGCTAACTTCGACCCAGAACCGACTAATGGTAACTACCTCAGACCTCCGCCCCTCCAAAGTAGAAGGCATCAAAGAACGCAGCAACTATCTTCGGGAACCCGTCGCCACAGAACTCTTGCAAGATACCACCCACTTTACCGAGGATGCCATTCAAATCCTTAAGTTTCATGGTTCCTATCAACAGGATAATCGGGATAATCGGGTTAAGGGGCAGGAAAAGGATTATCAATTTATGTTACGCACCCGCAACCCTGGGGGCTTTATTCCGCCGCAACTCTATCTAGCCATTGATGACCTTGCCACTGAATATGGCAATCAAACGCTACGGGTGACAACGCGCCAGGGTCTGCAAATTCACGGCATTCTCAAGAAAAATCTCAAAACCGCGATCACAACTATTGTTAATAATATGGGTTCGACCCTGGGAGCTTGTGGCGATATTAACCGTAATGTCATGGCTCCTCCCGCCCCGTTTAAAAACAAACCTGAATATGGTTATGCCTGGGAATATGCCAATAATGTGGCGGATTTATTAGCCCCTCAAAGTGGTGCGTACTACGAAATTTGGTTGGATGGGGAAAAAGCGATCAGTGCGGAAGAAGCCCCGGAAGTGAAAGCGGCTCGTCAACGCAATCTCAATGGTAGCAACACAGGCGATGAGCTAGAGCCGATTTATGGCACTCAATTCATGCCCCGCAAATTTAAGTGTAGTGTGACTGTGCCTGGGGATAATTCTATTGATGTTTATACCCATGATGTCAGTTTGGTTGTGATCACCAATAAACATGGTCAATTAGAGGGTTTTAATATCCTCGCTGGCGGTGGTTTAGGTCGTACTCATAATAAAGAAGAAACGTTCCCCCGTTCTGCCGATCCCATTGGTTATGTAGATAAAGCCGATGTCTATGATTTAGTTAAAGCCATTGTTGCTACTCAACGAGACTACGGCGATCGCCATAATCGTCGTCATGCGCGGATGAAATATCTGTTAGCGGATTGGGGTGTGGAAAAATTCCGTGAACAAGTAGAAGTCTATTTGGGAAAAAAATTAGGACAATTTAAGCCTTTACCCCATTGGCAATATCTGGACTTTTTGGGTTGGAATGAACAGGGAGATGGCAAATTATTTTTCGGTCTTTCCGTCGAAAATGGTCGCATTAAAAATGAAGGCAAATTTCAATTAAAAACGGCTTTACGTCAGGTGATTGAACAGTATCAATTACCAATGCGTTTAACCGCTAATCATAATATTCTGCTCTATGAAATTGATCCTAAAGATCAAGAAGCGATCGCCAAGCTGTTAGAAAATCACGGTATTGTCACTGATCCTAACAAAATTGATACCTTGGTGCGCTATTCCATGGCCTGCCCTGCGTTGCCGACCTGTAGTTTAGCCGTCACAGAATCGGAACGGGCTATCCCTAGTATTAATGCCAGGATTCGTAAGCTGTTACAAAAAGTCGGTTTAGGTGATGAAAGTATTGTCATTCGCATGACGGGTTGCCCCAATGGTTGCGCTCGTCCCTACATGGCCGAAATTGGTTTTGTTGGCATTGTGCCAGAAACCTATCAAATTTGGTTAGGAGGAACACCCAATCAAACCCAGTTGGCTCGTGCCTACACCGATAAGTTAAATGTTAATCAACTGGAAAGTTTCTTTGAACCATTGTTTGTTTATTTCAAACAGGATCGTAAACCCCAGGAAAGTTTTGGAGAATTCTGCGATCGCGTGGGCTTTGAAAGTTTACGGGAATTTTCGGCCAGTTATCAACCGATTCAAGAACGAAAAAATCAGCGAAGGGTGAGTGTTCCTGATGGCACATTTGAGAAATTAAAAGCGGCTTCTCTGGCGGAAAAACGGCCCATGAATCAAATTGTGGAGGAGGCTTTAACCGCTTACTTTGCTCAAAAATAATCCTCAATAAATTAGAGAAAAATTCTCTGGAAAACTTAAACTTTGTCAGTTTTTTGGAGAGTTTTTGGCTCTTCCCTTGACTGTATGAAAAATGAGATCATAAGAGTCACTAATCCACAAATGATAAGGGTAAAAGACTTGCTATGCAACGATTCCATGAATTCATAAGCCTGAATTATCACACACAATAGCGGAGAGCCATTTTTTTTATCTTTCAAATATTTTTTGTTTTTCCAATAAAATCCAATAAAATCTGTGATAATATCAGTAGGTGAAAAATAACAATATAGGAGTTTGCAATTATGGGAACTGTCAATACCGAAGATTTCGCTACTTTATTAGTAGCTATTTTGTCAGCTTTACCTCCAGATAGTTCTATTTGTAGTATAGTTCAGCGCTTAGCTCAATCAGAGCCCCAAGCTGACTACGATAATGGGAATTTATGGGGAGATGATAAAGAACAACTTATTGCGGAGTTAACACGCGAGTTTGGATACCAAATTGAATTTGAAGCAGTTATAGAAAAATGGTTTTCATCGATTTAACTCTCTTGTGTCACTGAAGGATATTTTGACGAAATCACAACGTTTCAGCCAACGATAAATCAAGATTTTAACCCAGTTTGACAAAAGTAGAGATAATTCTAAAGTCTTAAACTATTGCCACAGCGCAAATTTAGAATTGTCGATCAAAAAACTTGACTGATAAATCCAGGATGCGGGAGAAAAAAGCTTCTCCCAGTTCCTGTCTATTTGAGATTGTAAGATTGGCTAAATTCCTGTGTGACTATGGCAGGTTTTAGGCAAATAACTTCGGAACAGTTTGAGGGAAAGAGCTAACCCCCTCTAGCTGACTGGCGATCGCTAAAATCGTTGCTTCATCCGCCGGTTTGCCAAGAATTTGCACACTGTAGGGCAGCCCCTTTTCATCAAAACCAACCGGTACAGCGATCGCCGGTAATCCTGTCGCATTAGCAGGGGGACAGGGAGAAATCCAATGAATAATCCTTTCAACGGTTTGCGCGGGAGATAAATCAGCCCATTCCCCAATTTTGATCGGTTGGTGTCCATAGACTGGCAAAATCAGCGCGTCAAACTGATCAAAGAAAGCCACAATTTGACGGGAAAGCACTTGCATTTGTCGAACCGCTTGCAGATAATCTCCTGCCGATCCGATTGTTTCGCCTAACCAGCGATTAACCGGACTAAGCATTGCCAACGGTAAACCTGTCGCGCCGACTCCAGCTTGCCAAATTTGAGTAAAGGATTCCACTAAACCTTCCCCACTAAAGCAGGCTTCCTCTAAATGATGGCCCATTGCCTCCAGTTCTGCGATCGCCCATCTTACCCCCCGTTGACAGACCTCATCCACCGCCGTAAAGGGAGGTACTGAAAAAGTATAGGCAAGGCGAAGTTTAGTCGGAGTTTGACGGGATGCGTCTAGAAAGGAGACTTCCGGTTCCGGCAACCAGTAGGGATCACCCGTCGTATAACCGGCCAGTACATCTAACCAAGCGGCTGCATCCGCCACCGTGCGAGCCAAGGGGCCAGCCACTGCAATCCCACTTTGATAATCTCCAACGGGTGCCAGGGAAATACGACCGCGACTAGGTTTGAGTCCGACTAATCCACAACAACTGGCCGGGCCACGCACCGATCCCCCACCATCCGATCCCTGGGCGATCGCACAAAATCCGGCGGCTACGGCTGCGGCTGCCCCACCACTAGAACCACCCGCCGTGTAATCTAAATGCCAGGGATTACGAACTGGAGGAAGACCAGGCGTTTCGGTATAGGGAAAGGAACCAAGTTCTGAAGTCGCAGTTTTACCCAAAATGATAAAACCGGCTTGTTTAATGCGAGTCACGACCCCATCATCGTAGGCAGAGATATTGCCTTGTAACCCTGCCACACCATAACTGGTCGGCATTCCAGCAACCGTATTCAAATCCTTAATACTGGTGGGAACTCCAAAGAAAGGGGGCAATTGTTGAGGATCGCGGATTTTAGCCAATTGTTCTGTTTTTTGGGTGGCATCGGCGATCGCGGCTTCAGCCGCTAAATAGGAAAAACTGCCTAACTGAGGATTAAAATTTTCAATGCGGTTGAGGAAAAAATGGGTCAATTCTAGCGGTGAAATCTCTTTTCTGCGAATCTGTTGAGTAAGATCGAGAGCAGAGGTAAGGGCAAAATTAGACATGAAAAGCAAGAAGAATAAAAAACTTAAATATACTATTCACAGAGGGTGCGACCTTTAGTTGATAAAAGCTGTTGTAATCAGGGTTCTACAGGGAACCCATATTGATCAAGTTTTGCCCAAAATTGACTCCATCGTTCCTTGGTCAATACCAAAGCTCGTAGGCTCAAAATAATTCCTGCTCCTTTTTCCTTCCATCGCATTCCTGAACAACATAATCGTTGTTTGACCAACGTCTTACAAGCTGCTTCCGTAACACCTGAACCAATCGGATACTTTTTCTCTAAGTATTCAGCATAATCCATTTGATGCTGATGATTCTCGTAATAAGTAATCGCCGCTTGTAGTTTCTCGGTAAGATTCTTAGAATGACTTTTTTCTTCTTTGACTTCTTTCATCAGATTTAGCAGTTCTCCTGCTTTTCCTTTTTCATGCTTGAGTTCTCGACAATTTTCAGTCAACCATTCTTTTTGTTTTGACACGGTATTCGGATGCAACGCTTCTGCCAAGGCACCTAAGTAACCAGAGGCATGATAGAAATCTAATATCTGTTCTTCCGTTTGCTTTTCTAAAAACTTCCAATTTGATTCTGCCCCGTCTGCTATCCCGACCAATGTTGCCTCTGGATAACGGTTTTTCGCTCGCTCAATTTCTCTTTCTAATCTTTCTAGAAAACTCTTTTTTCCATACTCTGGTGCCGCACCTAGATAGATTGTAGGTTGACGTTCGCCTTCACTATCGTATAGGGAAACGGTTCCCACCATTGCTTCACGGTAGCCATCCTCACACATCAGCATACAGGTTCCATCTAATCCTATTCCCACTGTTGCAATTTGGCTATCCTCCTTGGGCGGGGCATAACTCCACGCTTCTTCTTTTGCCTGTACCACACTTCCTACTGCTTCACTCAATCTTTGGATATAGGATAGCGCTACTTTTCTACCATGATTTTCTAATAAATCATTTTTCACCTCTTTGCCTGCCATCCCTGACATTTTTGAGGATACCTGTTTTGCCAATAATGGCGTTGATGTTATGATTATCCTTGCTTCTCTTTCTAAGGGGCAATACGTTTTTCCTCAAAGGTGAACGCTGATATACATGACGATTCACTATAACCTCACCATAAGGTGTTTGATATTCTTTCGGTTGCTCTCCCTTACTCTTCCAGATTTCTTCACCGATTTTTAAGGGTGAACCATCTGTATCTAAATATTTCAAGGCTTCTTTGCTGGCGATGCAACCTACTTCGTTTAAGCCTTTTTGAATATTTATTTCTGTATCCAACATTGAACGACTGAGTTCTAATGTTAGTTCTATTTTTATCTTTGAACCCTCTACATTAATTAGTTTTGCTGTCATCATTGTTTCCTCTTTGTCACTTTTCATCTCATGTTAACACTTTTCTTTTCCTTCATCAACTAAAGGTCACACCCTTCACAGACATTAGGACGGTGGCTTGAGCAAGGTTTCTCCAGTTCGTCCAGTTGTTACCCAAAGTAAGGCTCTCAGGATGTCTCGCACGCATTTATCAGGAGATTCTTGACTGGTTTGGGAGGGAACCGCGATCGGATTCAGACTAATGCCTCGACTCCCAAAGACAATTTCTCCCACTAAGCGAGCACGGGTCATATGGTTTTCCGAGGTGACAAGGTAAACACTATGAATTCCCTGGGCTTTCATGGTATCCACTAAACTAGTAAAATTGGTCACGGTGTCCCTCGCTTGATAACTTAGGTGTAAACGTCGAGACTCAACTCCTGCCCGTCGAAAAATGCGTTTAACATAGTTCTCTGGACTACCAGAGGACACCCAAATTGGTAAATGGGGATAACGTTCCGCCAATTTCGCTGCTGCTCGTTCCCGATTTTCATGGCCACCGAGGACAAAAATCGCCTGGGGCTGACTTGAGCTACGATTAACTTCTTGATAACCCCACCACAATCCCAACGCGACGATTGGAGACACCCACCAGAGGCACTTCACCAAATTTTTTCGCCTTGGCACTAAAGAGGTTTCCGTCCTGCGAAAATCCGACTTAAGTAACATGACTATATCCAAACCCACACCACCGCAAAAAGTTCGTTGCTAAATCGCATTGAACTGGTCTTTATTATGACGGAGGTTGAGAAATTATGCTCCTATTTCTGGCTAGTACTTTACAGAACTTAAAACAACAAAATGATGACCCCTTCCCTACCTCGACAACGCTGGAAAATTGCCCCAGAAGATCTCCAAGCCGTTCAAACCTTGGTCACTGAGACGGGACTCTCTTCTCTCCTGGCCCAGGTCTTGATCAATCGTGGTATTACGACCCCTGCCTTAGCCCAAATTTATTGTCAGCCAGAAAACCAACACTTGCCCGATCCTCTGATGGAATTTCCAGATCTATCGAAAAGTGTGGAATTGTTGACTATTGCGATTCGGGAAAAGCAGAAAATTGCCATTTGTGGTGACTACGATGCGGATGGCATGACTAGCACTGCTTTATTGTTGCGTGCTCTACGTCATTTGGGGGCTGATGTGGACTATGCCATTCCTAGTCGAATGAGGGATGGTTACGGCATTAATGAACGAATTGTACGGGAGTTTGCGGCTTCAGGGATTCAGTTAATTTTGACTGTGGATAATGGTATTGCGGCCTATGGGGCGATCGCCCTGGCGGTAGATCTAGGGTTAAGGGTCATTATTACTGATCATCACGATTTACCCGAAAAATTGCCGCCGGCTGATGCGATTTTAAATCCGAAACTATTACCCGAAATTTCTCCCTATTATGGGATTGCGGGAGTGGGTGTGGCTTACATTTTAGCGATCGCAACGGCTCAAAAATTAGAGAAAATTAAGGGCTTAACGGAATCCCTATTAGAACTTTATACCTTAGGAACGATTGCTGATCTCGCTCCCCTCGTCGGTGTCAATCGTCGTTGGCTCAAACGAGGTTTAAAAAGATTACCCCATTCCCAAATTAAAGGGATACAAGCTCTCATTCAATTAGCCGGTGTTAATGATCAGCAAAAGGCTCTCAAACCGGATGATATTGGCTTTCGCTTAGGGCCACGCATTAACGCGATCGGTCGCATTGGTGATCCTCAAGTGGTGATTGAATTGTTGACCACTGAAGATGAAGGAATTGCCCTAGAGCGGGCCATGCAATGTGAACAAATTAATAAACAACGCCAGGAACTTTGCGAACAAATTGAAACCGAGGCGATCGCCTACATTGAGGGTAAATCCCTTCCCTGGGAAAAAGAGCGAGTTTTAGTGGTTGTGCAGCCCCATTGGCATCATGGTGTCATTGGCATTGTCGCCTCCCGTTTGGTTGAACGGTATGGTGTGCCTGTTTTTATTGGGACAGAAGAGGAAGGAGAAGCAAATATTCGAGGTTCGGCACGGGGTATTGATGAATTTCATATTTTTGAGGCACTGGTATTCTGTCAAGATTTATTAGGTAAATTTGGGGGACATCGGGCCGCCGGAGGTTTTAGTTTACCGTCCCAAAATTTAACTGCTTTTCAAGAGCGTTTATCCATTTTTGCCAATCAATGTCTAGAACCAGAACAGTTAAAACCTCTCATTAAAATTGATGCCCAAGCCAATTTTTCCCAACTGACTTTTGAACTTTGTCAGCAAATTGAACAACTCCAACCCTGGGGCATTGGTAATGAATTTCCTATTTTTTGGACTCCTCAAGTTCGCATTCTGGAACAAAAGATTGTTGGCAAAAATCATCTCCGTTTGGAGCTTTTAGATTCTACGAGCCAAACTGCGATCGGCGCGATCGCCTGGCGTTGGGGAGAATATTTTCCCTTGCCGTCCTCTGTGGATATTGCCTATAAATTACAGGAAAATCATTTTAAGAGCAACACAACGCTACAATTAGAATTAGTGGGGATTCGCTTACCCCTAAACTCTACCGTAATTTCTAAATCTCCTACTCATTTTGACTATCAGGGTCGCATTTATCGCTGTAGCTACAATCGCCAATCCCAGGAATTAAAAATTCAAAATGATCAGGGCAAAGTCTTAGCTCTGCAATTGGGGCAAACCCAGGGACTGATGGGCAGCGATCGCGCCACGGCCAAAAAAGTCAATCTGGCTCAAGCTCCCTATGCTCAACTAATCGCCCTCGCCAGGGCCACTTTAAGCTGTTAATGATTGCCCCTTTGTCAGAGACAGGGTTAGGTTACTGTAAAAAAAAGATTGTTTTTGTTCCATTGCTATATGGTCGCCAAGGCTAAAACAGCTTATTGCCGAACGTTAGCCTAAGATAAGGGTTTTATTCTGCTCCGATCACCCATTATCCTGTCCGTCCACCTGGCTAATGTTAAGACTTGTAAATAAACATTGTTTATTTTCACGAAGATGACGTAGCATTGAGCTATTAGTATATCAGCGTTAAGGAGATCCCCATGAATATTAAACACATTGCATTATTGGCTTTGATGCCAGTTTTTTTAACAACAGTAGCAGTGACTGCTCAGACGAAGTACCCCCCCAATCAGCAATTACAGAACGATCCTCCTTCGCCTGTCCTACCAAATAAGCAGTCCACACCAGTTCCACACATAGGAACCGGTACTGGGACAGTCACACTGAACTCTGCGGCACTTTGTTATACCTGTGGCGGAAATTTCCCAATTTATGCGGGTACTATACCAACACCAAGTGCTGCGAGTGAGTATGGCAGTAGCTGTGGTGGAAGTATTAGTACTGCGAATAACGATACGAGCCCTTATCTATGCACGAAATAAGTTCGTGAATATTGGCTGGATGGCAGCATTGTAAAACATTAGGCAGCAATGCTTCCAGCTTTGTCTAAGGGGTAGTTTATTTTGCATAACTACTTATCCTTGCTTGACAAAGCTTTCCAGCCATTTTCATTTAAGATTAAACTCTGCGAGAGAGGCGAACGTTGGTACAGCCTGATTAAGGTTTGGAATCGCGACAGAATTAAGAGCGTTGTCAGATCAGAATATGAATTATGAATTGCAACATGGCGAAAACCTTGCTATCAAAGCGTTTTCAACTCTATGCCCATTTAGATCATCTTTAATTTTGACAACGCCGAATTAAGAATTAAAGGCTCCCACTTTTTGTTTTATGACTTGAAAAGCGACCATTTTAACCACATGACGTTTCCGACAAAATCTTATCCCCTTTTCTTAGTAACGCTTTGAGGTTACAAATTAAATTTTATCGGTGCTTAAGACAAAGCAATGCCTTAAAACTCTCAATTTTCCTTTTTTCACCTGAAAATCTATAACGTTTGCGACTTGCCATTACTAATAAAATTCTAACTTTCTTACCTAGCATGACTTCAAGTATGCATATTAAATTCTATCAGTATGAAATGGACTTGCTATGTAAAAAATTGGCATTATTTAACTCAGTAGATAATCGCTTTTATAGTTCATTAACTCTATTTAAATTTCTTGTTTGTTCTATTTTTCTCGTGATGTTAACTTGGCCAGTTTCAAGTCGAGCAGATACACCAGACTTGGAGCAAAAAGTTTTACAGATTATACGAAATCATCCCGAAATACTAATTCAGTCGATCCAGACATACCAACGTGAGAAGGCGGGAAAACAGCAGCAAGAAAGACAGGCATTTTTAGAGAGAATGAAGACAAATCCTCAGAGTGTGATAGGTCAATCTCCTATTAAAGGCTCTCCGCAAAGCAAGATTATCCTTATAGAATTTTCTGACTTTCAATGTCCATACTGCGCACAGGCTCAGGAACCGATAAGGCAGTTTATTGAAAAGCATGGAAATGATGTAGCACTAATCTATAAAAATATCCCACTTACAGCAGTTCATCCTAATGCAATGTCTGCTGCAAAAGCAGCTTGGGCGGCAGGTCAACAGGGAAAATTTTGGCAGTACCACGATGCATTATTTTCACATCAAGATAAATTGGGAGAGGCCTTATATCTGTCGATTGCTCAGGAATTGGGGATAGATATTAATCAGTTTAATCATGATCGACATAGCAGTTCTGCTGATGCTTTCATTAAAAAAGATACTGATTTAGCAGAAAGTATGGGAATTCCAGGAACTCCTTTTATTATAATAAATGGAGAAGTGCTCAATGGACAAGTTCAAGCGGCGAGTTTAGACAAATTATTAGAGAAAATTTTATCGACGGCGACTCCATAAGGATGTATGTTTCTCCAATTTTTCCGTTATTCTGTCGTGTCGTATCAAAATGGAGCCGACAAGTTCCAATATTGAGACTTTTCCAGATAAACGGTCTCAGCACGAGTTCAGAACGAACCCAATAGAGTCATGGATACGATAACAGCCCTTATTCAGCAAGGCTTCTGGCTTTTAGCTTATCCCGAACTCAGGTTATTTTATTAATTCTCACTTAATAATTGCAAAGCGTGATCGCCGTAAAATCAATATAAAATCAATTACGTGCCGTTAGTGCCAGGTTCCTTGCTAATAACAAAGCGGTGGGCAACTGTTTCTGGTTGAATGGCCGACAACACTACATGGCTAGAATCTGTAATAATTACTGCTCTAGTGCGACGACCATAGGTAGCATCGACTAATTGTCCCCGTTCACGAGCGTCACTAATAATCCGTTTAATGGGAGCAGATTCGGGACTCACAATCGTAATCACTCGATTGGCAGAGACGATATTACCAAAACCAATATTGATGAGTTGTACATCCATCGAAAATTACCTTAGAGTTGTGTGAGTAAGAGCAAAAATGTCGCAAAGATATATTGAGATCAGAGAGGTTTTTGACACAACTCTCTAAACTCAAGGTGACAATCTTCAGACTTTAGCCGAATTTTAATCTTTTTTGTGCATTTTTACCTATATTTCCCAGTTTTCTGGAAATCAAAAACCGTTACCTCTATCTAAGGATAGATTAATTCTCTACGACAGACTGTAAAACTTGCACTAAAGCAATCTTGCTAAATTTTTTGAGAGTTTTCTCCCTTAATTGAGGTTTTAGAGTTTGACAATTTTTGTTATTTAATAACTCAATACAAGCCTTAGCAACAGCATCTACATTGCGGTGAGGAACTTGCCAACCTAATTGGCCATCTTGAAGTGGATCTGCCGAACCATCTGCATCACCGGCAATCACCGGCACACCACAGGCCAACGCTTCTAGATAAACAATGCCAAATCCTTCCTGAGAAGGCATGACATAACCATCCGCAAGACGATAGTAATCCACTAAATTTTCGGAGGGGACAAAACCCACAAAAATAACCTGTTCAGTCACCCCTAATTCTTGGGTTAATCGGACTAGTCGGGGTTGATCATCGCCGCGACCAATCACCAAATATTTAAGTTGGGGATAGTTGCATAAAATTTGCGGTAAGGCCCTTAAGGTGACATCCACACCTTTATAAATATCTCCAGACCAAAGACGGGCAATGGTGATTAAAACTTTATGACCCGCTAACCCATATTGCTCCATTAACGCTGGAGACGCTGGGCCAGGACAGAACACATCTCCATCCACGATGCAGGGGACGATTTGCACTCGCTCTGGTTCAATCTGATTGGCTTGACAGAGGCGATCGCGGCTATAACGGCTTATTGTCCAGATCGCGTCTGCTTGATGTAAGGCCAGTTTTTCTAGGATGGGTAAGGGGTCCCAAACTTCTTTGCCATAGGTCATTACCATATAGGGAATGCCAAAAAGACGGCAGAGCAGAGCAATGAGGGGAGATAACTTACTATGGCCACAGAATACCCGTTGGGGTTTTTCCAGTTTAAAGGCCTGTAGAAGGGCGATCGCTAATTTCAGACGACCCCGCCAGGCTGGTAATGTTTTGAGATAATGGAATTTTAGTCGATCATCATTAAAAGGATTGTGACAATCCGAGGAATCGCGTAATAGAAAAATCTCGGCTACAGGAGATGAGGAATCTAAGGACGGTGACTGGTCTAATCCCTCTAAATAAGCTGCCAAAACATCCTTGGCATAGGACTGAATTCCGCCTTCTTCCGAAAAAACGGTGATAAAAACAAAACAATGACGCATTATATTTCTTTAATCTCTTGATAACGCCTAGATCTTTTCCCATTATGACCTGGCAGTCGATCAATAGAGAAAAAAGACCAACAGGTCTATAGAATGGTCTTTGGTTAACTTGCCTCCCAGAACCACTGCATGACGATAACGCCCCACTCTCCCCAACACCAAGCTGTCCAAGGTCTTTACAATACCTACCCCTTTCCACCAGAACCTCTACTGGATGAACCACCCCCAGGCTATAACTGGCGATGGAACTGGAATGCAGTCTATAGCTTTTGTACAGGACGAAAACCCAGCCAACAAAATATTCGGATTTTAGACGCAGGTTGCGGCACTGGAGTTGGTACGGAATATCTGATTTATCTCAATCCTGAAGCGGAAATTGTGGGCATTGATTTAAGCGAAAAGGCTTTAGAAGTGGCCCAAAAACGCTGTCAACAGTCGGGAGTGGTACGATCTGGGGTCAGTTTTCAGCATCTCAACCTGGAAAATGCCGCCCAGTTACCTGGAACTTTTGACTATATCAACTGTGTGGGCGTTTTACATCACCTTCCCGATCCGATCGCCGGTATTAAGGCCTTGGCCAGTAAATTAGCGGCTGGCGGTTTGTTTCATATTTTCGTTTATGCCGAACTGGGTCGCTGGGAAATTCAACTGATGCAACAGGCGATCGCCTTACTTCAGGGAGAAAAAAAAGGAGATTATCGAGATGGAGTCAAGGTAGGACGAGAAATTTTAGCCAGTTTGCCGGAAAATAATCGCCTCGTTAAACGGGAAAAAGAACGATGGTCAATGGAAAATCATCGGGATGAATCCTTTGCGGATATGTATGTCCATCCCCGGGAAGTCGATTACAATATTCACACTCTTTTTCAACTCATTGACGTGGCCGGTCTGGAATTTGTCGGTTTTTCCAATCCCCTTTATTGGCAGCTAGAACGTCTTCTTGAAAAAGCTCCCGATCTCATGGAACGTGCTCAATCCCTCACCGAACGCGATCGCTACCGACTGATTGAAATGCTTGATCCAGAGATTACTCACTACGAATTTTTCCTTGCTAAACCACCTTTCTTTCGCACCGATTGGTCGGAGGATGCAAACCTATTGGCAGCCATTCCAGAACGACACCCTTGCATGACAGGTTGGCCTAGTCCTAGCTTGTTTGACTATGACTATCGACCGATTGAACTAGATGATGAGGAATTTGCTTTTTTACAGGCCTGTGAGCAGTATCCCCAAGCCCCAGTCAGTCAATTACTAGAAACTTGTCCCTTTTCCCCCGATAAACTGCGATCGCTACAACAACGACAATTAATCCTGCTGACACCCTGAATTTGTTAAGAATCTCCGACGAGAATGGTGGGTAATCCTAAAAAGCAAGTTACCCTAAAAAGTGAATTTGCCTTAGTGAATTTACCTTGCCAACAGCCTCATCGGAAGTAATTATGACAAAACGAACCTTTGGTGTTATCGGGTTAGCTGTTATGGGAGAAAACCTAGCCCTCAACGTCGAGAGTCGGGGTTTTCCTATTGCGGTTTATAACCGTAGTCCTGAAAAAACTCAAACCTTTATGGCCACTCGTGCCCAGGGCAAAGACGTTAAAGCAGCCTATAGCCTGGAAGAATTTGTGCAAACCTTAGAACGGCCGCGCAAAATTCTGGTCATGGTTAAAGCCGGTGGCCCCGTAGATGCGGTCATTGAACAACTTAAACCCTTGCTTGAAGCCGGAGACATGATCATTGATGGCGGTAACTCCCTCTACGAAGATACGGAACGTCGGACAAAGGATCTTGAATCTACGGGATTAGGTTTTGTCGGCATGGGAGTAAGCGGTGGTGAAGAAGGTGCCCTTAAAGGGCCAAGCCTTATGCCCGGAGGAACCCAAACTGCTTACCAGGAACTAGAGCCAATCCTCACTAAAATTGCTGCTCAAGTGGATGATGGCCCCTGTGTCACCTATGTAGGGCCCGGCGGTGCTGGTCATTATGTCAAAATGGTGCATAACGGCATTGAGTATGGAGACATGCAGTTAATTGCCGAAGCCTATGATGTGCTACACAACGGGTTAGGTTTGAGTAATGAGAAGTTACATTCTGTTTTTAGTGAATGGAATACCACCGATGAACTCAATTCCTTTTTAATTGAAATTACGGCGGATATTTTCAGCTATGTAGATCCCGAAACCCAACAGCATCTTATTGATTTAATTTTGGATTCGGCGGGTCAAAAAGGAACAGGGCGTTGGACAATTGTTAGCTCCCTAGAGTTAGGCGTTCCCATCCCAACCATGTATGCGGCGGTGAATGCCAGGGTAATGTCTTCTTTTAAAGCTGAACGGGTAGCGGCATCCCAAGCGTTAAGAGGGCCAACCCATCAATATAGTGGTGATGTAGAAGCCTTTATTCCCAAGGTACGTGACGCACTTTATTGTTCTAAAATGTGTTCTTATGCCCAGGGGATGGCCTTAATTGCCAAAGCTTCGGCTGAGTTCAATTACAATATTAACTTGCCCGAAATTTCACGGATTTGGAAAGGGGGATGTATTATTCGAGCCGGTTTTCTCGATAAGATCAAAAAAGCCTTTAATGATAATCCGGCCCTACCGAATTTGTTATTAGCACCAGAATTTAAACAAAGTATTCTGGATCGGCAAGCAGCCTGGCGCGAAGTGTTAATCCTCGCCAATGAATTGGGGATTCCGGTTCCAGCCTTTAGTGCTTCTCTAGACTACTTTGATAGTTATCGCCGAGCCAGTTTACCGCAGAATCTTACCCAGGCTCAACGGGATTATTTTGGGGCCCATACCTACGAACGCACTGATAAGCCCAGGGGAGAATTCTTCCATACGGAATGGATGGCCTAATCCAAATACAACGCTTTTAGGTTCAAAACTTTAATCTCTACTGATCCTCCTTTTTTAGGGGGATTTTTTGATGATCTAACAAGTTTAAATAGGGCTTGCTGAATAAGGATAAAATCCTTGCTAGACAATACTTTCAGGCATTTTACAAACGATCAGATGCAAGGTTATGGCATTTGGAGGCTCAAAATCCATGCACTTTGCTGGAAAAATGTGAGGTAAAACTGGAAACTGATCTCTGAAGTCACCATTTTTCGCGCCCTGTGGCATCTAGGTTCGTTTTGTGGACTTTTTCAGCAAGCCCTAAATATTTTACTCTTTCCCGATCTACAATTGACTGCGACCCAAATTTTGCAGGCATAACTTTAGTAATGACCCTTAATTGTTCAACCTCTCCTTTGCGATCGCTACAAACGGGAACCTGGGTCAAATTAATTGGTGGGGCAAGTTTTCAAGATTTACCGGCTTTACGGAGTTTGGCGATCACTTATGGTTTGGCAGGAATAGATTGCATTGATCTGGCGGCTGATGGGGCAGTAATCGAAGCAGTTCAGGAAGGCATCACTGTGGCCCAAAATTTAGTCACTGAAGCCCAAAAACGGGGCTTTTCTCCCTCTAGCTCGCCCTGGCTGATGGTTAGCTTGAATGATGGCGAAGATCCTCATTTTCGGAAAGCCTATTTTGACCCGATTTATTGTCCGACCAACTGTCCCCGTCCCTGCGAGAGTATTTGCCCCGCCCAAGCGATTAATAACAATGGCATTATGCCCCAACGTTGCTATGGTTGCGGTCGTTGTCTGCCGATTTGTCCCCTCGGTTTGATTACAGCCCATTCCCATCAAGTTATCCCGACGGAAATTGCTTCGCTGTTAAGGCTCTATCCTATTGATGCCCTAGAACTCCATACCCAGGTCGGTCATCAACAGGCATTTCAAACCCTCTGGTCAGCGATCGCGCCTAGCGTTAAACGTTTGAAAATATTGGCCATTAGTTGTCCTGAACAGCCAGACGTTTTGGACTATCTCCATTTTTTAGATCACTTGATTCAGCCGTTACCCTGTCCCCTCATTTGGCAAACCGACGGTCGTTCCATGAGTGGAGATATTGGCAAAGGCACAACCCATGCGGCGATCCGTTTAGCCCAGAAAGTGCTGGCATCCGATTTACCAGGCTATGTGCAGTTAGCGGGGGGAACCAATGCCCACACCCTCTCTAAGCTCAAAAGTCTTAACCTGCTAGACAATTCTCCGTCTAATGGTCGAGCGATCGCTGGTATTGCCTATGGGAGTTATGCCCGTTCCCAATTAGTCCCGCTCTTAAATGAACTAGAAAAACGAGATCGAACTTTTCCCCAATTAGAGCAACATCCCGATCTGCTTTGGCAAGCAGTGGCGATCGCCGCTTCCCTGGTCACTCCCCTCAAAAAGAGGCACAAGTCAAATTAACCGTTTGCTAAAACCTGACTTAAACGGATTTGATCCCAACCTTTTTGATTTAACAGTAACCAGGATTGCGTTAAATCTGGCCCCTGCAATGTTCCCATTAAACCCGCCCGCAGAGATTTCATCACAACTCCTTTTTTAACTCCCAAGCTTTTGGTAATTTGATTAAGCTGTTCCTTGGCCACATCTGCTGTTAGGGTTTCCCCTGTTTGCAGAAAAGCTAAAATTTGCCTTAAAACCTCCTTTGCACCAGCCTGTTCTAATTGATGTTGGGCATCTTCTTTAATTTCAACCGTTTCTGTTAATAAAAGTTGGCTTTCTGCCACTGCATTTTGTAAACGGGTTAAACTGGGGGCAATTAAAACGGTTAATTGTTCTAACCAAGCTCCATCTTGTTCGAGGGTGAAATTGTAACCTGCCTCTTGCCAATAGGGAAGTAATAATTTAACTAACTCTGGAGCCGGTAGATGATGGAGATATTGACTATTGATCCAGTCCAATTTATCCCAATCAAATTTAGCTCCGGCCTTATTAACCCGTTCTAAACTAAAGCTTTCTGCCGCCTGGGTCAAGCTAAAAATTTCCTGCGTTGAGTCCGGTGGAGTCCAACCTAATAGGGTCATATAATTGGCCATTGCCTGGGGGACAAAACCCATTTTTTTAAAGTCATCAATGGAAGTGACCCCATCTCGTTTAGAGAGTTTTTTTCCTTCTTTATTCAAAATTAAGGGTGTATGAGCAAATTCAGGAACTTTAGCTTCTAGGGCTTCGTATAACAGAATTTGTTTAGCAGTATTGGCAATATGATCTTCGCCCCGAATCACATGGGTAATCTCCATATCAATGTCGTCCACCACCACTGCCAAGTTATAGAGGGGTTGGCCAAAGGTTGCTCCTTCTTGATCGGCAGTACGGGCAATGACCATATCACCCCCTAGATCACTCCCTTTCCACACAACGCGATCGCGGACTTGATCTTGCCAGACAATTTCACGGTCATCTTCAATTTGAAAGCGAATCACCGGTTTGCGACCTGCGGCAATAAAGGCAGCTTCCTGTTCTGGGGTTAAATGACGATGACGATTATCGTAACGGGGGGCAAGATTGGCAGCCTTTTGTTGTTCTCGCATTTGCTCTAGTTCTGCCGAGGTGCAGTAGCAACGGTATGCTAACTTTTTATCTAATAGGGTTTGGATGGCTTGGCGATAATGCTCAAGGCGTTGGGTCTGGAAAAATGGGCCTTCATCCCAATCTAGTCCTAACCACCGCAGTCCTGATTCAATATTTTCTGTATATTCTGCCTTTGACCGCTCTAAGTCCGTATCTTCAATGCGAAGAATAAATTGGCCGCCATGATGCCGCGCATATAGCCAGTTAAATACAGCAGTCCTGGCTGTGCCAATATGTAAGTTTCCCGTTGGACTGGGGGCAATACGAACTCTAACGGTCACAGTTTTTCCTCTGAGGGTATTTCAAGGTTGAACAATCTTCCATGGTAACGCGATCGCCACTTCACAACATAATCGCCCCTTTCTTCTTTTTTTTCCCATGACCACTCTTGATCATCTGCCAAACCGCGATCGCAGACCTTATCTTAATTTTGTTTGGAAATGTTCTATCGCGGCCCAACTCGGCCAGTCCAAAAGCGCGATCGCCTATTTCCCATTTTCTCCCTTCAAAAAGCGATCACTATTCACAGATTCCCCCCTTTCAAAGGCTACTGTGTACACACATCTACCTGTCAACCCCGTTTTGCCCCCTCCAGCCCCCCAATGTTGGCTACTGTGTACACACAAGTCGAGTGTAAACTAGAAAAAGGGAAAAACCACTAAAAAGAGGACTGAAAAATGACCCTAGTGGTCTGTCAAGCTAAAGATTGTGAATTTGAGGGAAAATGGAGAGGCTATTCATTACCTCAACAGATATCGTAATAAGTAACCATGCTCAAGACCTATATTGTCCGATTAAGTCAAGAAGAACGTCAGACCCTAAAAGATTTGGTATCCATCGGCAAAGGAGCGGCTTACAAAATTAAGCACGCCAATATTCTGTTAAACATTGATGTGAATGGACAAGGATGGACGGATGAGGAAGCTGCCGCCGCCTTTAGTTGTCACCGTAACACAGTCGCCAATCTCAGGGAGCGATTGGTCAATGAAGGTGTGGAGTCAGCATTAAGCCGCAAGCCCCGCAAAACGCCGCCTCGTCAACCGATTATTGATGGAGAGGTAGAAGCAAAACTAATCGCCTTACGTTGTGGAGAACCGCCTGCTGGTCAAGCCCGTTGGACATTGAGGTTACTAGCCGACAAGGCGGTCGAGTTAGAAATTGTGCCAGCAATTAGTCACGAAACCGTGCGTCAAGTGTTAAAAAAAATGAACTAAAACCTCATCTGCGACAGATGTACGTGATTCCACCAGAAAAGAGTGCCGAATTTGTGTCTAACATGGAAGATGTTCTAGAAATTTATCACCGACCCTATGACCCCAATTGTCCAGTGATTTGCATGGATGAGCAACCTATACAATTGGTCAAAGAAACCCGCCTTCCTCTACCAGCCAAACCTGGACAGCCAGAGGCGCATGATTACGAATATGAACGCAATGGAACAGCCAATATCTTTATGTTTACAGAACCCTTGTCTGGGTGGCGAAAGACAGTTGTCAGTGAACGTAGAACATCGGTTGACTGGGCAACAGAAATTAAGAATTTACTCGATAACGACTATGCTGATAACGACAAAGTCATTTTAGTATGTGATCAGCTAAATACTCACAAACTTGCCTCACTATATGAAGCATTTGAGCCTTCCACGGCTCGTCGTCTAGTCGAACGGTTGGAAATTCACCATACCCCAAAACATGGCAGTTGGCTTAATATTGCTGAAAACGAGCTGTCCGCAATGACTCGGCAATGCCTAGCTCGTCGAATTCCAGATCGGGAAACTTTAGAGCAAGAAACAACGGCTTGGTACACTCAGCGCAATCATTCCCAAAAGTCGGTAGATTGGCAATTCACGACGGCTGAGGCTCGTATCCGTCTCAAGCGTCTTTATCCACAAATAGAAAATTGACAGACCACTAGTAGTCCAAGGCGTAAGTTTGGGTGCTATAAAATTTAAGCAGCCAAAACCTTCCCCCGATACAGCAATTCTAAATTTGAAAAATCAGGAGGAATTAGTGGCGGGCAGAGAGTCAAATGGCTCAAGCATAAAATCAAGAAGGTGTTGCCAGCTATCAAAGACAAAATAGGTAGTAAGAGTGCGTAAATGGGAAAAAAAGCATCTTCGAGTCCCTAAAAGTAGTCGGATACGTTGGTAGGACTCATCTAAAAGCTGTAAAACGGTGTGAAACAAGAAAGCCAGTAAATTTAAGGTGAGCAAAAAGGTAGCAAGATGGTGGTCACCATGTCCAAAATTGTGTTCTAGATGGTAGCCCTGAGTCTTAAGAGTATTATGGTTCTCATTTTCGGTTTTCCAACGAGAGCGAGCGACACTGACTAACTCAACAATGTTATCGGCTTGGGGAAAAAGGTCGGTAATCCAATCGTTGTGAAAGAGAACCTGACCGTCAGAACGGCGAGTAACGGTAACCTCGAACCAATGAGTATTGAGGGCGGCGGAACCATCTCTTAGGGGCAAGTGATAAGTCCAACGATAATGATAGTCATGCCAATCGCGACCATGACGACGACGCTCATGGAAAGAGTAAACCTCTCCAATCTTCTCGGCATAGTCCAAAAACTCATAAAGAGTGGGGTGAGATTCAGGCAAACAGACAACAGCAATTCTAAATTTAAGGCGAGGTAAGGGTTGTAGAAAAAAAGGATAATGGGAAAGGACAACAAGGTAGCCAGACTGACTTTTCCCGTTAAGTCCAAAATCCAGCAATGCAAACTTCTAGAGGCTTTATCTGGCAAGGGTTTGAGTAATGATTCTCTTGACAGGAAAAAAATATTCTGAAGCCATCATCCCGCTTATCGTTCAAATTTCAAAAACAAAGGATGAAGGGAGTATGAGACTGTAAAATGGAGAAAATCTTAAAGGGCAGGTCAAAAAATGTTGGAATGGTGGACAAAAAACTTTGCCAGTTGTGAATTGGGAGACGAGAGGCTAAACAATCGTGCCTTCTCGATTGGGAAAAAGTTAAGTGAGGGGTTTGGAAAAGCCTTATCAGAAGTGTTTAAGGGAGGAAACGAGTTAAAGAGGGCCTATGAATTTTTGGGAATCCGAAAACAGACTTTGTCAAGATAATAGAGCCGCACTGTGAAATGACAACTGCCGCCGTAGAAGAATATAAGATAATGCTATCAGTCGGAGATACGACCTTCTTAGATTATCGCAATATCAAGGAAAAAAGGGAAGGGTATGGGCCGACTGGAAAAGGAGGGAATGGATTAATACTGCATAGTGCTTTAGCAATTGAGCCAGAAAAAGGACAAGTATTAGGTTTATTATGGCAAAAACTGTGGAATAGGGAGGTAAAAGAAAAGCCCCCAACAGATGAAACGGCGAAGCAGAAAAAAGAAAGACAGAAAGAACAAAGAAAAGCAGCTCGTCAAAGACCATTTGAGGAAAAAGAATCCTACAAATGGGTAGAGGCTCTAAACACCTGTGAGAAACAGGTAGAAAGTTCAACGAGGGTAATTCATGTATTTGACAGAGAAGGAGATGTTTCAGAAGTCTTTGACTCAGTGCGTCAACTCAAGCATACAGGAGTGCTGGTCAGAGCGTCTCATAATCGTAGTTTAGACAAAAATAGTGAACGACTTTGGCAACATTTGGAATCAGAACCGATTCGTTTTCATCAAGAAATCGAGATTCCGAGTACAGGAAAAAGAAAAGCACGGAAGGTTAAGCTTGCCGTCCGATTTTGCTCAGTTAATCTACGAACTCCCTATCGTTTCGATAATCGTGACCCGTTGAATGTCTATGCTGTTTATGCGACAGAAATCGATTGTCCCGAAGGCGAAACTCCTTTATCTTGGATGCTTCTGACTACAGAAGTTGTTGAGACTATTGAGATGGCTGTCACTATTCTTCGTTGGTACACCTACCGATGGCGGGTTGAAGAATTTCATAAAGTCCTTAAGTCTGGTTGTCAGAGTGAGCGTTATCGACTTGCCTCTGATGGAATGAAAACTCTTTTGGGTTTTTTAAGTGTCATTGCTGTTGAACTTTTACACGTTACTTATCTTCATCGTACCCAGCCCGATGCTCTCGCGATTGAAATTCTTAATCCTCTTCAACTTCAGGTGTTAAAAGCAGCCGCCTCTCAAAAACTTCCCCCTATTTTGACTGTTGCTTGGGCTGTCGAGTCTGTTGCTTTTCTTGGTGGTTATCTTGAACATCGTCGTAAAACTCCTCTCGGTATCCAAGTCCTTTGGCGCGGTTGGTTGAAGTTGCATGACCTTTGCCAAGGCTGGCAGCTTGCAATCCGCACTTAACGGGAAAAGTCAGGGTAGCCAGAGAGGAAGAAAAGATGCAAGGAATAATCAGTATGACTGGTCTGATAGCGTACTTGGTAGCAAGTATAGAGAAAATGAAAGACCCTCGCCAACCCAGTCCAAATACAACCTACAGCCTAAAAGAGGCGGTACTAGGTGGTTTCAGCCTGTTTCTAATGCAATGTGAATCATTCCTAGAACATCAAAGACAACTGCATAGTCGCAACGGTAGGGATAATCTTGGTAGTGTTCTGAATCTGTGGAAGCACATCTAAATAAGACATCCAAATTCAAAGCGATTGATAAATAATCCAAGGACAATATCGTGCATCACAATAGATTTGGAGAAACAAATCGTTTTTCTCGCTAATCTCTTTATTCGAGTTCTCAATGTCAAGTGCTTTCGTTCGATTTTTTGAGTATTATACTTACCCACCTCATGCAATGCTGGCTCAATATGTCGTTCGTAAGCCCCCCATCCATCTGTATAATATTGAGTAATACCAAAAGGTTCTAACAACTCTTTTAGCCTTAGAAATGCTTCGTCTTTGTGACCAGACAAAACATAAGCTAATATCTCACCTGTCTTATGAGCAATAGCGTGCCATAACCATCTTTGCTCTTTTTTGCTCTTCACAAAACCCCACATTTCGTCGAGTTCTGCTTCCACGTCATTCCATTGGCAGAGCGTTACAATACTCTGACTGGGTTCCAGTTCTGCTAGTTTTTTTTCGTTGACGAATACTAAACTAGACTCTTTTTTTTTAGTTCACTAATCACTGTTGATGGACTAATCCTCAGCACACGGGCTGTATCCCTTATGCCACTACCATTCATTGCCATTTCGGCAATCTTTTCCTTTACTTCTGGCAAATAACCTTTATAAGTATAGTTTAAGATAAATGTGCAACGCTTACATTCTGTATTACGACATCTGTAACGCTCTTTCCCCTCCCCAGAGGGGCCGTGTTTCACAATATCCGTACTTTGACAACTTGGGCAAACAATTGCTTTGAATAGCATGGCACACCAATTTTAAGATTTACATTTATTTATTATTACTCTTTTCCACAGGTTTAGAACACGACCCAGTAGCCCAAGGAGGATAGCCAAATTGCAACAGTGGGAATAGGATTAGATGGAACCTGTATGCTGATGTGTGAGGATGGCTACCGTGAAGCAATGGTGGGAACCGTTTCCCTATACGATAGTGAAGGCGAACGTCAACCTACAATCTATCTAGGTGCGGCACCAGAGTATGGAAAAAAGAGTTTTCTAGAAAGATTAGAAAGAGAAATTGAGCGAGCGAAAAAACGTTATCCAGAGGCAACATTGGTCGGGATAGCAGACGGGGCAGAATCAAATTGGAAGTTTTTAGAAAAGCAAACGGAAGAACAGATATTAGATTTCTATCATGCCTCTGGTTACTTAGGTGCCTTGGCAGAAGCGTTGCATCCTAATACAGTGTCAAAACAAAAAGAATGGTTGACTGAAAATTGTCGAGAACTCAAGCATGAAAAAGGAAAAGCAGGAGAACTGCTAAATCTGATGAAAGAAGTCAAAGAAGAAAAAAGTCATTCTAAGAATCTTACCGAGAAACTACAAGCGGCGATTACTTATTACGAGAATCATCAGCATCAAATGGATTATGCTGAATACTTAGGGCTTGCTGAAAAAGTCAAAAAACGAAAGAAATGTGGGTTAGGGAAGTATGGACTGAAAAAGCATAGATAACTTATCCTTATAGAAACAAATCAAAATACAGATTTTGTTTAATCTATTGTTCCTTTCTGTCTAAAAAGGTCAACACAAATCACTCCTCACAAAAGAGAGGAAAATTAACACCATTTTTCACAAGAAAAACGACTCTACAACTTTTTACTTTTTGTTTTCTGAAGTAGAGTAGAAAGATTCATTACCAAAAAGTTCATCGCAATTACCGTTTCCGAGGTCTCAGGTAGTTTGGCCATCACCATTGGTGTCAACTTAAGCCAAAATGCCTACTCACAAAAGATTAGCCTAAAAGCAGGCGGAAGTAAGAGTAGGCTGAAAAAAAGGTTAGTATATAAAAAAGTGAGCAAAAAACAAATGGCAAGACAACATCCTCGGAGAAAAGGAAACCCAGACTTACGTCGTAAGACAAATCAGCCAGGGGTAGAAATCCCTGAAATAACAAAAGAGTTGTTTGAATTACTAGAACCCACAATGTTTACACCATTAAAATATTTACAGGGAACTCATGAGAAAATGATGAGAGATAGGGTGCTAAATTTACCAGTAATGGTGGCATTAGTGTTAAGTATAGTGTATCGTCAAATAGCGGGTATAAGTGAAGCGGTAAGACTGTTAGAGGAAGAGGGATTGCTATGGGTAGCATCATTAAAAGTAAGCAAACAGGCAGTATCAAAAAGAATGATGAATGTGCCAGCCGAAATATTTGCAATATTACTAAAAGGAGTGTTAGAAAAAGCAGCCGAAAAAGGGAAGAAGCTCCAAGTAGGAGAAAAATGGGAAAAAATAAGAGAAAAGTTTAGTGCAGTGTGGATAGCAGATGGCTAAACGCTAGAGCAGATAAGGAAAAATATGAAAATAAGTAAAGAAGAAAAGAGTAAATTGGGGGGTAAAATAATGATGGTAGTGGAAGCCTTTACCCCAGGGTAATCGCATATTAGTAGAGTGGAATCAAAAAAGAAATCTAGCTTAAAAATAGACTATATCAAAAACTAAAAAGAGAAGAAAATCAACTTAAACTCTAAAAGATTAAGTAATTTCGCTAATTCATAATTGTTGGTGTCAATATTTTGCCAATCCTCCTATTTGAAGCTAAATATACTCATGAATATCACTCCCGTGAACTAGCTGCTAAAACCTGTAGAAGAAAATTGTTGTCCATCGCCGCCAAATAACGCTTCATCTTCAAGCTTTTTTGAGATGGCTCATGTTTAAGCAAATTAATACTTAAACGACGGAGCAAGCCCAAATTATCAGCCGCATTACCTTGACGCACTCGACTCGCATCCTCATTAAAAGTGACATCTAAAACCCAATGCAGACTATTTTCAATACTCCAGTGAGAACGAATCACATGGCTATGACGTTCGGCATCCGTAGGAAGACTGCTAATATAATAGCGAAACGTCTCTGTTGTTTTATGACCGAATTGAGTTTTACTTTTAACCATCACAGCAGTTGCTAAACCGACCCACTGATTTTGGCGATGCAATGCGGAAAGCTGATTGATTGACACTGTCCAGACTTGACGAGTTTCTAAACGGTAATGTCCTTTTTCTGTCTTCTCATGATAACTGTATTCAATTCCTTGCCAGTTCTGAGCGACCGCTTGTTTAAACCAATCCCTAACTTGTTTATTAAGTTTGCCCTGATTTCCTTTGAGAGCCAATACATAGTCACCTTCACCTTGCTTTATTTGTTTTGCGATTTCTGTCTGCGTTCCCATTGCATCTAGGGTTACTACTGCCCCCTTGATGTTAAGTAACTTCAGTAACAAGGGGACTGCTTTTATTTCATTAGATTTACTATCTACTTTCTTTTGCGCTAACATCAGTCCCCGCTCACTACTCCACGCACTTATGCTGTGTAACGCATTTAGTCCTTTTTCCCTATCATAAGAACCTCTTTTCGTTTTTCCATCTATCTGTATCAGCTCTATGTCCATTTTCTCCGTTAGACTGCTTATCCAGCTCAGAAAACTTTTTTCTAGTTCTTCTGTTTCCAACATTCCAAATACTCTTCCAAAGGTATCGTGAGAGGGAATTCCCTTTGGTAACTCTAGAAACATTTCTAGCCATTCTCGTTTGGCTTTGCCATAGGCTTCAATTGCTACAAAGCCATCTGCCCCTGACAATACTGCCAATATTCCTATGGTGACAATTGCTGTTAAGTTATGGTCTTGCCTTCTCCCTGTTCTCGGTTCTTTTAGGCACTGAAAATGTTTCAGTATGCTTCTTTTGATAATTTTGACTTCTTTTTCTTGTTGTGGGGTTAGAACTCTTGCGCCGAAGCCTTTTGCCATCTTTGACCTCACTCACTTACTTTTTTTAAATAATAGCCTTTTCTTCTCTTAGATGACTGCTTCTTTTTTACACTATATTTCTCTCTTTTTGTCTGTATTTTTTGTAACAAATAAGATGCGATTACCCTGGCCTTTACCCAAAGACCCGTTACTTTATGGTACACAGAAAATGATAAATCAAATGATAAAATATGGTGTGAAGAATTGGCAGCTAAATTACCAGAAAATGGTTTAATTCTCGTAGATATGGGATTTTTTAGCTTTGTGTGGTTTGATTTGTTAACAGGGGTGCGACCTTTAGTTGATAAAAGCTGTTGTAATCAGGGTTCTACAGGGAACCCATATTGATCAAGTTTTGCCCAAAATTGACTCCATCGTTCCTTGGTCAATACCAAAGCTCGTAGGCTCAAAATAATTCCTGCTCCTTTTTCCTTCCATCGCATCCCTGAACAACATAATCGTTGTTTGACCAACGTCTTACAAGCTGCTTCCGTAACACCTGAACCAATCGGATACTTTTTCTCTAAGTATTCAGCATAATCCATTTGATGCTGATGATTCTCGTAATAAGTAATCGCCGCTTGTAGTTTCTCGGTAAGATTCTTAGAATGACTTTTTTCTTCTTTGACTTCTTTCATCAGATTTAGCAGTTCTCCTGCTTTTCCTTTTTCATGCTTGAGTTCTCGACAATTTTCAGTCAACCATTCTTTTTGTTTTGACACGGTATTCGGATGCAACGCTTCTGCCAAGGCACCTAAGTAACCAGAGGCATGATAGAAATCTAATATCTGTTCTTCCGTTTGCTTTTCTAAAAACTTCCAATTTGATTCTGCCCCGTCTGCTATCCCGACCAATGTTGCCTCTGGATAACGGTTTTTCGCTCGCTCAATTTCTCTTTCCAATCTTTCTAGAAAACTCTTTTTTCCATACTCTGGTGCCGCACCTAGATAGATTGTAGGTTGACGTTCGCCTTCACTATCGTATAGGGAAACGGTTCCCACCATTGCTTCACGGTAGCCATCCTCACACATCAGCATACAGGTTCCATCTAATCCTATTCCCACTGTTGCAATTTGGCTATCCTCCTTGGGCGGGGCATAACTCCACGCTTCTTCTTTTGCCTGTACCACACTTCCTACTGCTTCACTCAATCTTTGGATATAGGATAGCGCTACTTTTCTACCATGATTTTCTAATAAATCATTTTTCACCTCTTTGCCTGCCATCCCTGACATTTTTGAGGATACCTGTTTTGCCAATAATGGCGTTGATGTTATGATTATCCTTGCTTCTCTTTCTAAGGGGCAATACGTTTTTCCTCAAAGGTGAACGCTGATATACATGACGATTCACTATAACCTCACCATAAGGTGTTTGATATTCTTTCGGTTGCTCTCCCTTACTCTTCCAGATTTCTTCACCGATTTTTAAGGGTGAACCATCTGTATCTAAATATTTCAAGGCTTCTTTGCTGGCGATGCAACCTACTTCGTTTAAGCCTTTTTGAATATTTATTTCTGTATCCAACATTGAACGACTGAGTTCTAATGTTAGTTCTATTTTTATCTTTGAACCCTCTACATTAATTAGTTTTGCTGTCATCATTGTTTCCTCTTTGTCACTTTTCATCTCATGTTAACACTTTTCTTTTCCTTCATCAACTAAAGGTCACACCCGTTAACAGTTAACAGTTAACAGAAGCTAAAAAGTTTTTTCTAACCAGATTTAGAGCGGGTACATCTTACAAAACCAAACAAGTATTGTCTCAAGGTAGTCATTACAGAGATGAGATTATCATTATGGGAAATTACCGTTCTAATCCTTGCAAGCATCCGGTGAGATTAGTCTCAGTATTATGGGGAACAATCTGGTATCAGTATTTAGGGCTTGCTGAAAAAAGCTGAAACCTTTACGGAGAAAAATAGTAGGCGAATTAAGAACCGCTAGAATGCACGAAAATAGGGTAGAATGCCTCAAAACCATTGCATTAAGAAGAGAGAAAGCAGATGTACCGAAAGCAAAAGTACTCAATTGAAACACCAGAAAACTTGAAAAATCTGTTCGGCGGGCAGTTAGACGAAGAAAATCGTTGGATAGAAATGTCAAAAATGATTCTTTGGGAAGAATATGAGGAAGAATATGCAAAAAACTTCACAGAAAAAAAAGGAGCCCCAGCCAAATCATTTAGAATGGCATTAGGAGCATTAATTATCAAAGAAATTTCAGGAAAAAGTGACAGAGAAACAGTAGAACAAATAAAAGAGAACCCTTATTTACAGTACTTTATAGGAATGGAAAGCTATAGTAGCAAAGAAGCATTTAATGCGTCAATGATGGTTCATTTTCGTAAAAAAATAGGAATGGAATTAATAAATAAAATTAATAAAGAAATAGAAAAAAAAGCGACGGGTGTAGCGTCAGAAAAAAAGAAAATGAAGGAAAGTTATTGTTAGATGCGACTTGTACACCAGCCTGACTTTTCCCGTTAAGTGCGGATTGCAAGCTGCCAGCCTTGGCAAAGGTCATGCAACTTCAACCAACCGCGCCAAAGGACTTGGATACCGAGAGGAGTTTTACGACGATGTTCAAGATAACCACCAAGAAAAGCAACAGACTCGACAGCCCAAGCAACAGTCAAAATAGGGGGAAGTTTTTGAGAGGCGGCTGCTTTTAACACCTGAAGTTGAAGAGGATTAAGAATTTCAATCGCGAGAGCATCGGGCTGGGTACGATGAAGATAAGTAACGTGTAAAAGTTCAACAGCAATGACACTTAAAAAACCCAAAAGAGTTTTCATTCCATCAGAGGCAAGTCGATAACGCTCACTCTGACAACCAGACTTAAGGACTTTATGAAATTCTTCAACCCGCCATCGGTAGGTGTACCAACGAAGAATAGTGACAGCCATCTCAATAGTCTCAACAACTTCTGTAGTCAGAAGCATCCAAGATAAAGGAGTTTCGCCTTCGGGACAATCGATTTCTGTCGCATAAACAGCATAGACATTCAACGGGTCACGATTATCAAAACGATAGGGAGTTCGTAGATTAACTGAGCAAAATCGGACGGCAAGCTTAACCTTCCGTGCTTTTCTTTTTCCTGTACTCGGAATCTCGATTTCTTGATGAAAACGAATCGGTTCTGATTCCAAATGTTGCCAAAGTCGTTCACTATTTTTGTCTAAACTACGATTATGAGACGCTCTGACCAGCACTCCTGTATGCTTGAGTTGACGCACTGAGTCAAAGACTTCTGAAACATCTCCTTCTCTGTCAAATACATGAATTACCCTCGTTGAACTTTCTACCTGTTTCTCACAGGTGTTTAGAGCCTCTACCCATTTGTAGGATTCTTTTTCCTCAAATGGTCTTTGACGAGCTGCTTTTCTTTGTTCTTTCTGTCTTTCTTTTTTCTGCTTCGCCGTTTCATCTGTTGGGGGCTTTTCTTTTACCTCCCTATTCCACAGTTTTTGCCATAATAAACCTAATACTTGTCCTTTTTCTGGCTCAATTGCTAAAGCACTATGCAGTATTAATCCATTCCCTCCTTTTCCAGTCGGCCCATACCCTTCCCTTTTTTCCTTGATATTGCGATAATCTAAGAAGGTCGTATCTCCGACTGATAGCATTATCTTATATTCTTCTACGGCGGCAGTTGTCATTTCACAGTGCGGCTCTATTATCTTGACAAAGTCTGTTTTCGGATTCCCAAAAATTCATAGGCCCTCTTTAACTCGTTTCCTCCCTTAAACACTTCTGATAAGGCTTTTCCAAACCCCTCACTTAACTTTTTCCCAATCGAGAAGGCACGATTGTTTAGCCTCTCGTCTCCCAATTCACAACTGGCAAAGTTTTTTGTCCACCATTCCAACATTTTTTGACCTGCCCTTTAAGATTTTCTCCATTTTACAGTCTCATACTCCCTTCATCCTTTGTTTTTGAAATTTGAACGATAAGCGGGATGATGGCTTCAGAATATTTTTTTCCTGTCAAGAGAATCATTACTCAAACCCTTGCCAGATAAAGCCTCTAGAAGTTTGCATTGCTGGATTTTGGACTTAACGGGAAAAGTCAGGTACACCAGCAGATATAAAATATCCAACGGATATAGGAATATTGAATGATGCCAGAGAAAAAACAGAAAAAATAATAGATAAGCTGTATGAAGAAATAAAAGAGAAAAGGAAAGAAAAGCCGAGGACTTATAGGGAAGTGGCAAGAAAAGAGTACTTAGCCATAGCAAAAAAACGTCGTGTGTCAAAAAAAGAAAGAAGAAAAGGAACAAAAAAACAACTAGGATATATAAAAAGAAACTTGTCTCATATAGAAAAAATGATAGAAGAGGGAGCAAAGTTAGAAAAACTAACGAAAAAAGAGCAAGAAGAGCTTGTAACGATAGGAAAAGTGTATGAGCAACAGTTAGAAATGTATGAAAAAAAGACAAATAAAGTAGAAAACAGAATTGTGAGTGTAAGCCAACCTCACGTGCGTCCAATAGTGCGTGGAAAAGCGGGAAAAGCAGTAGAGTTTGGAGCTAAAATATCGGCAAGTAATGTGAATGGCTTTGTCTTCTTAGACAAATTAAGTTGGGATAATTACAACGAATCGGGAGATTTACAAGCGCGAATAGAAGAATATAAAAGGGAAACAGGATGTTATCCGGAATCGGTTCATGTGGATAAAATCTATCGAACAAAAGCGAATCGAGCTTATTGTAAAGAAAGGGATATAAGAATGAGTGGTCCCCGATTGGGAAGACCGCCGAAAGAGGTGAGCAAAGAAAAAAAGAAAGAGGCACGCTCAGATGAAAGAGTGCGTAATGCCATTGAGGGTAAATTCGGACAGGGAAAGAGGAAATTTAGTCTTGGTCGAGTGATGGCCAAACTACCTGAGACCTCGGAAACGGTAATTGCGATGAACTTTTTGGTAATGAATCTTTCTACTCTACTTCAGAAGACAAAAAGTAAAAAGTTGTAGAGTCGTTTTTCTTGTGAAAAATGGTGTTAATTTTCCTCTCTTTTGTGAGGAGTGATTTGTGTTGACCTTTTTAGACAGAAAGGAACAATAGATTAAACAAAATCTGTATTTTGATTTGTTTCCATAAGGATAAGTTATCTATGCTTTTTCAGTCCATACTTCCCTAACCCACATTTCTTTCGTTTTTTGACTTTTTCAGCAAGCCCTATTTAACAAATGTGTTGTCTCCCGAACAACTGTCCGCCGAAGAGGTCTGTGATTTATATCGAAGACGATGGACAATCGAAGAAGCCTTTTTATTAACGAAAAGACTTTTAGGACTAGCCTATTTATGGGTAGGTAATAAGAATGGTGTCCAAATCCAGATTATTTGCACTTTGATTTTCTATACGGTCTTAAATCAATTGGTAGGGGAAGTGGCGATTGCTCTAAATCAACCGAAAGAAAAAATCTCAGTAGAGATGGTGTTTCGGAGTCTATACTATGTAGCGAAGGCTATTGCTAGAGGAGAAAAGCCTGATACAGTAACCTATCTGGCTGAACGTGCTAAGTTATTTGGTTTGGTCAAAGCTGAGAGAAAGCGACATCGAGAAAAGGCCGCTCTCAATCAACAAATTTGGGAACCCATTCCTTTAAGTTGACACGGATGGGCCATCACTCGACCAAGACTAAATTTCCTCTTTCCCTGTCCGAATTTACCCTCAATGGCATTACGCACTCTTTCATCTGAGCGTGCCTCTTTCTTTTTTTCTTTGCTCACCTCTTTCGGCGGTCTTCCCAATCGGGGACCACTCATTCTTATATCCCTTTCTTTACAATAAGCTCGATTCGCTTTTGTTCGATAGATTTTATCCACATGAACCGATTCCGGATAACATCCTGTTTCCCTTTTATATTCTTCTATTCGCGCTTGTAAATCTCCCGATTCGTTGTAATTATCCCAACTTAATTTGTCTAAGAAAACAAAGCCATTCACATTACTTGCCGATATTTTAGCTCCAAACTCTACTGCTTTTCCCGCTTTTCCACGCACTATTGGACGGATATGAGGTTGCGTTACACTCACAATTCTGTTTTCTACTGTATTCGTCTTATTCTCATACATTTCTAGTTGTTGTTCATACACTTTTTCTATGATTATAATCATTTCCTTCTCCTTTTTTGTTAGTTTTTCCAATTTTGCTCCCTCATCTAACATTTTTTTTACATACAATAAGTTTCTTTTAATATATTGTAGCTGTTTTTTAATTTTTTGACGGACAACGTTTTTTCGCTACCGTTAGGTAGTCTTTTCTCCCTTTTTCTCTATAGGTTCTCGACTTTTCTTTCTTTTTTTCTTTTATTTCTTTATATAACTTATCTATTATTTTTTCTGTTTTTTCTCTGGCTTCATTCAATATTCCTATATCCGTTGGATATTTTATATCGGCTGGTGTACAAGTCGTATCTAACAATAACTTACCTTCATTTTCTTCTTTTTTTTTCTACTCCCTCAACCTTCTTTACCATTTCTTTATTGATTTTATTTGTTAATTCCATTCCTATTCTTTTACGAAAATTAACCATCGTTGATGCTTCAAACGGCTCCTCGCTACTGTAGCTCTCTATTCCGATAAAGTATTGTAAATACGGATTTTCTTTTATTTGCTCTACTGTTTCTCTATCACTTATTCCTAACCTTTCTTTAATGATTAATGCCCCTAATGCTATTCTAAATGACTTTGCTGGTGCTCCTTTTTCTTCTTTGAAATTTTTAGCATATTCTCCTTCAAATTCCTCCCAGGGAATCATTTTTGACATTTTTATCCAACGATTTTCTTCGTCCAATTTCCCCTCAAACAGGTTTTTGAAGTTTTCCAGTGTTTTTTCTGTGTACTGTTCTTTGCGATACATACTGTTGAGGGGAGGGATGCAAGGTTTCCAACTCATTCTAGCTTATTTTCCTGCATCTTTGACGTTGTTTTTATGGCTATACTCTTTTCTCTATAAGGGTTTTAGCCTTTTTCAGCAAGCCCTATTTAGGGTCTGCTGAAAAAGTCCACAAAACGAACCTAGATGCCACAGGAGGCGAAAAATGGTGACTTCAGAGAGTAGTTTCCAATTTCAACCCCCAGTTTTCCAACGACGTGCATGGGCTTTGAGCCTCCAAAGGCCATAACCTTGCACCTGATCGTTTTTAAAATGCTTGAAAGCATTATCTGGCAAGGGTTCTATACTTATTCAGCAAGCCCTATTTACACAAGTAGGCCTTATGCAGCAAGCTTTTTAGGCTTCTGTAAAGGGTCATTTATTTTGCACGACTACTTGCTAGGGTTTCAGGTTCTAACGCTCCTTAAGTGTCACAATCGCTGAAATGCTCTCACAACGAGGCTTTTAGGTATTTTGTTAAATGTCTCACAGAGAACAAGGAAAGCATTTCTCCTAAAAAAGAGAGCAATGTCCTTAACGGTTTTCACTGCTCTCCCTTGAGGGTTAATGAGTAGGCTATCAGGATTTTAAGCCGCAGCTAGATTGGCCGCAACAAAGTCCCAGTTGACTAATTTGGTAATAAATTCACTGATGTAGTCGGGACGACGGTTTTGGAAGTCTAAATAATAGGCGTGCTCCCAAACGTCAATGGTTAACAAAGGGGTTTGACCGGCGGTGAGGGGATTATCGGCATTCACGGTTTTAACCACTTTTAAGGTACCTTTATCTAATACTAGCCAAGCCCATCCACTGCCAAATTGAGTGGCGGCAGCAGTTTTAAAGGCCTCAACAAATTGCTCAAAGCTACCAAAATCGGCATTAATTTTTGCGGCTAAGTCTCCAGTCGGCGTACCACCACCATTGGGCTTAATAGAATTCCAGTAGAAGGTATGGTTCCAAGCTTGGGCTGCATTATTAAAAATACCGGCTTTAGAAGCATCGCCCGCGATCGCCGTGATCACCTCTTCAAGGGGTTGATCGTCTAAATCTGTTCCCTTTACCAAGTTATTATAATTGTTGACATAGGCGGCATGGTGCTTGTCATGATGAAACTCTAAGGTGCTTTTAGAGATGAGGGGTTCAAGCTCGGTATAACCGAAAGGTAAGGCAGGAAGTTCGTAGGCCATGGTGTTTGTCTCTCTATAAGGGTTCCCATTGGTCTTCACTTTACCGCAAAATTTGACTCCCTCACAATCCTGCCGTATTCCAGACTACCGATAGATTTTCGTCAATGATTAAGATTTTGCATTTGTCAGATATTCATTTAGGGAGTGGTTTCTCTCACGGTCGCATTAATCCGGCCACCGGTTTAAACACTCGTTTAGAAGATTTTGTCAAGGCTCTCAGTCTTTGTCTGGATCGCGCGATCGCCGAACCTGTGGATTTAGTGCTTTTTGGCGGAGATGCTTTTCCCGATGCCACACCACCGCCCTATGTTCAAGAAGCTTTTGCCTCTCAATTTCGTCGTTTAGCTGATGCCAATATTCCCACAGTTTTATTAGTGGGCAATCATGATCAACATTCCCAGGGTAATGGGGGAGCCAGTTTATCCATTTATCGTACCTTAGCAGTACCAGGCTTTATTGTCGGCGATCGCCTGAAAACCCATCTAATTCCGACCTTAAATGGTGATATTCAAATTGTCACCTTACCTTGGTTAACCCGTTCAACCTTGCTGACCCGTCCTGAAACCGAAGGATTATCCCTAGAAGAAATTAATGCCCTTTTAATTACTAAATTACAACCCGCTTTAGAAGGGGAAATTCGTCAACTAAATCCCCAATTACCAACAATTTTATTGGCCCATTTAATGGCAGATCGAGCCAGTTTTGGGGCTGAACGTTTTCTGGCGGTGGGTAAGGGTTTTACGATTCCGATTGCCCTTTTAATGCGTCCAGAATGGGACTATGTGGCCTTGGGTCATGTTCATAAACATCAAAATCTTAATCCCCATAATAATCCGCCAATGGTTTATCCAGGCAGTATTGAACGGGTGGATTTTGGGGAAGAAAAAGAAGAGAAGGGTTATATTTATTTAGAAATTGAAAAGGGACAAGTCCAATGGCAGTTTTGTCCATTACCATCCCGTTCTTTTCAGACTTTAGAAGTGGATCTATCTGAAGCTAATGATCCTCAAAAGATCCTGCTTCAGGCGATCGCCAAAAAAGAGATTAAAGACGCGGTGGTTCGTCTCATTTACAAGGTGCGATCGGAGCAATTAGAACTCCTTAATAATCAGGAAATTTACGCACTTCTTAAGGCCAGCCATTCCTATACCATTCGCCCTGAATTAGTCAGCCAATTGGCCCGACCACGACTGCCGGAACTGGGAGTAGGACATTGTCTAGATCCAATGGTGGCCCTTAAAACCTATCTTGATAATCGGCCAGATATCCAAGACCTAGGCCCCGATCTCCTCGAAGCGGCCCAACAGTTGTTAAGCAGTGATCGCGAACTTGTTTAGCCGTTTATCAAGGGAGAAAGAGGGGGCAAAGTTAATTTTTAGTTGAGTTGTAAACAGCTATTACCGATTATTTACAGTACCCTGGAGCAAACCCCTCTTTTCCTTAACTCCCCATTATGCGCTTCGCTCAACGGTTGCAGTCTCTAGAAACCAATGTTTTTGCTGATATGGATCGGGCTAAAGCTCTAGCTAAATCCCAGGGAAAAACCATTATTGATCTCTCCCTTGGTTCTTCGGATTTACCCGTCGCGCCCAGCATCTTGGCGGAAATTGGGCGATCGCTCCATGATCCCAGCACTCATGGTTATTTACTGCACCGAGAAACCCAAAATTTTCGAGAGTCGGTTGCTCAATGGTATCAACAACGCTTTGGTTTGTCCGTTAATTCTGAAACGGAAGTTTTGCCCCTGATTGGCTCTCAGGAAGGCACAGCCCATTTACCTTTGGCGATTCTTGATCCTGGCGATTTTGCCCTCTTACTAGATCCGGGCTATCCTTCCCATGCGGGTGGTGTTTATTTAGCAGGAGGACAAATTTATGGAATGCCGCTACGGCCAGAAAATAATTTTTTGCCGGTTTTTGCCAATATTCCGGCTGCAATTTTAGCCCAGGCAAAGTTAATGGTCTTGAGCTATCCCCACAATCCCACCACCGCGATCGCGCCCTTGGCTTTTTTTGAAGAAGCCGTTGCCTTTTGTCGAAAACATCAATTAGTTTTGGTTCACGATTTTCCCTATTTAGATTTTGGCTTTGCTGGCACACCTGCGTTTCCTTCAGTGTTACAAGCCGATCCCCAAAAATCCCTTAGTATCGAATTTTTTACTTTTTCTAAGTCCTATAATATGGGCGGATTTCGCATTGGCTTTGCGATTGGCAATCAGGATTTAATTTTGGCTTTGCGTCGGATTAAAGCAATGGTAGATTTTAATCAATATCGAGGGATTTTGAACGGAGCGATCGCGGCCTTAAATAGTCCAATGACCTTGGTCGAAGAAACGGTTTTAACCTTCCAAAAACGACGGGATATTTTTATTGAAGCCTTAGAAAAAATTGGCTGGTCTATACCTTCACCTAGAGCAACAATGTACGTGTGGGCAAAATTACCTCAAGCTTGGCAACAGAATTCGATCCAGTTTTGTCAACAATTAGTATTAAAAACGGGAGTCGCCGTTTCTCCTGGAGCCGGTTTTGGTAAGGAAGGTGAAGGTTATGTGCGGTTTGCCTTGGTTCATGAACCGGATGTTTTAACACTTGCCGTCGAAAAAATTGCCGATTTTCTTCACCATGACTAAAGCTTTAGAATCTTTAACCTCTGCCCCCTGGCCTGATTGGTTATCTGCTGCGATCGCTGCTGCTCAATTGGGCCGATTACCGAGTTATATTCCCCTGCTCCAGCAAGCGAATCCCCAGTCATTAGGTCTTGCCATCTGGGACAAAACAGGAGCAATTGTTCAGGAAGGAGATACTCAGATAAACTTCCCGATGATGAGCGTCATTAAATGTTTTTCTTTACTGTATCTTTTACATTTAAGGGGTGAAAAATGGGTCTTGGCAAAGGTAGGACAACAACCTTCTGAACTGAGTTTTAACTCGCTGCTACAACTACAGCAAGATCAAGGTTTTCCCCGTAATCCCATGATTAATAGTGGCGCAATTCAATTAGCTGCAGCCTTACCAGGAGAGACAGCCCAAGAGCGTTATTTGGGATTACAAAACTGGTTAAATCAATGGCTAGAAGTTCCTTGTTTTTTAGATCAAGAAATGCTGGCTTCTGTTCAATCGCTCCCTAATCGTAAAAATCAGGCTTTAGCCAAGGAGATGAATCGTTATGGCTATCTAGAAAATTGGGAGTTGGCATTAGAAACCTATAATTTTATTTGTTGCCTAGCAGGGACAGTGAACAGCTTGGCTCAATTGGGTTTATTACTAATTACATCGCCCCCACCTCTGCGGCCTAAACATTGTCAACTTGTCCAAGCAATTATGAGTACCTGTGGGCTTTATGAAGCCTCTGAACATTTTTCTCAAAAAGTTGGTTTTCCTAGTAAATCAGGCGTTAGTGGTATTTTCCTTGCTCTCGTTCCTAACCAAGGCGCGATCGCTGTTTATAGCCCCCCTCTAGATCCCCAGGGAAATTGCTGTGCGGGTTTATTTTTAACGTCTCAAATTGCTCAGTGGTTACGAGATTAAAATAGGAAATTTTTTGTACAATTTCTATAAAATTTTCATTACCATACAATTTAAAACGACTTAATTTATGGGATGAACTGGGAAAATTTGGTGTTGCTTCTGAAAGTGAATAAATTAGGTGAATTATTCTGATAACACACCTAAAGAGAGCGATTAATAACTTACAATTCGACATCGACATCGACAGCCGGAAAGCCTTCTCGATATTGGGTAAGCTGTTCACTATCTAAAACGCATATAGGCAAGGGGCTTAAGCCTGTTGTTAGAAGACTTTCAGAAAAATCGTTATGCAATTTAAATTCGTAACAGCTTATCTCCTAAAAAGATTTATTAAAGGCGACTAGTAAGATAAATCCGAAATAGATCAACACCATGGCCAATGTTAAGCGCAAGGATACTTGCCATCGTTTTTCGGCCAATTGGTTCAAGATGTTACCTCTCTCATTCATAGTGTTCTCCTCGAACAGTATTGGGACTTATATTTTTGCTACTATTATCAGCAGCAGCGTAAAAAAACAAGCGTTGATAATGCCGATTTTTAGCTAGGCAAAAAAACGTAAAAAAGAAGTCTATTAATTACTTCTCTATTCACTCAAACTTTTTTCCTACAACAACTCGTCTTTTTTAAATGACGGCTATTAAATTAGCGACTAAAGATTAATCGCCTTATCAAAAATCGACAAAAATCAATAGAAAATGCCGCCCAGAATGACTTATTCGCCATAGAGTTAAATTCCAATATTGTCTGACTATAACAATAACAATAACATGGTAAGTATATTCACTTACTATGAGCTTGTTACAAATCTACACATTTTGTCTCATTCTTGCTCTCAGGAGTCTGGTACTAAATCTAACGTTTAACGTTCAAATAGCATCGACAGCCAAAAATAAGGTAGAAAGACAATTCGACTTCTACGACAGTACTCACACCGAACCTTATAGCATAGTACCATCAGTAGTAATAATCGCACCCATAAATTTTGATGAATCAATAAGGTAAAATCAGTCCTATTGCAACGACACTTCATATAACTTGATTTAAATTGAGTAAATTTAGGCATAGATTATACATTAATGAGTTGTCAAGGGTCAACAACAAACAATAATTTTGATCCTGTTAGAGGTTAGAGGGGGTGCGACCTTTAGTTGATAAAAGCTGTTGTAATCAGGGTTCTACAGGGAACCCATATTGATCAAGTTTTGCCCAAAATTGACTCCATCGTTCCTTGGTCAATACCAAAGCTCGTAGGCTCAAAATAATTCCTGCTCCTTTTTCCTTCCATCGCATTCCTGAACAACATAATCGTTGTTTGACCAACGTCTTACAAGCTGCTTCCGTAACACCTGAACCAATCGGATACTTTTTCTCTAAGTATTCAGCATAATCCATTTGATGCTGATGATTCTCGTAATAAGTAATCGCCGCTTGTAGTTTCTCGGTAAGATTCTTAGAATGACTTTTTTCTTCTTTGACTTCTTTCATCAGATTTAGCAGTTCTCCTGCTTTTCCTTTTTCATGCTTGAGTTCTCGACAATTTTCAGTCAACCATTCTTTTTGTTTTGACACGGTATTCGGATGCAACGCTTCTGCCAAGGCACCTAAGTAACCAGAGGCATGATAGAAATCTAATATCTGTTCTTCCGTCTGCTTTTCTAAAAACTTCCAATTTGATTCTGCACCATCTGCTATACCGACAAATTTTGCCTCTGGATAACGGTTTTTCGCTCGCTCAATTTCTCTTTCCAATCTTTCTAGAAAACTCTTTTTTCCGTACTCTGGTGCCGCACCTAGATAGATTGTCTGTTGACGTTCTCCCTCACTATCGTATAGGGAAACGGTTCTCACCATTGCTTCACGGTAGCCATCCTCACACATCAGCATACAGGTTCCATCTAATCCTATTCCCACTGTTGCAATTTGGCTATCCTCCTTGGGCGGGGCATAACTCCACGCTTCTTCTTTTGCCTGTACCACACTTCCTACTGCTTCACTCAATCTTTGGATATAGGATAGCGCTACTTTTCTACCATGATTTTCTAATAAATCATTTTTCACCTCTTTGCCTGCCATCCCTGACATTTTTGAGGATACCTGTTTTGCCAATAATGGCGTTGATGTTATGATTATCCTTGCTTCTCTTTCTAAGGGGCAATACGTTTTTCCTCAAAGGTGAACGCTGATATACATGACGATTCACTATAACCTCACCATAAGGTGTTTGATATTCTTTCGGTTGCTCTCCCTTACTCTTCCAGATTTCTTCACCGATTTTTAAGGGTGAACCATCTGTATCTAAATATTTCAAGGCTTCTTTGCTGGCGATGCAACCTACTTCGTTTAAGCCTTTTTGAATATTTATTTCTGTATCCAACATTGAACGACTGAGTTCTAATGTTAGTTCTATTTTTATCTTTGAACCCTCTACATTAATTAGTTTTGCTGTCATCATTGTTTCCTCTTTGTCACTTTTCATCTCATGTTAACACTTTTCTTTTCCTTCATCAACTAAAGGTCACACCCGTTAGAGGATGCTCAGCGATCGCCGTTTTTTTCGTAGGCTTTTCTCCAAGGCGATCTTTAAGAGAGTAAATTATCAGGAGAAAACAACGATTTAGCCTCAATATTAAGGTAAAAAAAATAGAGAAATACAGTTAATTTTCCTATGATTTTTGGGCTAATCTAAAATAAATGATGTATTCTGAGAAAAGTTAATTTCTTTCTTGAACATCTTCAGCTTTTATCCCTGATTCTTTTTTTATCTTGCTGTGAAAAGAATTTTTAAGCGGCGATCGCCGTTATCCTCACTTGTGTTACTAGGATTTTTAACAGGGCTGCTCTGGATATTAATCTGGTCAAAATTTATGCCCTTATTGGGTCAACCGGAAATTCCTTCCGAAATGCGGGGCGTATGGTTAACCAATATTGACAGTGAAGTTCTCTTTACCCCCACCAACACCCAAACCGCGATCGCGGCTCTGTCCCAACATCACTTTAATACCCTTTATCCCACTGTCTGGAATGGCGGCCATACCCTTTATCCCAGTGAGGTAGCTCAGAAAAACGGTATAGAACCCGATCCGACTATCACCAAAAATAACCCCGATTGGCTGCAAAAAATGCTGACTCAAGGCCATAAACAGGGTATGACCATTATTCCCTGGTTTGAATTTGGTTTTATGGCTCCAGCCGAATCCGCGATCGCCCAGCATCATCCCACCTGGTTAACGCAAACACAAAATGGTGAAACCCTTTGGCTAGAGGGCAAAAAACACCCACGAGTTTGGCTAAATCCTTTGCATCCAGAGGTGCAGCAACTGATCAGTGATTTAATCCTCGATTTGGCGGCCCGTTACCCCATTGACGGGATTCAATTTGATGATCATTTTGGCTATCCTGCCGAATTTGGCTATGATCCCTTTACCCTGGCTCTCTACCAAGAGGAACACAACGGCCAACTACCGCCTAACCCAATTGCCCTCAATCCGAATGAAAACTGTGTCACCACCGATCCGCAATGGCAAGCCTGGGTCGATTGGCGATCGCAGAAAATTAGTGCCTATTTCAAAACTCTTTTTCAGCAAATTAAAGCCCAAAACCCTAACATTCTAATTTCGGTTTCCCCTAATCCCCAAACCTTTTCTAAAAACTGTTTTCTCAGTGATTGGTATAGCTGGGAAAGACAGGGACTCATTGAGGAATTAGTGTTACAAGTCTATCGTTCCAAAATGGCGGATTTCATTAAAGAGTTAAATCAGCCCGAAGTCCAAAAGGCAAAAAACCATATCCCTGTCATTGTAGGTATTTTGTCTGGGCTAAAAGGTCGTCCCACTCCGATGCCGTTAATCCAAGAGCAAGTCCAATGGGCCAGATCTCAAGATTTTGCGGGAGTCTCCTTCTTTTTCTATGAAAGTCTTTGGAATTTAGGACTGGAAACCCCACCTGAACGTCAAGAGCAATTTAGAGCCATATTTTCTGAACCGAGTCAGCGTCCAACACGACTCAATTCCTCATCAGGCCAATAAAAAACCACCTGTAAATAATTAGTTGATGATTAGATAAAATGAAGAGAAAGTAAAAAATCAGATTATCTAAAAAAAAGGAGTAAAAACGATGAAAGTAACGATAGAATTCGTAATTCGTGACGAAATAGGCAATATTCTCAGCCAAAATAGTCGATTGGCAATGGAAATAGGAACCCAAAGCTTACATGACATAGAGGGAGGCGTAGAACAGATGAAACAGAAAGTATTGCCTGAAATAGAGGCAACCTTACTGGCACAGGCACAAAACGAGTTCACGAAAAAAGTAAAAAAAAACTAAACTTGTGGTGTAATGGTACGAGAAAAGTATGGATAAAAACATTACACGGTAAGTTTGAGTTTTACTTACAAAAGTATCAAACGAATAAAAAAGAAAGCAACTATTTTCAGTTATCGGAGCAATTGCAGGAAAGGTTTGTGAGTCAGAGACTAGAGGAATTATGCGGTTATTACGCCAATCGGCTCAGTTATGAGAATGTGGCTGGATTAGTGGAGCGAGTAACAGGAGAAAACTTATTGAGTGACCAGACCATTTAGTGAAAGGGAAAGCCGAAACCTATAGCCAGCAAATCCGACGAACTGTAGAAGAATCGTTAGAATCGACCACATCTGCGCAGATTCAGATAAAACAAACCTTGCTATAAAATTTTCGTTGATTACACTAACGCGAGCTCGAAAGCCCTATCGTACCGTTTCACAGGATAATCTATCAACGAATTATTTACAGGTAGAAGAATTTGTGTTAAGGTAGTCGCGGTTATTGTTAGCCGATGCAGTTTATTTTGTTAAAAATAAGTGATCGCCGTTTTGAGGAGAAAATTTTCATGGTAGCCAGTCTAGTCAATGTGTCCCCTGTCTCTCAGTCCTTTGCAGTGACGAATGTATTAGAAACAGAAACTCGTCCTTGGGGATCTTTTACGACGATTGAAGAGGGAGTTGGCTATAAAATTAAGCGAATTGAAGTCAATCCGGGCCACCGTCTTAGCCTCCAGATGCACCACCACCGCAGTGAGCATTGGATTGTCCTGTCAGGAACAGCAAAAGTTACCTGTGGCGACATGATCGAATTACTAGAGGCCAATCAGTCAACCTATGTCCCTCAATGTACTGCCCATCGTCTTGAAAATCCTGGGGTGATCAAATTGGTGATTATCGAAGTTCAAAATGGGGAATATTTAGGCGAAGATGATATTATCCGTTTTCAGGACGATTATTCTCGTCATACGAGTTAACTGAGTTTTTAAATTCAACCATGATTCATCTGACCACCACTGCGGCCCAGGAAATTAAACGTCTGCAACGAAGTCGCGGTCAAACCCACCATTATTTTCGTTTAGGGGTAAAGCCTGGGGGTTGTGCTGGTTGGTACTATACCTTAGACTTGGTTCGAGAGATTGATAACAGCGATCGCGAATTTGAAAGCCAGGGGTTAACCATTTTGGTCAATGAAACCAGTTTTCCCTTTGTCGAAAATATTAAACTCGACTATGCCGAAGATTTAATGGGAGGTGGCTTTCGTTTTACCAATCCCAATACCGCTAGTAGTTGTAGTTGTGGTTTATCTTTTTCTTTACCGACGGTTTCAACCTAGGTTTAGGCAAGCTTATCTCCTCCGCTAAAAGCCAGGATTGGGCATGATTTGGCTCAGAATATAGTGCAGTCGATCATAGTCATCCTTGAGTAATAAACTTAAATTGCGTCCTAACATCACTAACCAAGGGCGATCGCATTTTCGCAACGTATAAATATCCCGAATCACTGCTGCAATCAGGGCATCCACGGGTGCATCCTTAACCTGTAATAAAATCCTTAAAAAGTCTGGTTTTTCAGTGAAGTGAATCAAATCTTCGCGATCGCATTGATAAACTGCCTGATGGATTTGGGGGGGACGGGGTGGCAAATAATGATAGATTTGACCTCGCTGTTGTTTAAGATTACCATTTCGACTTCTAGCAGGCACTTCAAAACCCAAAATTGCCGCTCGAAATTCCGTTTTTAACATCGCAAAAATTTGAGGTTGTTGTTCCCGCAACTCATGTAAAGACAATCCTAACGCCCTAGCGCGATGAATAGAGTCAATGGGAGAAGTGGTCACATAACTGACAACGGCAACAATCGTATTGCCCGATTCCTCATCTACAGCTTTGACCCAACTACCAAAGGGAGGCATCACTGGAAAACTGAGATCCTCTGGTTCTAAACATTGGGCTAAAAAATCTGTGCTAGTGGTTTCAATCACCTCCGCAAGATGGTAAGGCGGTCGATGATCACTAATAGATTGTGGGAGCGGTAATTGCATAGAAAAAGCCAAGGAAGTATTGGAAGATTAGGAGCAGGGAAGAGTAACTTAGGACAGGGCGAACGCATCAAAATTCTAGACCCTTTATTTGACAAGCCTTTTAGCATTTCATAAAAAATCAATCATGATCACTGAAACCTTTACCTAGGGTCAGCTGAAAAAGTCCACAAAACGAACCTAGATGCCACAGGACACGAAAAATGGTGACTTCAGAGAGTTGTTTCCAATTTCAACCCCCAGTTTTCCAACGACCTGCATGGGCTTTGAGCCTCCAAAGGCCATAACCTTGCACCTGATCGTTTTTAAAATGCTTGAAAGCATTGTCTGGCAAGGGTTCTATACTTATTCAGCAAGCCCTATATAGCCTCTTGCCAATTACAGACGGATTTAATCTGTTCGTTGGTTAGATTTTTGGCATTGATGAGGTTGGCACCCTAAATGTTAGCACTGCTTAGGTCGGCACCTTTGAGGTTAGCTTGGAGCTTCAAGTTTTAGACACAGCAAGCCTTTTAGGGATTTAAAGAACATTTCAAAGGGGGTTTTTGGGGCAATTCTATGTATACTACTATGCCCGAAAGCCTGAAGACTCGTAAAATGAACTTGTTAACCCCGTTGAATTTTACCCCGTATTACGCGAACTAAAACCTGAAACCCTTGCTACAGCGCAAATTTAGAATTGCTGTTGGAGCTTGGAGCTTGGAAGAGGTTAGCATCACCGAGTCTAGCTCCGTTGAGGTTAGCTTAGAGTTTATGCTGGATGACTCCGTTTCTTCTGCGGCTTCCAATTCTTCTTAATTTCTTCTTACTTGGAATTTTTCAGGGTAAAACCCTTTCCAGTAAAGAGTTTGAGTTTTTTGGTCTTTAGCTACATTCTGAATTTGGAATTGCTGATAATGGGCTTAGTTTGTATTGATCTAAAGTCGGCTATTCTAAGCCCAGCGATCGCTCAAAGGATTCAATCACCACATCGGAAATTTCTTTAATGCGATAACGACAGGCAAGGGTTTCCGCACAATTAAAAGTCCCATTTTCCCAATATTTATTACTGCCAGCCCCTCCCCCACAGAGTCCAAAATAATCACAGGTTGTCTGACAGAGGTTCACCCCTGCTTGAATATCCTGGTAAATCGTTTTGAATTTCTCCGTATAACAAACCGATTCAAAACTATCCCTTAAAACATTGCCAAAAACAAAATCACCGTATTTCTCTGTTTTTACCGATAATAATTCAGGATCGAAGGTGGTAAAGTTACCTTGGTTATCAATACTGATAATTACAAAGGGTTTATTCATATCCGTATTTTTCAAACGATCCTCGGTATAGATCATGCTACAAAGAGATTCAAATTCCCGCACTTGAAATTGACCTTGACTGGCGGCTGTTAATTCCCAAAAGCGTTGAATAAAGGCTCGGTAACGTTTTAAATTATCCGCTTTATCGAGGGAAGATTGAGCATGAACCCCCTCGGTTTCTTCCATATTAAAACCCACATTGGTTAAACCAGTGTCTTTAAAAAAATTAAATATTTCATCAGGATAATCGAGGGAATCGTCGGTTAAAACGGCAATAACACTGGTGCAAATATCGTTTTTCTGGAGGTATTCTACGCCTCGCATGGCTGCCGCATGACTCCCTAGGCCGGTGCGGGTTTTACGATGAGCATCATGGATGAAGGCAGGGCCATCTATACTGACACCCACATGAATGGGATATTCCTTAAATAGATCACACCAGTCTTGGTTAATTAAAATCGCATTGGTTTGAAAAGACAGATCAAAGCAAACTTGACGTTGATTATACTTTTGATTAGCCTGTTCAATTAACTCAAATGCTTCTCGATACCAGGCGATCGGTGTGGTTAATGGTTCACCCGCGTGCCAACAAATAGTGAAATGCTCAGTGGCAAAGGGACTGGTAAAAATCTGTTTAAAAATGGGGTCAATGAGTTCGAGGGAAAGCTGATTTTTTAAGGCGCGATCGGGTAAATAGCAATAGTCACAATCTAGGTTACAAAAAGAAGTCGGTTGAATGACCACCAGAGTAATCGGGCCAAATTGAGAAATATCAAGGGTTTGAGAATTTTCTTTACTTTGATCAGTAATAATCATTATTCATTATTCATTATTCAAAAAAGTTTATTAAAATCTACGATTATTGATAAGTTAAAAACGGAAGAAATTGGATTGCTTTGGTAAAATTCTCTTCCGCCTTAAATATTAACGACGATTGATAAAACTGCCACCATCTCCCCAGCCATTGCGCCAGGGATTCACATTAACAAACCCGCCCCCGCCGCTTACATTACCCCAACCCGGCCCACGAGTATTGACAAAGCCACTACCACGAGTATTGCCCCATCCGACAGCCAGTTCTAAATTCAGAGGATGACTCTCGGTTTGGGGAAGTTGAGTTTCTCTCGTTTTAAGAACGTTAACAATACGTTCTAGACGAGCTTCTACTGTTGGCTTTGATACCTGATTGGGTTGAGAAGAAACTGTCGCTTCAGCAGCCGATAGATTAAGGGTTGCGATCGCGACTAGAAATGCTGCCCAGCCAATTTTGTTTGTAATGTTCATAAAAATTTTCTTGAAGTTTGCAGAGGGTGAATTCTGATAGATTTTGGAGATAAAGTAATTTTTTTCTCAATTCTTTACCTCCAAACCATTAACATTTTGGCAATGTTTTGTTCCTTAGTTAACGATTTAAAAAGCCCCCCCCATTACGCCAGCCCCCCCCATTACCCCAACCACCATTGGGCCAGGAACGGTTCAGAAAACCACCGCCATCGCCCCAGCCATTCCGCCAAGCAGGACGATTCACATTGACAAAACCACCGCCGCCTCGAAGATTTCCCCAGCCAATGGCGATCGCATCCGATGGGATTTGGGACTCTGCTTCAGGGAGTTGACTCGCTTTTGCTTTTAAGGTCGAAGAAATCCGAGTCAGGCGATCTTGCACTGATCCCGTTTGCGAGCCGCTGACGTTGGCAGGAGATGTCTCTTGAGTGGCGTTTTGACTGGCTTGAACATCACAATTTTTGGCCTCAGCAGGGGGAAGTTGAAAAGCAGATAGGGCAACCAAAAAAGCAGCCCAGCCCATTTTGGTAGAAAGATTCACAATCGTCTCCTGTTAAGTCTGAAATAGTTAAGCATTTTACTGCGCGGGAGGAATTTGTTCGTGGGTAATCAACGTGTAATTAAAGAAATCACGAACATCCTGGGGATCAACATTGACAATGCCATCGGGGCCAATCCAACGGTTCACCATGTCGGTGGAGCCTTTATCACCAGCTAAGTAACTTTCCATAAACTTCACAATAGTGTAATTAACTAAGTGAAGAAAACTCGGATCATACTGGGGAAGCATACAAGCAACGCCATAGCGAGCGTAGGGTGACTTCGGAACTAGTTGAGTATCATCAAAAGAAACTTTTTGGCGTAAACCATCGAGCAAAATACTATCTCCTGCAACCCCATCTACTTTACCGGCTTTTAGAGCCAGGACTCCTTCTTCTAGACTCTTGACTGGAACCAGTTCCGCTTGAGGTTGGGCTAATTTAATCGCTTTTTCATAGATTGTTTTGGGGACAACGGCAATGCGTTTACCGATGAGGGACTCCGCAGAACCCAGGGAACTGCCTTTAGGAATGAGCAGACGAACGCCCGTCACACTGTAGCTGACCGAAAAATCCACGTATTCATCTCTTTTCCAGGTAAAGGCTGTATCACAGGAGAGATCAATTTCCCTGGCTAATAATTTGGGGATACGCTCCGTAATATCTCCCGCTTCTACTACCTGTAAAGTCACTGTTTTGCCCAGTTTCTTCTCTAGTTCTTCCTTAATGAGATTAATAACACTCATGGAGTAGCCGTCTAGTTCCCCTTTTTCATTGACATAGGAGTAGGGAATATTATCAAGATTTGCCCCCACAGTCAGAACTCCCGTTCGGGCGACTTTTTCGATCACCGTTTCAGCAAAACTGGCTTTAGCACCTGCCAGTAATAACATAAAACTTAAGAGAGGAATAGTAAGCTGTTTGAACATTAGGTCTTCTCAAAAACGTTTTCAGTTTAGTTTAATGCCAGATTTGAACTTTTACACTTATTTTTTCGGAAATTGGTAGTCAGAAAGGGATTGGCCGCATCTTTGGTAAGCATTTGAGCAATAATGAAATTCAACGGGATTTTAAAACCTGATGAAATTTGACTGAGGAGATCGTAATGCGACGACTAGCACTGCTGAGTGTATCAGATAAAACCGGCTTAATTGAGTTAGCCCAGCAATTAGTTCAGGAATTTCAATTTGACCTGATCAGCAGTGGAGGAACCGCTAAAGCACTTCAGTCGGCTGGTTTACCGGTCACCAAGGTCAGCGACTACACGGGTTCGCCAGAAATCCTCGGTGGCCGGGTTAAGACCCTTCATCCCAAGATTCATGGGGGAATTTTAGCGCGTCGTGATTTACCCGAACATTTAGCAGATTTAGAAAGGCAGGATATTCGTCCCCTCGATTTAGTAGTAGTCAATCTCTATCCCTTTGAACAAACTATTGCTAAACCGGATGTGACGATGATAGAAGCGGTGGAGCAGATTGATATCGGTGGCCCGGCGATGATTCGAGCAACGGCTAAAAACTTTGCCCATACAGTCATTTTATCGAATCCTAGTCAATATTCCGACTATTTGCAGGTATTAAGGGAACAGGGCGAAATTCCCCTAACTTTACGTCAAACATTGGCGGGTGCAGCCTTTGCTCTAACTCAATCCTACGATCGCGCGATCGCCGCTTATTTTGCAAATTTAGATAATAATCAGTCGCCCCCCACTTTTGATCTGACTGGAACCGTTCTCCAGACCCTACGGTACGGCGAAAATCCCCATCAAAGTGCCACCTGGTATCAAACAGGTCGTCAAGCCACCGGCTGGGCCAGTGCCGAAAAATTACAGGGCAAGGAATTAAGTTATAACAATTTAGTCGATCTCGAAGCTGCCCGCCGTTTAATTACGGAATTTGATGCGACGGAACCGGCGGCGGCCATTCTTAAGCATACGAATCCTTGTGGTGTGGCTTTAGGAGATACCTTGGCCCAAGCCTATGAAAAAGCCTGGCAAGCTGATTCGGTCTCTGCCTTTGGTGGCATTGTGGCATTGAATCAAACGATTGATGGGGAAACAGCCCAGGCTCTAACTCAAACTTTTTTAGAATGTATCGTTGCTCCCGGTTGCAGTGAAGAAGCTCAAGCCATTTTAGGGAAAAAGTCTAATTTGCGTCTCTTGATTTTGCCAGATTTAACGACCGGGCCAGCCCAAACGGTTAAGGCGATCGCCGGTGGTTTCCTGACCCAAGCCTCCGATGATAGGGTAGAAAATCCCAACGACTGGCAAGTTGTCACTGAAAAACAGCCCAACCCTGAGCAGTTAGCGGAATTGCTCTTTGCCTGGAAAGTCTCAAAACACGTCAAATCCAATGCGATCGTGGTTACTAAAAATCTCAGGACTTTAGGCGTAGGAGCCGGACAAATGAATCGGGTCGGTTCCGTTGAAATTGCCATTAAACAGGCCGGGGAAGAATCCCAGGGAGCTTTTCTGGCCAGCGATGGCTTCTTTCCCTTTGATGATTCTGTTAAAACCGCAGCCGCAGCTGGTATAACGGCGATCGTTCAACCAGGAGGGTCATTGCGAGACAAAGATTCCATTGCTGCTGCCAATGAATTAGGTTTAGTCATGGTGTTCACTGGAATCCGTCATTTTCTCCATTAAATTAGGCTTGCCCAGGAATGTTGTCGTCTGGTGCGGGTAAAAATGATTCAACAGCCAGAGGAGCAAACATTTATTGACAATGCCCAAATTGATGAAGGAATTTTAACGGAAGCTCTGGATAATTTACGCAACGGGATGGCCATTACTCTAAGCCAAGATGATCGACAAATTTTAGCCAAAGTTTATAGTAGACCTCTTGCAAAAGTTTTTTAACGGTTGATATGAAAAATACATTTAATCTAGAAAATTCGCCTCGACTGTCAAAAACGGTGAACAACTCATCGAAAATCAAGCCAAAATAATCTCTTAAAGTAGAAGAACAAAAAATTGGCACACTCAATCCGCTCAGCTTGTCTCCAAAAGCTGAACTTAAAGAATAAATTATCTTGAATAAATTATTCTGTTTTCATCTCCACCTTAGTTTTTAACTCTTTTGTTTCTAATTCGGGCTTGCTGAAAAAGTCAAAAAACGAAAGAAATGTGGGTTAGGGAAGTATGGACTGAAAAAGCATAGATAACTTATCCTTATAGAAACAAATCAAAATACAGATTTTGTTTAATCTATTGTTCCTTTCTGTCTAAAAAGGTCAACACAAATCACTCCTCACAAAAGAGAGGAAAATTAACACCATTTTTCACAAGAAAAACGACTCTACAACTTTTTACTTTTTGTTTTCTTTTTTGTCTTCTGAAGTAGAGTAGAAAGATTCATTACCAAAAAGTTCATCGCAATTACCGTTTCCGAGGTCTCAGGTAGTTTGGCCATCACTCGACCAAGACTAAATTTCCTCTTTCCCTGTCCGAATTTACCCTCAATGGCATTACGCACTCTTTCATCTGAGCGTGCCTCTTTCTTTTTTTCTTTGCTCACCTCTTTCGGCGGTCTTCCCAATCGGGGACCACTCATTCTTATATCCCTTTCTTTACAATAAGCTCGATTCGCTTTTGTTCGATAGATTTTATCCACATGAACCGATTCCGGATAACATCCTGTTTCCCTTTTATATTCTTCTATTCGCGCTTGTAAATCTCCCGATTCGTTGTAATTATCCCAACTTAATTTGTCTAAGAAGACAAAGCCATTCACATTACTTGCCGATATTTTAGCTCCAAACTCTACTGCTTTTCCCGCTTTTCCACGCACTATTGGACGCACGTGAGGTTGGCTTACACTCACGATTCTGTTTTCTACTTTATTTGTCTTTTTTTCATACATTTCTAACTGTTGCTCATACACTTTTCCTATCGTTACAAGCTCTTCTTGCTCTTTTTTCGTTAGTTTTTCTAACTTTGCTCCCTCTTCTATCATTTTTTCTATATGAGACAAGTTTCTTTTTATACTGGACAGTGCGAAGTTCTAGGAAAATCAACGAGTTTACTAGGGTTTCAGCCCCCAACGTCCTTCACCCCTCTTCCAGACTCACAATCGCTGAAAGGCTTTCAATGCAAGGCTTTTAGGCATTTTGTCAAAATGTCTGACAGAGAACTTCGCACTCTCCAGTTTTTATATATCCTAGTTGTTTTTTTGTTCCTTTTCTTCTTTCTTTTTTTGACACACGACGTTTTTTTGCTATGGCTAAGTACTCTTTTCTTGCCACTTCCCTATAAGTCCTCGGCTTTTCTTTCCTTTTCTCTTTTATTTCTTCATATCGCTTATCTATTATTTTTTCTGTTTTTTCTCTGGCATCATTCAATATTCCTATATCCGTTGGATATTTTATATCTGCTGGTGTACAAGTCGCATCTAACAATAACTTTCCTTCATTTTCTTTTTTTTCTGACGCTACACCCGTCGCTTTTTTTCTATTTCTTTATTAATTTTATTTATTAATTCCATTCCTATTTTTTTACGAAAATGAACCATCATTGACGCATTAAATGCTTCTTTGCTACTATAGCTTTCCATTCCTATAAAGTACTGTAAATAAGGGTTCTCTTTTATTTGTTCTACTGTTTCTCTGTCACTTTTTCCTGAAATTTCTTTGATAATTAATGCTCCTAATGCCATTCTAAATGATTTGGCTGGGGCTCCTTTTTTTTCTGTGAAGTTTTTTGCATATTCTTCCTCATATTCTTCTTAGGGAATCATTTTTGACATTTCTATCCAACGATTTTCTTCGTCTAACTGCCCGCCGAACAGATTTTTCAAGTTTTCTGGTGTTTCAATTGAGTACTGTTGCTTTCGGTACATCTGCTTTCTCTCTTCTTAATGCAATGGTTTTGAGGCATTCTACCCTATTTTCGTGCATTCTAGCGGTTCTTAATTCGCCTACTATTTTTCTCCGTAAGGGTTTCAGCTTTTTTCAGCAAGCCCTAATTCGTAGTTATAAATACCTGCTATTAATCTAGAAAATTCGCCTCGACTGTCAAAAACGGTGAACAACTCATCGAAAATCAAGCCAAAATAATCTCTTAACCCGTATTTCGTACTAGTTTTGAAAAAATAAAAATAGATTCAAAAATGGCTACAGAATAGTTAAAATAAAAAAGCTAATAAACCCAAGAGAAAATGACCCAATTAAACGTTAAAAATCTCGACCATTTAGGAATAATCGCGGCGATAGTTGATGAACTAGGTCTAGTGGATTATATCAATGAACAACTAGGAGAAAATGACCGTGCTAAAATCAGTGCGGGTCTGGTAGTGAAAGCGATGATTCTCAATGGCTTAGGCTTTATCAACTCTCCTTTATATTTGTTCAGTCGTTTTTTTGAAGATAAACCAGTAGAACATCTTTTAGGAAAAGGAATAAAAGCCAGCGACCTGAATGATGACCGTTTAGGGAGAGTCTTAGATTTAATCTTTATGGCCGGCATCAGCCGTTTGTTTCTCGGAATTTGTCTAAAAGCCGTAGAAATCTTCAAAATAGTGATGAAAAGTTCCCATTTAGACTCCAGTTCATTATCGGTACAAGGGGAATATAAATTATCGGTGAAGAGAGAAGACAAAGAAAGCCAAATAATCCATATCACTCATGGCTATTCAAAGGATAAGCGACCAGACTTGAAACAATTTGTCTTGAATCTAGTCTGTTGGGGGGATGGCGACATTCCCGCTTTTCTCGAATTAGGAGATGGCAATCAAAGTGATAAAAAAGAGTTTGCTAAACTCTTGAAAAAGTTCAATGAGCAGTGGCAATTCGATGGTTTGTATATAGCAGATTCAGCCTTATACAGTGCCGATAACTTGCAAAAGTTAACCGGCATATACTGGTTATGTTCTGTGCCGAAAACGATTAGAGAAGTGCAGGATGCGGTCAGTCAATTAGCCTCGGAGCAATTCATCACAACTGATTTAGAGGGCTATCGTCTTACCTCCTTAGAAAGTGAATATGGGGGAGTCAAACAACGTTGGATAGTGGTAGATAGCGAGCAAAAAAAAGCTTTAGACCTCAAACAACTGACGAAGAAGACAGAGAAAGCAACGGCTCAAGCTCAAAGACAATTAGAACAATTACAGCGTCAGGAATTTGCTTGTCGGGAGGATGCTTTAACCGCCCTGAGCCGATGGGAGAAGAGTTTAGAATGGCATCTTCTTCAAGACCTAACTGTCGTCGAAAAATGTCATTACGGTCATCGAGGTAAACCCCGTCCCCATGAACAGCCCATTCGTCGTAGCTATCATGCCCAAGCCACTTTCAGCCTCAATAGTGCGAAAGTTCAAGCTTCAGAGCGGGCAGCAGGACGTTTTGTCTTGGCGACGAATCAGCTAGATGGAGACTCTTTGAGCGATGAGCAACTGCTTGTCCACTACAAGCAACAGCAAGGGGTAGAGCGAGGTTTTCGCTTCCTTAAAGACCCTCTGTTTTTGGCGTCCAGTGTTTTTCTCAAAACCCCTGAGCGGATTATGGCATTGAGTTTCATCATGGTGTTGTGTTTACTGGTGTACAGCTTGGGACAACGTAAACTGAGACTGGCTCTGGCAGAGCAGGAGGAGACGGGTGTGACCTTTAGTTGATGAAGGAAAAGAAAAGTGTTAACATGGGATGAAAAGTGACAAAGAGGAAACAATGATGACAGCAAAACTAATTAATGTAGAGGGTTCAAAGATAAAAATAGAACTAACATTAGAACTCAGTCGTTCAATGTTGGATACAGAAATAAATATTCAAAAAGGCTTAAACGAAGTAGGTTGCATCGCCAGCAAAGAAGCCTTGAAATATTTAGATACAGATGGTTCACCCTTAAAAATCGGTGAAGAAATCTGGAAGAGTAAGGGAGAGCAACCGAAAGAATATCAAACACCTTATGGTGAGGTTATAGTGAATCGTCATGTATATCAGCGTTCACCTTTGAGGAAAAACGTATTGCCCCTTAGAAAGAGAAGCAAGGATAATCATAACATCAACGCCATTATTGGCAAAACAGGTATCCTCAAAAATGTCAGGGATGGCAGGCAAAGAGGTGAAAAATGATTTATTAGAAAATCATGGTAGAAAAGTAGCGCTATCCTATATCCAAAGATTGAGTGAAGCAGTAGGAAGTGTGGTACAGGCAAAAGAAGAAGCGTGGAGTTATGCCCCGCCCAAGGAGGATAGCCAAATTGCAACAGTGGGAATAGGATTAGATGGAACCTGTATGCTGATGTGTGAGGATGGCTACCGTGAAGCAATGGTGGGAACCGTTTCCCTATACGATAGTGAAGGCGAACGTCAACCTACAATCTATCTAGGTGCGGCACCAGAGTATGGAAAAAAGAGTTTTCTAGAAAGATTAGAAAGAGAAATTGAGCGAGCGAAAAACCGTTATCCAGAGGCAACATTGGTCGGGATAGCAGACGGGGCAGAATCAAATTGGAAGTTTTTAGAAAAGCAAACGGAAGAACAGATATTAGATTTCTATCATGCCTCTGGTTACTTAGGTGCCTTGGCAGAAGCGTTGCATCCGAATACCGTGTCAAAACAAAAAGAATGGTTGACTGAAAATTGTCGAGAACTCAAGCATGAAAAAGGAAAAGCAGGAGAACTGCTAAATCTGATGAAAGAAGTCAAAGAAGAAAAAAGTCATTCTAAGAATCTTACCGAGAAACTACAAGCGGCGATTACTTATTACGAGAATCATCAGCATCAAATGGATTATGCTGAATACATAGAGAAAAAGTATCCGATTGGTTCAGGTGTTACGGAAGCAGCTTGTAAGACGTTGGTCAAACAACGATTATGTTGTTCAGGGATGCGATGGAAGGAAAAAGGAGCAGGAATTATTTTGAGCCTACGAGCTTTGGTATTGACCAAGGAACGATGGAGTCAATTTTGGGCAAAACTTGATCAATATGGGTTCCCTGTAGAACCCTGATTACAACAGCTTTTATCAACTAAAGGTCGCACCCGAGGAGACTGTGCCTAATCAGTTGGGAAAGCCGACTCAGCGTCCGACACTGCGTTGGATTTTTCAGATGTTGAGAGGAGTTCATTGGGTTGTACTGGATAATTGTCCCCAAATAATCAATCTAACGCTTGAGCGAGAGAGGATTTTGCGCTTTTTTGGGGCTACTACTTGTCAGTATTATCTTTTGTCATAATGACTTTTCTTATTTTCTTTGTTCTTTTTTTATGTACGGAATGTGGGTCTTAAAGTAGAAGAACAAAAAATTGGCACACTCAATCCGCTCAGCTTGTCTCCAAAAGCTGAACTTAAAGAATAAATTATCTTGAATAAATTATTCTGTTTTCATCTCCACCTTAGTTTTTAACTCTTTTGTTTCTAATTCGTAGTTATAAATACCTGCTATTAAATTTGCTCTTAAACCGAACCTTGTATGTTGGGAATGGAGGATAGGAGCTATCCTAATCTCAAGAAGAACAAGAAAAAGAGTGACTCTGAACCCAACCTAAAGCAAAAAGCTTGCTTCGTAGATAAAGAGCCTCCTATTTGTTCTTCGGAATGTCACCTTCCGCAGACTGGACAGTATCAACGTGGCTTTTCTCAAAAAACCTAGTATTTGCAAGGATAGCGCGGCAGAGTGACAACTATTTTTCTGACTCACAAGGAGTTAAATCATGAGCGAAAAAGAAGCCATTCTCGGCATAGATATTAGTAAAGAAAAATTCTCAGCCGCCTTACTCAAAGGAGAGAAAAAAAGTCAGGTTAAAGAATTTGCCAATAACCTTGAAGGGTTCGAGCAACTCAAACAATGGTTGGAGCAAAACCAACTGGAAAGAGTTCATGCTTGTTTAGAGGCAACTAGTACGTACGGTCATTCAGTAGCAACTTATTTACACAGTTTAGGTCACATTGTCAGTATTGTTAATCCTGCCCGAATTAAGGGATTTGCTCAAAGTCGCTTGAGTCGAACAAAAAATGATCAAGCAGATGCCACAACGATTGCACGATTCTGTGCAGCCCTTAAACCACAAGCTTGGACACCTCCAAGTCCAGAAATGGCACAATTACAGTCTTATAGCCGTCGATTAAGAGCGTTAGAGCAGATGGCAACTCAAGAAAAAAATCGTTTAAAAACAACAGTTGATGAGAGTCTCATAGAAGATATTGAAGCTCATCTTGTGTTTTTAGAAACTCAAATTGACAATGTAAAAAAGCGACAAAAAGAATTGTTGAACGAATATAGTTCCCTAAAAAGTCAAGCAGATTTATTGACTTCGATTGTAGGAATTGGTGAGCCGACAGCAATGACAATTCTGGCAGAAATTGGCGATATTAATCAGTTTTCTTCTGCTCGTCAATTAGCGGCATTTGCGGGTTTAACACCTCAAGAGCATCAATCGGGAACCTCTGTTAAAGGGAAAACTCGGTTGTGTAAAATTGGTAATCCTCATTTACGTAAGGCTCTTTATTTTCCTGCATTGAGTTCTATGCGTCATTGTTCTCCCATGAAGGACTTGCGAGAACGGTTTTTAGAGGCAGGAAAAAATAAAATGCAGATCGTTGGGGTTGTAATGCACAAACTCATTCGGATTGTTTACGGGGTTCTCAAGTCAGGGAAACCGTTTGACCAGACTAAGTTGGCTCTTCCTAACGTTGTTTTAGAGGAGGAAACTGATTTTTTGCCTGTTTCCCCTTGACACTTAACACAGTATCTACGATGTCTATTTCTATAGGTTGAAGATAATATTCTGAAAATTTTTAATCGTCGATTAACGTGTTCTACTACTACTCGAAGACGGTTTAACAACCGATTATATTGCTTTTCCTCTTTACTTAATTTTTTACCCTTTTTTCTCTTAATCGGTGTTTCACTTAATTTATGAATTTTGGCAATTCCTTGATATCCCTTGTCCGCTATCATTTTTATCAAATCTCCTACTCTTACTCCACTATTTTGGAATAGCTTGAAGTCATGCACTCTCCCTTTACCCCACATTCCGTACATAGGGCTTGCTGAAAAAGTCCACAAAACGAACCTAGATGCCACAGGGCGCGAAAAATGGTGACTTCAGAGATCAGTTTCCAGTTTTACCCCACATTTTTCCAGCAAAGTGCATGGATTTTGAGCCTCCAAATGCCATAACCTTGCATCTGATCGTTTGTAAAATGCCTGAAAGTATTGTCTAGCAAGGATTTCATCCTTATTCAGCAAGCCCTACATAGGGCTTGCTGAAAAAGTCAAAAAACGAAAGAAATGTGGGTTAGGGAAGTATGGACTGAAAAAGCATAGATAACTTATCCTTATGGAAACAAATCAAAATACAGATTTTGTTTAATCTATTGTTCCTTTCTGTCTAAAAAGGTCAACACAAATCACTCCTCACAAAAGAGAGGAAAATTAACACCATTTTTCACAAGAAAAACGACTCTACAACTTTTTACTTTTTGTCTTCTGAAGTAGAGTAGAAAGATTCATTACCAAAAAGTTCATCGCAATTACCGTTTCCGAGGTCTCAGGTAGTTTGGCCATCACTCGACCAAGACTAAATTTCCTCTTTCCCTGTCCGAATTTACCCTCAATGGCATTACGCACTCTTTCATCTGAGCGTGCCTCTTTCTTTTTTTCTTTGCTCACCTCTTTCGGCGGTCTTCCCAATCGGGGACCACTCATTCTTATATCCCTTTCTTTACAATAAGCTCGATTCGCTTTTGTTCGATAGATTTTATCCACATGAACCGATTCCGGATAACATCCTGTTTCCCTTTTATATTCTTCTATTCGCGCTTGTAAATCTCCCGATTCGTTGTAATTATCCCAACTTAATTTGTCTAAGAAGACAAAGCCATTCACATTACTTGCCGATATTTTAGCTCCAAACTCTACTGCTTTTCCCGCTTTTCCACGCACTATTGGACGCACGTGAGGTTGGCTTACACTCACAATTCTGTTTTCTACTTTATTTGTCTTTTTTTCATACATTTCTAACTGTTGCTCATACACTTTTCCTATCGTTACAAGCTCTTCTTGCTCTTTTTTCGTTAGTTTTTCTAACTTTGCTCCCTCTTCTATCATTTTTTCTATATCAGACAAGTTTCTTTTTATATATCCTAGTTGTTTTTTTGTTCCTTTTCTTCTTTCTTTTTTTGACACACGACGTTTTTTTGCTATGGCTAAGTACTCTTTTCTTGCCACTTCCCTATAAGTCCTCGGCTTTTCTTTCCTTTTCTCTTTTATTTCTTCATACAGCTTATCTATTATTTTTTCTGTTTTTTCTCTGGCATCATTCAATATTCCTATATCCGTTGGATATTTTATATCTGCTGGTGTACAAGTCGCATCTAACAATAACTTTCCTTCATTTTCTTTTTTTTCTGACGCTACACCCGTCGCTTTTTTTTCTATTTCTTTATTAATTTTATTTATTAATTCCATTCCTATTTTTTTACGAAAATGAACCATCATTGACGCATTAAATGCTTCTTTGCTACTATAGCTTTCCATTCCTATAAAGTACTGTAAATAAGGGTTCTCTTTTATTTGTTCTACTGTTTCTCTGTCACTTTTTCCTGAAATTTCTTTGATAATTAATGCTCCTAATGCCATTCTAAATGATTTGGCTGGGGCTCCTTTTTTTTCTGTGAAGTTTTTTGCATATTCTTCCTCATATTCTTCCCAGAGAATCATTTTTGACATTTCTATCCAACGATTTTCTTCGTCTAACTGCCCGCCGAACAGATTTTTCAAGTTTTCTGGTGTTTCAATTGAGTACTGTTGCTTTCGGTACATCTGCTTTCTCTCTTCTTAATGCAATGGTTTTGAGGCATTCTACCCTATTTTCGTGCATTCTAGCGGTTCTTAATTCGCCTACTATTTTTCTCCGTAAAGGTCTCAGCTTTTTTCAGCAAGCCCTACATAAAAAAAGAACAAAGAAAATAAGAAAAGTCATTATGACAAAAGATAATACTGACAAGTAGTAGCCCCAAAAAAGCGCAAAATCCTCTCTCGCTCAAGCGTTAGATTGATTATTTGGGGACAATTATCCAGTACAACCCAATGAACTCCTCTCAACATCTGAAAAATCCAACGCAGTGTCGGACGCTGAGTCGGCTTTCCCAACTGATTAGGCACAGTCTCCTCCTGCTCTGCCAGAGCCAGTCTCAGTTTACGTTGTCCCAAGCTGTACACCAGTAAACACAACACCATGATGAAACTCAATGCCATAATCCGCTCAGGGGTTTTGAGAAAAACACTGGACGCCAAAAACAGAGGGTCTTTAAGGAAGCGAAAACCTCGCTCTACCCCTTGCTGTTGCTTGTAGTGGACAAGCAGTTGCTCATCGCTCAAAGAGTCTCCATCTAGCTGATTCGTCGCCAAGACAAAACGTCCTGCTGCCCGCTCTGAAGCTTGAACTTTCGCACTATTGAGGCTGAAAGTGGCTTGGGCATGATAGCTACGACGAATGGGCTGTTCATGGGGACGGGGTTTACCTCGATGACCGTAATGACATTTTTCGACGACAGTTAGGTCTTGAAGAAGATGCCATTCTAAACTCTTCTCCCATCGGCTCAGGGCGGTTAAAGCATCCTCCCGACAAGCAAATTCCTGACGCTGTAATTGTTCTAATTGTCTTTGAGCTTGAGCCGTTGCTTTCTCTGTCTTCTTCGTCAGTTGTTTGAGGTCTAAAGCTTTTTTTTGCTCGCTATCTACCACTATCCAACGTTGTTTGACTCCCCCATATTCACTTTCTAAGGAGGTAAGACGATAGCCCTCTAAATCAGTTGTGATGAATTGCTCCGAGGCTAATTGACTGACCGCATCCTGCACTTCTCTAATCGTTTTCGGCACAGAACATAACCAGTATATGCCGGTTAACTTTTGCAAGTTATCGGCACTGTATAAGGCTGAATCTGCTATATACAAACCATCGAATTGCCACTGCTCATTGAACTTTTTCAAGAGTTTAGCAAACTCTTTTTTATCACTTTGATTGCCATCTCCTAATTCGAGAAAAGCGGGAATGTCGCCATCCCCCCAACAGACTAGATTCAAGACAAATTGTTTCAAGTCTGGTCGCTTATCCTTTGAATAGCCATGAGTGATATGGATTATTTGGCTTTCTTTGTCTTCTCTCTCCACCGATAATTTATATTCCCCTTGTACCGATAATGAACTGGAGTCTAAATGGGAACTTTTCATCACTATTTTGAAGATTTCTACGGCTTTTAGACAAATTCCGAGAAACAAACGGCTGATGCCGGCCATAAAGATTAAATCTAAGACTCTCCCTAAACGGTCATCATTCAGGTCGCTGGCTTTTATTCCTTTTCCTAAAAGATGTTCTACTGGTTTATCTTCAAAAAAACGACTGAACAAATATAAAGGAGAGTTGATAAAGCCTAAGCCATTGAGAATCATCGCTTTCACTACCAGACCCGCACTGATTTTAGCACGGTCATTTTCTCCTAGTTGTTCATTGATATAATCCACTAGACCTAGTTCATCAACTATCGCCGCGATTATTCCTAAATGGTCGAGATTTTTAACGTTTAATTGGGTCATTTTCTCTTGGGTTTATTAGCTTTTTTATTTTAACTATTCTGTAGCCATTTTTGAATCTATTTTTATTTTTTCAAAACTAGTACGAAATACGGGCTTCTGGTTCAACCCAGCGATCATCAGCCTTAATCAGATTAATTAACTCCACTACCCCTTGATCTTCAGGTACCCGTTTAATTTCTTCCCGTCCGCGATAGAGAGCAATATAACCGGCTTGTTTGCCCACATAACCATAATCGGCATCAGCCATTTCTCCAGGCCCATTGACAATACAGCCCATCACCGCAATATCTAGTCCTGTCAGGTGTTTTGTCGCTTCACGTACCTTATGTAAAACCTCTTCTAGATTAAACAGAGTTCGGCCACAGGAGGGACAGGCCACATATTCCACCATTGTTTTGCGAAGTCCCAAAGCTTGCAGGATGCTATAGCAAACGGGAATTTCTTTTTCTGGGGCTTCTGTGAGGGAAACGCGAATCGTGTCGCCAATGCCATCGGCCAACAGCGTTGCAATACCGGCGGTGGATTTAATGCGGCCATACTCGCCATCTCCGGCCTCAGTCACACCCAAATGTAAGGGGTAATCCATGCCTAGTTCGTCCATGCGTTTAACCATCAAACGATAGGCCGCTAACATGACAGGAACCCTGGAGGCTTTCATCGAAATCACTAGATTACGAAAATCCAACGATTCACAGATTTTGATAAATTCGATCGCCGATTGCACCATCCCTTCCGGTGTATCGCCATAGGTAAAGAGCATCCGTTCCGACAGCGAACCATGATTAACCCCGATCCGCATCGCCTTGCCCTGATCTTTGAGGGAAAACACTAATGGTTCTAAGGTTTCGCGGATTTTATCGCCAATTTCAGCAAATTCTAGATCACTAAAACCTTCGCGATCGCTGTTGGGTTTTTCAAAAACGTAGAGTCCTGGATTAATACGAACTTTATCCACGTGTTTGGCCACTTCAAGCGCGATTTTCATGCCGTTGTGGTGTACGTCGGCAACCAGGGGAACCACTTGATAGGTTTTAATTAATTTTTCTTTAATCTCGGCTAAAGCTCTGGCGTGGGCCATACTGGGAACTGTAACACGAACGATTTCGCAGCCAATTTCATGTAAACGACGAATACCCGCAACCGAACCATCGATATCCAGGGTATCTTCATTGATCATGGATTGCACAACCACTGGATAGCCACCGCCGATGGTAACGCTTCCCACCTTAACAGGGCGGGTCTGACGACGATGGATAGTGGTATCGAATTCGGCAGGGGTGGAGATAATCGGTCTTTCCAGGGTTTGCATACAATCAGCGAAGGGGTTAACGCAGGTTGTTTTCTATTTTCGCAAAATTTGGTCAGGTTGATGGAGAATGTCTGAATTCGGGTTAATCAGGCTGGAACCTGTACTTTTTCTAAACCGGCTAAACCAAAGGCATCATGGACAACTTTAACGGCCCTGACCCCTTCACTTTTAGGAACCACACAGCTAATTTTGATTTCCGAGGTCGCAATCATTTCAATATTGATACCCTCCTTCGCCAAAGCATCAAAGAACTTGGCCGCCACACCCGGTTGGCCCGCCATACCCGCACCCACAATACTCACCTTGGCAATGTCTGGATTAACGACTACTTCTTGGCTGCCGATTTGTTGGGCTAATTTTTCGAGAACAGCTTGGGTGGTGTGAATATCCGCCTGAGCAATGATAAAGGCAATATCCCGCGTCGGTTGCTGATTAATAATGCGACAACGCTGGGACTGGATGATCATGTCCACGCTGATGTTATGTTCGGCTAATTTCATAAAGATTTTAGCAGCCATTCCTGGCTTATCGGGAACGTGACGAATGGCAATCTGAGCCTGATTTTGATCAATGGCGACACCTCGGACGGGGGGTAAATTAGCTGTTCCATTGCAGATTGGATTTGCTGCTAGGGAAATACCAAAGGCTTGAGATAAAGCTCCGATGGCCCGATCTGCTTCGGCTTCATCAATCACACAACTGACTTTGACCTCCGAGGTCGCAATCATTTCAATATTCACGCCCACATCGGCTAAGGTTTTAAACATTTTGGCGGCAATCCCTGGACGGCCAATCATGCCAGCACCGGCGATCGCCACTTTGGCAACCCGTTTTTCCACCAGCACTTCTGCTTCCTGGGTTTGGGAGGGATGACTTCTTAAGGCAGGGGCGATCGCTTCGGCCACTGCTTCGGCTTTACCTAGAACCTTTTTTACTACCGTAAAAGCGATATCGTTACTATTGCCCTCATGGATGGACTGAATAATCAAATCCACGTCAATACCTTGGTGAGCAATTTCTCCAAACAATTTAGCGGCAATTCCAGGACAATCGGGGACACGCAAGATGGAAACCTTGGCCTGATCGGGATCATATTCCACCGCATCCACGGCCTTAGTAATTTCTAGCCCTACCAAAGAGCGAGGTCGGCTTGGCGGTGGCACAACTTTAGTACCGGGTTCATCACTCCAACTAGAGCGCACTACCAGGGGAACGCCAAAATTACGCGCAATTTCCACTGCCCTAGGATGTAATACTTTAGCTCCTAAACTGGCCAGTTCTAACATCTCATCACAGGTAATCTCTGCCATCAACTGGGCTTCAGGCACAAGACGGGGATCGGTGGTTAAAATACCCGGTACATCGGTATGAATCTCGCAGTAATCCGCCTGGAGTGCCGCCGCCAAGGCCACTGCCGAAGTATCTGAGCCTCCCCTTCCCAAAGTCGTAATATCCCAATTTTCTAGGCTACTGACTCCCTGAAAACCGGCAACCACGACAACCATGCCCTGTTCTAAATATTGATTAATGCGATCGGGTTTAATTTCTAAAATGCGGGCGCGACTATGCTCTGCTTCTGTCACAATCCCCACCTGGGCTCCCGTTAAAGAAATGGCGGGTTGTCCAATCTCCTGAAGGGCCATACTGAGTAAGGCGATGGAAATTTGTTCTCCAGTTGAGAGCAACATATCCATTTCTCGACGAGAGGGATGGGATGAAATCTCATGGGCCAAATTGACCAAGTCATCAGTCGTTTTTCCCATGGCAGAAACGACAACGACGACGGTATTACCATCACGAACCGTTTTGCTAACCCGTTGAGCAACGGCCTGAATTCGTTCTGCCGTACCAACTGAAGTGCCACCGTATTTTTGGACAATGAGAGCCATAGGTCTTGGGAAGAGAAGGAATGAAAGAGCCGAGGCGGATTTAACGTATCTGTTTAAATTAGCAAATTCTCAGCAAAATATTTATCAAATGGGGAGAACTTGCAGATAAATTTTACATTTTTCCCTAACTGGACAGTGCGAAGTTCTCTGTCAGACATTTTGATAAAATGCTTAAAAGTCTTGCATTGAAAGCCTTTTAGCGATTGTGAGTCTGGAAGAGGGTTGAAGGACGTTGGGGGCTGAAACCCTAGTAAACTCGTTGATTTTCCTAGAACTTCGCACTGTCCGGATAATAATAATTTTTTTTGACAAATTGTAAAAGGCATTTCATCTTCCCTACTTCTTTACTTTGATTGAATAGAGTGGACGGAGAGTGAGTAAGTTTTTCTGGTCAATTCTTATCAAAAACAGAAAATAACGATAGATGTCTGAAATGAAGCGTATTTGAGAGATTTCAAGCCTTATTTTACCTCAATTTTTCTAGGAGAGTCATCCATGCTAGTTCAAAATCGTCAATCCTCTCAGGTTATCGGCAGTATTGATCGCCGTAAGTTTTTGAAGTTTTGTGGACTCATGGCTGGAACTTTGGCTTTGCAGGAAACCTATGTCAATCATATTGCCAAGGCTTTAGCGGCCGCCCCGCGTGTTCCAGTGATTTGGTTAGCCTTTCAGGATTGTACGGGCGATACAGAGTCCTTTTTGCGGAGTTTTGATCCGAGCGTTGTTGACCTTATTTTTAATATTATTTCCCTGGATTATCACGAATCTCTCATGGTTCCATCGGGAGCAATGGCGGAGAAATCTTTAAATGATACAGTGCAAAAATATAAAGGCAAATATGTCTGCATCACAGAAGGCTCTATTCCCACCAAAGATGGAGGTGTTTATTGCACGATCGCTGGTAAAACCGCTCTTAGTATTGCGAAAACCGTGTGTAGTAGTGCCTTGATCAATATTGCCGTGGGTTCCTGTTCTTTAGATGGCGGAATTGCTGGAGCTAAACCGAATCCAACTGGGGCTGTGGGTTTACAAGCGGCGGTTCCCAATGTGCCTGGATTAATTAATATGCCAGGTTGTCCCGTTAATGGCGTGAATTTAGTGGCAGCAATTGTGTATTATTTGACCTTTAAGACCCTACCACCGATGGATGGTAGTCATCGTCCGCTATTTGTTTATGGCGAGAAAATTCATCAAGAAGGCAATTGTGAACGTTTTCAATACTATGAAGCCGATTTATTTGTCAGAGAATGGGGAGATGAGGGACATAAAAAGGGTTGGTGCTTGAAGGGAATGGGCTGTCGTGGCCCAGAAACAAAATCCAATTGTTATACCAAAAACTGGAATCAGGGGACTAGTTGGCCAATTCATGCTGGTCACAACTGTATTGGCTGTGTTAACGATCATTTTTGGGATAATATGACTCCTTTTTATCGAGAAGGGGATGATTAAGTATTGGTTGAAATTTTAAGAAATTGACTATTGAGGAAAAAGAAAATGGCAAAAATTGCGATCGATCCCATTACTCGTGTGGAAGGACATTTACGCATTGAAGTTCAAGTCGATAACGGTAAGGTGACAGATGCCTGGAGTTGTACCCCCATGTTTCGGGGGCTGGAATTGATTTTAAAGGATCGAGATCCGAGGGATGCCTGGGTTTTTACCCAACGAATTTGCGGTGTCTGTACAACGGTTAATGCTTTGGCTTCAGTGCGGGCAGTGGAAAATGCTTTGGGAATTGTTATTCCTGATAATGCTCGTATTTTGCGAAATATCATGGAAGGCATTCAATATGTCCATGATCATGTTATACATTTTTATCATCTACATGGCCCCGATTGGGTCGATATTACCAGTGCATTAACAGCTAGTGCCAGTGCCACCAGTAACTTGCAAAAATCACTTTCTACTTGGGGGAATAATAGCCCTGATTATTTTAGTCAAGTACAGGCAAAACTCAAAGCATTTGTGGACAGTGGACAGCTAGGTTTATTTGCCAATGGCTATTGGGGGCATCCAGCTTATAAACTGCCCCCCGAAGGTAATTTATTGGTAATGGCTCATTATTTAGAAGCCTTGGATTGGCAACGGGATATTATTAAAATTCATGCCATTATTGGGGGGAAAAATCCCCATCCTCAAACCTATCTTGTGGGCGGTATGGCCCATCCGTGTCAACTTAAAGGAATGGGTTCCCAAATTTGTTGATTGAGAGCGGCCTTTTCTCGATGTCGCTTTCTCTCAGCTTTGACCAAACCAAATAACTTAGCACGTTCAGCCAGATAGGTTACTGTATCAGGCTTTTCTCCTCTAGCAATAGCCTTCGCTACATAGTATAGACTCCGAAACACCATCTCTACTGAGATTTTTTCTTTCGGTTGATTTAGAGCAATCGCCACTTCCCCTACCAATTGATTTAAGACCGTATAGAAAATCAAAGTGCAAATAATCTGGATTTGGACACCATTCTTATTCCCTACCCATAAATAGGCTAGTCCTAAAAGTCTTTTCGTTAATAAAAAGGCTTCTTCGATTGTCCATCGTCTTCGATATAAATCACAGACCTCTTCGGCGGACAGTTGTTCGGGAGACAACACATTTGTTAAATACTGATACCAGATTGTTCCCCATAATACTGAGACTAATCTCACCGGATGCTTGCAAGGATTAGAACGGTAATTTCCCATAATGATAATCTCATCTCTGTAATGACTACCTTGAGACAATACTTGTTTGGTTTTGTAAGATGTACCCGCTCTAAATCTGGTTAGAAAAAACTTTTTAGCTTCTGTTAACAAATCAAACCACACAAAGCTAAAAAATCCCATATCTACGAGAATTAAACCATTTTCTGGTAATTTAGCTGCCAATTCTTTACACCATATTTTATCATTTGATTTATCATTTTCTGTGTACCATAAAGTAACGGGTCTTTGGGTAAAGGCTTCCACTACCATCATTATTTTACCCCCCAATTTACTCTTTTCTTCTTTACTTATTTTCATATTTTTCCTTATCTGCTCTAGCGTTTAGCCATCTGCTATCCACACTGCACTAAACTTTTCTCTTATTTTTTCCCATTTTTCTCCTACTTGGAGCTTCTTCCCTTTTTCGGCTGCTTTTTCTAACACTCCTTTTAGTAATATTGCAAATATTTCGGCTGGCACATTCATCATTCTTTTTGATACTGCCTGTTTGCTTACTTTTAATGATGCTACCCATAGCAATCCCTCTTCCTCTAACAGTCTTACCGCTTCACTTATACCCGCTATTTGACGATACACTATACTTAACACTAATGCCACCATTACTGGTAAATTTAACACCCTATCTCTCATCATTTTCTCATGAGTTCCCTGTAAATATTTTAATGGTGTAAACATTGTGGGTTCTAGTAATTCAAACAACTCTTTTGTTATTTCAGGGATTTCTACCCCTGGCTGATTTGTCTTACGACGTAAGTCTGGGTTTCCTTTTCTCCGAGGATGTTGTCTTGCCATTTGTTTTTTGCTCACTTTTTTATATACTAACCTTTTTTTCAGCCTACTCTTACTTCCGCCTGCTTTTAGGCTAATCTTTTGTGAGTAGGCATTTTGGCTTAAGTTGACACCAATGGGTATGGCCTCTCCCCTTGACCCAAATAGTCCTGCCGCTATTAATAATTCGGCGATCGCCACATTAAAAAGCTTGGCAACTCTAACCCAAAATTTTGTCAATCAGGTCTATGTCACCGATACCCAATACATTGCCTCTAAATATCTCGATTGGGCCAATATTGGTGTAGGAGTCGGTAACTACCTTTCCTACGGAGATTTTCCCAATGCAACGGGTGTCCAATATTTTCCCAAAGGCATTGTCATGGGCAAAGATTTGACCAAGGTGGTAGCAGTGGATCAGACCAAAATCACAGAAGACGTTACCCGTGCCTGGTATCTCAACACCACCGCCCCTCTCCATCCCTCCCAAGGCGTTACCCAACCGAAATATACTGGCCCCACACCGCCCTATAGTTTTCTGAATACAGGTAGTACTGACAAATATAGTTGGGGCAAAGCTCCTCGCTATAATGCAACGGTAATGGAAGTCGGCCCGCTTTCCCGTATGCTAGTGGCCTATGCCTCTGGACAATCCAAAGTGAAACAAGTGATTGATGCCAGTCTGGCCAAATTAGGACTACAAAAAACGGCTCTCTTTTCTACCCTAGGTCGAGTTCTTGCCCGCACCTTGGAAACCCAGGTCATCGCAGAACAGTTACCGCTTTGGATAGAGGAACTCAACACCAATTTGAATACTGGGAAACTGGATGTTTTCAACAAAACTAAATGGCAACCCACTTCCTGGCCCGCATCGGCTCAGGGATTGGGCATGACGGAAGCTCCGCGAGGGGCCTTAGGTCATTGGATTAGTATTGCCAATGGTAAAATCGCCAACTACCAGATTGTGATTCCTTCGACTTGGAACGGTTCTCCGAGGGATAGTAAGGGGCAACGGGGAGCTTGGGAACAGGCCCTCCTCAACACAGCCGTTCTGGATCCCAATCGACCGATTGAAATACTCCGTACTGTTCACTCCTATGATCCTTGTATGGCCTGTGCTGTTCATGTACTCGATAGTCAAGGAAGCGAGGTGACAAAAGTACGGGTGGTTTAAAGAATGATTGACCTGATTGATGGGTAACAACTGAGGTGATAGTGCAACCGGAAATCCTTGTATTAGGGCTGGGCAATATTTTACTAGGAGATGAAGGGCTGGGCATTCGAGCCTTAGAACAGCTACAGGAACGCTATTGTCTCCCCGACACTATTCAAGTTCTGGATGGAGGAGTCCTGGGCTTAGAGTTACTAGCCTATGCCGAGGGCATGACAAAATGGCTGATCATTGATGCGGTACAAACCGGCCAGCCTCCAGGAACGATAGTTCGTTTAGCAGGAGAAGAGGTTCCGGCTGCCTTTGCCCTCAAGCTCTCGATGCACCAGGTCGGTTTTCAAGAAGTCTTGGCACTCTGCCAGTTACGAGGAACCATGCCGTCGGATTTGGTGGTTTGGGGAATAGAGCCTGCGGTTTTGGCCTCTGGGGTCAGACTCTCTGAGACGGTAGCGACTAATTTAGAGGAGTTAGTCGAGAAAGTTGTGACAGAGTTAGAGGGCTGGGGAATGAAGATTGACAGCAAGAAAGAACGAGTCCTTCAGTAAACTGATAGACAGGGTGTTATTTTGATAAGACTCTCAATCTTCAGATTTCTATGAGTGGCAATGAAAAAATCCTCTTTTACTCACTCCCTAAGTGCGATCGCCTTGATCTCTGCTAGTTATCTAATTCTGCCAGCCCTTTTACCCGCTCCTCTCTTAGCCCAACAAGTTAGTAATGTTAGTCCAGGGTTAAACAGTGATGATGTACCGGCTGATGCCTCGATTTCGGGTGTGTTCAGGAAGAAAGACGGGGTTGGAGTGGATCTTAATTCCGTCAGGATTTATGTAAATGATCAGGATGTCACCAATCGAAGTACCATCACCGCTAACTTTTTTAGCTACCGTCCCGATCGCCCCCTATCCCCTGGAACTAACCAGGTTAAAGTGGCCTATAAAGACGAGAAGGGTAAAGATAGAACGGTTATTTGGACGTTTGATGTTCAACAGCCCCAGGCAAAGGTTGAAATTACTTCTGTCACCCATAATGCAGAAAGTAAGGCTCTAGGGCCAGGTTCTACCTTTTTGGCAACTATCAAGGGAACGCCCAATGCCAACACAAGAGTATTGCTAGTGGAAAATGGGAAAGGGGTGCGTCAGTTACCCGTGCAAGAAGTGTCTCCTGGTGTCTATGTTGCCACGCTTAACGTTACCGCCAATGACAATATTTCTGAGGGAATTGTGGTTGCCCGCCTACAACGTCAAAATCAGACAACCTTTAGAGCCGCTAGTCAGCCCCTCGTGCTGAGTAAACAAGCAAGTTCAGGTGAGATTCCCCCAACTCAACCCAATAACCCCAATCAGCCAGAAAAGCCCACAAGGCCAAACAATGGACAAAGCAATAATCGTCCCCTCCGTCCTCTATTTACCAGTCACCAAAACGGCGATCGCATTAATACCAGAGGGTTTATCTTAACAGGACAGACTCAACCCAATGCTCAAGTTAAGGTCAAAGTCACCGCCAGCCTATCCATCCTAGGTGGTTTTGTTAATCTATCCAATAGTACTCTAGTTGATGAAACGATTACTGCTGATAGTCAGGGCAATTTTCAAGTAGATGTTCCTCCCCCTCCCACCCTAGCACCTGGAACTCAATACACCATCCAAGCAGTTGCGAAAAATAAGGATGAAACCAGTCAAGCCGTTCAATTTGGTCTGGTTCAAGAATAGTAACTAGTCAGCACCTAGCCAAATTTGTCAAGATAACCTATTTGCTAATTTTTCTAAATCAGGGCTAAATCTAATATGAATTCGGGTAAAATATCTTCTCCTGAAAGGGTTAGAGGATTATCTAAAACCTCTTTTTCTTGCCCTTGACGATAGATTTCTACTTGCTTTTTTTCGGGGTTAATTAACCAACCCAATTTGACCCCATTATCGATATATTCTTGCATTTTCTCTTGAAGTCGCTTTAAAGAATCTGTTTTAGCCATTAATTCCAATACAAAATCAGGGGCGATCGGCGGAAATGATTCTCTCTCGTCTTGGGTTAATTGCTCCCATCTTTCCTGTTGAATATAGGCCACATCTGGTGAACGATTACTCCCTAATGGAAGTTTAAAACAAGTAGAAGAATCAAAGATTTGTCCTGATTTTTGACGACGATTCCAAAGACCAAAATCAATCATTAACTCAGCATTTTTCTTCCCTGTTTCTCCACCTGTGGGCGACATAATAATAATTTCTCCCTTTTGGTTCCGCTCTAAACTTAATTCAGGATTGTAACGGCAAAGCTGAGAAAATTGTTCATCGTCAATCTTGGTAATACCATCAAAGTTAATCGTATAAATATCCATGTAACACCTCCCAGATTCTAAAATGCTCAAATCCAATAAGTAGCTGGTTACAATTAAATATAAAACGTGGGATGGGCATCCTGCCCGTCCACAGGCTAGAAGCCTGTTCTACTATCTAACAATTAATTAAGCCCACTTACTTATAGCAAAAGCACCCCCTGAAACTAGAGAGTGCTTTTGTTTAAATATTCAGATTGTAGTTAGCTACATTCAGGAATTAACCATGAATCGCAGGAGCGGTTAAAGCTACGGGAGCTTGTTCGCCAGAAGCGAGGTCAAGGGGGAAGTTGTGAGCATTACGCTCGTGCATTACTTCAAAACCAATGTTAGCGCGGTTTAAAACATCAGCCCAAGTGCTGACAACACGACCCTGAGAGTCGAGGATAGATTGGTTAAAGTTGAAACCGTTTAAGTTGAAAGCCATGGTGCTGACACCCATCGCAGTGAACCAGATCCCGATTACGGGCCAAGCACCTAAGAAGAAGTGTAAAGCGCGGCTGTTGTTAAAGGAAGCGTATTGGAAGATTAAACGACCGAAGTAGCCGTGAGCTGCAACGATGTTGTAGGTTTCTTCTTCTTGACCGAATTTGTAACCATAGTTTTGAGATTCAACTTCGGTTGTTTCACGGACTAAGCTAGAGGTTACTAAGGAACCGTGCATAGCAGAGAATAGAGAACCACCGAATACACCAGCTACTCCCAACATATGGAAGGGGTGCATCAAGATATTGTGTTCAGCTTGGAACACGATCATGAAATTAAATGTTCCAGAGATACCTAAAGGCATCCCATCAGAGAAAGAACCTTGACCGATGGGGTAGATCAAGAAAACGGCAGTAGCGGCGGATACGGGTGCAGAGTAAGCAACACAGATCCAAGGACGCATCCCTAAACGATAGGAGAGTTCCCACTGACGACCCATGTAGCAGAAGATGCCAATAAGGAAGTGGAAAACAACTAACTGGTAAGGGCCACCGTTGTACAACCACTCATCTAAGGAAGCAGCTTCCCAGATAGGGTAGAAGTGAAGACCGATCGCGTTGGAGCTAGGAACAACAGCACCAGAGATAATGTTGTTACCGTAAAGTAAAGAACCAGCAACGGGTTCCCGAATACCGTCAATATCAACGGGGGGAGCGGCGATGAAGGCAATGATGAAGCAGGTGGTGGCAGTTAAGAGGGTGGGGATCATCAAGGTACCGAACCAGCCGACATAGATGCGGTTGTTGGTAGATGTCACCCACTGACAGAACTGTTCCCATACTGACGCGCTTTCGCGTTGTTGTAAGGTCGTTGTCATTGGTTTATGATTCCTGTATGTATTTGTCAAGGTACGAATGATTGACTGTTTACACTATAGGGGCTTTTTTTGGATTTGTAAAGCTTTGTAACGGATTTTAACAATATTTCTCATTATCACAGTTATAGGTTTTGCTTATGAAAGCGATCGCGGTTTGGATTTGAGTGATGAGCTTTGGCTGAACCTTTGACGAGCGTTGAGGTTTTGAAGCTAACGAGTAGATCTGTGTTCAACGGCTCCCAACTGTTTTAAGGATTGTTTTTGAGCCGCGTTAAGACCTGTTACCCCCGTGATATTCATATTTTCGTAGAGTCGAGGAGATTTCCAAGTCGCGGTGCAGTCAAAGCGGTTTAAATCCCATTGTTTAATGCTGCTGTCTTTACTACTACTGGCCAAAGTGGGTTCGGTGGGGTGAAAGGCGATCGCTTTAGTCTCTGGAGGTGATGGGTGAGCGAACAACAGCTTCCCAGTACTCGTAGGGGCAAGTTCGCCTGTTCATATCTCTATAATAAGAACAGTTTTTGAAACAAGGTTGAATAATGGAACTTTTAACTTTACTGGCGATGGGGGCGACAATTATTTTGACGGGAGCTTTAACCCGTGTCGGTGAACTATCTTTGGATGGGGCGATCGCGGAGCTTAAGAACTTGATTGCGGCCAAGTCGCCTGATGCTCTTAAACGATTACAAGGGGCGGATCAAAATGCGGCGGTATCGTCTGAAACGATTGAGATCATAGTAACTTTGATTGGGTGCAACCTCTGATTGATAAACTATTGCAAGGAAAGTTTGCATGAATTGTTATTGCAGGAACGGGAAACGTTAACTGACTTAATCTATGAAGTTATGGAAGATATTGCTTTAGCTAAGGCAATAGAAGAAGGTCTTGATGATGAAAATGTTAGCAGTGAAGAAGTTTTTGCTTTATTATCAGAGTAATCTCCGAAACTTGTAGGGGCGAATTGTGTTTACCTGATTGCGTGTTTATAATAAAAACAGTTTTTTTAACAAGGAGCGAAGAAAATGTCTGATCCGTTATGTGAAAGCGACTGATGATACTGTTTTTAAAGTTAAGCAAACCATAGATTAGGCTACGAAGCTAGGGGTTAAAAGTATGGAAGAGTTGTTAGAATTACGGACATTGCTGATGGGTGGCAATATCTCCGATGCTTTGTTATTGGTGGAGGAGATGACAGAAATGAGTAAGGATGACAAAATCAACAAGATTTCTAGCTACGCGAAGATTGTCATCTTGCATTTGATTAAACGGGCTGCGGAAAAACGCACAACTAGATCTTGGGATCTGTCAATTAAAAATGCGGTTAACGAAATTCAGAGAACAAATCGGCGGCGTAAAGCTGGTGGTAAATATATTGCTGATTCTGAATTGTTTGAGACATTTAGTGAGATATACGCTCTTGCTCTAGATTGGGCTGCGACTGAGGCGTTCGGTGGACATTATGAATCGGCTGAGTTGGGGGCAATGGTCGATCGCGAGGCGATTATCAATCAGGCGATCGCTTTAGTCTCTGGAGGTGATGGGTGAGGGAACAATAGTTTCCCAAAAATCGTAGGGGCAAATTGCGATCGCCCAATCCTTTACTATAATAAGAACAGTTTTTTAAACGAGGTTGAATAATGGAACCTTTAACCCTACTGGCTACGGGTGTAACGATTATTCTGACGGGAGCTTTAACCCGTGTTGGTGAACTGTCTTTGGATGGAGCGATCGCGCAGTTGAAGAATTTGATTGTGGTGAAGTCTCCTGAAATATGGAAGCAATTAGAGGCGACGGCCAAGAATCCTGCGGCCTTACCTAAAACGATTGAGGTAATGGCCACTTTATTGGAAGATCAAGAATTGCGGGAAGTGGCGGAACAAGTCACCAAAGAAAATGAATCTAATCCCTATGTTATTCAAATGATCAATCAAAATAAGCAAGTTACGGTCAGTCAATCAGGAATCGGTAATAGCCAAAATAACACTTTTAGCTTGTGAGTAAGTAAGTGGGCTTAATTAATTGTCAGATCGTAGAACAGGCTTCTAGCCTGTGGACAGGCAGGATGCTTATCCTACATTTTATATTTAATTGCAACCAGCTACTTAACTATTTTAGATCATCATTTTCTAAAAAAGAAAGATAATTTATGAAACTTTTTACGGCGATCATTGAAAGGGATGTAGATACCAATCTCTATGTCGGTTATGTGCCTGGATTTGTGGGAGCGCATTCCCAGGGAGAAACATTAGATGAGTTACGAGAAAATTTACAAGAGGTAATTGAAATGTTATTGGAAGATCAAGACATTTCGATTGAAGCTGAGTTTGTCGGCACACAACAGATTGCCGTTGCTTAATATGAGTAAGATTCCTGTTCTCAAAGCATCGGAGGTCATTCGTCTGTTGGAAAAGCAAGGATTTGTGGAAGTCCGCCAGCGAGGTTCCCACAAGCAATTCCGCCATGAAGATGGTCGGGGTACAACGGTTTCCTCTCATAAAGGGCGTGATATTTCACCGACTTTATTACGGGTCATTGCCAGTGATATTGGGTTAACATTAGAGCAATTTCTACAAGGAAGATAGGAACTTTTATGGAGATTAAGATTGGACAGGATGGCTTCGGTAATGTTCAACACAATACGTTTAATGTTACGGGAGAAAGAAAACATAAACCTAATGCTCACAATTTACCGAATAGTGGTGTCGCGCAATTTGTGGGACGAGCCGAAGTTTTAGCGCAATTAGATCAGCAATTACAGCAAATTGATCGCGTTGCTATTTCCACTTTGACGGGTATGGGTGGCATTGGTAAGTCGGAGTTGGCTTTGCAGTATGCTTGGCAAGAATGGTCAAAGGAAACCTATCGTGGTGGGATTTGTTGGCTAAATGTGGCGGATAGTGATCCTGGTTTGAGTATTTTAAGTTTTGCTCAAATTCATTTAGGGTTAACGTTGCCCGAAGAAGGAGAGTTAGTTGAACGGGTTCGTTTTGTTTGGCAAGGTTGGTTAAAAAATCAGCAGGATCAAACCTTAATTATTTTTGATGATGTGCGGGATTATCAAAAAATCAAAAATTATTTACCGCCCCAAGCTGATCAACGGTTTAAGGTCATTATTACGACGCGATTGAAGGAGTTATCCGCCAAAATTCAAACCCTTCATGTGAATATATTGCAACCAGAAGCGGCTCTGGATTTATTGCGTTCCTATGTGACTGATGGCCGAATTAATGATCAACTTGAGCAAGCGAATTTACTTTGTCGAGATTTGGGTTATTTACCCCTCGCTTTGGAATTAGTGGCGCGATTATTGAGGCGGCGAACCAATTGGACAGTTGCTAAAATTCGAGAAAAGTTAGCAGAAAATGGTTTAGCGGATCAAAGTTTAATTAAAAATCCGAAGTTTGATTCAGAAATGACCGCAGAAAGAGGTGTTAAAGCGGCGTTTGATCTGAGTTGGCAAGAATTAGAGAGTGAACCCAATGCTCAAAGGTTGGCGATGTATCTCAGTTTATTTGCTCTCGCTCCTTTCCCTAAACCGTTAATTGATGGCTTATTTCCTGAAGACGATGAAGATGATATCGAGGAATGGTTAACGGATAGTTTAGTTCATCTTAATTTGGTTAAATCTTTAGGAGATAGTCGGTATGAATTACATACCCTGATTCGGATTTATTTAGGGCTTGCTGAAAAAAGCTGAGACCTTTACGGAGAAAAATAGTAGGCGAATTAAGAAGGGTGCGACCTTTAGTTGATAAAAGCTGTTGTAATCAGGGTTCTACAGGGAACCCATATTGATCAAGTTTTGCCCAAAATTGACTCCATCGTTCCTTGGTCAATACCAAAGCTCGTAGGCTCAAAATAATTCCTGCTCCTTTTTCCTTCCATCGCATCCCTGAACAACATAATCGTTGTTTGACCAACGTCTTACAAGCTGCTTCCGTAACACCTGAACCAATCGGATACTTTTTCTCTATGTATTCAGCATAATCCATTTGATGCTGATGATTCTCGTAATAAGTAATCGCCGCTTGTAGTTTCTCGGTAAGATTCTTAGAATGACTTTTTTCTTCTTTGACTTCTTTCATCAGATTTAGCAGTTCTCCTGCTTTTCCTTTTTCATGCTTGAGTTCTCGACAATTTTCAGTCAACCATTCTTTTTGTTTTGACACGGTATTCGGATGCAACGCTTCTGCCAAGGCACCTAAGTAACCAGAGGCATGATAGAAATCTAATATCTGTTCTTCCGTTTGCTTTTCTAAAAACTTCCAATTTGATTCTGCCCCGTCTGCTATCCCGACCAATGTTGCCTCTGGATAACGGTTTTTCGCTCGCTCAATTTCTCTTTCTAATCTTTCTAGAAAACTCTTTTTTCCATACTCTGGTGCCGCACCTAGATAGATTGTAGGTTGACGTTCGCCTTCACTATCGTATAGGGAAACGGTTCCCACCATTGCTTCACGGTAGCCATCCTCACACATCAGCATACAGGTTCCATCTAATCCTATTCCCACTGTTGCAATTTGGCTATCCTCCTTGGGCGGGGCATAACTCCACGCTTCTTCTTTTGCCTGTACCACACTTCCTACTGCTTCACTCAATCTTTGGATATAGGATAGCGCTACTTTTCTACCATGATTTTCTAATAAATCATTTTTCACCTCTTTGCCTGCCATCCCTGACATTTTTGAGGATACCTGTTTTGCCAATAATGGCGTTGATGTTATGATTATCCTTGCTTCTCTTTCTAAGGGGCAATACGTTTTTCCTCAAAGGTGAACGCTGATATACATGACGATTCACTATAACCTCACCATAAGGTGTTTGATATTCTTTCGGTTGCTCTCCCTTACTCTTCCAGATTTCTTCACCGATTTTTAAGGGTGAACCATCTGTATCTAAATATTTCAAGGCTTCTTTGCTGGCGATGCAACCTACTTCGTTTAAGCCTTTTTGAATATTTATTTCTGTATCCAACATTGAACGACTGAGTTCTAATGTTAGTTCTATTTTTATCTTTGAACCCTCTACATTAATTAGTTTTGCTGTCATCATTGTTTCCTCTTTGTCACTTTTCATCCCATGTTAACACTTTTCTTTTCCTTCATCAACTAAAGGTCACACCCATTAAGAACCGCTAGAATGCACGAAAATAGGGTAGAATGCCTCAAAACCATTGCATTAAGAAGAGAGAAAGCAGATGTACCGAAAGCAACAGTACTCAATTGAAACACCAGAAAACTTGAAAAATCTGTTCGGCGGGCAGTTAGACGAAGAAAATCGTTGGATAGAAATGTCAAAAATGATTCTTTGGGAAGAATATGAGGAAGAATATGCAAAAAACTTCACAGAAAAAAAAGGAGCCCCAGCCAAATCATTTAGAATGGCATTAGGAGCATTAATTATCAAAGAAATTTCAGGAAAAAGTGACAGAGAAACAGTAGAACAAATAAAAGAGAACCCTTATTTACAGTACTTTATAGGAATGGAAAGCTATAGTAGCAAAGAAGCATTTAATGCGTCAATGATGGTTCATTTTCGTAAAAAAATAGGAATGGAATTAATAAATAAAATTAATAAAGAAATAGAAAAAAAAGCGACGGGTGTAGCGTCAGAAAAAAAAGAAAATGAAGGAAAGTTATTGTTAGATGCGACTTGTACACCAGCAGATATAAAATATCCAACGGATATAGGAATATTGAATGATGCCAGAGAAAAAACAGAAAAAATAATAGATAAGCTGTATGAAGAAATAAAAGAGAAAAGGAAAGAAAAGCCGAGGACTTATAGGGAAGTGGCAAGAAAAGAGTACTTAGGGCTTGCCGAAAAAAAGCTGAAACTCTTACGGAGAAAAGATAGTAGCCGAATTAAGGACAGGCAGAATACAGGGAAATAGGTTAAAATGGCTTGAAAACCTTGCCGGAAAAGGAGGCAAAACATATGTACGGAAGACAACAGTACGAAACTAAGACACCAGAAAACTTCAAAAATCCGTTCGATGGGCAGTTAGACGCAGAAAATCGTTGGGTAAAAATGTCAAAAATGATTCCCTGGGAAGAATATGAGGAAGAATATGCAAAAAACTTCACAGAGGAAAAAGGAGCACCAGCGAAATCATTTAGAATGGCGTTGGGGGCATTAATCATCAAAGAAATGTTAGGAATAAGTGATAGAGAAACAGTGGAACAAATTAAAGAAAATCCTTATTTACAGTATTTTATAGGAATGGAAAGCTATAGTAGCGAAGAAGCATTTAATGCGTCAATGATGGTTCATTTTCGTAAAAGAATAGGAATGGAATTAATCAATAAAATTAATAAAGAAATGGTAAAGAAGTTCGAGGGAGTAGTGTCAGAAAAAAAAGAAAATGAAGGACAGCTATTGTTAGATGCAACTTGTACACCAGCAGATATAAAATATCCAACGGATATAGAAATATTGAATGAAGCAAGAGAAAAAACAGAAGAAACAATAGATGAGCTTTATAAACAAATACAAGGAAAAGAGAAAAAAAAGCCAAGAACGTATAGAGTAGCAGCAAGAAAAGACTACCTAGAGATAGTCAAAAAACGTCGTGTGTCAAAAAAAGAAAGAAGAAAAGGAATAAAAAAACAACTACAATATGTAAAAAGAAACTTGTCTCATATAGAAAAAATGATAGAAGAGGGAGCCAAGTTAGAAAAACTAACGAAAAAGGAGCAAGAAGAGCTTGTAACGATAAGAAAAGTGTATGAGCAACAGTTAGAGATGTATGCAAAAAAGACGAATAAAGTAGAAAACAGAATTGTGAGTATAACCCAACCTCACATCCGTCCAATAGTGCGTGGCAAAGTAGGAAAAGCAGTAGAGTTTGGAGCTAAAATATCGGCAAGTAGTGTGAATGGCTTTGTCTTCTTAGACAAATTGAGTTGGAATAATTATAACGAATCGGGAGATTTACAAGAGCGAATAGAAGAATATAAAAAGGAGAGAGGATGTTATCCCGAATCGGTTCATGTGGATAAAATATATCGAACAAAAGCGAATCGAGCTTATTGTAAAGAGAGGGGAATAAGAATGAGTGGTCCCCGCTTGGGAAGACCACCGAAAGAGGTGAGCAAAGAAAAAAAGGAAGAGGCCCGCTCAGATGAAAGAGTGCGTAATGCCATAGAGGGTAAATTCGGACAGGGAAAGAGAAGATTTAGTCTGGGTCGAGTGATCTGACTTTTCCCGTTAAGTCCAAAATCCAGCAATGCAAACTTCTAGAGGCTTTATCTGGCAAGGGTTTGAGTAATGATTCTCTTGACAGGAAAAAAATATTCTGAAGCCATCATCCCGCTTATCGTTCAAATTTCAAAAACAAAGGATGAAGGGAGTATGAGACTGTAAAATGGAGAAAATCTTAAAGGGCAGGTCAAAAAATGTTGGAATGGTGGACAAAAAACTTTGCCAGTTGTGAATTGGGAGACGAGAGGCTAAACAATCGTGCCTTCTCGATTGGGAAAAAGTTAAGTGAGGGGTTTGGAAAAGCCTTATCAGAAGTGTTTAAGGGAGGAAACGAGTTAAAGAGGGCCTATGAATTTTTGGGAATCCGAAAACAGACTTTGTCAAGATAATAGAGCCGCACTGTGAAATGACAACTGCCGCCGTAGAAGAATATAAGATAATGCTATCAGTCGGAGATACGACCTTCTTAGATTATCGCAATATCAAGGAAAAAAGGGAAGGGTATGGGCCGACTGGAAAAGGAGGGAATGGATTAATACTGCATAGTGCTTTAGCAATTGAGCCAGAAAAAGGACAAGTATTAGGTTTATTATGGCAAAAACTGTGGAATAGGGAGGTAAAAGAAAAGCCCCCAACAGATGAAACGGCGAAGCAGAAAAAAGAAAGACAGAAAGAACAAAGAAAAGCAGCTCGTCAAAGACCATTTGAGGAAAAAGAATCCTACAAATGGGTAGAGGCTCTAAACACCTGTGAGAAACAGGTAGAAAGTTCAACGAGGGTAATTCATGTATTTGACAGAGAAGGAGATGTTTCAGAAGTCTTTGACTCAGTGCGTCAACTCAAGCATACAGGAGTGCTGGTCAGAGCGTCTCATAATCGTAGTTTAGACAAAAATAGTGAACGACTTTGGCAACATTTGGAATCAGAACCGATTCGTTTTCATCAAGAAATCGAGATTCCGAGTACAGGAAAAAGAAAAGCACGGAAGGTTAAGCTTGCCGTCCGATTTTGCCCAGTTAATCTACGAACTCCCTATCGTTTTGATAATCGTGACCCGTTGAATGTCTATGCTGTTTATGCGACAGAAATCGATTGTCCCGAAGGCGAAACTCCTTTATCTTGGATGCTTCTGACTACAGAAGTTGTTGAGACTATTGAGATGGCTGTCACTATTCTTCGTTGGTACACCTACCGATGGCGGGTTGAAGAATTTCATAAAGTCCTTAAGTCTGGTTGTCAGAGTGAGCGTTATCGACTTGCCTCTGATGGAATGAAAACTCTTTTGGGTTTTTTAAGTGTCATTGCTGTTGAACTTTTACACGTTACTTATCTTCATCGTACCCAGCCCGATGCTCTCGCGATTGAAATTCTTAATCCTCTTCAACTTCAGGTGTTAAAAGCAGCCGCCTCTCAAAAACTTCCCCCTATTTTGACTGTTGCTTGGGCTGTCGAGTCTGTTGCTTTTCTTGGTGGTTATCTTGAACATCGTCGTAAAACTCCTCTCGGTATCCAAGTCCTTTGGCGCGGTTGGTTGAAGTTGCATGACCTTTGCCAAGGCTGGCAGCTTGCAATCCGCACTTAACGGGAAAAGTCAGGTCGAGTGATGGCCAAACTTCCTGAAACCTCTGAGACTGTGATAGCGATGAATTTTTTGCTAATGAATCTTTCTACTCTACTTCAGAAGACAAAGAAGAAAACAAAAAGTAAGAAGTTGTAGAGTCGTTTTTCTTCTGAAAAATGGTGTTAATTTTCCTCTCTTTTGTGAGGAGTGATTTTTGTTGACTTTTTGTAGAAAGAAAGGGACAATAGATTAAACAAAATCTGTATTGTGACTTCTTTCCATAAGTACAGGACAAAAGGCTTGAAAAGTATAAGAGAAAGGGGTTTCATGGAAGATGAACGTAATGTAAGAAAACCCATGAACCAATATAACGCATTGAAACAAGCCCTAAAACCCCATTTGGGATGGCATGGTGCCAGACTCTCCTTCCTAGCCTTGTTCTTACTCGCCCTCCTCAAAGTGAAAACGGTTAACCTTAAAGAATTGGCCCTGGGTTTTGAAGGTCGGGCATTGGTGGATTCTCATTACAAACGCTTACAACGCTTTTTCTCAGGATTTGAGCTGGATTACCATCACATTGCCCGTATTGTAGTCAGTTGGCTGGATATCCCTCAACCTTGGGTATTAAGTATTGACCGCACAACCTGGGAGTTTGGCAGTCATGGTTATAATATCCTCACTGTCGGCATTGTCCATGAAGGAGTAGCCATTCCCATCTTGTGGTGGATGCTTAGCAAGAAAAAGGGCAATTCTAACAGTGATGAACGAATGCGTTTTATCGAGGAGATGCTCAAGATTTTTCCCACCGCCCTGATTCGTTGTTTATGTGGCGACCGTGAGTTTATTGGTCAGGCTTGGCTTCGCTATCTTCTGCTCGAACCGCTACTGGCTTTCTGTCTGAGAATTCGGGCTACGGACAAGATTGAGCACAATGGCAAGCTTTTGGCCGCCAAAGTCATTTTTGCCCATCTTGCAAAAGAGTGAATCTCAACGTCTTCAAGGGAGTTGTCGGGTTTGGGGATATCCTGTTTCTGTAGAGGCTCTTCGCTTGCCTGATAATTCTCTACTCATCGTCATTGGACATCCCGATTCCCAAGGTCTTATTCACGATTATGCCCTGCGTTGGGGCATTGAAACCCTTTTTGGCATCTTTAAGACTCGTGGCTTTTGCTTGGAATCTACTCACTTTACTGACCCCAAGCGTCTTCGTAAGCTTTTGGCTTTACTGACTTTAGCTTTGGCTTGGTCTCTCAAAACTGGTCTAGCAATTCATCATCTTCATCCCATTCCCCTCAAGAAACATGGTCGCCTAGCGCAGAGTCTTTTTCGTCTTGGTTTTGACCATCTTCGTCATCTTGTTCTTAATCCTTCTCTACCCAATTTTTCTCTTTTTCTCGACTCCCTACATTTTTTGTCCTGTACTTAGATAAGGAAAAGTTATCTGTGCTTTTTCCGTCCATACTTCCCTAACCCACATTTCTTTCGTTTTTTGACTTTTTCAGCAAGCCCTACTTAGCCATAGCAAAAAAACGTCGTGTGTCAAAAAAAGAAAGAAGAAAAGGAACAAAAAAACAACTAGGATATATAAAAAGAAACTTGTCTCATATAGAAAAAATGATAGAAGAGGGAGCAAAGTTAGAAAAACTAACGAAAAAAGAGCAAGAAGAGCTTGTAACGATAGGAAAAGTGTATGAGCAACAGTTAGAAATGTATGAAAAAAAGACAAATAAAGTAGAAAACAGAATTGTGAGTGTAAGCCAACCTCACGTGCGTCCAATAGTGCGTGGAAAAGCCGGAAAAGCAGTAGAGTTTGGAGCTAAAATATCGGCAAGTAATGTGAATGGCTTTGTCTTCTTAGACAAATTAAGTTGGGATAATTACAACGAATCGGGAGATTTACAAGCGCGAATAGAAGAATATAAAAGGGAAACAGGATGTTATCCGGAATCGGTTCATGTGGATAAAATCTATCGAACAAAAGCGAATCGAGCTTATTGTAAAGAAAGGGATATAAGAATGAGTGGTCCCCGATTGGGAAGACCGCCGAAAGAGGTGAGCAAAGAAAAAAAGAAAGAGGCACGCTCAGATGAAAGAGTGCGTAATGCCATTGAGGGTAAATTCGGACAGGGAAAGAGGAAATTTAGTCTTGGTCGAGTGATGGCCAAACTACCTGAGACCTCGGAAACGGTAATTGCGATGAACTTTTTGGTAATGCATCTTTCTACTCTACTTCAGAAGACAAAAAGTAAAAAGTTGTAGAGTCGTTTTTCTTGTGAAAAATGGTGTTAATTTTCCTCTCTTTTGTGAGGAGTGATTTGTGTTGACCTTTTTAGACAGAAAGGAACAATAGATTAAACAAAATCTGTATTTTGATTTGTTTCCATAAGGATAAGTTATCTATGCTTTTTCAGTCCATACTTCCCTAACCCACATTTCTTTCGTTTTTTGACTTTTTCAGCAAGCCCTATTTACGGGATAAGTTAGAGGAATCAACATTTAAAGATAGAGCTAAAAAACTTTACTGTATTGTGATGGTGTTTATTGCTAAAAAAATTAAGCAAACTTTGACCTTGGAAGATGTTGCGAAGATCGAACCCTTGATTGATCACCTGAAAATTGCAACTGAGGAGTTAAACGAATGGCTAGAAGATAAGGATTTAGCTTGGCCTTTTGCTGGTTTACGTCGCTTTTGTGAAGGTCAAGGCCTCTACAACGAAGCACTTCCCTATTGTGAGCAATGTCTAAGATTGACGGAACAACGTTTAGGCGCAGACCATCCCGACGTTGCCCGAAGTCTTAACAACTTGGCAGATTTGTACCAATTTCAAGGACGCTACGGTTTAGCAGAACCCCTATACCAGCGATCGCTGGCTATCAAGGAAAAACAATTAGGAGAAAACCATCCCGACGTTGCCCGAAGTCTTAACAATTTAGCAGAACTATACCGTAACCAAGGACGCTACTCTTCGGCCGAACTCTTCTATCTGCGATCACTTTCTATCAGTGAAAAAGTTTATGGGGCAGATCGTCTAGAAATTGCAACAAACCTCAACAATTTAGGGTTACTTTACGAATCCCAAGGACGCTACGCAGAGGCTGAACCCCTCATTCTGCGATCACTGGCGATCAGAGAAAAACAGTTAGGAGCAGACCATCCTGACGTTGCCGAAAGTCTCAGCAACCTAGCAGTACTGTACTACACACAAGAACGCTACAAAGAAGCCGAACCACTTTTGGCGAGATTGCTTGCTATCAGGGAAAAACAGTTAGGAGTAGACCATCCTGACGTTGCCTACAGTCTCAACAATTTAGGGTTACTTTACGAATCCCAAGGACGCTACGCAGAAGCTGAACTCCTTATCCTACGAGCGCTGGCGATCTGGGAAAAACACTTAGGAGGAGACCATCCCCACGTCGCCACCAGTCTCAGCACTTTAGCGGTACTGTACGATTCTCAAGAACGCCACAAAGAAGCCGAACCTCTCCACCTGCGATCATTGGCTATTAGGGAAAAACAGTTAGGAGCAGACCATCCCGACGTTGCCACCAGTCTCAACAATTTAGCAATACTTTATAAAGCCCAAGGCAACTATGCAAAAGTTGAACCCCTCATTCTGCGATCATTGGCGATCTGGGAAAAACACTTAGGAGCAGACCATCCCGACGTTGCCACCAGTCTCAACAATTTAGCAATACTTTACGAATCCCAAGGACGCTATACAGAAGCCGAACTTCTCTACCGGCGATCGCTGGCTATCAGAGAAAAACAATTAGGAGTAGACAATCCCCACGTTGGCACCAGTCTCAACAATTTAGCCGTACTGTACGAATCCCAAGGACGCTACACAGAAGCCGAACCTCTTTACCTGCGATCACTTGCTATCGATGAAAAAGTTTATGGAGAAGATCATCCAGAAATTGCGACAGACCTCAACAATTTAGCGTTTCTTTATAACGCTCAAGGCAACTACGCAGAGGCAAAAACCTTGTCTCAACGAGCCTTAAACATTTTGCAAAAAGCATTAGGCAATCATCATCCCGATACTCAAACAGTCCTATTTGCAACAAAAATGTTTAACGTACAAGTCCTTCTAGATTGTGATTCAGGCACATTGCTGGGTCTTCTACAAGCCCTTGCCCAACAAGCAAACCTTCCTAATTCAGATACAGAAACAAAGTTAATCCTGCTAGAAACAATTGCAACCAATCCTCAACTATTGCAGCACCTACGACAATCATTGTAGGGGCGAATTGCGATATCTCAATACTCTGTAAAATAATCAAACAAACCCTAAATTAAACATCAAATTATGTATCAAGTCACCGTTGATTACGCCAAAGCCAACCTCGAAGAACTCTGCGATCGCACAGAAAAAGAACCAGATGGAGTAGCGATCATTCGTGAAAATCGCAGTTATATTCTCATTACTCAAGAAAAATGGGAATCCTTTTATTCGTGCAAAACACGCTATGGAGAGTAGGCAGAAGCAGAACCGCTTGATTAAAGGGCGATCGCTGGCAATCAGAGAAAAGCAATTAGAAGAAAATCATCCAGATGTTGCCGCTAGTCTCAACAATCTGGCAGAACTTTATCGCGTTCAAGGAAAATACGAAGAAGCGGAACCTCTTTATCTGCGATCGCTGGCAATCAGGGAAAAACAATTAGGAGAAAATCATCCTGATGTTGCCACTAGTCTCAACAATCTGGCGGGTCTTTATCGCTCTCAAGGGAAATACGCAGAAGCGGAACCTCTTTATCTGCGATCGCTGGCAATTAGAGAAAAGCAATTAGGAGAAAATCATCCTGATGTTGCCCAAATTCTCAACAATCTGGCGGAACTTTATCGCGTTCAAGGGAAATACACAGAAGCCGAACCGCTTTATCTGCGATCTCTTTCTATCAGGGAAAAACAGTTAGGAGCAGACCATCCTGACGTTGCCCAAAGTCTCAACAATTTAGCTAGTTCGATGGGAAGCCCCACGCTCTACCGACAGGTGAGCGATGGGATGAAAGTCGAGTTAATCGAGTGCAGCAATTCTAAATTTGCGCTGTAGCAAGGGTTTCAGGTTTTAGTTCGCGTAATACGGGGGAAAATTCAACGGGATTAACAAGTTCATTTTACGAGTCTTCAAGCTTTTAGGCACAATAGTACATCTAGGATTGCCCCAAAAACCCCTTTAAAATGTTCTTTAAATCCCTAAAAGGCTTGCTGTGTCTAAAACTGAGAATTGCTGAATCGAGTGGCTCAATGCCGCGAAGATTAACAAAAAATGCTATTATTTGGACAAGGCAATAAAGAACCTGATTGCCATAAGGGTTGATTTCCTTCCCGTAAGATGTCTGATAAGCCTCTGATTGTTGGCACTTCTTCAATGAAGAAGATTCGATCAATAACAAGCGACTCCGTTGCATGGTTCAAATAGGATGAAAAAGAAATTTCAAAAAGTGGGGTTGGGCACCGTCTCACTATAAAACGCTCCAGTCCAGTTCCATCGTAGAACGACTTTCTGGTGGGAGAAGCCCACACTGTACCGCCTAAGCGGTTAGTGCTGGGAGTATGTCACAGACTGATTAGTTTTCCTATGCCAGATATTGTGCTTCCAATCGCTGCTCAACCCTTAACGACCCCAATCAAGCTTTTCATGGTGGAGGATTCGGCAAGTGATCGTTACACCTATATCCGCTATCTTCGGGCTGAAAAAAGCCTCGATTATCACATTGTGGAAGCAGAAACCCTAGAGGAGGGTTTGTCACTCTGGCAGTCATTCCAGAGCGGGATTTATTCCTCCCAACTGCTTCAGATCGCCTTAGTCGATATTAATTTGCCCGATGGCAATGGTTTAGAACTACTAGAAATGATTCGAGGCAACCATCCCCAACTACCTGTCATTGTGATCACTGGTCAGGGAGACGAACGGATGGCCGTGCGGGCGATGAAATTGGGGGCCAGCGACTACTTGGTTAAAGAGGATATTACGGCTTCTGTGCTTGGCCGTTGTGTCGCCAATGTGATCCGCCAGTTTAAACTCTCTCAAGAATTAGAACGGTTACAGCGACAGGAGCAGATTAGTTCTCGCATTGCTTTACAGATTCGTCAATTTCTCAAGTTAGAGGAGATTTATCAGGCGATCGTGACTGAGGTGAGAGGCTTTTTGACGGCGGATCGGGTTATGGTTTACAAATTTCTGCCGGATATGAGTGGTGTCATTGTCGCTGAAGATGTGGTTTCGCCCTGGTTATCATTCCTAAATACAGAGGTGATCGATAATTGTTTTCAGCAAAATTTAGGCGGGGCCTATCAGCAGGGGAGAATTTTTGTAGCTGCCGATATCCATCGTGCTAATTTAACGGATTGTCATCTCCAATTACTGGAACGTTTTCAGGTTAAAGCCAACCTCGTCGTTCCGATTCTCTTGCCCGCTTCCCCGGATCAGCAATCCTTACTTTGGGGTTTACTCATTGCTCATCAATGTTCTGCACCTCGTATCTGGGATGAAGTCGATATTGAATTATTGCAACGTCTATCGGTAAAATTGGCGATCGCCTTGCAGCAGGCCGAACTTTATCAAAATTTACAGGATCTCAACACATCTTTGGAAAAACGAGTCACCGAAAGGACATCCCAACTCCAAAACCTGATTTATCACTACCAACAAGCAGAAAAAAAACTCCAATTCCAAAGCCATATCCTGGATGAGATCAATGATGCCGTTATTTCTACCGATCTTCAGGGCAATATCCAAACCTGGAACAAAGGAGCGGAAAGATTCTTTGGTTATCGAGCCGAGGAAGTGATCGGTCAAAATGTGGATATTCTTTATGAAAACGTCTCTGAACTCCATACAAAAGTCCTTGAACCACTTTTGGCCAATGGCTATCATGAAGTTGAATTGATCAACGTCACTAAATCGGGTGAACGCCGTTATACCAGCCTGCGACTCTCTATTACCAGAGATCAACAGGGCAATATTATGGGTTTGCTAGGTTGCTCTAATGATATTACGGATCGCAAACGTGACGAACTGAAATTACAAGAAACCAATGAGCAATTGGCCCAAGCCACTCGTCTCAAAGATGAATTTTTGGCGAATATGAGCCATGAACTACGAACTCCGCTCAATGCCATTTTGGGAATGTCGGAATCGCTACAGGAATCGATATTTGGCGAAATTAATCCCCAACAGCAAGAGGCGATCGCTCTAATTGAAAGCAGTGGCAAACATTTATTGGACTTGATCAACGACATTCTGGATTTGTCTAAAATTGAAGCAGGTAAATTAGAACTCAAAAGAGAATCGATTGCTGTCCAGAGCCTCTGCAAGAGTAGTACGCTCCTTGTCCAGCAGATGGCTTTCTCTAAAAATATCCAATTACACACCCGGATCGCCAGCCATATTGACCGAATTTGGGGGGATGAACGTTATCTGCGTCAAGTTCTGGTAAACCTTCTAAGCAATGCGATTAAATTTACGCCATCCGGCGGCAATGTCACCCTAGCGGTGCAGCAAGAACCCACAGAAATCCTCTTTTCGGTAAGGGATACGGGGATTGGTATCCAGGAGTCCGATCTGGGCAAGCTCTTTCAACTCTTTGTCCAAATTGATAGTAGTCTCAGTCGTCAATATACTGGCACTGGATTGGGGCTGGCTTTAGTGAAGCGTTTGGTAACTCAGCATGGGGGAACAATTTCCGTCGAAAGCACCCTAGGTCAGGGAAGTTGTTTTACCATTCATCTTCCCATCCAGTCTTCGGAGACGTTAGCCTCACCGATCGCGGCCAGTTCTCCATTAGAGAATGTTTTGTCTGTCTCGACCTCAACCCCACCGCCCTTAATTCTTTTAGCAGACAATAATGAAAGCACTACCAAAACCCTGGAGGACTACTTTACAATCAAAGGCTATCGAATTCTGTTAGCCTATTCTGGGCAGGAAACGCTTGCACTGGCGAAAAGCCATAAACCGGATCTCATTTTAATGGATCTGCAAATGCCTGATCTGGAAGAGTCAAAGGTGATCACCCAAATTAGAAGTGATGTCGCGATCGCCGCAATTCCTATCATTGCCGTTACCGATTTAGCCCTACCCGAAGTGGCTGAAAAATGTTCTATCGTCGGAATCAATGAATATGTTAGTAAACCGGTGCGGCTCAAAAGACTGGCTGAAATTGTTCGGCAATTCTGTCATCAGGATGAGGAATCAAGGTGAATCTTGTTTTTTAATTCTCAACTAGTTCACTATTGAATTCGTTAAACGTCTTTTGTTTTAACTGAACTGACTGAGAACGGGGTAACAGATTGAATAGATCCCGCAAGATATCATCCATAACTTCAAACTTAATCTGTCCCTTGCCATTGAAAATCATTTTTCCCTTTTGATCCAGGATAACGGTTTGGGGAATCACACCTTGATAATAGTAACCAGGTTCATTCTTTTTATAAGAAGATTTTGGCAAGATAGAATCCACACTCACCGGGACAATACTGGCAGCCCGTCCATAGAATTCCTGAAGACGAGAAACAATAAAAGCATATTGTTTGCAATCACTATTGTCATCTAGGTAGTAAACCAGAATAACAGGTAATTTACGGGCAAAGGATTCCGTTAAATTGAGGCGAGGAGGCACCAAGGAACCATTGCCAGCATAGACCACAAAAATATTCCCATCTAGACGGTCATCATCAATACTGGCCCAAGCCGTTTGGGAAAAGCCCAATCCTAGCGTTAAAACCAGTGTGAGCATTAACGTTAAACCTAGGCGAATCCAAAATTGACGAACAGCAATGAGAAACGGGTAATTCATGGTGAACTTTATTTAGGGAATTTCGTGAAAATAACAGAGCTAATTAATTGATAGTTAATAATGGATAGTTGATAATTATCCCTTGTCAATTGTCCATTATCCCTTGTCAATTGTCCATTGAAATAGGACTTTCGCCGGTTTGAACCTGCCACAATCCCGCATAAACCCCTTGTTTGCAGAGAAGATCTTCATGGAGTCCTTGCTCGATAATTTGCCCTTTTTCTAGGACATAAATCCAATCCGCATGACGAATGGTGGAAAGACGATGGGCGATCGCGATCGTGGTGCGATTTTGGGTAATGCGATCTAGGGAACGGACAATGGCAGCTTCCGTTTCATTATCCACCGCAGAAGTAGCTTCATCAAGAATGAGAATAGGGGGATTTTTCAGAACGGCCCTGGCGATCGCTAACCGTTGCCGTTGACCCCCCGATAACTTTTGACCCCGTTCTCCCACAATGGTGTCGTAACCGTAGGGTAAGTTCAAAATGAAGCGATGAGCCTCAGCAGTTTCTGCCGCCGTTACAATCTCATCCACTGTGGCATCAGCTTTGCCATAGGCAATATTGTCTCGGACTGTCCCGTGAAACAGAAAAACATCCTGACTCACTAACCCCATACTGCGCCGCAGATCCCCTAGCTGAATTTCTTGAATATCTATGCCATCGAGATAAATGGTTCCCGCTTGAATTTCATAGAATCTGAGCAACAATTTCACTAATGTACTTTTCCCCGATCCGGTTGACCCAACAATGGCCGTGGTTTTACCGGCGGGAATGGTGAGGGAAAGATTTTGCAAAACAGGCTGATAATCTTGATAGGCGAAGGTAACTGCCCGCAATTCTAGATCACCCCGAATTTGGGATGGTAAAAGCGACAAATGACCGGATGGAATGGCGATCGGGGTTGCTAACAGTTTCATTACCCGTCTTGTCGAAGCCATTGCCCGTTGATATAAATCTAAGGTTTTGCCTAAATCCGTCAGGGGCCAGAGCAATCGTTGGGTTAGAAAGACCAACATACTATAGCTGCCCACTGCCAATTTGCCGCTCACCACCTCCAAACCACCAAAATAGAGAATGGCCGTAAATCCCGTTAAAATGACGATGCGAATGATGGGAACAAAGGCGGAACTTAAGGCGATCGCCAATTGATTACTATAACGATAGGCTTCACTTTCTTGCTTTAATCGGTCTAATTCATAGGCTTCAGTGGTAAAGCTTTTAATCGTCATAATGCCACTCAAATTATTGGCTAACCGACTATTGAGTAAACTGACTTTTTCCCTGACTAAAGCATAACGAGGAGTTAGAAAAGATTGAAAACCAACGGCTCCGATTAAAATGAAAGGAATAGGCAGCATTGCCATCCAGGCAATATTAGGGGTAAAGAGAAAGAAAACACCACCAATCACAATCACGGTGGTTAATACCTGCAAAATATCATTAGCACCCACATCCAAAAATCGTTCTAGCTGGTTAATATCATCGTTAAGAATTGATAACAAACCACCCGTACTGCGCTCTTCAAAATAGGCTAATTCTAAATTTTGTAAGTGATCATAGGCCTCCAACCGTAAATCATGTTGAATATTCTGGGCTAAATTGCGCCAGAGACGTTGGTAAGCATATTCAAACAGGGATTCTAACCCCCAAATTAAGGCCGAAAGTAACGTTAAAAAGAGTAATTGTCCGGCAATATCTTTAATGCCGATCTGGGCAATCCAGGAATTGTGTTGCTGGATCACCACATCCACTGCCATACCAATGAGGGCCGGAGGAGCCAAATCAAAAAGCTTATTCAGAATAGAACAGGCTACCGCCTTCCAAAAATCGTCTCGATAGGCTCGGCTGTAGATCAATAGTTGCTGTAAAGGTGAGGTGAGCTTAGAGAAAGAGTCAGACACAGTTAGAAATAAAATATGGAGATGAAGACCCAGACATCTGGTTATATTAACTCAAACCCGGCTCTAGAGTATTTGATCTTATTCATTGTCGCGCATACTGTACTGTAAAGAAAAATCAAGGTGATTTGCATTCCTTCGGTTGAGTAAGTGTTGTTGGAATCCCGAATAGGCTAGGATACAAATAGTCACTAGGATTTAACAATGGTAGAACGTCCAATCAAAAAGTCTGATCGTCCAGCTAATTCAGATACTAGCAACGGTACGCCCCCTCAGCCGTCTAGAGAGGAGCGTCAGGATCGTTCTGCTCGTGGAAGAGATAAGGGTAAAGGAAAAAAGGGTTCCCGCGAAGACAAAACTCCGCAAATCGTCAATCCAGCTTTGGCTAGACCCCCTAAACCAGGTAAAGCAAAGGCTCCTATTGTTCTTCCTGAAGCGGAAACGACAGAAATTCTCTCAGAAACTGAGGCGACAGAAGTTGTTCCCGATGCTGAATCAACCGAAGTTCTTTCCGAAGTGGAAACGACAGACCCCACTATTGAGTAACAACTTATTTTTATCAAAGCAGCGATCGCTCCTGACTATTTTCTAGGATTTAAATAGCGATCGCCTAACAATCCTAAAAATAACTATTTGTAAACATCTCTCCAATGTTCTATTATTTTTAATGGTATTTTTTTTGATAACATTACACACAGACAAGGAGAGAGCCAAAAAACTCGCTGGATCTCCCTATAAAGAAAAATCTAGCGAGTGATATACAACTAATTACAGCGTTTTAGAACACAAAGGTTGTCCGCAGAGTACCAACCCAGATACTAGAGTTATTACCATTGGCTTCTGGATTAAAGATGACGTAGAAACCAGGTGTTAGGGTAATATTCTTGGCGACCGGATACCTGTACTGAGTTTCAATCTGATAGGGAGCATTGCGATCATTATTAATGGGATCACCCGGACGGTTGGTGACAGTGGGAGCGTAGGGCATTAAACCACCACCAATGGAGAGAACGGCTCCCTGGGTTCCTAAATCTAAGAAGGACAAAGCGGCATTCCATGTCCATAGATCAGCACCATAACCATTACGAGACACTTCATTCCGGTCTAAACCTGTCGCATAGGCATAAGCATAAGCCCCTGTGGCAGAAAGGTTCATGCCATCAGAAATACGCCAGTTGGCAGAGGCACCATAGCTATCCCGAACGGTTGGAGCACCAAAGAAGGGATCACGGGCGACGGCACTACCGGTTCCATTGACTAGATCAATGGTTTGTCCAGAGGTATAGTCCGCCGCAGAAGCACCCCGGAAATAGGAGTGGAGATAGGCAACGCCAATACCGAGAGTATCAGTGATATTCCAATCTAATTGGGTTCCAGTACTAAACTGGCCGTTAAACAGACCATTGCCATTCTCTGGATTGCCCACACGGGAAGACCCCCCTAGGCTAGAAGATAGGTTGGTAGAATCCGCTAGGTAGGCCGCTGTCAAAGCTAACTCTTTACTGAACTTATACTGAAATGCTGCACCAGCACCCGATGGCCCACGATAGAGCAGAGGGTTAAAGCGTCCATAACGACTTAATGAACCTAACTCACTACTGGACAAGTAGGGGTTATGAACATCAAAGACATCATCTAAATCTAAGCCGACAGCACCGACATGGACGACAATATTGCCCGCAACTGGAGTGCGATAAAAAAGTTTGCTAACATTAACACTGTTGGGGGTGGGACTGCCCAATGACCCTGTATAGTTGGTAGTATCCCAGCCGAGACGGGCCATACTAGTTCCCGTTGCTCCGGCCATGTTAGGCACATCTCCGGCTTCGAGTCGGGTACGCAGTCGGTCTTTCCCCGTAAAACTGGTGTCAAAGTTAAGACGAACGCGATCGCTGAGAGTGGTATTTTCATCAACCGGCGTTTTTTGGGGATTACGCCCAGCCGCTTGGTTATTATTAAAAGTAGTCTGCTGTCGCCAGTTCAGGGCCTTATCATTACCAAATTGATCGGTAACAGCAATAATAACATTGGCGTTTAACTTGGTCGTCGTCGAGAATTGGTGATCTTCGAGGTAAGAAGTCCGAGCTTCGAGGTTATCCACCCGTGCTCCTAGGGCCGCTAATTCCTGTTCAAATTGTTGGGCAAGGGCTTTGAGTTTGTCGATATCTTCCCGAATAACTGCCACGTTTTCTTGTAATAAACGCTCCATGACGTTCATACAAGCATTTAGACCGGCGGCAAATTCCCAACGAGAGAGGGCGCGATTCCCTCGGAAGGTACGGTCTGGATAGCCGACAATACAACCATAACGTTCAACCAAACTTTTTAAAGCTTCATAGGCCCACTCGGTGGGTTGTACGTCTCGCAGTTCAGAAACACTGGTTACTTGAGACATTCCCTGCTCACCATTGGGAGCAGCATTAAAGGTTTTTAAATTCTGACGGTGACGAATTAACTCTAGAGCATCAGCTTGAGTTGCCAAGGCTGGCATCGCTGCGGGAGCAACCTCTTGGGTCGGGGTTGCAAGATTTTGCGTTTGAGATACATCGACATTATCTTCAGAAGCAGCCATTGCCCCTTGGGTGGCTAAGAAGGAAGCTCCTAGCACCACTGGTATTACTTTGGCAGTCTGCCATAGTACTTTTTTCATCATTTTAATCCTCACACCTATCAATAGTTCTAGGTTGGCATATTCACTAGACCCATTACAAGTCTATGTGTTTTAAGTAACACATTTTAATGAACAGTTGTATGATTCAGTCAGTCAACTTGCTCAAAGTCAAATATCCCAAAAATATTATAATGGGTTTTGCTTAAAATTCAAGGGGCTTGATTATCTTTACTTGATAAGCTCCCATCACCTTGAAATGGCTAGAAGTCTTGATATCTCAAGCGGTTTAGGGGAGTTAATCTTTTGTTAACCAAAATTTTATTGATGGTTAAGCTTTGATTAATCACCCCAAATTATCATAGGTTTTCCGATCTGGACAGTGGGAAGTTTATGGATGGCAGAGAAGGTAATGACTATGCGGCCAAAGTAAGTCTATCAGGACTTGGAAAAGGGTCAAGTTTAGCGGCAAGGAATTTAGGCAAAAGCAGACTAGGTGGACTTTGAGGAAAAATCATTGGGGCTTGATGTTGGATGGCTAGTTGAGCAATGCGTTCACTAGGATAGCCATGGGAGGGTAGAGTCCGAAACCAGCGAGGGAAATTAGCCCAAATCCCCTGGGGTAACTCTAAGGAAAGAATTTGAAGTAAGCCGAGAACAATGACATGAAGATTAACAAAACGCTCAAAGGCTTCTACTTTGTTTAAAATCTGAGTCTGAACAGTTTGGGGATAGTCAGGGAGGATAAGATTGCTAGGCCAGGTCGGTAAAGTAGGAAGAGCCTTAAGCCAAAAACGATAGGCAAAGCCGCCCAAAAGATGGATTAATTGACGAAAAGTGACTTCAATCTTAAATCGGAGACCGTAAGCGGCAATAATCTCAGGTCCAGTCAAACAGAGGTCAGTAGAAAGCAGAATCAGTCTTTGTCCGTTGGGCAATTGGGTGAGGACAAACTTAACGAGCTGATGGGGACTATCCCAGTGGAACTCAAAGCACTGATAAGAAACGGAGACTTGTTGACCATAGAGCCAGACTTTAGCGGTGGGAAAATCCTCCACAAGAGCAAACAGGCTTTCTAGTTTTATTGAACTCCCCCAAAGCCGTGGTCGTCCTTTCCCCCTCAAGGTCGGAACGGAAGAAAAGGGAGCATATGCCACTGTAGAGCAACGCACTCGGGTGATGAGATGCAAGGCATTTTGGCGAAAACTTTTGAGCACTGCTCCACAAGCGAAGTAAGCATCCAAAATCACATAGCTTCCCGCCTCTGCGTAGGTAGTGCAAAGCTCCCCCATTTTCGTGACTAGAGTAGTCTTCTCTTTTTTGCTGCCTTTTTTCCCTTCCTTTGCCGTTGCTTTGGACTTGATGCCATCGTCTAGCCGCAACACTAAGGGCAAGGCAAAGCAGGCTTTTCCTGCTCCCACCAAAACACTCAAGGCATTGAAGTAATGCCCCCTTATCCATTCTGGCTTCGCCACATTTCCGGATTCTTGGTGTAGTCGTTTTACCCCTGGCATCTTGCGCCCTTCTTTCCCCACTTTGATTCCATCCCCCACATACACTCGTTTTTCCTTGATTCGATATAGATTTTCATGCTGACTTACCCACTTCGACCATCCCAAGGTCAGTCCTTTGACGTTAAATGCCTTGGATTCAAACCAATGTAGTGCCTGATGGTAGTAGCTCTCTGTTAACCCTAAGGCATTGACATAGCTTGTTATTGCGCTCGGTTGGCTGTTGAGCACTACTCCCCAGGCTAATAGGATAAACCATTGGTACGTTGCTTCTCGGCTAAAGGCGGGACGGAGATTCTCTAGGATTTGCTCTAGTCGCTGACATAGTTGCATAATTGATAGATAGCACTGGCTATCGATTTTCTATATCAGCCAGTTTCGGACATAACGGCACTCTTGGGTATCGCATGTCCGATTTTCTTTTCTCACTTACCCTGCTCGAGAACTTCCCACTGTCCAGTTCCGATCGCAAAACTGGATTCATTTAAGCTGGAAAGACAAGGAAATTCAAGGTGGGATAGGTTGGTGTCAGACAATTCTCGATTTAAGCCTAATTCTTTTCGTTTCCATCCATTAATCATTGTTGGATGAATTTCATATTGACTGGCTAATTCAGATACCGTTTTCTCTCCTCGAATTGCTTCTAAGGCGACTTTGGCTTTGAACTGGGCTCCATACTGTTTTTTCTTGTTGCTCATAGCTCTCCTGAGTTCGATTTAGAGCTTACACTACTGTCCAGTTTTGGGGGGCCACCTCATAAAACTCCTTGGGGGTGGAGGCAGTTGCTATAGAGCAGAAACCTAAATTGTGAGGTTTAGGAATCTTCGCCGTTCTACGGCCGAGAGGATGTCAAAACTCAATCCTTTGACTTTAGAACGATAAAGATAACCAACGTCGTACTTGATTTCGACATCGTTCCCACCAGGTCGGTTTGGGCAAATCCCCTAAATTTGTCCATTCTTGAACAACTTGTTTCCCCAAAGGAGTTAAGCGAAAGCTATCCGTGATGCCCTGTCCATCCACTTCTCGGCGCAGTAAACCGACTTTAATTAGCCATGACAACTCTGACTCTACCCGTCTTTCTGAAAGACCATTGAGGGTAAAGCCCTTATCAACTCCTGACTGATGAGCAATGAGAGGTAACGGAACACTCTCGCTGACCATGCTGATAAACAAAGCTAAACGAAAAGGAGAACAAGCCAAGGCACGTTGAGCACGTTTTTGGGTTGTCTCAGAATAGGATAGAACAGGGGCTTTAGGCGTTATGGTGGAAAAGTTCATCGCAAGCAAGATGGCTCTTCAGGTTAGAATCTATAACTATACGTCTGATGTGAGTTAAAATAACCTAGTAGGCTTGGGCGTGAATAGAGCTACCATTTAGGGAGAACTTAAAACAGAGGATAGGACAATGCCTAGATTAGCACCAACGCCACTGCACCTAAGCGAACTGGAGCGAGAGCAACTGCAACATTTGGTCAATCGGCACAGTACTTCCCAGCAAATTGTCCTCAGAGCCAAGATTATTCTACAAGCCGATGCTGGACAGAATCATCGAGAGATTGGTCGCGCCCTTAACATCAGTCGAGATATGGCCCGACTATGGCGCAATCGTTGGCTAGAGCTGAGTGGCAAGCCCCTGTCGGTGGTGGAGCGATTAACGGATGCACCTCGACCGGGAGGTCCCATGACCTTTAGCTTAGAGCAGATTCTTCAGTTATTTGCGATAGCTTGTGAGCCACCGGCGGATTATGACCGACCGCTCAGTCATTGGACAGCGCGGGAACTGGCGGATGAAATGCTCAAACAAGGCATTGTTGAGAGCATCTCCCCTCGCCATGTGGGACGATTGCTGGCGGAAGCCGACTTGAAACCACACCAATCGCAATATTGGTTAAATCCTCCCCCCGACCCTGAGTTTGATGAGAAAGTTAGTGACATTTGTCAGACCTACCTGAGTGCAATGGAGCGAGCAGAACAGGGAGAACAGACAATTTCCATTGATGAGATGACCGGCATTCAAGCCTTGGAACGAAAGGCTCCTGCCCAACCAATGCGACCTGGCAAACCAGAAAGGCGAGAATTTGAGTATATTCGTCACGGCACCCAGACGTTAATTGCCAGTTTTAATGTGGTTTCAGGTCAGATTGCCCAAGCCAGTGTGGGAGACACGCGCACTGAGATAGACTATCTCAATCATGTTCAACAGTTGGTTGCCAGTGACCCAAAGACTGTCAAGTGGCACCTGCTGATGGATTGCTTGAACACCCATCAATCAGAATCACTAGTAGGCTTGGGTGGCGCAAGTCGAAGGACTTGAGACCGACTTGGGCATCAAAGGAAAATCAGGCATTCTCCAATCAATGCAAAGCCGTTCTGAATTTTTGCGAGAGCCCAGTCATAAAATTGTCTTCCACTTCACCCCCAAGCATTGCTCTTGGCTCAATCAAATTGAGATGTGGTTCAGTATGCTGATGAGAAGGAATACCAATTGATAATTTGCCCTTTAAATCGGAGGCATTCTAACTGAACAAAGCAGCGAATGGCACAAAAGATATGAGTCCTTATCGCCCGACTTTCTCTCACTTGAAACCTCTCAATATTACACACTTGTTTTAAGGCGCGATGATACTCCTCAATTCCCCAATGTTGGTCATGAATTTTCTGGAATTCTCTCCAGGTGATTGAGTCCAGTTTATCTAAATTGGGGACGAACATCACGTAGTAACGAATTTCGTTTTTGAGAACCGTTCTAAATACCTTGACTCATCCCACTTGTTTGAGATAAACAATTAAGCCATCTTGAGGAATATCTAAAGTTTGAACTTGAACATATTTAGTTTCTAGTTCAACCGAGACTAAACGATTTGCTTCCAAAGCGAACAATCCCTGAAAGTCCTTGTCTTTAATGGTATTCAGGTTGTTTTTCGAAGCATACCAACTATCTCCTGTGGCTGTCTCTGCCTTCAGTCCCCAAGCTTTTACTTCTGCCAACATCTCTAAGAAATATTCATGTTTTGTCTTTCCCTCCTGTTTATTAACGATTCGATAATTGACAGGAACTGACAATCCCTGCCCGTCGGTCTAATATAGGGTAACCACGTTTATACCCTTGACTACCTTTTTGTGTTTACCTGAGTAAAAGTAATCGATTAACTCAGCCTTGGCTTGGTTACTATAAGGCCTGTCAATTACCGTGTCATCTACACTGAGTGTTCCGCCTTCTAGTTCAATTTGCGGAGCCACTTCATCAAATAAATCCTTGGGTGTATAGTCCTCTCGCCACAAGAACCGATTGATACTGTCATGAGATAAATTGCCCAGAATTTGAGCTAACCGAACACAGCTTACATATTTAGGCTCACAGAGCAAAAATAAGGTATAAATAGCCCTATTACATTTAGCCGTTGTTGGCTTAGTAATGTTTCTCATGGCTTTGTTCGGTAAAAAGAGACACCCTTATGTCAGGAAATCAGATCGGAGAGGATTTTGTCAAGAGTTCAGAGAAAATTGTATCTAAAGCTACCAAAACTAAATTATGCACATTTTAGTCTTTTTGTCAATGCGTAAGTTCTGTGATCAGCAATTCCAAATTCAAAACTTGATAGCTCTGAAAACCTTACACCAAGAGGACTTTACAATTCTTGACAATTTGGTGAATCGCTGAAACGACGCAAAATCGTTCTGAATTTATTTTTGCTGTTCTGTGATTCAGGGCGAACGCATCTTATTTTTGAAAGGTAGGCTGGATAAGGGTTTCCGAGATCATGATTGATTTTTTATGAAACGCTGAAAGTCTTATCAGATAAGGAGTCTAGAATTTAGATGCGTTTGCCCTGTTCTGTGATTGTATAAATTCTTTATCTTTTTTCTAGGTACGTTATCTAGAGGGAGTTGGTAGCATAGGACTGAGATTGTCCTTGATTCCGCCTAAACTTTTTCTGGATAGCCCCATGAATTTACCTACAACCAATCCTCTCATTCAAGTTGAAGACGATCGCACTGGTTTGAGTATCGAAACCTTAAGACGGGCCTTAGCGGATAATCTGTTTTATCTACAAGGGAAGTTTCCCCTGATTGCCAGCCGTCATGACTGTTATATGGCCCTGGCCTATACCATCCGCGATCGCCTTTTACAACGCTGGTTAAATACGGCTCAAACCTATCTGAGTGACGATAATAAAGTAGTTTGCTATTTATCGGCCGAATTCTTGGTCGGGCCACACCTGGGCAATAATTTAGTGAATTTAGGTTTGTATGAACAGGTTAAACAGGCTGTCACTGATTCCGGATTAGATCTCGAAGAACTGATTCAGATAGAAGAAGAACCTGGTCTCGGCAATGGTGGCCTGGGTCGATTGGCGGCTTGTTATATGGATTCCCTGGCTACCTTGGAAATTCCGGCGATCGGTTATGGTATTCGCTACGAATTTGGGATTTTTGACCAGGAAATTCGGGATGGTTGGCAGGTTGAGATTACCGATAAATGGTTACAGTACGGCAATCCTTGGGAATTAGCCCGTCCAGAAGCAGCCGTACAGGTTGAACTAGGGGGTCATACAGAATCCTATAAAGATAATCAGGATCAGTATCGAGTGCGTTGGGTTCCGGGCCATGTGATTAAAGGCATTCCTTACGATACGCCGATTTTAGGTTACAAAGTGAATACGGCCAATACGATGCGCCTATGGCGAGCTGAAGCCGCAGAATCCTTTGATTTTCAACGCTTTAATGTGGGGGATTACTACGGAGCCGTTAACGAAAAAGTGGCCTCCGAAAATTTAACCAAGGTGCTTTATCCCAATGATGAACAACTTCAAGGCAAGGAATTGCGGCTCACTCAGCAATTTTTCTTTGTTTCCTGTTCCCTTCAGGATATGATCCGTCTCCATTTAGCGGAACAGCCTAGTTTAGATAATTTCCATGAACATTCTGCGATTCAACTCAATGATACTCATCCCGCCATTAGTGTGGCTGAATTGATGCGTTTGTTGGTAGATAAACATTTTTTTGATTGGGATAAGGCTTGGAACATTACTCAAAAATCCCTGGGCTATACCAACCACACCCTTTTACCGGAAGCCTTGGAAAAATGGCCCCTGAGTTTGTTTGGTTCACTTTTACCGCGCCATTTGGAAATTATTTACGAAATTAATCAACGTTTTCTAGATGAAGTCCGCATTCGTTATCCAGGAGATGGGAATAAATTGGCCCGGCTTTCTTTAATTGATGAAAGTGGGGAAAAGTATGTGCGGATGGCTCATTTAGCCTGTGTGGGTTCCCATGCCATTAATGGGGTAGCTGCCTTGCATTCTGAGTTACTGAAGGAAACGATTCTCAAGGACTTTTATGAACTCTGGCCGGAAAAATTTAGTAATAAGACCAATGGGGTTACGCCCCGTCGTTGGTTACTTCTCAGTAATCCTCGTCTTAGTCAATTAATTACCGAGAAAATTGGCGAAAATTGGGTTAAGAATCTTTACGAATTAAAACAATTAGAATTTTTTGCCGAAGATAGTCATTTTCAGGCACGATGGCAAGACATTAAAAAAGCCATCAAACAGGATCTAGCTGCTTATATTAAGCTCAACAATGATTTAGTTGTTGATCCTGATTCTCTATTTGATGTTCAGGTTAAACGCATCCATGAATATAAACGGCAGCATCTCAGTGTTTTACACATTATTAGTCTCTATCTACGTCTGAAAAATAATCCTAATCTGGAGATTCCACCCCGTACTTTTATCTTTGGGGGTAAAGCGGCTCCAGGATATGTGATGGCGAAGTTGATTATTAAATTGATTAATGCAGTGGCAGAAGTGGTCAATCGAGATCCAGCCATCGGCGATCGCCTTAAAGTGGTCTTTTTAAATAATTACAACGTTAAACTAGGACAACGGGTGTATCCGGCGGCGGATCTCTCAGAGCAAATTTCAACGGCAGGAAAAGAGGCTTCTGGCACAGGTAATATGAAGTTTTCCATGAATGGAGCCTTGACGATTGGTACTCTTGATGGCGCGAATGTGGAAATTCGGCAAGAAGTGGGGAGCGAAAACTTTTTCCTCTTTGGTCTGACCACGCCTGAAGTGGCTCAACTCCAAGCAACGGGCTATCATCCCTGGGATTACTATCAAGGGAATGAGGATCTCAAAGGCGTGATTGATCTGATTAATTCCGGTTTCTTTGCTCATGGTGATACCGAACTATTCCGTCCCCTCACCGAGAATTTGCTTCATCAAGATCCCTATTTTCTCTTAGCAGATTACCAATCCTATCTAGACTGTCAGGAAAAGGTTAGCCAGGCTTACCAAGATCCCCAGCATTGGACAAAAATGGCGATTCTCAATGTGGCTCGGATGGGTAAATTTTCCAGCGATCGCTCCATTCGGGAATACTGTCAGGAAATTTGGAACATAGAATCAGTGCAAATTGAGTTACAGGATATCTGCCCCGATGGTCAGTGTTTGCTGGTTCGCCCCTAATCCCAGACTGCTAGGAATCGTAACCATTGATTAGAATCGGGGCTGGAAAAAGAACCGAAATCAGGTTCAATCCTGTGCGATCCTAGTTAGTAAAGTGTTCTGAATAATAATCTAGGAGTTTAAGAAAATGACCCAAACTGTCATTGTTACTGGGGCCTCATCGGGGGTCGGTTTATATGCAGCTAAGGCCCTAGTTGAAAGGGGCTGGCACGTTATTATGGCTTGTCGTGATGTCAACAAAGGTCAAAATGCAGCCGTTGACCTAAATTTTCCCCAGGGCAGCTATACCGTTATGCTGCTAGACTTAGCTTCCCTAGAAAGTGTTAAACGGTTTGTTAATAATTTTCGGGTTTTGGGCAGACCGCTTAATGCCTTGGTCTGTAATGCCGCCGTCTATTTACCGTTACAAAAGCAGCCTCTACGCAGTCCCGAAGGCTACGAATTATCGGTAGCGACCAATCATTTAGGGCATTTTCTCCTGTGTAATTTACTGCTCGAAGACCTCAAACAATGTCCTGGTGATGATAAGCGTTTGATTATCCTGGGGACTGTCACCGCCAATAGCAAGGAACTCGGCGGTAAAATTCCCATTCCGGCTCCCCCTGATCTTGGTAAATTGGAAGGGTTTGAAGCGGGTTTTAAGGCTCCGATCGCCATGATTAATGGCGAAAAGTTTAAATCGGGTAAAGCCTACAAAGATAGTAAGCTCTGTAATATGTTAACGGCGCGGGAACTTCATCGTCGTTTTCATCAGGAAACGGGAATTACCTTCAGTTCGCTTTATCCAGGTTGTGTGGCTGATACGCCCCTTTTCCGCAACCATTACCCTCTTTTCCGTACCATTTTCCCCTGGTTCCAGAAAAATATTACGGGCGGCTATGTCACCCAAGAATTATCAGGGGAACGGGTAGCTGAGGTGGTTGCCGATCCTGAGTTTAAAGATTCGGGTGTGCATTGGAGTTGGGGCAATCGTCAAAAAGCAGGTCGGGAGGCTTTTGTCCAGGAATTATCGGCGGAAGGTAGTGATGATGCCAAGGCCAGAAAGCTCTGGGATTTAAGCAAAAAACTAGTTGGTCTTGTCTAATTCTGCATACTTAAATTGATCGGCGATCGCTTTTTCCTGGTTGAGAAAGGAAGGGGTGATCGCATTTTGAACAGGTGCGACCTTTTCTTGATAAAAGCTGGTGTAATCAGGGTTCTACAGGGAACCCATATTGATCAAGTTTTGCCCAAAATTGACTCCATCATTCCTTGGTCAATACCAAAGCTCGTAGGCTCAAAATAATTCTACCTGTAAATAATTCGTTGATAGATTATCCTGTGAAACGGTACGATAGGGCTTTCGAGCTCGCGTCAGATGTAATCAACGAAAATTTTACAGCAAGAATCAGTTAGATAAAACCTCGTTGAGCGATGAGCAAATGCTTGTCCACTACAAGCAACAGCAAGGGGTTGAGCGGGGTTTTCGCTTTCTTAAAGACCCTCTGTTTTTTGCTTCGAGTGTTTTCCTCAAAACCCCTGAGCGGATTATGGCATTGACTTTCATTATGCCGTTGTGTTTGTTGGTGTACAGCTTGGGGCAACGTAAACTGAGACAGGCTCTGGCAGAGCAGGAGGAGACTGTGCCTAATCAGTTGGGAACGCCGACTCAACCTCCGACTCTGCGTTGGATTTTTCAGACTTTGAGGGGGATTCATTGGGTTGTACTGGATAATTGTCCCCAAATTATCAATCTCACGCTTGAGCGAGAGAGGCTTTTAGGCTTTTTTGGGGCTACTACTTGTCAGTATTATCTTTTGTCATAGGTGCTTTTCTTATTTTCTTTGTTCTTCTTTTATGTACGGAATATGGGTTGAAGGCTTCGGGACTGAGTATGTAATTAGGGCTTGCTGAAAAAGTCAAAAAACGAAAGAAATGTGGGTTAGGGAAGTATGGACTGAAAAAGCATAGATAACTTATCCTTATGGAAACAAATCAAAATACAGATTTTGTTTAATCTATTGTTCCTTTCTGTCTAAAAAGGTCAACACAAATCACTCCTCACAAAAGAGAGGAAAATTAACACCATTTTTCACAAGAAAAACGACTCTACAACTTTTTACTTTTTGTCTTCTGAAGTAGAGTAGAAAGATTCATTACCAAAAAGTTCATCGCAATTACCGTTTCCGAGGTCTCAGGTAGTTTGGCCATCACTCGACCAAGACTAAATTTCCTCTTTCCCTGTCCGAATTTACCCTCAATGGCATTACGCACTCTTTCATCTGAGCGTGCCTCTTTCTTTTTTTCTTTGCTCACCTCTTTCGGCGGTCTTCCCAATCGGGGACCACTCATTCTTATATCCCTTTCTTTACAATAAGCTCGATTCGCTTTTGTTCGATAGATTTTATCCACATGAACCGATTCCGGATAACATCCTGTTTCCCTTTTATATTCTTCTATTCGCGCTTGTAAATCTCCCGATTCGTTGTAATTAGGGCTTGCTGAAAAAGTCAAAAAACGAAAGAAATGTGGGTTAGGGAAGTATGGACTGAAAAAGCATAGATAACTTATCCTTATGGAAACAAATCAAAATACAGATTTTGTTTAATCTATTGTTCCTTTCTGTCTAAAAAGGTCAACACAAATCACTCCTCACAAAAGAGAGGAAAATTAACACCATTTTTCACAAGAAAAACGACTCTACAACTTTTTACTTTTTGTTTTCTTTTTTGTCTTCTGAAGTAGAGTAGAAAGATTCATTACCAAAAAGTTCATCGCAATTACCGTTTCCGAGGTCTCAGGTAGTTTGGCCATCACTCGACCAAGACTAAATTTCCTCTTTACCTGTCCGAATTTACCCTCAATGGCATTACGCACTCTTTCATCTGAGCGTGCCTCTTTCTTTTTTTCTTTGCTCACCTCTTTCGGCGGTCTTCCCAATCGGGGACCACTCATTCTTATATCCCTTTCTTTACAATAAGCTCGATTCGCTTTTGTTCGATAGATTTTATCCACATGAACCGATTCCGGATAACATCCTGTTTCCCTTTTATATTCTTCTATTCGCGCTTGTAAATCTCCCTGACTTTTCCCGTTAAGTGCGGATTGCAAGCTGCCAGCCTTGGCAAAGGTCATGCAACTTCAACCAACCGCGCCAAAGGACTTGGATACCGAGAGGAGTTTTACGACGATGTTCAAGATAACCACCAAGAAAAGCAACAGACTCGACAGCCCAAGCAACAGTCAAAATAGGGGGAAGTTTTTGAGAGGCGGCTGCTTTTAACACCTGAAGTTGAAGAGGATTAAGAATTTCAATCGCGAGAGCATCGGGCTGGGTACGATGAAGATAAGTAACGTGTAAAAGTTCAACAGCAATGACACTTAAAAAACCCAAAAGAGTTTTCATTCCATCAGAGGCAAGTCGATAACGCTCACTCTGACAACCAGACTTAAGGACTTTATGAAATTCTTCAACCCGCCATCGGTAGGTGTACCAACGAAGAATAGTGACAGCCATCTCAATAGTCTCAACAACTTCTGTAGTCAGAAGCATCCAAGATAAAGGAGTTTCGCCTTCGGGACAATCGATTTCTGTCGCATAAACAGCATAGACATTCAACGGGTCACGATTATCAAAACGATAGGGAGTTCGTAGATTAACTGAGCAAAATCGGACGGCAAGCTTAACCTTCCGTGCTTTTCTTTTTCCTGTACTCGGAATCTCGATTTCTTGATGAAAACGAATCGGTTCTGATTCCAAATGTTGCCAAAGTCGTTCACTATTTTTGTCTAAACTACGATTATGAGACGCTCTGACCAGCACTCCTGTATGCTTGAGTTGACGCACTGAGTCAAAGACTTCTGAAACATCTCCTTCTCTGTCAAATACATGAATTACCCTCGTTGAACTTTCTACCTGTTTCTCACAGGTGTTTAGAGCCTCTACCCATTTGTAGGATTCTTTTTCCTCAAATGGTCTTTGACGAGCTGCTTTTCTTTGTTCTTTCTGTCTTTCTTTTTTCTGCTTCGCCGTTTCATCTGTTGGGGGCTTTTCTTTTACCTCCCTATTCCACAGTTTTTGCCATAATAAACCTAATACTTGTCCTTTTTCTGGCTCAATTGCTAAAGCACTATGCAGTATTAATCCATTCCCTCCTTTTCCAGTCGGCCCATACCCTTCCCTTTTTTCCTTGATATTGCGATAATCTAAGAAGGTCGTATCTCCGACTGATAGCATTATCTTATATTCTTCTACGGCGGCAGTTGTCATTTCACAGTGCGGCTCTATTATCTTGACAAAGTCTGTTTTCGGATTCCCAAAAATTCATAGGCCCTCTTTAACTCGTTTCCTCCCTTAAACACTTCTGATAAGGCTTTTCCAAACCCCTCACTTAACTTTTTCCCAATCGAGAAGGCACGATTGTTTAGCCTCTCGTCTCCCAATTCACAACTGGCAAAGTTTTTTGTCCACCATTCCAACATTTTTTGACCTGCCCTTTAAGATTTTCTCCATTTTACAGTCTCATACTCCCTTCATCCTTTGTTTTTGAAATTTGAACGATAAGCGGGATGATGGCTTCAGAATATTTTTTTCCTGTCAAGAGAATCATTACTCAAACCCTTGCCAGATAAAGCCTCTAGAAGTTTGCATTGCTGGATTTTGGACTTAACGGGAAAAGTCAGGTAAATCTCCCGATTCGTTGTAATTATCCCAACTTAATTTGTCTAAGAAGACAAAGCCATTCACATTACTTGCCGATATTTTAGCTCCAAACTCTACTGCTTTTCCCGCTTTTCCACGCACTATTGGACGCACGTGAGGTTGGCTTACACTCACAATTCTGTTTTCTACTTTATTTGTCTTTTTTTCATACATTTCTAAATGTTGCTCATACACTTTTCCTATCGTTACAAGCTCTTCTTGCTCTTTTTTCGTTAGTTTTTCTAACTTTGCTCCCTCTTCTATCATTTTTTCTATATGAGACAAGTTTCTTTTTATATATCCTAGTTGTTTTTTTGTTCCTTTTCTTCTTTCTTTTTTTGACACACGACGTTTTTTTGCTATGGCTAAGTACTCTTTTCTTGCCACTTCCCTATAAGTCCTCGGCTTTTCTTTCCTTTTCTCTTTTATTTCTTCATACAGCTTATCTATTATTTTTTCTGTTTTTTCTCTGGCATCATTCAATATTCCTATATCCGTTGGATATTTTATATCTGCTGGTGTACAAGTCGCATCTAACAATAACTTTCCTTCATTTTCTTTTTTTTCTGACGCTACACCCGTCGCTTTTTTTCTATTTCTTTATTAATTTTATTTATTAATTCCATTCCTATTTTTTTACGAAAATGAACCATCATTGACGCATTAAATGCTTCTTTGCTACTATAGCTTTCCATTCCTATAAAGTACTGTAAATAAGGGTTCTCTTTTATTTGTTCTACTGTTTCTCTGTCACTTTTTCCTGAAATTTCTTTGATAATTAATGCTCCTAATGCCATTCTAAATGATTTGGCTGGGGCTCCTTTTTTTTCTGTGAAGTTTTTTGCATATTCTTCCTCATATTCTTCCCAGGGAATCATTTTTGACATTTCTATCCAACGATTTTCTTCGTCTAACTGCCCGCCGAACAGATTTTTCAAGTTTTCTGGTGTTTCAATTGAGTACTGTTGCTTTCGGTACATCTGCTTTCTCTCTTCTTAATGCAATGGTTTTGAGGCATTCTACCCTATTTTCGTGCATTCTAGCGGTTCTTAATTCGCCTACTATTTTTCTCCGTAAAGGTTTCAGCTTTTTTCAGCAAGCCCTAATTAATTTTGCATGATCACTTACTGTCCAGTCTGCGGAAGGTGACATTCAGAAGAACAAATATGAGGCTCTTTATCTACGAGACAAGCTTTTTGCTTTAGGGTGCGCCCAGAGTCACTCTTTTTTTGTTCTTCTTGAGGTTAGGATAACTCTTTTCCCTACACTTCCAACATACAAGGGTGTTTAACTAACAGTCTTAGTCTTGCCCATCCAAATTCCTAATAAACTCAAAAAAATAATCCCCATGCTCCCTGCCAATGGATTTTGATCAATGCCTGTCACCCAATTAGGCACTTGCTCTGTATAATCAATTAAGTGACCAATATTAAAAATATAATAACTCCAGACCAAACCACCATGAATACCAATACAAATTCCTAAACGTTGTTGATGAGCGCGTTTTGCTAAAACCAGGGCCGTACCTAATAAAAATAATGCTGGAAATTGGGGGAATGTTCGGATTATTTCTCCCCAGGGTTTAAGGAAATGAAGAATAGCAAACAAAAATCCATTTAAAATCAAAGCTTTTTGATGTGTATAATCTCGCTCTAATTCCGTTAGTAACCAACCTCGAAAAAATAATTCCTCTGCAAAACCAACCCCTAAACCCGTTAAACTTCCTTCCAGAACAATTTTTAACAAAAACTGATCTGAAGCTTGGATTTTTACCCAACCCAACAGAGATTCCGTGATAAATAAAGCTAGGGTAAATAATAGCCCAATACTTAAACCTTTTAATATCTCTAACCCATTTTGTCTAGTTCCCTCTAAACCATAAAAAGCGAAGGGCTGCTGCGTTCCGTAAACACGGCGACTCCAAAACCGCAACAAGAGTAAAAAGACTCCAAACAGGAGAAGCATCGTTACAATTGAGGCTAGGTTGGCATCACTTTTGAAAACTAAATACAGAGGAGCAGCGATCGGTAGCCAAAGAGCCAATAAAAAGGCAATAAAAAGACCCAGCCGTCGAGGGGCAGAGAATTTAGCAACGGCGGGCCAATCTATGTTCAAACCTTAAGCACTCACACCAACGGGTAAAGGACAGCTAACATTCGTTCCCCCTAGTCCACAGTAACCATTCGGATTTTTGGCTAGGTACTGCTGGTGATAATCCTCTGCATAGTAAAATTCGGGCGCGTCCAGAATCTCGGTGGTAATTTTTCCGTAACCCGATGCTTGTAAGGCTTGTTGATACATTCCCTTAGAAGCTTCAGCCTGCTGTTTTTGACTAGCTGAATAGGTATAAATTCCTGAACGATACTGGGTTCCTGTATCATTGCCCTGGCGCATTCCCTGGGTAGGATTATGGCTTTCCCAGAATACCTTTAACAGTTCCCCATAGCTAATGATTTTGGGGTCAAAAACCACCAGTACAACCTCATTGTGGCCTGTTAAACCAGAGCAAACTTCCTGATAGGTGGGATTCGGGGTATAACCGGCCGCATAACCAACTACTGTACTGTAAACCCCTGCTAGTTGCCAAAATTTCCTTTCTGCGCCCCAAAAACAACCGAGGCCAAACATTGCGACTTCTAAGCCATCGGGAAAGGGAGGCTTAAGGGGATGTCCATTGACAAAGTGAGTTGCAGGAACCCGCATCGCCGTTGTCCGTCCGGGGAGTGCATTGGAAGGGTTGGGCATGGCCGTCTTTTTGCCAAGTCCGAAAAGTGCCATAGCTGATTGATCTCGCAAGCCTGAAAGAACTATGACTAGTGTAACGAATTGACTGCTAATTTGTAAAAAAACTTAATAAAAATTCTCATCAAAGCAGTTTACCCTAGAACATTAGGCGAATTTTTTTAAAACTCTCTCATAAGCCTCCTATTCAGTTCACCTAAGACCCAGGATATTTTAAACATGAGCGTCAATTTAGCCACTCAGTTACGCGAAGGGACAAAAAAATCCCATTCGATGGCAGAAAATGTTGGTTTTGTAAAATGTTTTCTTAAGGGTGTGGTCGAAAAAACATCCTACCGTAAATTGGTCGGCAATCTCTACTTTGTCTATGGTGCAATGGAAGAAGAGATGGATAAGTTACAGGATCATTCGATTGTCTCCAAAATCTATTACGCTGAACTCAATCGTAAACAAAGCCTAGAGAAAGATCTGCTGTTTTACTATGGCCCTAACTGGCGACAAGAGGTAAAAATTTCCGCAGCCGGTCAAACCTATGTGGATCGCATCCATGAAATTGCCCAAACCAATCCTGAATTGTTGGTAGCTCATTCCTATACTCGCTATTTGGGCGATCTCTCTGGTGGTCAAATTCTCAAGAAAATTGCTCAAAATGCCATGAATCTACAGGATGGCGGTACCGCTTTCTATGAATTTGCGGATATTCCTGATGAGAAAGCTTTTAAGAATACTTATCGTCAAGCAATGAATGATCTGCCCATAGATCAAGCAACGGCCGATCGCATTGTGGAAGAGGCGAATGCGGCTTTTGGTATGAACATGAAAATGTTTAATGAACTTGAAGGCAATTTAATTAAGGCGATCGGGATTATGCTCTTTAATTCTGTGACCCGTCGTCGTAGTCAGGGTAGCACAGAGGCAGAACTGGCTACGGCTGAACAATAAATCGAATGATGGTAGGCTTCATAGTCTTGCCCTCATAAGAAAAGGATGGGAGTTTGGAAACTCAGCGTCTTTAGACCTGAGAGGAAAAACGACTCAGGGGAATTTATTCCCCTTGCGCTATAATTTAGGTGTGAGTAGGAACAACTATCTACGCATTGAACCCTCCTAGTGTGGTGAAATCCCAGCTAATCGAGTAAGCCTATTGAGAGGTGACACAGACAATGGCAAGCAATGGCAGGTGGGGGAGCGTACCAAACTGGCTGAGTGATGGACTCTGAAAACAAGCAAAAAAAGAAAGGTAAACACAATGGCAGCACCGCGAGGTAGTTGTTTTGAGTGATAGAGGTGCTTTGACTACACCTTTGAGGCTCAAACTTTGGGCTATTCAAGAATCTCAGTGTTTTCAGACCTGAGAGTGTCAATAAGTCCTCTAGGGGTTAACCCAATTACGATCCTGAAGATGGGATGGCTATGCAATGGTTATCTTGTTTTCAGGATTGTTGTTTTTAGCGGTTGTAAATGAGAAGACTGTTCATTTAATTTAACGTAGTTAGATAGCTTGCTGATGGGTGGTAAATGCTGATTAAGCGGTTTGCGTTTCTATTACGTCCCGGTGGAAAAATCGAAATTACTAGGGGCATTCGGACATTGATGGCGATGGCCATTCCGAGCTTGCTAGGTCTGGTACTACATGAACAACAGGACTGGCTGACGATCACCCTATTTGCCCAGATTATGATGTTGGCGGATGTGGGAGGACTCTATGCTCAACGGGCAAAAACCCTGATAGGAACAACGGTTGGGGTTTTCCTAGCTTTATTTTTGGGAACTTTGGTGAGTGGCTCCCTCGGTTGGACGTTATTACTGGTATCAATAGGCTTATTTTTAGCGGGTTACTTAACGGTTTATGGTGAAAATGGAGGGGCTGCCGGAGTAGTTCTAGGTTTTACGCTGTTATTAGCCATTTCTTTGCCCCAGGGTGGTCTGGATACAGCCTTAATGCGATCGCTGTTAGGATTAATGGGAGGATTGTGGTCAATCTTTCTGGCCTTATTTATTTGGCCGTTTCAGCCCAATTATCCTTTACGTAAAGTTGTTGCTCAAAATTTTCAAGGTATTGCTCAACATCTCCAACGGGTATCAACGGTCAAACTGGATAGAGAACAAAATGATCAGTCTTTTGTTCAGGTTCGTCAATTACTTTTGAAATCCAGAGAGACCCTTACCTATACTCGTCTAGGCAGTTGGGGACACAATGATTTACGGGAATTGTTAATCGTTTTAATTGAAGATAGCGATCGCATTATGACGACGTTAACCGCTATGCGGGAGATTGTTACACTCCATTCTCTCCCCCAATTAGCAACCGTTGAAATTTTATTAGAAGATGTTTTAAAACAAGTTGCACTGATTTGTGAAGATATTGCTCAACTGATTTTAGGTAAACAGAAAAAGCCTGATTGCGATCGCCTCCAATTACTGATCAAAGCTCTCCAACAGCAATTACAACAGCAAACCTTGACTCAGGATGTGGATGACTATACCAGTTGGATTACGGTAGAACAATTAAATATTTGGCTAGAGAAATTACAATCTCAACTGCAATTAACGGTTCAAACCACCCAGGAACTTCAGCTTGGAGATAGTCATAAACAACCCATCGGAAATCGCGAAAAAATTGCCAAAATTTTATCTCGTCATAAATCTGAAATAAAAGCTTTAGGTATTAGCTCTAAACAGCCGTGGTGGGAACCTTTAAAAGAAAATTTTAGTATAGAATCGCCACTCTTTCGTCATGCTCTCCGTTTAAGTATAGGAGCCGTATTGGGTATTTTAATTTATACTTTATTGCCCATTCGACAGGGTTTTTGGATTGGTTTAACCCTCTTATTTGTCCTCAAGCCAGACTTTAGTTTGACCTTTCAACGCTTTTTCTCCCGTATTTTAGGTACGATCTTAGGGGTAGGAGCCGTTTATATTATTTTGGTGACGGTTCAAGATCCCCTTTGGCTAGAAATGATTGGCATTATTTCGATGGCGATCGCCATTTCCTTAATTCGTTTTCACTATAGTTTAGCCGTCTTTTTTATTACCGCTTTTGCCCTCATTTTGCATCAAATTTCTGGTCAAACATCTGGAAGCCTAGGCATCACTGACCGAATTGTTTGCACCTTGATTGGGGGAATTTTAGCCTTTTCTTTATCTTTTGGTTTGCTCCGTCAAAAAGAAGAATGGCGTTTTTCAACGGTTGCGATTACGGCTCTTAACAAAGTCAATCTCTATTTTCAAGCCGTGATGACAGCCTTTTTAGATAAAACCGTTTATCAAGTGGAGGAACTGCATCAGCGTCGTAACAAAGCCAGAATTGCTAATACTTGTTTGCAAACTGCCCTGGAACGTTTGATGGATGATCCCAGTACGCCTTTTGTCAAAATAGAACCTGCCATTACCTTAGCGAATTATATTCCCCGTTTAGGTCGAGGCGTTACCATTTTATTGACCCAATTAGAGCAGTATCGTGGCAGTGAAGCTCATCCCAATATTGCTTTATTTACTCAACAGGTGACAGAAGCTCTCACCATGCTGTCCCAGTCTTTACAAAATAATCAAAAACCGCTTCCCCTGCCAGCTTTAAATGAAACGGTACAAGACATTTTTTCTCACCTTCAAACTCTCCAGCAAGCCCGTTTAAGCGAAATTAGTAATCATCAAGATAGTCAACAATTACGCCCTTACCTTCGAGATTACAATATTGTCATTACTGAACTACGAGAAATTGTGCGACGTATTGAAGCTATCCAGGCCGCGATCGCCCGTTTTGAAGGGGACAGTTAGGACATAGTCGAAAAAATTCAAGCAAAAGTGAAAGCTCTGAACTTTTTTCCAAATTACCTTAGCCCCTCAGGATTCCCAAGCCTTTGAACGTTATGATCAAGGTTCAAGTCTAAAAAAATATAGACCTGATTTCTAGACACCTGGGTTTCTTGCGACCATTGCTTCAATACTTTTACCTAACTGTTGACTTCGATGCACAGTAATTTAACTAAGAATCCCACCGAGAATCCCACTGAGAGTCCTGCTGTAACCCAATCCTTCTCTGCCAAAACCAAATCCCATCCTCTCCTCAATCCCCTCAAGGGGGTAATGGCCTTAATGGTGCTGGGACTTTGTGGTTGGGGGGGCTGGACTCTCTATCAACAAAATGTGGTTGTTCCTGAAATTAAAGCCAAACACCTCCAAAATACGGTTTCCGTTCAACGTCAAAATTTAACTGTCACCGTCATGGCCAATGGGACAGTACAACCCCAACTTTCCGTCAATGTGAGTCCTAAAAATTCTGGCATTCTCAAACAATTGTTTGTTAAAGAAGGCGATCGCGTTCAAAAAGGACAGTTACTAGCCAAAATGGATGACTCAAATTTCCAGGGTCAACTCCTACAAAGTCAGGGTCAAGTCACTCAAGCCCAAGCCAATTTAGCAAAGTTAAAAGCGGGAAATCGTCCTCAAGATATTGCCCAAGCCCAAGCCGAACTTGGTCAAGCCCAAGCTAATTTAGACAAGTTAAAAGCTGGCAATCGCCCTCAAGATATTGCCCAAGCTCAAGCCGAACTCGGTCAAGCCCAAGCTAATTTAGACAAGTTAAGAAGAGGTAATCGTCCTCAAGATATTGCTCAAGCCCAAGCCCGCTTAGAAAATGCCCTCAGTAATCAACGCCAGGCGGATCTGGTTTTCCTTCAGAATCGTACTCTTAATGAAGAAGGCGCGATCGCTGAAAGGGATTGGGAAAATTCACGCACTCAACGGGATAATGCCGCCGCCCAGGTACGGGAAGCTAAACAAGCTCTATCTTTAATCAAATCTGGTTCTCGTCCAGAGGAAATTCAACAGGCCGCAGAAGTCGTAGCCCAAAAACAGGCCGCTCTATCTTTAATCAAATCCGGTTTTCGTCCAGAGGAAATTCAACAGGCCGCAGAGGTTGTTGCTCAAAAACAGGCTGCTTTATCTTTAATGAAATCTGGCTCTCGTGCCGAAGATATTGCCCAAGCTCAAGCTCAAGTCGCGATCGCCCAGGGGAATTTAAAAACGGTTCAAACCCAAATTCAAGATACGGAAATTCGCGCTCCTTTCGATGGTATTGTGGCTCGTAAATACGCCGATCCTGGTGCTTTTGTTACCCCAACTACTGCTGGCAGTGCTGTCTCTTCGGCCACCTCGTCTTCTATTTTGGCATTAGCAGCACGCAATCAAATTGTGACTAACGTTTCAGAAAGTAACATTGCCCAGATGAGTTTAGGCCAAAAAGCCCTGATTAAAGCCGATGCCTATCCCACCAAAACCTTTGTCGGAAAAGTTATTCAAATTGCTCCCCAATCGATTGTGCAACAAAATGTCACCAGTTTTGAAGTGAAAGTTGCTATTTTAAATGATTCTCAAAATTTACTGAGATCAGGAATGAATGTACGAGTGGAATTCGCAGCCGGTCAAGTTAAGAATGTTTTAGTTGTCCCGACAGTGGCCATTGTTCGCCAAGAAGAAGGAACCGGCGTTTATCTGTGGAAAAATAATCAAGCCGAGTTTGTGCCGATTAAGACGGGCTTAACGGTTAATGACAAAACAGAAATAAGCTCCGGTTTACAGGAAAAAGATCGTATTTTAATTACCTTTCCTGATGGTAAACGACCTCGTTCTAAAGTTCCAGGCTCCCCTGGTATGCCCGGTTTAGGTGGTGGTTCTAGATAGGGTTTGGGGCGAAGAAAATGCTGAAAAATAATCCTGCCAAATTTTGCCCCCCAGCCCTCCAAAATTGGGGGAGATCGGTCTCTTTCGCGGTTCAAAGTCCCCCAGTATTGGGGGATTTAGGGGGCTGGATCAGGTGAAACAGAAAACCAAAAACTTATGTGTACACGGCAGCTTTATTAAGGGTGGCAGGGGGATCAAGCAAAAAATCTATCTTTAATTTAATTGTAAACAGCTACTTAATATGAAAAAAAAGAATGAAGCCTTAAAACAGAAAGATCAGTCAGGGTTAACCCCAGAGGAACAGCTTTTAAATCGTTCCCTGGTGACAGAAATTCTAACCATGGCCGTCCAATCTCTGTGGAATAATAAGTTACGAACGGGGCTAACCATGTTGGGGATGGTGATTGGGATCAGTTCGGTGGTGGCGATTACCTCTTTAGGGGAAGGGGTTAAAAAAGCAACGGAGCAACAGATTCAATCCCTCGGTTCGGATGTGATTCTCGTTTTAGCGGGGGCTGCTAGTAGTGGCGGCATTAGTCAGGGGGCTGGTTCGGCCTCTACCTTGACCTTAGAAGATGCTAAGGCGATCGCTGCTCAGGTGACAGCCGCTAGAAAAGTTACTGCTTTTTTACAACGGGGAAATATACAGGTTGTCTATAGCGGTCAAAATATCGCCACTTCGGTATTGGGAACCGATTTAAACTATCCTGATGTCAAAGATTCCTATCCTGAAATCGGCCAATTTTTTACCCAGACGGATTTAGATAATGCCCAACCCGTTGCCATTTTAGGAACTAAAGTTCGGGATCAATTATTTGGCAAAGAATCCCCCATTGGTAAAGAAATTCGGATTCAAAATCAACTTTATCGAGTCATTGGTGTGATGCCGCCTAAAGGGGCAATTGGCAATGTAGATCAAGATGATCGCATCTTTATTCCCCTTAGTAATATGTCCAGTCGAATTGTGGGCAATAATGCCATTTCTGGTGTTGCAATTTCAGGGATCTGGGTGGCGGCCAAGGATGGGAATCAACTGGATGCTACTCAATTTCAAGTGACCAATTTATTACGATTGCGCCATAATATTTATCCTCCCGAATTAGATGATTTTCGCATTATTAATCAGGTGGATGTGATTAATACTTTCACCAGTGTCGTCAGTATGTTTACAGTTATGGTAGTAGCGATCGCTGGTATTTCTTTAGTGGTAGGTGGCATTGGTATTGCCAATATTATGCTGGTTTCAGTGGTGGAAAGAACCAAAGAAGTGGGACTCCGTAAAGCTTTGGGAGCAACTTATACCGCTATTTTGTCCCAATTTTTAACAGAGGCAGTGGTGGTTTCGACAGTGGGTGGCGTGATTGGCATTGTCCTGGGTATTACGATCGCGATCGGCTCAACCCAGACCATGAAAATTCCCTTGGTCATCTCTATCTGGTCAATTACCTCCGGCTTCGGTATTTCGGTGACAGTGGGTTTAATTGCTGGTGTGGTTCCAGCCCGTAATGCGGCCAAACTTGATGCAATTATCGCCCTTCGTAGTGATTAAAAGAGTCAATTATACTAGTCTTCTAACTTTAAAAGATCAACTTTCACCCGCTTAAATTATCTGGTGATTTTACCGAAAAATCCCCAACAAGGGGCTTAAGCCCCTTGCCCTTATCTGTTTAAGATCATTAGCTGCTTATCTAACAGCAAGCTCTCCTTGCAAGAAAGAGGCCACTGGACGGAGTTTGTGATGTAAAGGTTGCCAAGCTAACACATCATCTAATAACGCTTTATAACCGGCCACATTGGGATGGAGACCATCTTCCATTAGGTGTGAGTTAATCCAAGCTTCACCACGCTGTTGCCAAAGATCAAAAATATCGAGATAAGGAATATTGTGCGCCGCACAGAGTTGTTTACTCAGTTCCTTATACTTATATTGATCGGCATGATTGAAATAAAAACAATCTAGAAAAGGCATTTTGGACTCATTAACAGGAACCATGCCCACAAATAAGACGGGACAAAGTTGCTGGGCCTGTTCTAAAAGATGATTAACCTGTTTTTCAAACAACAATAAATCGGTAAAGGAACGGCCATCGGGTCGCCCTAAACGGGGAGAATCATTGACCCCCACCGAGAGGATAAGCAGGTCTGGAACCTTATTGCGAATTTCTCCTCGATAGCGAAACTCTAATTCTAATCGCTCGGCGACCTGGGAAACGCGATCGCCGCGAATGCCTAGGTTATAGAGAACGTGGCCATCACCTTCCATCCACAGACGGCGCAGACGTTCTACCCATCCTCCCCCAATGGGATCGCCGTAGCCATAGACCAAACTGTCCCCCATAGCAATAATTTTCAGGGGATGCTCAAAACGGGAAACAGAACCATTTAAGGTAGGAGGCGAGATTGTTTGCATGATGGAATCTTCCTAATTGCAAGCAATTTACAAATCTAAACAAAGTTTAACGTAGATTGCCGATTTTACCGTAAGTATTTATACCAAGAGGGCTGATTGACCTCAAGGAAAGAGTTTTCAAATTAAGGGAAACACAGACTAGAGGTGAAAGATGTGGCCAGTGGGCTACAGACCCAGTAAACTAGCGAAGGGAATCTTGCGTAAGAACAACATCGGCTTATAGAGTTCATAGTTCCTATCCTATCTCATCCGCTAAGGCCCCTGCGGTTAGGAGATATACAAAACTTCATTAACTTAAGTAAATTTTATGAGAAGAGAGGGATTTGGAACGTGATGACGACTCAGACGACTCCCATCTATGGGCTGGCTTTGCATACCAGTAGTCAACAATTGGGGTTGGCGATCGCCGTCAATGGTGAGATTAGCCGCAGTCAAACCTGGGATTTGGGGCGGGAATTATCTAACCAATTACATCTCCATTTAGCAGAATTTATTCAACCCCAAACCTGGTCAGATATGGCCTATCTAGCGGTTGCTCAGGGGCCAGGCAGTTTTACCAGTATTCGTATTGGTCTGGTAACAGCCCGTACTTTGGGGCAACAATTGCATATTCCGGTCTTTGCCCTGTCGAGTTTAGCGGCCTTCGCCCTTTCCAAAGTGGATCATCTTTCCCCATCTGGCTTAATTGCGGTGCAAATGGCGGCTACTCGTGGCCAAATCTACGGTGCGGTTTATCAGATCCAAGATCAGTCTATCAAGATTATTTTCGGCGATCGCCTTTTAGATCCTCCCGACTGGCAAAGGCAATTAGCCCAAATTGATCCCGATCTCCATCCCTTGCTCGCACCAGAAGCCCTGGGCCAAAATGTTGATCAGATCTTGCTTTTAGCCCATCAGTCATGGCAAGCCGGTCAGCGATCGCCCTGGTCAGAAGCCTTACCCTTCTATGGTGTGTCGCCCTAATGGAGAAGTGGGGTTTTCCAAGATCCTTAGTCGTTTATAATGCTCAACACAACAAACCAATAAAGAAAAGCTGGCAAACTAAATGAAAATCTTAGTCACCGGTGGAACCGGATTTTTGGGAACAACATTATGTTCTCAATTAGAAGCTCAGGGCCATGAATTAGTGCGGATCAACTCCAAAAATGCTGATCTGAGAAAAGCGGACTCTCTCGATCAGTTTAATCATCATTCCTACGACCAAATTTATCATTTAGCCGCCTGGACTCAGGCTGGTGATTTTTGTCTTTTCCATCCAGGAGAACAGTGGATTATTAATCAACAAATCAATACCAATATGCTGACCTGGTGGCAACAATATCAACCTCAAGCAAAATTTATCTGCATGGGAACCAGTTGTGCCTACGATCCGAATTTACCTTTGCGAGAAGAAAATTATTTAACTGGCATTCCGATTGATAGTCTCTTCACCTACGCCATGACCAAGAGAATGCTTTATGTTGGTTTATTAGCACTACATAAACAGTATGGGTTAAATTATTTATGTTTAGTCCCTTCCACACTCTATGGGGCTGGCTACCACACAGATGGGCGGCAAATGCACTTTATTTTTGATCTGATCCGCAAAATTATTCGAGCAAAACTTTACGGCGAACCTGTCATTCTCTGGGGAGATGGCTATCAATCTAGAGAACTGGTTTATGTAGAAGATTTTGCCCAGATTGCCCTTCAACTTGCCCAAACTGTTGATCATGATTTAATCAATATTGGGGCAGGAGAAGAATTTACGATTCGTCACTTTGCCAAGGTGATTTGTGAGCAGGTTGGTTATGATTTTGAGAAAATTCAATTTGATACAAGTCGCTATGTTGGTGCCAAATCAAAATGTTTAGAGGTCGAAAAATTACAAAAAGTCTTGCCGGATCTAACGCTCACCAATTTACATACAGGGTTAGCTAAAACGATCGCCTGGTTTTGGGAAGAACAGGAAAAATTAGTACCTGCTTAATCATTTTGATCGGAAAAATGAGCTTTAAGATTGCTTCCATAGTAATAGATCAGTTGAGATTAACATAATTCAGCTTTACGTAATCGATCCAGTAAACCGGTTCGGTTGGGATATTTCTTAGCAATTCTTTGCACCCTTTCCTGAAAAATAACAGTTTGATTTTGATAGTTGGCTAAATCTCGCAATTGTATTAATAATTTCAGGGCTTGATCGTAATTTTGGGCCTTGGGTGCAACTAACAGGGTGTCAATTTCTGCCCACATTGCATTAGCTTTAGGCGCGATCACCTGTAGTGCTTTAATTCTTACTTTTTCTGCCTTTTCTAACTCTTGACGCTCCCATATAGTTGCCTGCTCTGACGCTGCGATCGCCAACTGAGCCTGTTTACTTTCCATCGTCTGACGTTGTCCCTGTTCATTCAGAAACCGAATCGTTAAAATTTCCCCTTTAGGTTCTTTTAAGTTCAGTTGATCTTTATTCTCATCGCCAAATCGCTGAATAATACCCACTTTGAGGTCAATATCCTTGGACTGAGACGGTGACATTGCCACCCCCAACCCTGGTAGAGAAATCAGAGCAAAGAAAAATAAGGATAGATAATACGTCAGGGACTTTTGATAGACGGCAATGGGCATGGATTGGTAATAGGGATCAACAAAAACAGTCAGCAATATCTTAAAGGATTATTGCCGCTCTTTGGACAAAACAGTATCGTCCCTAGTCAAGCACCTAGCTAAGAAAGAAATTCGAAGGTTGGAGAGACAAGTTAGGACTAAGGTTAGCGAATCGGATGGGCGTGTTGGGCCCATCACCATCAGAATCAAAGATTAAGGCACCAGTCCCCTGATTATAAATAAAACGTTGACTAGCATTCGTAGCACTTGACCCGATGAACAATTGATTGTCCGCTAAGATCCCACCCGACACTAAACCACCACCAAAGCCTTGGGCATCCACTAAAATGGTATCCTCACTGGGGGTGAAATCAGCGATGGTATCAGTGCCCAGATCAAGACCCGCAAAAGTAAAAGTATCACTATTAGCTACACCGGTTAAAACATCATTACCCTTTCCTCCCGTTAGATAATCGGCTGCGGCCCCACCCTGAAGAACATCTATCAAGTCGCCTCCAACCTGTTGACGAGTGCCGTCATCATTGACAATCGTAGCAGTTGGGACAGTTGGGACAGTGCCAGTGTTAATTCCGTAATTCGCACCAGCAATCAGCTGTAAATCAATAGTTTCATTGTCCTCAACAATACTATCATCTATCGGATTAAGGGTGAGGGTGACAGTGCTAGACCCCGGTGCAAAATTAATGACTCCTTGCGTTCCTGTAAAACTAGTCGCTCCTGTTTGAACATAATCAGTGTTAAAAATAGCAGTCCCGCCGATCGTAAAATTGACAGTCAAAGCATTGGTTGTTAAACCAGAACGACTAAAAGTATAGACAAAGTTATTCGGTACGTTCTCAGAAAGAGAACCATAGTTCAAGCTAACGCTAACCAACGGTAGATCATTGCTTAGATCCAACAGATTCCCCTCCGTATCAAAACCAGCGACAAAAGCATCATTGCTGCCTGAACTATTATTACCAGGCAAGCTACCACTAGTATAGCCAGCAACATAGATATTGCCAGTTTTATCGATTCGGATTGAATTGATGTTGTCAGAACCAGATGAACCAAACTGCTTGGCCCAAAGTTGAGTGCCACTGGCATTGTACTTAATCAAAAAACCATCGTTACTTCCTAAATTGGTATAACCCGATAAACTACCATAGGTATCACCAGCAACATAAATATTACCGCTACTATCAGTCGTAACCGCACGAGCATTATCACTGTTAGATGAACCAAACTGACGAATCCATTTTTGAGTACCATTCCCATTATATTTTGCAAGCATTCCATCTGTACTACCAAGGCTGCTATTGCCAGCCAAAGCGCCGTAAGTTTGACCAACGACATAAATACCACCACTAGTATCCATGCTAACACCATAGGCAATATCAGAAACAGATGAGCCAAATTGTTTAATCCAAACGATATCACCACTAGCATTATATTTAGTGATGAAAGCATCATTGACACCTAGTTTGGTATTACCAGGTAAAGTACTCGCTGTATAGCCAACGACATAAACATTGCTGCTACTATCGATAGTGACTCCATTGGCATTATCAGAACTAAATGAACCAAACTGATCAATCCAAATTTGATTACCGTTTGCATCATATCTGGCAACAAAAACATCACTAACCCCAGCCGTTTTAGTGCCTGATACAACGCCAAAGGTGTAACCTGTAATATAGGAGTTACCAGCAATGTCAGTATAAATAGCAGTGGCATAATCATTGGTCGATGAACCAAACTGTTTGGCCCAGACTTTATTGCCACTAGCATCATATTTGGTGATGAAAGCATCCCAAACGCCTAAATTGTCATTCCCTGAAAAATCACCATAGGTATAGCCAGTAACATAAATATTGTTATCATCATCTATGCTAATTCCATTGGCAGTATCAGAACTGGATGAACCGAACTGCTTAGTCCAAACTGGATTACCACTGGCACTGGCAGTATATTTGGTCAGAAAAGCATCGCTAACCCCCAAATTGCTATAGCCAGGTAAATTACCAGAGGTTCCACCCACCACGTAGATGTTCCCACTTTCGTCAGTCGTAATTCCATTACCTAGATCAGACATGGAAGAACCAAATTGTTTGTAGCCCGTTGTATTAAAAGATTCTTCAACAAGGATGGACTCTCCTCCCACAGAAATCCTGGCATGGTCATCCTCGGTTTGCATACGAGTTAACTCAGAGGAACTCAAGACGACTCCTCGTACTAAAGCCGAAAATAATTCTCCCTCATCTCCAGGTGAGTCTCTCTGATTGATTTGAGCATCTACAAAATGTCCATATTCTTCTAGTATCACTGCATTGAGTGACTGTTGACTAGCCGTCCTTACAAAGTGTTCTGATAGGTAAATTATATTATTTTTAGTTGAATAAGCACCATTGGCATTTTGAAGGTCGCGACTATCAATTACCTTAATCTGGGGAAATTGGCTAAAATCACCTTTTCTCCATTGGGAACGCAGAATTGATGCTGCTCGATGATTATATTCGGTGCCAAATATCGTCCTGAAAAGTTTCCAGAAACTTTCTAAATTAGAAAAACTGGTAAGCTGGTTGTAAACGGAGGTCAGATTAAGATCAAACAAACTAGCCATAAGATAATAACTAAAATTCCAAATCTTTCAAGATCAAACAAGTACGATGTTGTCAGCAAAAATAGGGTCTTTAACTGAACATTACCTGTTAGTATTGTTCCAGTTTTGTAGTTTTTGCAGTCAGATTTCAAAATATCATAGAATCGCAGGACTTGGTAATTATAATAAAATTATATAAAGTTAAATCATCACAATATAGTGAGCTAAATCAATACAAAATTGTACACTAATAAACGCAATTGTGCACTAACTAAACGCAGTAAAATTTTAAACTGATAGAACAAGTGAGGACTATGCTACTAGTTTTTTTCTTGATTTACAAAGCTTTTAGACATCAGCAAAGTTTAGATTATTTTCTAGAACCCTAATTCTGCCGTTCTTAGTTGTATATCGCGTAAAAAAAGTTATAGATGAAAGCTAAGTTAAAATTATAGATGAGAGGAAGGAGAAGGGGTACATCCCGGATAAAGTAGTACATAGAATCTGGGGTAAAATGGAAAAAAACTGATGAGCGAAAAAAGTATGTTACCGATTCCCCCAGAAGAAAAAGCACTGTTAAAACAGCATCTCACCGAATCAGCCCGTATCCTGCGCAAATATACGGAACCAGAGAAACAGAAGGACTTTGGAAGCATCGAAGTAGAAGTCAGAACCCAGATGTTAGAAATTGTGGGGCCAACAATGGGGGAGTTTTTTTTTCAGAAGGGGGAAAAAAACGGTCTGGAAACAAGCGAAAAATCAAAACCCTAGTCGGAGAAGTGGAAATAAGCCAAAAACAAGCCAGAAAACTAAAGGTGTCGCCAAAAATCGTCTTAAGTCCAGGTTTAGAGAAATGCTGTCTAAGAGCCAGTGCGAAAACATCCTACCAACAAGCAGAAGAAGATATAGAGGAGTTGATGGGGATAAAAGTAGGACATAGCAGTTTACATCGCTTGGTAGAACGGACAGAACTGCCCTTAGCTCAAGCTCAGTCAGAGAGTGCGGGGGTCAGTATAGATGGGGGAAAGATTTGTCTGCGGGGCGAGGAGAAGGAAGGGGGACAGTGGCGAGATTATAAACTGGTGAGTCTTCATGGCAATGTCTGTGAAGCCTTTTTCCAAGACCCAGAGGGCTTAAAGAATTGGAGCAATGTTCAACCTTTGTCCCCAATAGTGACCTTTTTGGGAGATGGTCATCCCGGAATCTGGAATGCGGTAGAGAGTTTCGCCACTCAATCGTGGCTGATACGACGAGAGGTGTTGGATTGGTATCATCTCAAGGAGAATCTGTTCAAAGTGGGTGGCTCTCTCAAACGGCTAGAAGCAGTGGAGCATTTACTGTGGCGGGGTTTTGTGAACAAGGCAATAGATGCGTTTGATGGAGTCAAAAGCAAGAGGGCAAAGAATTTTCAAGCCTATTTGACGAAGCATTATCAGCGTATCCCTGATTACCAATACTATCAACAGCTTGGTATTGTGATTGGTTCTGGTGATGTGGAGTCTAAGATTAAACAGGTGGGAGCTAGGGTTAAATTGTCGGGAGCACGTTGGCATCTTCATAATGTTTCTCGTATTCTTCGGCTACGATGTGCTTATCTCAATCACTCTCCTCTTTTGAGTGTCAATGTATTATCTTAAGTCTCCTCTTTTGAGTGTCAATGTATTATCTTAAGTGGGATGCACCCAAGGAGAAGTTACGTCTGGCACTGGTTCAGCCTAGTTGTTAAATAGCCTGAAAGTCTTGCCCTGTAAGGATTTTAGTGATTCAGGGCAAAAATCGTTGTATCCCTTGCTGCACAGAGGTTTGATGCAATTCCAATAATCAGACTGAACCATTGCCAGTAATTTGAAAAAGCCGTTATTTATATTTATGAGCAGCACGATAAAAGGGTTTTTTGACAATTTTCCCGCCATAAACTTTTTCCCGAATTTCTACTCCGAGCGTCTGGCCAAGTTTACTCAATTCTGGGGGGACATAGGCTAAGGCGATCGCCTTTTCGAGGGTGGGGGAAAAAGTGCCACTGGTGACTTTGCCAACGACTTGCCCATCCACTTTGACCGGATAATCATGGCGAGCAATATGACGACCTTCCATTTCCAGGGCCACTAAACGTTTTTTCACGCCTTGCTGTTTTTGTTGTTCTAAAACCTTACGCCCGATAAAATCGCCCTTACTATCAAGATGAACTAACCATCCTAGTCCGGCCTCTAGGGGAGTAGTATTATCGTCCATATCCTGACCGTAGAGACACATGGCCGCTTCTAGTCTTAAGGTATCTCTTGCCCCTAATCCACAGGGAATCACTCCCAGACCAAACAGCGATCGCCATAGATCTTCTCCTAGTTCTGCCGAAAGCATAATTTCAAAGCCATCTTCACCGGTGTAACCTGTGCGAGCAATAAATACACTTTCTTCATATAAATTGGCTTCTAAATGGCCAAAGGCCGGTACATTAGTGAGATCCGTTTTCAGCAAAGATTGCAAAGTGCTGACAGCTTTGGGCCCCTGAAGGGCAATTAACACTTTTTCATCGGATTGATCTTGAAAGTCAATTGTGGTTGTATCTAAATGAGCAAGTAACCAGTTTTTATCCTTATCTCTCGTTCCCGCATTGACAATGACTGTCACCCTTTGGTCGCCGTCGTCTGTTTGTCCTTGGTCATAGATGATAATGTCATCAATAATGCCACCCTGTTCATTGAGTAGGACTGTATATTGGGCCCGACCTGGGGTTAAACGATTTAAGTCGGAAGGGACAAGTTGATCTAACGCCTGTAAGACAGATTTTCCCGTCAGCAGGAATTTACCCATGTGAGAAATATCAAACATTCCCACACCAGAACGAACGGCGGTATGTTCCTGTTTGAGTCCCGTAAATTGAACCGGCATTTCCCAGCCAGAAAATTCAGTGAATTTGGCCTTTTGGGCTTGAATCAGGGAAAACAGAGGGGTACGTACTAAGGATGAGGATGAAGGAGCCACAATGGTTGTCAGGGTTGAAAGGTAAAGGTTTACGCTAAATTGTTTTTTAGTTTAACTTATCTGACCAAGATGGAAGGCTCACTTTTGAGGGATCTATACTTTTTACTGATCCTGAAATAAATCTAAAGAATCATCGAACTTGTACAAATTAAACACCCTAAGCAGGAAAGACTTGGTTAAAATCTGTCGGTATTGACAGTCTGTCAATATTGGAACGCTCAGATGAACTTACTGCTATGACCGAATCCACGTTTCAACACCCTATCGAACCCGATTCTTCCCTCATTCAAACCTGGATGCGTCGTTTGGTTTGGAAAATTGCGATCGCCACTTTATTTCTGATGGCTGTCGGCAGTGCTACCAGGGTAATGAATGCAGGATTAGCCTGTCCTGATTGGCCCCTGTGTTATGGCCAATGGCTACCTCGACAACAGATGAATCTTCAGGTCTTTTTGGAATGGTTCCATCGTTTGGATGCGGCCTTGATTGGTTTAAGCACGCTGGCTTTTGTCGGTTTAAGTTTCTGGTTTCGCCAGTCCCTACCGCGTTGGCTTCCCTGGGCTGCCCTGGCTTCTTTAGGACTAATTCTCTTTCAAGGTGTATTGGGGGGATTAACGGTTATTCAACTGTTGCGCTTTGATATTGTGACGGCTCATTTAGGCACAGCCTTGCTTTTCTTTTGCACTCTGATTACGATTGCGTTAAATTTAATGCCTCGTCAGTATTATGGCAATGCTGGACGGTTAGGTTATCTGGGGGCGATCGCAACGGTATTGATCTATGTTCAATGTTTATTAGGAGGCTTAGTGGGTTCTCGCTGGGCAGCCCATCAATGTTTAAATGTGGCTCTCACTCAATTTTGTCAGGTTATGAATAGTCACCTGATAGGAGTGGTTCCGGCTACTCTTGCTGTATTGATAACGGCTTTTTATACCTGGCGCACTCCGGCCTTAGGTTCGGGATTACGTCCTTTGGCCAAAACGGCGATCGCCTTACTTTTCCTGCAAATTCTGCTAGGGACAGCAACATTACGGTTACATTTACAGGTTGAACCCCTAACCATAGCTCACCATACGATTGGAGCCAGTCTTTTAGGCACAATGCTGGCCTTTACGGTACTGGCTTTACGAGATCAAACCTCCGTTGCTCAACATATTCAGCCCTCTGAAGGCCAAGCCGACGGCGATCGCCTCAACTTTGTCTAGTTATTTTAACTGCCTCAACTCCTTCTTCTCAGACTGCGATTTTGCCGATTTCCGCTATCCCTTAATACTTCACGATTGACAATGGTTACTATCACAAAAATTGAACGTCATCACGCCAATTTCCCCGCAGTCCTGAAAAGCTATTATCAATTAACGAAGCCTCGCATTATTCCTTTGCTCCTGATTACCACGGCGGCGGCCATGTGGATTGCGTCGGAAGGACGAGTGGATCTTTTAAAGTTGTTTATCACCCTTATTGGCGGAACTTTGGCGGCGGCCTCAGCCCAAACCTTAAATTGTGTTTATGACCAAGATATTGACTACGAAATGTTACGCACCAGGGAACGTCCGATTCCGGCTGGTCGTGTTAAACCTCGTCATGCTCTCATTTTTGCCTTCATTTTAGGACTGATTTCCTTTAGCTTATTTGCGGTTTTTGTCAATCTCTTGAGTGGTTGTTTGGCAATGTCGGGCATTGTGTTTTATATGCTCATCTATACCCATTTTTTAAAACGCCATACAACTCAAAATATTGTCATTGGGGGCGCGGCTGGTTCTATTCCTCCTCTGGTCGGTTGGGCTGCGGTTACTGGCGATCTGAGTTTAACGCCTTGGTTATTATTCGCCATTATTTTTCTTTGGACTCCTCCCCACTTCTGGGCTTTAGCATTAATGATTAAGGATGATTACGCTCAGGTTAATGTACCCATGTTACCTGTCATTGAAGGTGAGGAAGCAACGGTCAAACAGATCTGGATCTATACCCTACTAGTCGTTCCCTTAACCTTATTTTTAGTTTATCCTCTGCATAGTTGTGGCTGGTTCTATGGTGCGATCGCCGTTATTTTAGGATGGCAATTTATTGTTAAAGCTTGGGAATTAAAACAGGCTCCCATGGATAAAATGGTCGCTCGTTCTCTGTTTAAGTTTTCCATTTTTTATCTGATGTTATTATGTTTAGCGATGGTGATTGATAGTTTACCGATTATTCAGACGTTAAGCATCAAATTAATGAGTGATTGGCCGCTGTAATTATTGTCTATGAACTCATTACTAGATCTACCGGCGATCGCCAAAATCGGACTATTTTTATTAATCTGGTTTTTGGCCTGGTTGCCTTTAGCTATTCCCCTAGCTTATCGTTTACAATGGCATCCTCTCCAGGAAACAACCCCCCAACAAAAATTACCCCTAGTTGCTTCCCTGTATCTGATTTTTCCACCCTTGCTTTGGTTACTATTACATAGCCAAAATATTGCATTGGCTGACTATGGCATCCTCTGGAATCGTGAGCTAGCAATCTCCCTACTCCTGGGATTAGGCTTAGGCGTGGGAGGACTAGCCCTAACCTTTGGACTAGAGACCTGGGGCGGTTGGATCGGATGGAAAACTCACCATTGGAGCAAGGCCCTCAAACTATCTCTTCCCCTGCTACTACTGGGACTCTGGATCGGATGGACTGAGGAACTGATCTTTCGAGGTATTTTTCAGACCGAACTTCAAAAAGACTATGGTGTGGGCCTAGCCGCCGCGATCGCCAGTCTGATCTTTGCCCTACTGCATCTGAGCTGGGAACGAAAAAACACTTTTCCCCAATTACCAGGTCTTTGGTTAATGGGCATGATCTTAGTGGAAGCCAGAATACTTAACAGTGGTAGTTTAGGACTAGCCTGGGGACTCCATGCTGCCTGGATTTGGGGTTTAGCTTCCCTCGATGCAGCCGATTTATTGCACTATCCTGATTCTTCCCCAGATTGGATGGTCGGCATTGGCAAATATCCCCTCGCTGGTTTAGCTGGTATCGCCTGTCTCTTAGTAACAGGCTGGTTGCTGTGGCAAGGCAAACAATGGTTTTATCTGTAAAACGCCGAAAATCGACAAAAAGAAAGGGAATGGGTTAAAGCTAAGTTGTCGATGCGTTCAACGCAAATTTACCGATAGAATAGTTAGTGACAAATTTTAGCAAATCATCTCTGACTCAACCTACATGGGAGAAACTATCACCCTTTTGTCCAAGCGCGAAATTGAAAAGATGCGACAAGCTGGCCAGTTAGCCGCGCAACTATTAGATCATCTTGCCCCGATAGTGCAGCCAGGAGTTAGTACCCAGACCCTCAATGATGAAGCCGAACGCTGGACGATCGCTCATGGAGCAAAAAGTGCTCCTCTGGGCTATAAAGGCTTTCCCAAGTCAATTTGTACAAGTGTGAATGAGGTTATTTGTCACGGTATTCCTAGTCCGAAACAAATCCTTAAAGATGGAGACATTATTAACATTGATGTCACCCCCATTCTAGACGGCTATCATGGCGATACCTCCCGTACTTTCATGGTGGGAACGCCTTCCCCCACCGCCCAAAAGTTAGTGGCTGTGACAGAAGAATGTTTGCGTCTTGGCATTGCAGCAGCGAGACCGGGCGGCACAATGGGCGATATTGGAGCCGCAATTCAGGAATATGCAGAAGCTCACGGATTTTCAGTGGTTAGGGATTTTGTCGGTCATGGTATTAGCCATGTTTTCCACACGCCGCCACAGGTTCCTCATTTTGGGGTGCGAGGCAAGGGGCGCAAGTTACGTCCGGGCATGGTTTTTACCATTGAACCGATGATCAATGAGGGAACCTATGAACATTTGCTGTTAGCCGATGGTTGGACAGCCATTACCAAGGATCGCAAACTTTCCGCTCAGTTTGAACATACGATCGCCATTACCGAAGATGGAGTTGAAATCCTAACGCTTCTAACCTAGGGGACTATGGACGTTTAAATAAAACGTGAGTAATATCAATCTTTTTAAAGAAGTAATTGCCACAATTCAATACTTACCCTGGGCTATTAACTTAGTGTGGCAATCAGCACACCGTTGGACGATCGCCTGGTTGACGTTAATTATCTTGCAAGGATTATTACCCATTGTTAACATTTATCTGACCAGGGATTTAGTTAATCATTTAGTACCAGTTAGTAAAAATAATTTTAATAATGATAGTTTACAATCAATATTAATACTAGTTATTGCATTAGGAATTATTCTCATTTTATCCCAAACCTTGCAAGGGTTAATGGATTGGGTACGAACCAGTCAAAGCGACTTAGTACAAGATCGGATTAATGACTTAATTCATCAAAAAGCTAGTGAATTGGACTTAAGTTTCTATGATGATCCCAACTATTATGATTGCCTAGAAAGAGCTAAAGTTGATGCTATTAGTCGTCCCGTTACTCTTCTGGAAAACTTGAGTAGCTTACTTCAAAGTAGTATTACCTTAGTGGCAATGTCAGGAATTTTAATCCCATTTGGTATCTGGGTTCCCCTGGCACTTTTAGTGAGTACCTTACCTGCCCTTTATATCACTTTTTACTATAATTATCGTCGTCATCAATGGCAAATGACAGTAACAACCCGACAACGAAGAAGTCGCTATTATGAAAATATTTTAACCAAAAGGGAAAATGTTACAGAAACTCGTATATTTAATCTAAGTTCCCATTTTCGAGAGGTCTATCAAAATCTACGCCAACGCCTACGCAACGAACAATTACAATTAATTCGTAATCAAGCGTTTGCTGATTTAGCGGCAGGGACATTGTCTATTACCGTGACAGGAATTGTAATGGCGATAATGGTTTGGCGAGCATTGCAAGCTCAGATTTCCCTGGGAGATTTAACCCTACTTTATCAAGCTTTTAATCAAGGGCAAAGTTTGATCAAAAATCTTCTCAGTAATACGGGGAAAATTTATTTTAATAGTTTATTTATTGAGAATTTAAAAGAATTTTTAAATCTAACTCCAATCTTAAAAGAAACTGCTAATTCTTACCCAATTCCTATTCCCATTAAAGATTCTATTCAATTTGAGAATATTCGTTTTCGTTATCCCCATAGTTCTCGTTGGGCTTTAGATGGTTTTGATCTGACAATTAAAGTGGAACAGGTTGTGGCGATCGTTGGGACAAATGGAGCGGGTAAAAGTACTTTGATGAAATTGCTTTGTCGTTTTTATGACCCAACAGAGGGTAATATTTTTATTGATAACCATAATTTAAAGGATCTACAAATCGAATCTTTACAACAAATTATTACGGTTTTATTCCAAGAACCCGTTCGTTACAATGAGCCTGCTGTCGATAATATTGCCTATGGCGACTGGGATAATCATCCCTCTTTTTCTAGGATTGAAGAGGCGGCTCAGGTTTCGGGGGCTGATAAAGTCATTGCTCGTTTACCCCAGGGTTATCAGGAAGTTCTGGGCAAATGGTTAGGCACGGCAGATTTAAGTGTGGGAGAATGGCAAAAAATTGCTCTGGCGAGGGCTTTTTTACGACAATCCGAAATTGTTCTTTTGGATGAACCTACTAGTGCAATGGATTCCTGGGCAGAGGCCGAATGGATGTCACGTTTTCGGGAATTGGTGGCGGGGCGGACTGCGATTATGATTACCCACCGTTTTACGACAGCCATGCAAGCTGATCAAATCTATGTGATGGATTGCGGAAAGATTGTAGAATCGGGAACTCATCAACAGTTATTAAGTCTCGGAGGACTTTATGCTCAATCATGGAAACAACAAATGAAAGATGTTAATCTTTAACTAAAATTTTCTTACTATTTACAATATTAAAAAATATGCAAGACGTTGAAATTAATCAATGGTTACTAGAGTTATTAAAATTAAAGCCAGGGCGATCGCCAAACCATGAAACTATCAGTTCAGATTTAATTAGCCCAGAAAATTGGCAAGGTTTACTAGATAAGGCGATCGAGCAACAAGTGGGGGCTTTATTATATTTTCAATTGCAATCTTTACCTGATTTAAGAGTTCCATTAATTATTCAGGAATCTCTCAAGGATATATACCGAAAAAACACCTTTTTTAACATGGCTTTAATGGGAGAGTTGAAATCTATTTTAAATCTTTTTAACTCTCACAAAATTCCAGTCATTGTTTTAAAAGGAGCGTATCTAGCTAAGGAAGTTTATTCTAAAATTGGTTTAAGAGAAATGGTCGATATTGATCTTTTAGTTCCTGACGATAAAGTTGAACAAGCCGCTAAATTATTAGAGATATTAGACTATCAATCTATTGGTGATTATGATGCCTCGCTAGAGGTTGAAAAATCATCTGGCCATCAACTTCCTCCTTTTCGCAAATCTTTTGCACTGCCTGTAATAGAAATTCACTGGACAATTTGTGATCCCAATGAAACCTATCAATTTGACCTTACAGAACTATGGCAGAGAGCAAAAAATACGGATTTTTTTGGAGAAACGGCTCTGGCTCTGGCTCCAGAGGATTTGATGTTACATCTCTGTCATCATGCGTCCTATCATCATAAATTCAATATTGGGGTTCGTCCTCTATGCGATTTAGCTAGGATTATTGAACATTTTCAGGATCAACTCGATTGGCAAGCACTACAAACGACGGCTGAACGATGGCAATGGCAAAAAGGTTTGTATATTATGTTAGCTTTTGCTCACTATTCTTTAGGAGTTGATTTACCCAATTTGATTCTACAAGCTATTGAGCATGGCGGAATTGATCAACCAACATTGGCGATCACGAAGGACGAATTATTTGTCAATCGCAGTACTAATAATCAACACCTCAGCTTCAAAATGACTATTCCTTTGGTGAACTTTATTGAACAACCGCATTTTATGGAAAAAATTAAATTAATGATTCAACAAATATTTCTTAACGCTCAGATGATGTCTGAAAGATATCCTGTGGAATCTAAATATACTGACCCCAAACTTTATTTTTATTACCTAATTCGGATTCGAGATCTATGGCAACGTTATTATCAATACACTCAACAATCGATGCTGGGTAATACAGAAGTTTCGGCGGTAACGAGACGAAAATATTTATTAAATCAGTGGTTACAAGAAAAATCTCAGTGAGAGTTGCATTTTGACTTAAATTAGTTTACAATCTCCAAATTATTTACCAGCAAAACTCTAACACTCAGCGATCGCAAAGCCATGAAATTTAAAATCAATACCCCTAATATTGTGCATGAACTGATTGACGGTGAAGTAATCATTGTCAATCTTAAGCAAGGTGATTACTACAGTTTGCTCAACACCTCTGCGGAAATTTGGACAGAGATTGAACGAGAACAATCATCTGCTCAAATTGTTGCCCAATTAATTCAAAACTATCACGAAGAACCAGAAATTATTGCTCAAGGCGTTCAACGATTTATAGACCAACTGATTGAAGAAGGTATTATTACTGAGTTGGCAGAAGATACACCAGAAAATGAAATAGTCTCTCATGGATTTGTCAATAATGGGATCGATAAGCCTCCTGGCTCTTCCCCCAACTGTGTGGAAAGTGTATAATAGTAATACCACAGTAGGAGGTGGAGTATGTGGATAAACTTGGATGAGCTACTAGGTTTGCCAAAGGTAACAGTCGTAAACTATCGAGAAATAGATGGTGCTTTGTTCTTAAAATTAAAAATGAAAAACGAAGTAATAGAATGTCCAAATTGTCATAAAGAATTGGAAGATATAAATCAAATAGAATATAATTTGGTTCGGGATTTATCCCTATTGGGAAAGAAAGTATATCTGGAAGTGCCCCGCCGCCAGTTCCATTGTGAAAAATGTCAGAAATACATAACAGAAAGACTGGACTTTATGCGGCTAAGAAAACATTATACAATTCGTTATGAAGAAAAGATTTATGAGCAAGTAAAAAAGAAAAATGTAGAAGAGGTAAGGCAAGAAGAAGAAATAAGTTGGGGAACATTGGAATCAATATTTGAAGAGTATGCAAAGCAGGCAGAAAAGAAGGAATGGGAATTACCAGAAAAGATAAGTTTAGACGAATTTAGTAATAGAAAAGGAAAAAAAGACTTTATTACAACAGTGATAGATATAAATAAAAAGGAATTGTTAGAAGTAATAAAAGGACACAAAAAAGAAGAGATAATAGAAGCCCTAAAGGTGCAGCCAGCAAGGGTTAGAGAGAATGTAAAGGAAGTAAGTGTGGATATGTGGGAGGGATTTACGTCAGCAATAAAGGAGTTATTTGTAAATGCTAAAATCGTCTATGATAGATTTCATGTAATGAAAAATATAAATGAAGAATTGAATAAATTGAGAAAGAAAATGAATATCCATAAAAAGGGTTTAACATACCTATTATGGAAAAATAAAGAAGAGTTAAAAAAAGAAAAAAGAGAAGAGTTAGAAGAGATATTGAAAATGTATCCTTGTTTAGGAATAGCGTATGAAATGAAGGAAGAGATTAGAGATATTTATGAGCATTCAAGAACGACAAATGGTGCAAGGAGAAAATTTGAAAAATGGATGAGAACAGCGTGCCTATTCTATAAAAAAAGTGTGGGTATGCTGAAAACTCATTTGACAGGTATATGCAATTATTTTGAAAACCATACAACTAATGGATTAACGGAAGGGATGAATACAAAAATTAAATTAATAAAAAGGAAAAGTTATGGATTTGCTAATTTTGAGCATCTACGGCTTAAATTGTTAGCTTGCTTTAACTCTTAACATAACATTACACACAGACAAGGGGAGAGCCGCCTCCTTTTGAAATGCCGAAACTGAGTAAATATACAGATATGGAAGATTTATTGGCTCTAGATCCGATTCATGAAGTAGATGAAACGGGCTGGCCGAATGCAAAATTGGAAGGCATTTTTTAAATAGATTAAAAATAAAGTCTTATTTTCATGGAATCGCTCATTTCACTTGAATTATTACCGACAGAAGATCCTCTCAGTTTTTTTGAAAATATTTATCATATTTCCCAACAAGCGATCGCTGCTTCGGAAGGACAAATTAATTATTTTTATCAGATTGCGGAGTCTAAAATCTGTTTATCTTTTGCAGGAAAGGGTTTAGTTTCAGCGATCGCTCCTGCCCTGGCTCATCTTGTTATTCCTACGGTTGATAATCCCGATTTAACTATTTTTTTATGGGATAGCACAACAACACAAACACGAATGCCTCCTCCTGTTTGGCAAAGAGAAGATCTACAGAAGCGAGGAGAAATTTCGAGCCTCAGTAATGAGCGCATTTGTACTTATTTTCAATGGGGAGCTAATGCCCTCAGTGTTCTGGATTTAGAAAGAAATTTAGGTATTTATTGGGTTAATAAACCAGAGGAATTGCCCTATTGGGAGACTGGTTCTCCTCTCAAAAATATTTTTCAACAATGGTTTAGTCAACAGAATCAACAAATGATTCACGCTGGAGCAGTCGGTCTTTCGACAGGAGGCGTGTTGATTGTGGGAAAAGGAGGAATGGGGAAATCAACAACGGCTCTAGCTTGCTTAAAGTCGGATTTATTTTATCTCAGTGATGACTATACTTTAGTTTCTACTCATTCCTTGCCCCATGCCTATAGTCTTTACAGTAGTGCAAAAAAAAAGCCTAATGATATCGAGCGACTACCCTGGTTAAAGTCATTAATTCATAACTCGAATCATCTGGATCAAGAAAAAGCACTTTATTTTTTAGCGGAACATTTTTCTGAGAGGCTTATCAATGATTTTCCCCTTAAAGCAATCCTTATTCCCCGTGTTACTGGTCAAATTAACTCTAACTTAGAACCTACCTCAGCGATCGCGGCTCTAACGGCTTTAGTCCCCAGCACAATTAAACAATTACCAGGAACAGGAAAAGAAGCCTGCGATCGCATGACTCAACTCACTCAAAAACTACCGAGTTATTATCTCAATCTCGGAACAGACTTAGCTCAAATTCCCCAGGTTATTCTCAATTTACTCAGATAATTTCTATGACTTCCCGTGAGCAATATTTTGTCAGTGCAATTATTCCCGTTTATAACGGTGAGAATTTTTTAGCGAGAGCAATTAATAATATTTTAAGTCAACAATATCAACCTTTAGAAATTATTATCATTGATGATGGATCAACTGACAATACTGCAAATATTGCTAAACAGTATCCCGATATTATTTATCATTACCAAGCAAATGCAGGCCCTTCTGCGGCTAGAAATCGAGGTATCAAACTAGCAAAAGGAAATATCATTGCTTTTTTAGATGTAGATGATTTATGGTCAGATCATAAATTAGCGATACAGTTACAATGTTTGAAGGAAAATCCTGACGTGGAGATTGTTCAGGGCTTAATTCAAAAAGTTAAATATCTAGAATTAGAAACAGGAGAGATTTTAAGTTCCCATTATTATGAACCCTATCAATATATTTTGCTCGGAAGTTCTATCTATCGTTCTTCTATCTTTGAAAAAGTTGGTCTATTTGATGAAAGTATGATGTATGGTGAAGATGTTGACTGGTATATTCGTGCATGGGAGAATAATATTGTTAAAAAAGTAATTCCAGAAACGACTCTATTTTATCATCTTCATAAAGGAGGCATGACCTATGGAAAAAATACGAGATCATTAGGTTTATTTTATATTTATAAAAAACGTTTAGAGCGACTACGCACTAAAGCGACATTGAGCAATAATCTCATTAACCCCTTGATAACCATCAGTGAATACATTGGGGCGGATGTGATCACTAAAAATTATAAATCTCAGAACAAATAAATTCTATGGCAGAGCAACCTTTAATTAGTGTTATTATTCCTGTTTATAACTGCGATCGCTATTTAGGTGAAGCGATAGAAAGTGTTTTATCTCAAACCTATCAACCGCTAGAAATTTTAATTATTGATGATGGTTCAACAGATAAAAGTGCTGAAATTGCAAAAAGTTTTATTCCCTCTGTAAAATACTATTATCAACCAAACAGTGGTAGCTGTTCTAGTCCATTGAATTATGGAATTAAACTAAGTCAGGGCTAAGTACAGGACAAAAAATGTAGGGAGTCGAGAAAAAGAGAAAAATTGGGTAGAGAAGGATTAAGAACAAGATGACGAAGATGGTCAAAACCAAGACGAAAAAGACTCTGCGCTAGGCGACCATGTTTCTTGAGGGGAATGGGATGAAGATGATGAATTGCTAGACCAGTTTTGAGAGACCAAGCCAAAGCTAAAGTCAGTAAAGCCAAAAGCTTACGAAGACGCTTGGGGTCAGTAAAGTGAGTAGATTCCAAGCAAAAGCCACGAGTCTTAAAGATGCCAAAAAGGGTTTCAATGCCCCAACGCAGGGCATAATCGTGAATAAGACCTTGGGAATCGGGATGTCCAATGACGATGAGTAGAGAATTATCAGGCAAGCGAAGAGCCTCTACAGAAACAGGATATCCCCAAACCCGACAACTCCCTTGAAGACGTTGAGATTCACTCTTTTGCAAGATGGGCAAAAATGACTTTGGCGGCCAAAAGCTTGCCATTGTGCTCAATCTTGTCCGTAGCCCGAATTCTCAGACAGAAAGCCAGTAGCGGTTCGAGCAGAAGATAGCGAAGCCAAGCCTGACCAATAAACTCACGGTCGCCACATAAACAACGAATCAGGGCGGTGGGAAAAATCTTGAGCATCTCCTCGATAAAACGCATTCGTTCATCACTGTTAGAATTGCCCTTTTTCTTGCTAAGCATCCACCACAAGATGGGAATGGCTACTCCTTCATGGACAATGCCGACAGTGAGGATATTATAACCATGACTGCCAAACTCCCAGGTTGTGCGGTCAATACTTAATACCCAAGGTTGAGGGATATCCAGCCAACTGACTACAATACGGGCAATGTGATGGTAATCCAGCTCAAATCCTGAGAAAAAGCGTTGTAAGCGTTTGTAATGAGAATCCACCAATGCCCGACCTTCAAAACCCAGGGCCAATTCTTTAAGGTTAACCGTTTTCACTTTGAGGAGGGCGAGTAAGAACAAGGCTAGGAAGGAGAGTCTGGCACCATGCCATCCCAAATGGGGTTTTAGGGCTTGTTTCAATGCGTTATATTGGTTCATGGGTTTTCTTACATTACGTTCATCTTCCATGAAACCCCTTTCTCTTATACTTTTCAAGCCTTTTGTCCTGTACTTAGAAGTCAGGGAGATTTTCTCGCGTTTTTAGATAGTGATGATTTATGGTTAAAAGACAAGTTAATAATCCAATCTCAATGCTTTGCGAAAAATCCTCATTTAGATATAGTATTTGGCCACGTACAACAGTTTATTAGTCCTGAATTGGATAACGTAATCCGACAACGATTTGAGATTCCTAAAGAAATTATACAAGGAATTCATAGAGGAACAATGTTAATTAAAAAGCAATCTTTTTTAAGCGTGGGATATTTTGATTCTCATTGGCAACGAGTGGAATTTATTGACTGGTATATTAGAGCTAAAGCGTTAAATCTTGAGATGATGGTCATTCCTAATATTCTTTTTAAACGACGTATCCATCAAAACAACATAGGTATTATCAAAAAAGATCGCCAAAGTGAATATGTTCAAGTGATTAAGCAAGCTTTAAATAAAAAGAGAGAAAATTCATAGCTCAATAAGAATATAAAAATACCTAAAATATAATTCAAAGTGATAAATATTCAGTCAATAATTGATAATAAATTAAATACAAAAAATCATCAAAAGACTGCTGATAAAGCTTTCAATTACTTGAGGTTAGAGACTTTTCCCATGCAGACGAATCTTAAAAAAATATCTTCAGATAATTTAGATGATGATATTCTTGATTATTCAGAAATAGTTGATTTTATTCGTCAAACCTAATATGCTCATTTTCTAGATATTTAGATTTTTATGGTAAGTTTAAAATTTCGGCTTCAAGAAACTCTCAAAACATTTATAAATCCGAATCGAGTAAAAATATTACATCGAATACAAGTTCAAGATCGAACATCGGAATTATATCCCAACAATAAAATTTTAGCGAATAAAAATGTTTTAATTACTGGGGCTGTCCAAAATATTGGTCGCAGTATTGCCCTAGAAATGGCTAAACAGGGAGCTAATATTTATTTCACCGATATTCAAGTAGATAAAATTCAATTTTTAGAACAAGAATTAAGTCAATTGGGTATAATCAGCAAAGGTTTTTTGTCTGATATTTCTAACCCAGATCAGGTTAATAAATTAATTAATGATTTGAAAGAACAGAATATCACCATAGATACTTTGGTTAATTCTGTGGGAATCCATGGCCAACGTTCAGCAGAATTTAATCCACTAGACCTTCAATTAATTCGGGATGTTTTTGAAACAAATTTATTTGGCCCATTGCAACTAACTTATTCTATTGCTCAAACAATGATTGAACATCAAATTCAAGGTTCTATTCTTTTTCTCAGTTCTATTCATCAAGATTTAACTTTTCAAGATATTGCTTATTCTTCTTCTAAAGCCGCGATCGCTATGACAATTCAGGAACTAGCACTAAAATTAGCCCCGCATGGTATTCGTGTGAATGGTATTGCACCAGGCTGGACAAAAGAACAAGAAAATGGCGATCTTTATTATCATAAAAGTAGTCCTCTACGTCAAAGCACAATCAATCCAGAGTATATTGGTAGAGCGGCAGTCTATTTAAGTGCTGATTATTTTTCTTACTTTACAACGGGAACTATTCTCAAAATTGACAATGGATTTTCTTTAGTTAATTCTAGTTATTTGCACCCCAGTAAGTAAATTTACATTATTAAGACAATGCAAAAAAGTATTCATATTGACTATCAAGACAACTTGTCTGTAGAGAAAAAACTGCTGTTACAAGCGGCTTTAGGTGATGAGGCTCTATGCTTAACCGCTTGGCATGATTGGAAAATTCGCGTTGATATTGACAATATTGACTCAGACTCCTATCATTTACTGCCTTTGCTTTATCGTAATTTATTGATTCATCAGATTAATGATAGTGAAATTACCCAATTGAAAGGTGTCTATCGCAAAAATTGGTATAAAAATCAATTCTTTTTAGATCAGTTAACTCAGATTTGGTCTGCTTTTTCTGAGGCAGGAATTGCTTGCATTGTTTTAGGAGATCTGGCAATCAATCTTTCTGTTTATTCTAATTTAGGCGATCGCGTAATTAATAACCTGGAATTAATGATCCCGGTAGAAGATTTTGATAATACAATTAGAGTATTAAATGAGTTAGGTTGGCATTCTAGAGTTGAGATCATTAAAAAATCATTTTTTGAATTTTATTCTAGTATTTATCTTTGGAATGAAGTTGGTGATAGTTTACATTTACACTGGCGTTTATGGGAAGGTATTCTATACAATAATTTAATCTCTAAAACTACTGTATTAAATAACAATGATCTGAATTTTACCATTTTGGATTTTCCGTATCAAATTATTCATATTTGTTCAAAGATTAAAAGATTAGATTTTAATTTTACTCTATATTGGTTGGCTGATATAATCATGATTATAAAACAATTTCAGCAGAACCAAAACGCTAATTTTGAATTGATCATTAGCAACCTTCAAAAGTACCATGTTGCTATCCCATTTAATAACTTTATACACATACAACGTGTTTTAGGGATACTGAATGAGTCATTTTCTAAGCAAATAGATAGTATTTCTATTACAGAAAAAGAACAAAGAGAATTTAATTGGATTATCCAAAAAAGAAAACGATTCTTGGGTCACTTTATTCAATATTACTTAGGGTATTTGCAATGGAAAATGATCAATTTCCGATCAGATCACTGGCTAGAAGTGCTGATTTATATAAAAAAATATTTACTTTTCAAGATAGTTTACCAACCGCCTAGATGAGTTCCACTTGTAAATAATTCGTTGATAGCTTATCCGGTGAAACGGCACAGTAAGACTTCCGCGATCGCATCAGAAAATATAATCAACAAAAAACTTACAGCAAGGAGAACTTTTGTTCTGTTCATTTAAATGAGTTCAACTGATTATTACTCTATCTTACAGGAGATTGACAGACAAGAAACCAGGCTAATATTTGTCATTTAAGACAAAAAACAGCGAGGAAAAGCGCGCTAATTCTTGACACCCGCGATCGCATTCTTTCCATTTTGATAGAGAGGAAACCATCAAACCAAGAGAACCCAAAAATCCCCTTGGTTATTGAATGACAACGGATCATTTTTCGTTGTTAACTGTATTAGTTTTAAACACAATCAGCTTGTAAATCCTGAATCAGTTGGGCTAGGTGATCGCTACTAGCTTGATAAATTTCACCACAAAATTCACAGGTGGCCTTCGCGCCATCATCCTTTTCGATCATGTCCTGAAGCTCGACTTCCCCTAGCATTTTTAAGGCTCCTAAAACCCGATCAAAAGAACAGCGACAGTCAAAACGCACTAATTGTGTATCGGGGAAAATAACAAGATCGAGATCCCCTAATAATTCTTCAAAAATATCGGTTAAAGATTTTCCAGACTGCAATAAGGGGGTAAATCCTTTTAAGCTTAATATCCGTGACTCTAAGGTGGCGATCAATTCTTCATCCCGTGCGGCCTTAGGCATCACCTGTAGTAATAAGCCCCCACTAGCCGTAACCCCCTGCGCTCCTACAAATACACCTAACAAGAGAGCCGAGGGGGTTTGTTCTGAATTGGCTAAATAGTGAGTGACATCATCGCCAATTTCACCTGAAACCAATTCGACTGTGCTGGAGTAAGGATAGCCATAGCCAATATCACGTACCACATAAAGAAAGCCTTCTGAACCGATCGCGCCTCCCACATCTAATTTTCCCAACGCATTGGGCGGTAATTCGATCTGAGGATTAAAAACATAGCCTCGTACTGTTCCATCGACCCCTGCATCGACGAATAATCCTTGTAAAGGGCCATTTCCCTTAATACGGAGATTAACCCGTGCGCCTTCCCGTTTCATACTAGATGCTAAGAGTAAACCTGCTGACATGGTTCGCCCTAGAGCCGCCGTTGCCACGTAGGATAATTGATGTCGTTGCCGTGCTTCTTCCACCAGACGAGTCGAAATAACACCAACGGCCCGAATGCCTCCACCAGCGGCGGTTGCTCGAATTAATTGATCAGCCATGAACTTCTTAACAATTTGTTACAATTTCACTTTCTATTTTAGAGAAGAAGGTTGTATCTGGGATGTATTGTTTCTACCAGAGGGTTCCCATATCCAGACTGGTGGGTCTTCGTCTGGGTTCTGGGGGCGGGAGCGGTTCTGGGACAGCAGACACGATGCGGGGGGGAGCCTGATTCGACCATTCCGATTTATTTAGGGTCTGCTGAAAAAGTCCACAAAACGAACCTAGATGCCACAGGAGGCGAAAAATGGTGACTTCAGAGAGTTGTTTCCAATTTCAACCCCCAGTTTTCCAACGACGTGCATGGGCTTTGAGCCTCCAAAGGAAATAACCTTGCACCTGATCGTTTTTAAAATGCTTGAAAGCATTATCCGGCAAGGGTTCTATACTTATTCAGCAAGCCCTAAGTACTTGAACCCCTTTTCCCACACCCCTGATTTCGTCCAACGAGTAAAACGCGTGTGAATCACTCGAAAATCTCCAAACCTTTCGGGTAAGTCTCTCCAAGGAATGCCCGCTCTATATCGATATAATACGGCTTCGACAAACAAGGGGACAGTCTCAAAAGCTACGGGTTTCAATTAAAAACGCAAGCAATTTATCAATTTTTGTGAAAAGTAGGGCCGAATCCCCAGAGCAAAAGCATAATCTTGTATTATAAAAGCAGGAACTTTTTGAGGTTTGTATGACAGAAATCGCACCCCAATGCCAACATCTGCGCGAACAGGTAAACCAATTAATTGCCTTGTTACGTCAGGAATCAACCCTGAGAAGCCAACAGGACACCAGTGTCATCGAAACCACTCTCGGTAAAGTCTTGTCGCCCAATTTTGAAATTGTTTTTGCCGGGGCCTTTAGTGCGGGCAAGTCGATGTTAATTAACGCGCTTTTGGAACGGGAATTGCTCTACAGTGCTGAGGGTCATGCCACCGGAACAGAGTGTCATATTGAGTACGCAAAACCGAACCAAGAAAAAGTTGTATTAACCTTCCTGAGTGAGGTAGAAATTCGAGAACAGGCTGTGGCCCTTTGTCAACGATTGCAGTTAAAAGGCGAGTTCAATATTAATCAACACGATGCAGTTGAGCTTTTAAAACAATCCTGTCAACGTATTATCAACGAAGAAGGGGGCAAGGTCAAAACAGAGCGAGCTAAACAAGCGAATGCTTTACTGATGCTATTGGACGGTTATGTCCACAATCGAGAACGGATTCAGACGGTGCAGAATAGCATTTATTCAATGGATCAGTTAAATTTTTCTAACCTTTCCGAGGCAGCCAGTTATGCCAGGCAGGGGATTAATAGTGCGGTCTTAAAGCGTTTAGATTATCACTGTTATCATTCTTTGCTCGAAGATGGTAATGTTTTAGTGGATTTGCCAGGGATTGATGCTCCAGTTCAAAAAGATAAGGAATTGGCCTACCGCAAAATTGAAGATCCGAATACTTCTGCTGTGGTTTGTGTTTTGAAAGCTGCCGCCGCCGGAGATTTGGCTACGGAAGAAACGGAACTATTAGAACGGATTCGCAATAATCCAGGCATTCGCAATCGAGTTTTCTATGTGTTTAATCGCATTGATGAAACCTGGTATGCGGCTCAATTACGACAACGTTTAGATGCTTTAATTCAGACGGAATTTCGGGACAATGCACGCCTTTATAAAACCAGTGGTTTGCTCGGTTTTTATGGGAGTCAAATTAAAAACACTTCCAGTCGCGATCGCTTTGGCTTAGATTCTATTTTTGCTGAGAGTGTGAAAGGGCTAGGAGGAGAAGAAGAAACGCCCCAATTTGTCAGTGAGTTTAATAATTATTGTGCTAACTCTGGGAAATTGCTGACAACGCAACTGAGGGTATCTGTTAATGGCTATGAAACCTCTAACGAAAACTATGTCCGTATTTTAGGCGAGTGGGGTAAGCCCTTAATTGAGCAATTAATTAATGACAGTGGCATTGAATCTTTTCGCAGTGCGATTAGTCTTTATTTGACGGAAGAAAAGTATCCCGAACTGTTTGCTAATTTAGCAAATGATCTGCAACCGTTGTGCATTGTTTTACGACAATTTTATCTAGAGGAGTATCGTAAATTAGATAGCCAACCTCGTGAAATTGAGGCAATGAAGGCTCAGGAACTCACGGCCCTTAATCAAACAATGCAGGAGTTAGGTGTTGCTTTTCAGATCTTTATTGCTGAACAGGTTAATGATGTTGTCACCAATGAAGATAAAGCGTTTGATGAAGATTTTCTCCGTCTTAAGGCTCGTCTGTTAACTCGTTTACAGGAATTGATCACGACTTTTTCGGTTAAAAATGCCCACAGTCGTGCGACCCGAAGCCATGAACGAAATGCCACTGCGCCCTTAATTGCTATTTTAGTTGAGGCATTGTATTATCTTGCCAATGAATTAGAAGATACGCTGGTGGATAGTGTAGAAAGTATGATGAAGGATTTCTTTCAACGTCTTTTTGATCGTCTCCATAAGGCCGATTGCTATCATCAAGTTTATCGTTTGTTGGGGAATGATGCGGGTATTGAGGTTTGTTTAAAACAAGTTAAAGAGGATGTAACCAAGGTATTGGTCGGAGCGGCCCGAACAGAATGCGATCGCTATGTGTTAGAAAGTCCTCGTTTTTATGATGAGGGAACTTTTTCGATCTACCATTTCCGTCAAACGTTACAACAAACTTCTCAAGGTTACGATATTCAGGCGATCGTGGAAGCGGAACCCGCGATTAAGCAGCTATTAAAGTTAGATTTTGAACAAAAGGTGTTTGCAACAGTTCGCAAAAATTTCCGCCAAACGATTAACAATGCCCTGAAAACTCATCTATTGCCCAAGGCAGCCGAGCAAGCTGCAACGATTTTAAATCAGTATGATGTGGCACGGTCTTATTTGGAAAAAACTTTGGAACAGGAGGCTGAGGAAAAGATTGCCCGTAATTCTCGACTCCAGGCAGAGATTCAACAAAAAATCGATCTCTATCAGCAAAGTATTGAGGGCATTAATGATTGTTTAAAGGCGATGCAAATTGCCGATCAGTTACCGCTCATCACCAATACTGATACTGATACACTGTCTTCTGTTGTAGAAGTGAAAGAAGTGACAGATGCGGAGTTTGTAGAAATTAAAGAAGAAATCGATTCAGATTGGGAGGGTTACTCAATGGAAGAAATTTAAAAGATCAAGATTTTAATGTTTAGTTAATCTTTGTCTTCATTTTTTCCGGTACAATAAAGCTTAGGAGTATTGCTCTTGTACAGTGATGCTCTTAAGCTATTATTTATTTACAGCCATTATTTCAGCTTAATCAGGAGTTTTATATATTATGCCGCTCAACTATAATCGTTATCTAGAAACGCTGAATGAGGATGATGTGCTAGAAATTTTTAATCAGTTAGTTAAATCTAAAGATCTAAAGTTTGCGCTAGAAGATTCATTTGAAGAACCAATACAGCAAAAATTGATTGATCATTTAAAGTATCGAGAGATAGGAAACAAAATGAAGATCAAACGAGATGTTTGGTTTAATGAAGGTGTCGATTGTAAAATGTTAAAGGCTGGAACTAATGGCTGGCAAAAAGGAAAATTGAAAATAAAAGTATCTGTCGAATTTATTCCCGATGAATCTGAGACACCTGTTTATCAATCTCCCCTAGATGAAATTTATCGTGAGATTCAAGGTCTGCAATAGAAACAGATTAATTTATCGTCAACCTTACTGATTATTTGTGGAGCTTAACATGGAAGAACAAAATTTTGTTGAAATTTCCAACATGGAAACTATCATTGTTTTAAAAGAAAACTCACCTAACTCTCTTCTGATTTCTGATCCTATGGTTAAAGCCCAGTGGGTTAGAAATCGGATGATTTGTGATGTATTAAACGTTAGTAATATTCAACAATTAGAAGATGATGTAAATTTAGGCAAAAGAAAAAAATGGATTGAGGAAGGTTTAGACTGTGAGATTTTAAAATTAGGTGAATCAAGTTGGAAAAAAGGCAAGGTTCGAGTCAAAATGACAATAGAGTTTTGTCCCGATGAACCTGAGCTACCTGTTTATCAATCTCCCCTAGATGAAATTTATCGTGAGATTCAAGGTCTGCAATAGAAACAGATTAATTTATCTCCACCTTACTGATTAGTTATCCCCAAAATATCCTCAATTCTGGGTAAATTAGGTAAACTCCTCACACATCCCATTCATAGAAACATAGTCCAAACCATTGAGACACTTAATCTTAAGCAACAGCAAACTCATTTAACTTACGAGTTTCAGGAGCATGGAACGCCAAAACAATATCCTCCTTCGGTACACCTTCCCTGAGTAATTCAGTCGCAATTCCTTCTTCCGTCCAATCCTCCTCAATGTAAATTTTTCCGTTTTTAATGCGGACATGAACATGAGTTGACTTTCTCCGTTTATCATCTTGCCAATCAACAGTTAACCAAATATAATGATCTTGGTTTTCATCAAATACTAAACAAGTTTCAGCATCATAATCTGGGGATTTATGCACCAATTGATCATACTGTGTGAGAATATCCTTGATTAATCCTCGATATTTTGTAATTTTATCCATGAAGTAATTTCCTCTTTTTTACCATTGAAAACAATAAAGTTAATTTGATGATGCCTAATGACAGCCTGAATAAATTTTCTTTGAAAGAACGTATTAAATATTGAAGTTATCACTGCTAAATAGAGCTTATAATTTTTATGAGAAAATTCAAGAGAATCACGATAACTCTCTTTTGTTACTTTAGGAAATGATTTTAAATCTCAAATTCTACAACCTTTGCTCAATAAGTATTCTGTCGTTATTTCTGAGAATAAAATAAACTGTGTGTTTTCTCCTAACTTAATAGCTCAAAAGTCTTGCTATGGAAGGACTTCAGTATTTGAGGTCTAAAAATGTCTTCCTAGACTAACAGAAAAGAATTAAGAATGGGTATCACCTAGCCATGACCAAGGAAATGCTTGTTTGAGTTGGGTTAGTTCATCCCGATGACCACGAATACTGAGAAGGTGATTTTCTAGCCGATTCTCCGCTTGCTTCTCCGTGGGGAGAGGGTGAACACTGAGGGAAATTTGTTCTAATCGTCCGGCTTTTTGCCAATAGAAAATTCCGGCAAGGGGGAAGAGGACAATGATCGCGATCGCACTATTGCCTAGATTGGGCAGAAGCATATTTAACACGAGGGCAAAACAGAGTAATCCCAAGGCTGCCATCGTACTTAAAAAAATAGCGAGAAAATAACTGGGACGAACGTACCCTTCAAGAATGACTTGTTGTTGCTCGGCATTGACCTGAATAATCTGATAGGCTCGCTGGGTAAAGTAGTTTTGTAATTGACTGAGGCGATCGCTATCCGAAGCAGCCACTAAACATTGCAGCAGACTAGATCGCTCTTTCACCGAGGCTCGAATAAAAAAGATCAGACCAATGAGGGATAGCAATGTCAGAATCAAGGTTGAAGTCAGAACAGAAATATTCACAAAAATAGTTATTAAGGAAGGGGCGATCGGTAAGCAGATTTTATTATTATCACGAAATATTACAAAATATTGCAAGATACTACCGTTTTTCGCAGCAATTCCAAATTCAAACGATAAAATAAGATACAGACATTATCTCGCTTTTATGGAGTCAAGAGAGATTTCGCTGATTTCTGACGTTTTTTGTACTTCCTCCTCGAATCTTAGCCTCTTGGAGAGTCAGCAACCTGCAAACAAACTTGATCAATCACTAAATAGAGCATTACGCTGATTCCACATATTGAAACAAAACCCCTTGACCGTAAGCACTTCAAGACTTTGTATCTTGGACTACATTCTGAATTTGGAATTGCTGCTCCTATAAGATATTGCTGACTGTTTTTGTTTATCCCTATTACCAATCCATGCCCATTGCCGTCTATCAAAAGTCCTTGACGTATTATCTATCCTTATTTTTCTTTTCTCTGGTTTCTCTACCAGGGTTAGGGTTGGCAATGTCATCGGCCCAGGCAAAGGATATTGACCTCAAAGTGGGTATTATTCAGCGATTTGGCGATGAAAATAAAGATCAATTGAGCTTAAAAGGCCCTAAAGGAGAGATTTTAACGATTCGGTTTCTGGACGAACAGGGAGAACGTCAGACGATTGAAAGTAAACAGGCTCAGTTGGCGATCGCTGAAACAAATTTATCTGCCCCATTTTTAGAGGAACGACTGGTCTTAAGTGACCATGCCACCTTTGAAACGGCGGAAGACAGCGCGAATCAGTGGCGAGCCTTAGGGGTTCCCGTCGAAATTACCCAGCCCGATCGCTGGCAAGTATGGGCAAAACGAGACGTTTATAGTAGTCCTTTAGTAAGACGTTGGTTATTGCAAAGTTTACGGGAGAAGGGTTATCAAATCCCCTATCTTTCCAGTGAAGTCGTGCGGATTAAACCTCAAGCGGTTTTGAATGTAAATGGCAAATCCTATCTCACCAACGATCTAGAAGTCACAACCCCCACTAATCTGATTCAGGTGACGGCGGGAAAACAACGGGCTCAACTCTATGGCGGCAGTTTAAAGCTACAGACCAATGCCTACGGGGACTATACCCTGGTGAATAACGTTCCCCTCGAAACCTACCTACGCGGAGTCGTTCCCCACGAAATTGGCCAAAATGCACCGGAAAATGCGGCTAAGGCCCAAACTATTATTGCTCGTACCTATGCCCTACGAAATCTACGACGTTTTGAGGCAGATAATTACGAACTTTGCGCTACCACCCATTGTCAGGTTTATTTCGGTTTAAAAGAGACGAATCTTCAGGCGGATCGAGCCATATCGGATACCAAGGGCTTAGTCCTGACCTACAATGACGAGTTGGTGGATGCCCTCTATTCTTCAACGACGGGGGGGGTGACGGCTAAATTTAGCGATGTTTGGAACGGAGCCGAACGTCCCTATTTACGAATCTTGATTGATTCTTCCCAACAAGTTTGGGATCTAGCTCAAAACTCCCTCGAAAATGAAGCGGAATTTCGTAAATTTATTGGTCTCAAAGACGGTTTTAATGAGACAGGAAGATCGGTTTTTCGGTGGCGTGTTCAAGCGAAACTAGATGATCTTAATCAGGATCTGCATACTTATCTGAAAAAACGTCAGCATCCTCTAGCGGATTTTACCACCATTCAAAATATCCAGATCACTAAGCGATCGCCGTCAGGACGAGTTTTGATCCTACAGGTAACGACGAATAAGGGCATAATTGAATTAGCCAAAAATGAAGCCCGCAGCGCTTTTTCACCCCCTCGTAGTACCCTATTTTACGTTGATCCCATTTACGATAAAAATCAGAAATTACTAGGATTCACCTTTGTCGGTGGCGGCTTAGGGCATGGGGTCGGGATGAGTCAATTTGGTTCCTATAAGTTAGCTCAGTTAGGCTGGTCGCCGGAAAAAATTCTCTCTTTTTATTATCCTGGTACCCGTATTCAATCCCTGAGCGATCGCCTCGTTTTTTGGCGTGATAAATGATGAATTAGGAACCAGATTCAATTTCTTTTTTTAAACGAATCATCGTTTCTTCTAATCCCTCTCGATAAAATTGATAGAAAATATCTTTGCCAAAATCAATTTTGGGATCTATTTTAATCGCATGGGTGAGAAGTAACTGTTTCGGGTGATTGGGTGCTTTTTCAATTGTCCAGGTGCCGTGAAAACTTCTTAAATAATCGGCTTTAACAAGTTCAATATTAAGGCCTTTGAGATAGGATTCTGTCACCTGTAATCGTACTTTTGCCTTTAAGCCTAAAGTATAAGCACTAGAATAGACTTGATCGAGTATTTTTTGGCTTCCCTTACTTTCAATGACTTTACTAGAGATCACATCCGGCATAAAACGGGATAATTCGGTATAGCCAGTCAGGATTTTCCACACATTTTCCTTAGAACTATTTACGAATAAACGCACAACGTAGTTCCCTTTTTCCCCACTCACAACGACATCCTCTGGATTAACGGCAATTTGGCTAGGGATTGGCAATGATGATTGGGGTAAAGCTTGCACCGGCAGTCCGATAACTCCACCCGCGATCGCCCAAAAACTGACCATCAGAAGCGTTTTGATGTGGCCAGATTGCCCATCCCGCTCAATCAATTTTTGCAATTGTGGTTGAAAGTCTCGGTTCATAAACAGAATTTACCCGATCCACTTTTTAGATACTTCATCTTATCCTAATTCGCTCAAACTAGCTATCAAGAGAATGGGTGTTTGATGGGTCATCTGTATTTGTCATGATTATTTAGGAGAAAATGCACCATGTTCCCGCTTAAATCTTTCAATCGCATCAATTAACTTCGGGACAGAAGCCTGGCTGATAAAATCCAATTTAAACTCTTTACCTTGACTGAGATATTCCGCATAGGCAGATTGTAAATAGGGACGAAATTTTTCATTTTGATTCAGATAAATTTCAAAAAAGGGAATCTGAATAGAGGAAGCATAATCTATGATCAGATCCTGGCTGGGTAAAGTCAATTGCGTTAGAGATTCAATGCTCTTACTCAGACCTGCATCCAATTCCGAAAAATTGACATGGGCCTGACCTTCTACCATCGCCCAATATTTCTGAGGACTCCCTAACCAGGTAAAAGAAGCAGCTTGTTCCAAGGCAGGCGGCGTTGCGGGATCATAACTGCCGGAAGCAAGCATGATGGGAATCGTGATTTTGCTGAGTCCTTTTGGCCCAAAAATACCACGATTGACAGGATTCGCTGCAAATACCGCCGTAACCCGCTTATCTCGGAAATTATAGGACTGTCTGGGCAAATCTAAGGCACGACATTCTAATAACAGGGCAACATTAACGCCGCTATACAGTCGATCGCACTCTTTTTTGAGATGATCGAAATCAATTTCTGCACCGGCGATCGCCAAAGCCGTATAACCCCCAAAGGAATGGCCGCCCATGCCCACGTTTTGTAAATCCAGCCTATTTTGAAACTGAGAAGCATTACGTCGTTCTAGCTCATCAATGACAAAACTAATATCTTTAGGTCGGTTGATAAAATCATTCAGATCAAACGCATCTCGATGATAGCCCTCTAAAACTTCCTTGGCCCAAATGCTATCGCTACCAGGATGCTGGGGAGCCGCGACAACAAAGCCATAGGAAGCCAAGCGTTCTAGACCCTGCGCGTAATCCTCTGGTCGAGAAGCTAATCCATGAGAAAAAACGATTACAGGTGTTTTTCCGGCTGTCAAGTTTTGGGGAATATAAACATCGACGTATAAAGATCGATTACGGCTGGCATCAGTCAAGTTCCAGACCTGTTTTGTCAACTGATAGGGGCCAGGTTGACGAAGATCGGGCAGTTGAGAATAATCTACACGGGGATCGGTTGCGGCTTCCTCTGCCGTAAGCTTACGAAACTCAGTAATTAACGTTTCTGTCGCATCGATAAACAGGGTGGCTTCCTTAGCAAATCCCAACAGAAGTGGCCCTTGAAGCTGCATATCCGTTGGCAATTTTCTGAGGACATTTATTAAGCTAAAGCCATCCGGATCAAGGGCTGCCTGAACAAAAGCGGCTCTTAAAGCATATTTTCCATTTCTGCCGCCTTGAATGGTAATACCGCCTCCTAAACGTGTCAGAATATCTTCTCCGATGCTGGTATTAAAAAAACGGGAGATTACCACAGGGGACAGAGGCACTGTTTTCGACAAGGCTTCTCGGAAGGCTTGTTTTTGTTCTGAACTCGCAAATTGCAGATAAAAGGCTAAATTTTTATCAATTTTTCCCTCTTTGGCAAATAGTTCGAGGGAGCTAACCCGCACTGAAACATTTAAGGGATCATAGGTAAAAAAAATCTTTTCGGCAGCTTGGGCGGGAATGAGGGTTAAAAAAGTTGCTCCTATTGCCAGTAACAAAGAACTCATTTTCCGCTTTTTATGACGAGAATCAGAAGTTGTAGCCATTTTTGTTTATTTACACCCCTATGGGTAAATTAGTTTCACATTAGATAACAAAACCAGGTTATCTTAATGGTTAGTTGACTCAAGAATTGCCGTCTGTACTGTTAGTTAAACTTAATTGTCTCCAGAATAGCAGCGATCGCACTCCTTGTCTGAATTTCCCGATTCTTCACAGTCAATTAAGATTGATCCCATAGTTTCTGTATATTTAGATACAAAGTCCGAACAAATCAGTTACTAGGATCAGAGTTTTGAGACAGAAAAATATTGATAACCTTAATCAAGGAGTTACCCATGCCCCAGACCCCCCAAGATGTCCTGAAATGGATTCAAGATGAAAACATCCAGATTATTGACCTAAAATTTATCGACACCCCTGGTATTTGGCAGCATTGTTCGTTCTACTACGATCAAATTGATGAAAATTCTTTTACAGAGGGAGTTCCCTTTGATGGTTCCAGTATTCGCGGTTGGAAAGCCATCAACGAATCGGATATGTGCATGGTTCCCGATCCGACAACGGCTTATATTGATGAATTCTATCAAGAGAAAACGCTCCACATGATCTGTAGCATCAAGGAGCCTCGTACTGGAGAATGGTATAACCGCGACCCTCGTACGATCGCCGCTAAAGCCGTTGAATTTTTACAAAGTACTGGTATTGGAGACACCGCCTACTTTGGACCTGAAGCTGAGTTCTTCCTGTTAGATGATGTTCGTTTCGGTCAAACTGAAAATACCAGCTATTACTATGTCGATAGTGTTGAAGGTCGCTGGAATAGTGGACGAGAAGAGGGAGGAGCCAACCTCGGTTATAAGCCTGGCTATAAACAAGGTTACTTCCCCGTCGCGCCGACTGACACTGCTCAAGATATTCGTACCGAAATGCTATTGACGATGGCTAAATTCGGGGTTCCTATCGAAAAACATCACCATGAAGTGGCAACGGGTGGTCAAAACGAATTAGGGATTAAATTTGATACCTTGGTCAAGTCTGCTGATAACTTAATGCTCTATAAATATTGCATTAAAAATGTGGCCAAAAAGTACGGCAAAACCGTTACCTTCATGCCCAAACCGATTTTCAATGATAATGGATCGGGAATGCACACCCACCAATCGATTTGGAAAAACGGTCAACCACTTTTTGCCGGTGATAAATATGCGGGCTTAAGCGAGATGGCTCTCTGGTATATCGGTGGTATCCTCAAACATGCTCCTGCTCTTCTCGCTCTCACCAATCCCACAACAAATTCTTACAAACGTCTGGTTCCTGGCTTTGAAGCCCCCGTTAACTTAGCTTATTCCCAGGGCAATCGTTCTGCTTCTGTGCGGATTCCTTTATCGGGAACGAATCCCAAAGCCAAGCGTTTAGAGTTCCGTTGTCCCGATGCCACTTCCAATCCTTACCTCGCTTTTGCGGCGATGCTTTGTGCCGGAATCGATGGCATTAAAAACCAGATTGATCCAGGGGAACCTCTTGACGTAGATATCTACGATCTCAGCCCTGAAGAGTTGGCCAAAATTCCTTCTACACCTGGCTCTTTGGAAGCTGCTCTAGAAGCCCTCGAACAGGATCATGGCTTCTTGACCGATACAGGAGTCTTTACCACCGACTTTATCGAAAGCTGGATTGAGTACAAGCTAGATAATGAAGTGAACCCCATGCGTCTGCGTCCACACCCCTATGAGTTTGCGCTCTATTACGATTGTTAACTTTTTAAGCTATTAGCTTTGTATCATTAGGCCACTCTTCTTAGGGTGGCTTTTTGAATAGCGATCGCTGATAATTGATAATTGATAATTGATAATGAATAGTTGATAATTATCCATTTAAAAAAACAATTGTGTAGGGGGCGCAAGGCTTGCGCCCGATTCAAAAAATCCGAAGTTAAGCTGTAACAAAGTTACCCATTACCAAGGTTCCGGTTAAACCTGTCACTTCCACAATGGAGTCAGTACTGGCATTAAAACCGGCTGTTGCATCATTAATCGCCACAAAAGTACGAGTAGTCGTTCCACTGGTAAAGGTAAATTGGGCAGCAAAATTCGCAGCAAAACTCGTAGTGGTTAAGGCAGTGCCAATCCCTGTTGCATCAAGGGTAGCAACCGTTAAGCCAGTAGTAAATCCGGCTCGTGCGGTGGTGACAAGGAACAGATCATTGCCAGTCGTTGCGTTGAAGTCGGTAATCAGGTCATAGTTGGCTAAGAGAGAATCGGTTAGGGTTTTGTAACCAAATTTGTCGATACCTGCCCCACCCGTGAGAGTATCTTTTCCGGCTGCCCCAGTCAGAATGTCGTTACCTGTATCACCATTGAGAAGATTATTGGCCCCATTGCCTGTTAGGACGTTGTTGTTGGTGTCGCCTGTCCCGTTAATAGCACTGGAGCCAGTTAAGGTCAGGTTTTCTAAACTGTAGAAAGTGGCAAGCGAGAAGGTTACAGAGGATTGAATAGTGTCGGTTCCTTCGTTGGGGTTTTCGAGGGCAGAATCAGCCGTACTATCGACAATATAGATATCATCACCAGTACCACCAAACAGGTAATCATTACCAGTACCACCATTAAGGGTATCATTTCCTGCGTCACCATACAGCGAATCATTATCTGAATCGCCATTAAGAATGTCATTACCATCTCCCCCAGAAAGTTGATCATTACCAGTACCACCATTGAGGGTGTCATTTCCTGCGTAACCACTTAGATAATTGCCACTACTATTGCCAGTAATAACATTATCCAGTGAATTACCATAACCACCATTGCCAATTGTACCAGTAATGGTCAGGTTTTCTAGGTTAGCTGCCAAAGTATAACTGTCATAGGAATTGGTAGATGAGAATTGAACAGTGTCAACTCCTTCATTTGCGTTTTCAGTAATGTATGTGGAATAAGACGACCCACTCACAATATAAGTATCATTACCAGCCCCACCAATTAACTGATCGCTATACCCTGTTGTTCCCTGGCCATCCAATACGTTATTGCCACTATTGCCTTGGATTTTGTTACTATTACTGTTGCCAGTTCCATTGATATTTGCGGTGCCTGTTAAAGTAAGGTTTTCAACTCCGGCCGGTAAGATGGTAGTAACGCTGGTTTGTAGAGTATCCGTAATGGTGACAGTTCCGATATTTTGGTTAGGAACGAAAACTGCTCCGACGGCATTGGAAAGTTTAACGGTAAAGGTTTCATCATATTCTGAGTAGTCGTCATTCAGGATAGGAACACTGATGTTTTTGCTCAGTTCTCCGGCCGCAAAGCTCAAAGTGCCAGTGGTAGTCGTATAGTCTAAACCACTGTAAGCGGAAACAGAGGATGTTGTGTATTGAACAGTGACGGGAACAGTACTGGCAGCCGAGAGAGTGACCGCTAAAACGGCGTTTTGAGGAGAGGTTTGGCCTTCCACAACGGTGACATTATTAATGCTCAGAATCGGCTTAGTTGAAGGTCGAGTCACATAAAGGCCGCCGCCGCCCTTTTGTGAAATAAAACTATTTCCAACAATAGCCAGATAATTATAATTAAACCCCTCTGCCGTAATCTGGGTGTTAGTAGGAGTACTCAGTGTGCCATCATACAGGAAAATTTGACTGCCACCACTAGTAGGATCATAATTAAGGTAAGCAACTTTATTGCCCGCAAGTGTGAAGTCATAATAACTCGTCGTAGTAATGGTGGCAGTGGAAGTACCATTATAAAGTTTTAGAAAAACGCCATAATTGTTGGGAACCGTACTTATTTCAATCCAAGCCACTGAGTTACCATCAATTTCAAAACCGCCATAGCTATATTCTAGCGAACTAGACAATTGAGTCGTTGTTTTGCTTGTTCCGTTGTAAAGTTGAAGCGAATAATTTGTACCATCAAATTTGCTGTAAACCAGCTTATCTCCTGAAATTTGAGGATTATAGACATCTAGATTGCTGGTAACTTGACTCGTCGCGCTGCCGTTATAGTAAAACAAATTTTCAGCAGTGCCATTCCACCCCAACCAGGCGACCTGATTACCCGAAAGAATAGGATTATAGTCATCAGTGCTGTTATTGGTTAATTGGGTTGTGGTTGTCCCATTATTAAGATAAATCTCGTAGTCATTACCATCCCAGCCCGCCCAAACAGCATAAGTTCCAGATAACTTGAGGTCATATTCATTGGTGCTGTTATTGGTTAATTGGGTTGTAGTTGTCCCATTATTGCGAAAGATCTCTACATCCGTACCATCATTGGCATACCAAACAACCGTGCTGCCATCAATCTGGGGAGCATAGTCAGAAATGGTGTTATTGGTCAGCTTCGTGGTGGTTCCAGCACTGTATCGGTAAATTTCGTTTTGCTTGGCATAAACTACCGTGCTACCAGAGATCGAATAATCGCTAATAGAGCTATAGGCACTATTGGCAATGGCCGTGGTGGTACTGCCATTATAGAGCTTTAACACCGAATTAGAGCCTTTACTATCGACCCAAATCACATTACTGCCAGAATATTTATAACTGTAAGTACTGTAAGGATTAAGAGAAAGGGTAATGGTTTCATATACCACTGGAGTCGCGGCGGCAATGAATGGCTGTTGTAATAGGATTGTTTTTAATGCACTAGAACTTAAATCAATACTTTGCCCCTCCTGGGCAAATAATTTTCCCGCTTCCCCTGGGTATTCAGATTGATTGACCTTAGCCTCTACAAAATGCCCCATTTCTTTGAGAATCAAGGCATTGAGCGCAGAAGGAGTCACTGTTTTTACAACACTGTCCGACAAATAAACAGTATTAGATTCGGTTTTATAGGCCGCGGAGGCATTGCCCAGCAAAGTGTCACTGACGACTTTAATCTGGGGAAACAGACTAAAATCTCCCGCCAGCCATTGTGCGTCATAATTGGTACGAAACGCCGTATCAAAACGACTCCAGAAATCATCCAAACCCGCAAAGGTGCTGAGTTGGTTATAGGCAAGAGTCAAGGCAGGGTTGATGGCCATAGTAGTAATGAGCTAAGTGACTATATTGATTGAGAATGATTTTTAAAACCTTAGAGCCGCGAGAAACAGAACCTCTAACAACAGAAGTTTTTCTAGAAATACTAAACTTGAATAGGATTCTTAGCGGGCAGACTTTCGATAGTCTATCAATAAATACAAAAAAAGCACCCCCTGTTCTAATGATTAATTACTACAAAGCTAGTCAATATAAGGGCTAGGACAAATATTAAATTTTGTTACAAACTCTAATGAGTAGAAAGTGACCTGTTAAACACCACAGAGAAAGGGACAGAGAAACAGCGATCAGTTAAAAACGGTAAAAAAGCCAAACCACCATTAACCTGACAAACTCTGCTGTAACTCCTGCTCCGAGAAACCCGTCACCTGAGCAACCTGAGACAAAGACATCCCCAAATGTAAAAGCTGTTGCCCAACCTTTAATTTACCTTCTCGCTCACCCTCTAGGCGACCCTCTAGGCGACCCTCTAGGCGACCCTCTAGACGACCCTCTAGACGACCCTCTAGACGACCCTCTAGGCGACCCTCTTGCAAAATATCCTGATAAAAAGCAGATTCTTTCATAGCATCACTCCTTAAAATAGTTTTAATGATTTCAGGTTTAATCACCAAGCCAGCAAATACCGCCGTTGCAGCCATGAGGTTAGACTTGAGCCTTTTATCCTCTATTTTATCTAAGATCTGGGCAATTTCCCTTAATCTTACCGTAGTATCTTGGCTCTTGGTCAATACCGCTAAGGACAATAATCCTCGACTCTTTAAAAATAAATCTGAAGATTCTTCCCATAAACGAATAACTCGATAATGATGATTTGTTTCTCCTACCTGAAAGCTATCTTGATAGACCAAGGCCGACTTGGTTGGTTTCAGATAAATAACCACTTGGTGCATGGTTTTAGTTGGGAAACGACGATAAACCCTGACTCGATAATCCAACATCCGAAAACCCATTGTTTCGTCAGGTTCCGTCTGAAATTCGAGATGTAAAACCAAATCTTCCGATTGTTCGAGAATAAGAGAGTCAGCACGAATCGGTTCTAAAGATAATTCCGTTGGACTCAGTTTGGTCAGCGTAACAGGGCGACCGAGTAACCAAGTGGCATAATCTTCAGAAAAGTTTTCGGCGAGAAATTTACAGATATTATCAAACATGGCTAAATTTTAGCATTTTCAGCGATCGCCGATTAATTGATAGTTAATAATGAATAGTTGATAATTATCCATTGTCCATTCTCAATTATCCATTAAAAACGCGATCGCTAATTAATTGATAGTTGATAATGAATAGTTGATAATTATCCATTGTCCATTCTCAATTATCCATTTAAAAAGCGATCGCTAATTAATTGATAGTTGATAATGAATAGTTGATAATTATCCATTGTCCATTCTCAATTATCCATTAAAAACGCGATCGCCGATTAATTGATAGTTAATAATGAATAGTTGATAATTATCCATTGTCCATTCTCAATTATCCATTAAAAACGCGATCGCCGATTAATTGATAGTTAATAATGAATAGTTGATAATTATCCATTGTCCATTCTCAATTATCCATTAAAAACGCGATCGCCGATTAATTGATAGTTAATAATGAATAGTTGATAATTATCCATTGTCCATTCTCAATTATCCATTAAAAACGCGATCGCCTTCTTATTTCTAGTTAACTAAAAGCAAAGGTTGCCCCTGAGAGATTGACGTTGACATCAGCAGCGACAAAACCCGTCGTGGCACTGGTGGTTAACAGTAAGGTTCCTGAACCAAAGCCAGAGTTACCTGAGATCCCATCTCCCACTTTAAATAGGGTATTCGTGCCAGAAACCTGGACATCAATAGCGGTAATGCCGGTAAATTTGAGCAGATCTCCACCGGCTCCACGCACAAAGTTATAAACCGTATCAGCCCCATCGCCACTGGCATAGTTCACAGTATCAGTAACGGTATCACTGCCGACATAGAGCAGATCATTGCCGCCTCCTCCTGTGAGAATATCTGCACCGCCGTAGCCATAGAGAACGTTAACGCCGGTATTGCCTGTGAGATTATCGCCTGCGGTATTGGAGCCTTGAACATTTTCAATAAAGGAGAGGGTATCGGTTCCGCCTAAACCATCACTGGCAATTCCGGTTGCTAAATTAACGGTGACACTGCCAGTTGAACTGTAATAGTAGGCAAAATCGTTGCCATTTCCGCCAATGAGAGTATCGTTACCAGCACCGCCATTGAGGGTGTCGTTACCATCGCCGCCATCTAGGGTGTTATTAGCAGTATTCCCTGTTAAAGAATTGTTGGCAGCATTGCCAGTACCGTTAATAGCACTGGAACCGGTTAAGGTCAGGTTTTCGATATTGGGGAAAGCAGCAAGGCTAAAGGTGACAGAGGACTGAATAGTGTCGGTTCCTTCGCTGGCATTTTCGGTGATGACATCAGTGGTGCTATCGACTTGGTAAATATCATTACCTAAACCACCGATTAAGGTATCGACTCCTGTATTACCATTTAAAGTGTCATTGCCATCACCGCCATTGAGGGTATTGTTGGCTGTATTGCCATTGAGGATGTTATTGGCAGCGTTCCCTGTACCGTTAATAGTACTAAAACCGGTTAAGGTCAGGTTTTCGATATTGGGGAAAGCAGCTAGGCTAAAGGTGACAGAGGATTGAATCGTATCAGTTCCTTCGCCAGTATTTTCGGTGATGACATCGGTGGTGCTATCAACTTGGTAAACATCATTGCCTAGACCTCCGATTAGAGTGTCATTCCCTGCGCCACCATTGAGAGTATCGTTACCCTCTCCTCCATTGAGGATATTGTTCGCGCTATTACCAGTTAGAACATTATTACCGGCGTTACCTGTTCCATTAATGGGGTCAGTCCCATTGAGTTTGAGGTTTTCAACGTTGGCGGATAGGGTGCGGGTTATGGTTGTTTGTAACGTATCGGTAATGGTGACTTCGCCGATGCTGGCATTTGGATCGAGAACTGCATTTACTGGACTGGAGAGGGTTACCAGGAATGCTTCATCGCCTTCGTTGAGATTATCGTTGAGCAGGGGAATGCTAAGGGTAGCAAAGTAGCTATTGGGAACAATGGTAAGGCTTCCTGTTTTGCTTGTGTAGTCAACGTTAGCCGTTGCGTTAATAGCGGTGGTGGTGTAGTTAACGGTGACGGTTTGGTTGATGGGATTGTTAAAGCTGATGGTTAGTAGAGCATTATTGTCTTGGCCTTCAACGACGGTGACGTTATTGATGGAAAGGACGGGAAAATCATCATTAGTAATGGTTCCTGTAACGGCGGTAGTCGTACCAATGTTGTAGTTGCCTGTGGCTAAGGTAAGAGTGGTCGTTTCGTTGTTTTCAATGGTGTTGTCGGCAGTGGGATCAATGATGACGGTGGCAGTGGAGGCGTTGGCCGCAAAAGTGACGCTTGTACCAATGCTCGTATAGTCAGTGCCGTTAGTGGCGGTTCCCCCAATGGTGTAGTTAACGGTGAGGGCGTTGGTAGTGGGGCTGGTGCGAGTGAAGGTATAGACTAAATTAGTTGTACCATTTTCGGTAACGCTGGCGGGGGAGACGGCTAGGGTGATGGTGGAGAGGGAGGCATAGACAAAGCTATTGCTGGTGAGATTTAGGGCTGTTTGATTGCGGACAATGCCAATGAGTTCATCGGGTTCGGTGCCAGGTTTATTGATTAGGATTTGGGTGTCTGCGCCGACGACGTTCAGAAGATAGTTAGTGCTTGAGCCTTGGAGTTGAATAATGTCTCCTGTATTGAAGTCGGTAATATCAGCATAGTTACTGCTACCATCAGCGAGATTATTCCCATCATCGTAGTAAGGATTATTGCCACTACCTAAAATGAAAAGATCGTTTCCTGTCCCCCCCGAAAGAATATCTATTTCTCCTGAACCAGGGGTAAGGGCAGTTTGATTAGTACCATTAATGGTGTCATTGCCAGCACCGCTATAAATTGCATCGTTACCTGCACCCCCATTAACAGTGTCATTACCACCTCCTGTATAAATCGTGTCACTTACTCCTGTTCCCGTGATTTGAAATTGCTCTATATTTTTGAAACTAACCGTATCATAATTACTTCCATTGTAAGCTTGATACTCGCCATTAAACCCACCTGTACCATTACTCGTGAGAGAAGAAGAAATACCACTCTGGTTATTGCTAGAGTAGTCCACAATTAACAAATCATTTCCCGTTCCGCCATCTACTATATCAGAACGTAATCCACTGATAATGGTGTCATTTCCTGCACCTGTGGAAAGATTGTCATTGTAATTTCCTAATTTAACTTGGTCATTACCGCTACCTGTTGTTAATACAAAGGCTTCAATATTTGTATAGGAACTCCCTGCGGGTGCAATAGAGGTTCCTAGAGTTGTATCTATGGTTAAATTACTGCTGCTACTACTGAAGTCATAGACAATTGTGTCAATACCATCCCCACCATTGACTGTATCGCTACCTTGAGTAGCATCGAAGTAATCGTCTCCTGTGCCTCCATTAAGACTATCGTTCCCTAAACCACCATAAATTGCATCGTTACCTGCACCCCCATTAACAGTGTCATTACCACCTCCTGTATAAATCGTGTCACTTACTCCTGTTCCCGTGATTTGAAATTGCTCTATATTTTTGAAACTAACCGTATCATAATTACTTCCATTGTAAGCTTGATACTCGCCATTAAACCCACCTGTACCATTACTCGTGAGAGAAGAAGAAATACCACTCTGGTTATTGCTAGAGTAGTCCACAATTAACAAATCATTTCCCGTTCCGCCATCTACTGTATCAGAACGTAATCCACTGATAATGGTGTCATTTCCTGCACCTGTGGAAAGATTGTCATTGTAATTTCCTAATTTAACTTGGTCATTACCGCTACCCGTTGTTAATACAAAGGCTTCAATATTTGTATAGGAACTCCCTGCGGGTGCAATAGAGGTTCCTAGAGTTGTATCTATGGTTAAATTACTGCTGCTACTACTGAAGTCATAGACAATTGTGTCAATACCATCCCCACCATTGACTGTATCGCTACCTTGAGTAGCATCGAAGTAATCGTCTCCTGTGCCTCCATTAAGACTATCGTTCCCTAAACCACCATAAATTGCATCGTTACCTGCACCCCCATTAACAGTGTCATTACCACCTCCTGTATAAATCGTGTCACTTACTCCTGTTCCTGTTATTTGAAATTGCTCTATATTTTTGAAACTAACCGTATCATAATTACTTCCATTGTAAGCTTGATACTCGCCATTAAACCCACCTGTACCATTACTCGTGAGAGAAGAAGAAATACCACTCTGGTTATTGCTAGAGTAGTCCACAATTAACAAATCATTTCCCGTTCCGCCATCTACTGTATCAGAACGTAATCCACTGATAATGGTGTCATTTCCTGCACCTGTGGAAAGATTGTCATTGTAATTTCCTAATTTAACTTGGTCATTACCGCTACCTGTTGTTAATACAAAGGCTTCAATATTTGTATAGGAACTCCCTGCGGGTGCAATAGAGGTTCCTAGAGTTGTATCTATGGTTAAATTACTGCTGCTACTACTGAAGTCATAGACAATTGTGTCAATACCATCCCCACCATTGACTGTATCGCTACCTTGAGTAGCATCGAAGTAATCGTCTCCTGTGCCTCCATTAAGACTATCGTTCCCTAAACCACCATAAATTGCATCGTTACCTGCACCCCCATTAACAGTGTCATTACCACCTCCTGTATAAATCGTGTCACTTACTCCTGTTCCTGTTATTTGAAATTGCTCTATATTTTTGAAACTAACCGTATCATAATTACTTCCATTGTAAGCTTGATACTCGCCATTAAACCCACCTGTACCATTACTCGTGAGAGAAGAAGAAATACCACTCTGGTTATTGCTAGAGTAGTCCACAATTAACAAATCATTTCCCGTTCCGCCATCTACTGTATCAGAACGTAATCCACTGATAATGGTGTCATTTCCTGCACCTGTGGAAAGATTGTCATTGTAATTTCCTAATTTAACTTGGTCATTACCGCTACCTGTTGTTAATACAAAGGCTTCAATATTTGTATAGGAACTCCCTGCGGGTGCAATAGAGGTTCCTAGAGTTGTATCTATGGTTAAATTACTGCTGCTACTACTGAAGTCATAGACAATTGTGTCAATACCATCCCCACCATTGACTGTATCGCTACCTTGAGTAGCATCGAAGTAATCGTCTCCTGTGCCTCCATTAAGACTATCGTTCCCTAAACCACCATAAATTGCATCGTTACCTGCACCCCCATTAACAGTGTCATTACCACCTCCTGTATAAATCGTGTCACTTACTCCTGTTCCTGTTATTTGAAATTGCTCTATATTTTTGAAACTAACCGTATCATAATTACTTCCATTGTAAGCTTGATACTCGCCATTAAACCCACCTGTACCATTACTCGTGAGAGAAGAAGAAATACCACTCTGGTTATTGCTAGAGTAGTCCACAATTAACAAATCATTTCCCGTTCCGCCATCTACTGTATCAGAACGTAATCCACTGATAATGGTGTCATTTCCTGCACCTGTGGAAAGATTGTCATTGTAATTTCCTAATTTAACTTGGTCATTACCGCTACCTGTTGTTAATACAAAGGCTTCAATATTTGTATAGGAACTCCCTGCGGGTGCAATAGAGGTTCCTAGAGTTGTATCTATGGTTAAATTACTGCTGCTACTACTGAAGTCATAGACAATTGTGTCAATACCATCCCCACCATTGACTGTATCGCTACCTTGAGTAGCATCGAAGTAATCGTCTCCTGTGCCTCCATTAAGACTATCGTTCCCTAAACCACCATAAATTGCATCGTTACCTGCACCCCCATTAACAGTGTCATTACCACCTCCTGTATAAATCGTGTCACTTACTCCTGTTCCTGTTATTTGAAATTGCTCTATATTTTTGAAACTAACCGTATCATAATTACTTCCATTGTAAGCTTGATACTCGCCATTAAACCCACCTGTACCATTACTCGTGAGAGAAGAAGAAATACCACTCTGGTTATTGCTAGAGTAGTCCACAATTAACAAATCATTTCCCGTTCCGCCATCTACTGTATCAGAACGTAATCCACTGATAATGGTGTCATTTCCTGCACCTGTGGAAAGATTGTCATTGTAATTTCCTAATTTAACTTGGTCATTACCGCTACCTGTTGTTAATACAAAGGCTTCAATATTTGTATAGGAACTCCCTGCGGGTGCAATAGAGGTTCCTAGAGTTGTATCTATGGTTAAATTACTGCTGCTACTACTGAAGTCATAGACAATTGTGTCAATACCATCCCCACCATTGACTGTATCGCTACCTTGAGTAGCATCGAAGTAATCGTCTCCTGTGCCTCCATTAAGACTATCGTTCCCTAAACCACCATAAATTGCATCGTTACCTGCACCCCCATTAACAGTGTCATTACCACCTCCTGTATAAATCGTGTCACTTACTCCTGTTCCTGTTATTTGAAATTGCTCTATATTTTTGAAACTAACCGTATCATAATTACTTCCATTGTAAGCTTGATACTCGCCATTAAACCCACCTGTACCATTACTCGTGAGAGAAGAAGAAATACCACTCTGGTTATTGCTAGAGTAGTCCACAATTAACAAATCATTTCCCGTTCCGCCATCTACTGTATCAGAACGTAATCCACTGATAATGGTGTCATTTCCTGCACCTGTGGAAAGATTGTCATTGTAATTTCCTAATTTAACTTGGTCATTACCGCTACCCGTTGTTAATACAAAGGCTTCAATATTTGTATAGGAACTCCCTGCGGGTGCAATAGAGGTTCCTAGAGTTGTATCTATGGTTAAATTACTGCTGCTACTACTGAAGTCATAGACAATTGTGTCAATACCATCCCCACCATTGACTGTATCGCTACCTTGAGTAGCATCGAAGTAATCGTCTCCTGTGCCTCCATTAAGACTATCGTTCCCTAAACCACCATAAATTGCATCGTTACCTGCACCCCCATTAACAGTGTCATTACCACCTCCTGTATAAATCGTGTCACTTACTCCTGTTCCTGTTATTTGAAATTGCTCTATATTTTTGAAACTAACCGTATCATAATTACTTCCATTGTAAGCTTGATACTCGCCATTAAACCCACCTGTACCATTACTCGTGAGAGAAGAAGAAATACCACTCTGGTTATTGCTAGAGTAGTCCACTATTAACAAATCATTACCTGCTCCTCCATCTACATTGTCATTTCCTAATAAAGGGCTAATAACGTCATTGCCCGATGTTCCCGTAATATTATCGTCGCCATTTGTTCCCGTAAAATTCTGTTGCTCTACCGAAATAACATCCCCATTAACCACAATTGTCCCGTGATCATCCTCAACCTTCAACGCCTGTAAAGTTGAAATTCCGAGATCCTCCCCTTGTACCAACGCCGCAAAAATCGCCCCCTCATCCCCCGCACTATCCACCGAATTAACTTGAGCATCCACAAAATGCCCATACTCCTCCAACAACAAAGCCACCAAAGACGACTCACTCGCCGTACTCAAAAACTGCTCTGACACATAAATTGTATCATTGCTGCCATAGGCCCCATTCGCCGTCCCCAACACCTCATCACTCACCACCTCAATGGTCGGAAACTGACTAAAATCTCCCGCCAACCATTGCGATTTAAGCGTGAAAGCCGTTAAATAATCGTATTGCGTTCCAAACGCCGTATCAAACAAATTCCAGAAATTTTCCAAACCCGCAAAGTTGCTAAGTTGGTCATAGGCAAGGCTCAAGGCAGAGTTAATGCTCATAATAGTAACAAGTTAAGTATTGATTGAGAATGATCTAAAAACTTTAGAGCCGCGAAAAAGAGAATCTCTAACAACAGAAGTTATTCCAGCAATATTGAAATTAAATAGGATTCTGAGTGGGCTAACTTTCGATAGTCTATCAATAAATACAAAAAAAGCAACAATAAATACAAAAAAAGCAACCCCCTGTTCTAATGGTCAATTACTACAAAGCTAGTAGATATAAGGGTTAGGGCGAATGTTAAATTTTGTTACAAATGCTGATGAAGAATTTAAACGTCTCTCGGAAGCAAAATCAGCGATCGCCTTTTGTCCCACCTCAAATTTATTTTTAGGCAGTGGACTCTTTAAATTAGAACAGGCAAAATCTACAGAATATCCGGTTAAAGTCGGCTTAGGAACCGATGTTGGTGCTGGCACAAGTTTCTCTATTTTACAAACTGCCAATGAAGCCTATAAAGTGGCTCAATTAAGAGGAAACAAAGCGACCTCTTTCCAATCACTCTATTTGGGGCTTGCTGAATAAGTCTGCAAATCGAACCTAGATGCCACAGGGCGCGAAAAATGGTGACTTCAGAAATCAGTTTCCGATTTTAACCCACAATTTTCTAGCAAAGTGCATGGATTTTGAGCCTTCAAATGCCATAAGCTTGCACCTAATCGTGTTCAAAATGGCTGAAAAGCTTATCTGATAAAGGTTCTGCCTTTATTCGGCAAACCCTATTTGGCAACTTTAGGAGGAGCAAAAGCCTTAGAATTACAGGATTATATTGGTAACTTTGCAGTGGGGAAAGAAGCCGATTTTATTGTTTTAGATTTACGGGCAACTCCTCTAATGGCCTTCCGTAATCCTAGTCCTAAACCCACCACTATGGAAGAATTAGCAGATGCCGTATTTACCCTCATGATTATGGGAGATGATCGGGCAATTTATGCGACCTATATTATGGGACAATTAGCCCATGAAAAAACTTATCCTTAACCCCTAATTTTCTGCTGCTAATTCTGAAAGAACCACTTCTTGATAGGTTCCTGTGCGAACAATGTGACCTTTCTCTAAAACGTAGAGGCGATCGCAATGTTCAACCGTTGAGAGACGATGGGCAATGATAATCATCGTTTTTTGACCAGCGAGGGATTGAATCGATTCCGTCACTAATTTTTCGGTTTCATTATCCAAGGCAGAAGTGGCTTCATCTAGCACGAGAATTTCTCTTTCATGGTAGAGAGCGCGGGCAATGCCGATCCGTTGCCGCTGTCCCCCTGATAATCGTACCCCTCTTTCTCCCACCAAGGTTTTAACGCCCAGGGGCAATTGTTGAATTAATTCTTCTAGTTGGGCAGAGTGAATAGCCTGGGCAAGACGATCTGGAGCAATTTCCAGTTCAGGAACCCCAAAGGCGATATTTTGCTCAATACTTTCATCCGTCAGAAAAATAGATTGGGGAATATAACCGACTAGGTTTTGCCAAGATCGCAAATTTTCATAGACCGAAATGCCATCCACTAAAATATCTCCTTGTTGGGGATCTAATAGCCCTAAAATGACATCCACTAAGGTCGTTTTTCCCGAACCTGATTTGCCAATCAAGGCAATCGATTCTCCCTTTTGTAGGGTTAGGTTAATTTGTTCAATCGCTGGTTTTTGACTACTGGGATAGGTATAACCAAGATTTTGAATAACAATTTTCTGCTGAAAAGCCATTTGTTGATGAGACGGAAGCGGGGTTTCTGTTAGTTCTAAATGTTGTTCTTCAATCTCTTTCAGGTCAAAATAAAGGACATCTAAGGTATAGGAAGTGCTTTTCAGTTCTCCCATGGCCTGCACAATAAAATTAGCTGAGGGAATGAGCCGAATGGAAGCGATCGCAAAAACTGCCATAGTGCTGCCAAGATTCTGCATATTGTCTTGACTAAAGACCGTAACCACGGAGATAAAAATTACCAGGAAAATAATTAAGCTACTTTTAATAATAAAAGGAGGCACAACTTGGGCAACTTGAAAGCGCGAGAAAGCAATCGTTTCTTCTCGGGACTGCTCTTCTAATTGATTTAGAAAGTAATTTTCTACTCCTAACACTTTCGTGTCTTTAATACTGCCTAAAGAATGACTGAGGATTTTAAGAATTGACTCCTGGGTTAAGGACATTGATTTACCCCAAGCTCTCAATTTAGGAGCAAAAAACTGAAAGCCAATGACAGTGGGAATGGTGGTCAATAAGATGAGAAGTAAAAAGGTTAGATCGGTTTTAGCCAGTAATAGTAATAAAATGACTAAAATAATCGTATTAGTCAACACTCGCATCACTGCGGATAAACATCGAGAAGCAAAAGCTTGACTCTCCATAACAACATTTTTGTTGATACTGGCAGAGTTTTTGGTTAAGTGAAAAGTGTAGGGTGCATACAAATAGGCATTGCTGAGTCGCATCACGAGCGACATTTTGAGGCGGTAAATAAAATTAAAAACATACTGTTGGGAAATAACATATAAAACGAATTGTAATAAAAATATGACAACAATAATAAAGCCTAGAATGGGAATTAGATATTCGCTTTTAGATAGATTTAAGTGGGTGGTTAGGGATTGTGCGATCGCATTGGTTTTGAGAATACTGGGGTTAGAGGCAATGGAAATAAAAGGCCCCATCAAGCCAATCCCGATGGCATCAATTAGAGAGGTCAGGGTAAAGAAAAAAAGCACAAATAGCAGTTTATTGCGATCGCGGCCAACGACGTAGAAAAACTTGATAAAAAAAGATTGCATGAAACTTTTACCTAGAAACTTTTAGCGCGAAAAATGAATCTGATCAAAATCCTAAATCAGCCTTAGCAAGTTCCGCCGCCGCCAAAACCTCTTCATCAGCCATTGCCACCCAATCCGTTATGCCAATCTCTCGATAAAACTGTTGATCGTAAGCACGGGTTCTGACCACAACGGGCATGGGGACGGCATGACCCAGGACGAGAGCCTGTTGTTTAGAGTCCAGTTTCGCTAACACGGAGCGCAGATTTTGACCGCCGGAAACCCCTGTAAAAATTGCCTCAATGTCTTTTTCATCATTTAGCAAACAGGTAATACGGGTTCCAATTTGGGACATCACTTCATTATCAATGCCAGATGGACGTTGATCAACTACGAGTAAGGTGACAAAATATTTTCGCATTTCACGGGCGATCGTGCCAAATATCGTCTGATGAACAATACTGGAATCGAGAAAACGATGAGCTTCTTCAATGGTAATCACTAATTGACGGGGGCGATCGCTGGGACTTTTGGTTTGTAGAAATTTTTCTGCTTTTTTAACATAAGTTCCATGAATGCGACGAGTAATCATATTAGTGGCCAACATATAGGAGAGCAAATTGGATTGGGAACCAAATTCAATCACCACATTTTTTCCCACTTCTAAACATTGCAATACTTGATCAATATAGTTATGGGTACAAACGGAACGAAGATATTTTAAACCCTCCAGTCGTTTCAGTTTGCGTTGTAAGGACATAATCGAACCGGCATGACCCTGTTTTTCCTCACAGAAAATCTTAATATCCTCATTGCTCATGTGCAATAACTGGGAAATCCAGGAACGACCATATTCCGAATATAAAATATTGGCATTATCTAAAGCCGCTTCGGAAACCCCCAATTCAAAACTCACCAGTCGAATATCCTCAATTTCAATCTGTTCAAAACTCAGGAATAATTCCTGTGCGCCCTTCACACCACGCCGTTTTGTCGATTCAGAATCCAGGGTAAAAATCTCCACTTCCCCAGGAAATAATTGGCGCAATCCCTTCACCGTTGAAACTGTTTTACCTTCCCGCATGGCTTCCCAGCCATATTCCGAGTGCATATCAAACATTAAATTGACAGCGGCTTGCTTACGAATAATACCCGAAATTAATAGCCTCGTTAAAAAAGATTTACCCGTTCCCGATTTGCCAAAAACGCCATTACTCCGTTCCACAAAACGATCTAAATCTAGACAGACCGGCACCTCCATATCTAAGGGTTGCCCAATGGAAAAGTTACGGCGATGGGGATCATCTTCCCAACCAAAGACGGTACGAAAATCCGATTCGCTGGCATCAAAAACCTGGCTAAAGTGGGCCGGAATGGTTTTAACGGGCTGCAATTCCACTTCCGCATTACTTTGTACTTCATAGGAGGCTAAACCGTTCCCATTACTGTGGGCGATCGCTTCTCCCCAGCGTTGTCCTTCAATGGGCGTAAACATGAGCATGGGAGCTAATTCAATAGTGCCGTAAGTGCCACTGCCCGCCAAAACTTCTCGCATCAAGGTATCTTCTAACCTGGGAGGATTCGCCAAAATACGCGGATTCGCCGTGCCGAGGGAAACATCTGTCAATAAACAAAAAAACCGCGATCGCACCCCTTGAACCACTAAAAACTTACCAACCCGCATTTCTTCTACCGAGACATCAGGGTGAAGCCGAACTTCTAAGCCTTGGCTCAGAGAACCTTGAATAACCGAACCGAGGGGAGTTTCTTGCATGAAAGACACTAAAAATTTATCCTTGCCAAAATTCTCTCAAAAAATTGCAGACATCGTAGCCATTATTTGCTAAACTGAAAAACGATTAGCGAGGAGAGGTGGCTGAGTGGTCGAAAGCGGCAGATTGCTAATCTGTTGTACGGATCGTAAGGCCGTACCGAGGGTTCGAATCCCTCCCTCTCCGTATATTTGAGTGTTAAATGCTCTCTTGTTTATGTTTATTCTAAAGCTTCTTTCAATTTAAACGTTGTTAGAAGTTTTTTCAGCGTTTCCCCTCTCAGTCGATTTGAGCGATCGCCTTAGCCAAGGATTATTATCAACTGGCTTGGCATTATACCCAAATTCCTGTGGGCAAAACCATTTTAATGTCAGGTCTATCAGGTTCGGGAAAAAGTACGGTGGCTAATCATCTCGCGCCTCAACTTAATGCCATTCAGATTCGTTCCGATGCCGTTCGTAAACATTTAGCGGGCATTTCTTTGCAAACCAAAGGCGATGTCAGTTTATATAGTACGGCTATGAATGACCGTTATTGCTGGCGTTCTACCATCATTAAAGCTGCCCCAGCTCAACACATTTCCCTAGAAATTATTCATTGTCAAGCCAATTTATCGACTCTCCGCGATCGCCTTTGGCAAGGTAGTGGGGATATTTCCGATACAACGGTTGATCTGTTGGAACAGCAATGGCAACAAGCAGAAGTTTTTACGGATCAGGAGAAACCTTATGTGATGACGTTGGACACGGAAATGCAAAATATTCCTTTTGTAGAGATAGGGGAAAAGATAAAATGTCTCTAACGTAAAATTTTATAAATTAATGATTAAAAGTCCCTTACGCTATCCAGGGGGAAAGCAACGAGCGATCGCTCAAATTGCCAACTATTTACCCCAATCCTTTCATGAATTTCGTGAACCATTTATTGGAGGTGGTTCGGTATTTCTTCATATTCGTCAAACCTATACTGATATAAAATACTGGATCAATGATTTAAACGAAGAACTCTGTCATTTTTGGCTGCAATCTCAGAACAACTTACCGGCATTAGTGGAACGGGTTTGGCAGGTTAAAAAAAGTAAGACTTGTGGCAGAGAATTATTCAATCAGTTGGCTAAAGCTGACACGGCTAAAATGACCTCTTTAGAAAGAGCGACCCGTTTTTTTGTCTTGAATCGTATCTCTTTTTCTGGAACAATTGAAAGTGGTGGTTATTCTGAAGCTTCATTTCTAGGAAGATTTACTGACTCCTCTATTGATAGGTTGGCTGCTTTAAATCAATCCTTAGTCAATACGATAATAACTAACTTGGATTATAGGCAACTTCTGGAAGAACCAGGAGAAAATGTATTCATTTTTTTAGATCCGCCCTATTTAGCTAATAGTCAATCTAGGCTATACGGAAAAAAAGGAGATTTACATACTTTTTTTGATCATAACCGCTTTGCGAAGTTGATGCAGAACTGTCCTCATCAATGGCTAATTACCTATGATGACTGTGAACAAGTCAGAGAAAATTTTGATTTTGCTTTTATTTACGAATGGGAATTACAATATGGCATGAATAACTATAAACAAAAACAAGCTAAGAAAGGGAATGAGCTTTTTATTACTAACTATCCCATTGATCAGATTTTGGTCGCCTCTGTTTAAATAGTCATTGAATAGGCGATCGCTTACCAATCATCTAAATATTTTTTCGGCTTTTCCCAATCACTATAGCGAGATTGCGGTACGGGTTCATATTCAATTTCTGCTGGCGTTTCAGACATTTGATCGGTGATTAATTCCGCTTTAATTTGAGGTAATTGGGACAAATCTGGTAGAGGTTCCCCTTCCGTTTCAGCCTCTTCCCAAATATCATTAAAAGGTTGCACAACCTTGGCGATCGCATCTTTAACAAAGGCTTTAATAAATTCATCTCGACGACTGAGTTGAAATTGTTTTTGTACCACTTCAGTCATGCCGCCATCGCCCCAATCCTGATCAGCCCGAAAATATTCCACAAAACTTTTACCAGCAATACGAGTTAAATAGGCCGCCGTAATTGCTTGAATGGCTTTGCCAATCACATAGGTGGCCATCTGGGTTTGTAACACTTTTGCTAATAATTCCACTGCCCCTCTAACCACCCCTAAACTCACCAGGGTTTTCCCTAAGGAAAAAGCTAATTCTTTACCGCGATCGCTGTTTAATTCACATCCATAGACCTGACCGATTTCCACCACCATTTGAGCATTGACTGCTGCCGTTGCCAAAATATCTACAACGGGTAAAGGTGTAACCGCAATGACTCCGGCCCCAATCCACTGATAACGTTCGATAATTTTATCCGCTTCCCGTCGCCGTTGTTGATCAATTAATTGACGCGCTTCTTCTCCTAAACGTTGGGATTGCAAGAGAATATTATCCGCAATTAAATCTTCGCCTTCTGCCCGTAATACTGCTACTAAACGTTTCACTAAGGGCGTAATTTCTGGATCAGGTTTAACCATTAATCCCGATGCAATCTTAACCGGTTGCGGATTGGCGGCGATCGCTAAAATATCATTAGCTGAAATAAAACTTTGCACCCGTCGCGTCAGGGTTTTAAGAATTATTTCTTGATCCTCATCGACATACAGATCGGTTTTATTAAAAATTAACAGCGATCGCTTACCAATAGCAGCCAAAGCTTGTAAGGGTTCATATTCCGACTGACGTAGATCATTATCCACCACAAACAACAGTAAATCCGCTTCCGTGGCCAATTGTCGCGCCAAAGTTTCCCTTTCCGTCCCGGCAATACCCGCCTCTAAAATGCCAGGCGTATCAGTAATCAAAATTTCTCGACTTAACCCAGGCAAGGGTAAATGATAGGTTTCGCCGATTTGAGTGGTTCCCATTGTTGCCGCCACCGCTCCCACCATTTCACCGATTAAGGCATTAACCAAGGACGTTTTACCCGCCGAACCAGTGCCAAAAACAACGATCTGAAGATTGCCTCGATGCAAACTTTCCTGAATGGCTTGAGATTTACGCAGTAGAGCTTCCTGAGCCACTTTATCTTGAATTTGCTGGACTTGACGACGAACCGCTTGCAGATTAGCGGCAGCAGTTTCCGTTTTTTGATCGGGTAATTTAATGTTGGGTCGTCCAGACTTCTTTCCCGATTTGGGACGTGTGGAAAGATTGAAATAGTAAAAAAAGGCGTAGATCAATAATCCTAGGAGGCCAATAATCAGCAAAACGAGCAAATTAGCTAAAAAGGGAGCCGTCCAGGACACCTGGAAATACAGCCGAAAAATGGCATTAATTAGCCAGATGACTAGCCCAAGAATTAAGCTTAAACCAACAATTAAGGTAATCAGACGGGGCAGGGGCATCGCTCAGAGCTAAAAATACAGGTTGATCTTTCCTTCATTATAGTTTTTGAGCCATTCGTCTAGGATTTCGCTCTAAGTTAACAGGATAATTGGCGATCACCAGATCACTAAGTAAGTGGGCTTAATTAATTGTTAGATGGTAGAACAGGCTTCTAGCCTGTGGACGGGCAGGATGCCCATCCCACGTTTTATATTTAATTGCAACCAGCTACTTAACTGGCTTGATGGATCATTAGATCAAACCAAAAGGTAGTTCCCACCCCCACTTCACTGACTAAATGGATTTGGCTATGATGTTTTTCAATAATATTACGCACAATTGATAGGCCTAATCCCGTTCCTTCCAAAGTATGAACCCGATTTTCAACCCGGAAGAAACGATCAAAAATGGCAGCTTGATCTTCAGGATCAATGCCAATGCCAGTATCAGAAATCTCAACTCGTACATAGGTTGGGGGAATTTCTGGGGGAGAATCCAGGGAGATCGTGTCAGGATGGCCAAGGAACTTAAAGGCACGCAGTACAACTTTTCCACCGGCGGTTGTAAACTTGAGCGAATTTCCCACCAAATTAGTTAGAACTTGCAACAGTAAATCATAATGACCGAGAACAGAGGGTAAATTGGATTCGACTTCTAGACATAATTGCAGTTCCTTATCCTTAGCATTGAGTTGATAAGTGCGAAGGGTTTGTTCCATTAAGGGGTGAATATCGATCGCCTCTAGCTGATAAATTCTAGAGGATTCCAGGCGAGATAGATCCAACACATCATTAACCAAACGAGTTAGGCGATCAGTTTCATTATTGGCTGTTTCTAAAAACTCTCGCCGTTCAGCTTCGGTTAAATCTTCCCCAAACTCACAGAGGGTTTCAATAAACGATTTAATATTAAACAACGGCGTGCGTAATTCGTGGGAAACATTACTAATAAATTGACTTTTAGCTTCATTGAGTTCTACTTCTCGCGTAATATCCTGAACTGTCATCACAATTCCCTTTAACGTTTCCCGATACTGATCAAAGACCTGGGTTAACATCAGTCGAAGGGTACGGGGAATAGGCTGAGTTAAGGTTAAGCGAAATTCTTCTGGTAAAAAAGGCGTTTCTGATTCTTCAATTACCTCTTCACCGCTAGGTCGTGAACTGTGATCCTTGGCCATTTCTCTCAAGGGTTGAGTTAACTGAGCCGTAATTTCAGCCGGTAAATATTCAATAATATTTTTGCCCAGAATATCCTGTCCTTCCCAGGAAAATAAGCGTCTGGCGGTGGGATTCACTAACAATAACTGTAAATTAGTATCTACGAGCATGGCTCCATCGGCAATAGTCGAAACCAATGTATCTAATTTTGCTTTTTCCGCCGTCAGTTCTTCAATATTCTGCTCTTCATAGCGTTCTAAACGCTCGGCCATCTCATTAAAGTTGACAATTAATTCTCCTAATTCTCCACCAAAGGGTAAATTAATCCGCTGTTGAAAATTGCCGGCAGCAATATTTTTAACCCCTAATAGTAATTCTTTGATCGGTTGCGTAATATTTAAAGCATTAAAGACGGCTCCTAGGATCACCATGATCCAAATTGAGATAAAAACGGCGATCGTCACATCCCTAGTCAGATTCGAGGAATTGACGACGGCTGGATTGGGATTAATACCCAGGGCTAAAACTCCTAAATAACGACCTTCATGTTTGAGGGGAATAAAAACATCCGTGACTTCTCCATTGGGGGTGAGATGTTGGCGAATGAGGGGTAAATCCGACTGTTCAAAATCGGCAACAGGTAGCTCGATACTGCGTTCAATAGCGAGGGAGTTACGAACAGAGTTATCCGAATAGGGAATGCCAAAAAAAATCTGACCGGATTGATCGGCATAGATCATGTAGCGAATATTCGAGGTGCTCTGATAAAAACGACCGGAAAAACGGGCTACTTCAGTTAAATTTTGTTCGGCGATCAGGGGAGCCACATTAGCGGCTAATAGAAGTCCCACATCTCGACCAAAACGAGTATCAATCATTTGGGCATCCCGTTGAATCGCATTAACTGCCCAAAACGTTAAGCCACTCATGAATAGAGACACAACCAAGGTTGCCGCCGCCATTAATCGGGTCTGTAATGTAAATTCCGACCACCAGCGACGGATCATTGCCAGAATGGTTTGCAGAAGCGATCGCATGGCTAACTTGAGAAAATAAGGTTGATAAATTCAGGATTTCCCCAATTATATCGCGATCGCCCACTTCAGTCTGAAAGTACCAAAATTTTCAAGATTCACTCAAGATTGCAAACGTTGAGCCATAATTTGTTCTTCTAGGGCCGCAATACGATGATAGGCCGCGGTCAATTGGGCTGTCAGACGGCGAATTTGTAGATCGGCAGAAACAGGTTGATCACTATTAAGCATCCAAAAAGGTAGGGTTTCGTCATCATCCAACAAAACATCTTTGTGAAACATTGTCCTCGAAAAGGAAAGTGATTCATTGGCGGTCTCAACGACAGAGGCATGAGAAACACTTTTTTCAGAATGTGTTGTTGAACCAGAAGTTAGGCGAGACAACTGTTTACTGATCTCAATCACTAAGTGGTGTAAATGGTCAATTTTGTGCTCTAGTTCCTGCACTTGCAGTGGTAAGGATTTATTCATAACAACATATTCTTGAATTTAATTTATAGGGATAACGCTTATGCTGATACATTTATGCGACAGAAAGCGGTATATTACCGCATTTTGCAACAATAGCATCACCCTCGTTACTGAGAGTGAAGGTCGTACCCGACAAAGCCTTGAGCATAATACCCAAAGCACCATTCCAATCGCGTGGAATAACGTGGTCACAAACGGGACATCGAAAAACCTTAGAACCACCTAGTTTTGTGTGGATATGTCCGCATTTCGTACAAGTTTTGCTGGTAAATTCTTCTGTCACGTCAAACACCTGACAGCCACTTAACTCAGCTTTATTTTTAAGGACTTGTTTGAACCGATAATGCGCCCAGGTCAACATTTGTCGGGCAGTTTTACTTCTGATTTTTCGCTTGGAACGATTGGTCATTTCTGACGTTTCAAACTTTGGCAGCAAGATAGCTGGATATTTTTTTGTTAAGTAACTTGCTGTTTTTTTATGGCAGTCATCAATTAAGTCACGAATCTTGCCTCGTAACCGAGAGGCTGCCCGTCTCATCTTTTGTCGTTCTTTAGCAACTTTTGACAGGCTAATTCGACTCATCAAGTCATCAAGATACTTACATAGCCTGTTGATTCGTCCCATGTCTGATGAACCGACTTCTAGGAAGTTTTGCCCATCAAATCCTGTCAGAAAAGTTCTACTCCTGGGTCAAGAGCAATAATGCGATTTTCCGGCTGGGGTGTCGTTTTTGTTTCTTGTAGGAAAACACAGAACCAATCACCCGACTTGTCCTTAATTAGGGCTTGCTGAAAAAGTCAAAAAACGAAAGAAATGTGGGTTAGGGAAGTATGGACTGAAAAAGCATAGATAACTTATCCTTATGGAAACAAATCAAAATACAGATTTTGTTTAATCTATTGTTCCTTTCTGTCTAAAAAGGTCAACACAAATCACTCCTCACAAAAGAGAGGAAAATTAACACCATTTTTCACAAGAAAAACGACTCTACAACTTTTTACTTTTTGTCTTCTGAAGTAGAGTAGAAAGATTCATTACCAAAAAGTTCATCGCAATTACCGTTTCCGAGGTCTCAGGTAGTTTGGCCATCACTCGACCAAGACTAAATTTCCTCTTTCCCTGTCCGAATTTACCCTCAATGGCATTACGCACTCTTTCATCTGAGCGTGCCTCTTTCTTTTTTTCTTTGCTCACCTCTTTCGGCGGTCTTCCCAATCGGGGACCACTCATTCTTATATCCCTTTCTTTACAATAAGCTCGATTCGCTTTTGTTCGATAGATTTTATCCACATGAACCGATTCCGGATAACATCCTGTTTCCCTTTTATATTCTTCTATTCGCGCTTGTAAATCTCCCGATTCGTTGTAATTATCCCAACTTAATTTGTCTAAGAAGACAAAGCCATTCACATTACTTGCCGATATTTTAGCTCCAAACTCTACTGCTTTTCCCGCTTTTCCACGCACTATTGGACGCACGTGAGGTTGGCTTACACTCACAATTCTGTTTTCTACTTTATTTGTCTTTTTTTCATACATTTCTAACTGTTGCTCATACACTTTTCCTATCGTTACAAGCTCTTCTTGCTCTTTTTTCGTTAGTTTTTCTAACTTTGCTCCCTCTTCTATCATTTTTTCTATATGAGACAAGTTTCTTTTTATATATCCTAGTTGTTTTTTTGTTCCTTTTCTTCTTTCTTTTTTTGACACACGACGTTTTTTTGCTATGGCTAAGTACTCTTTTCTTGCCACTTCCCTATAAGTCCTCGGCTTTTCTTTCCTTTTCTCTTTTATTTCTTCATACAGCTTATCTATTATTTTTTCTGTTTTTTCTCTGGCATCATTCAATATTCCTATATCCGTTGGATATTTTATATCTGCTGGTGTACAAGTCGCATCTAACAATAACTTTCCTTCATTTTCTTTTTTTTCTGACGCTACACCCGTCGCTTTTTTTTCTATTTCTTTATTAATTTTATTTATTAATTCCATTCCTATTTTTTTACGAAAATGAACCATCATTGACGCATTAAATGCTTCTTTGCTACTATAGCTTTCCATTCCTATAAAGTACTGTAAATAAGGGTTCTCTTTTATTTGTTCTACTGTTTCTCTGTCACTTTTTCCTGAAATTTCTTTGATAATTAATGCTCCTAATGCCATTCTAAATGATTTGGCTGGGGCTCCTTTTTTTTCTGTGAAGTTTTTTGCATATTCTTCCTCATATTCTTCCCAAAGAATCATTTTTGACATTTCTATCCAACGATTTTCTTCGTCTAACTGCCCGCCGAACAGATTTTTCAAGTTTTCTGGTGTTTCAATTGAGTACTGTTGCTTTCGGTACATCTGCTTTCTCTCTTCTTAATGCAATGGTTTTGAGGCATTCTACCCTATTTTCGTGCATTCTAGCGGTTCTTAATTCGCCTACTATTTTTCTCCGTAAAGGTTTCAGCTTTTTTCAGCAAGCCCTAATTAGTTGAGTTGCATAAAGACTAACATCAGGAATTGCTTCTGAAGAAATAAAACCAAGCCCCTTTGTTAACAAGGGATACCATGTTCCATGACTAAAGTTACAGTTGTTGAATTTAATTGTTTTTCTAGGAGCCTTACAAATTCTAAACTTACAATCCCGACTGGCAGTATAGGCTTGGTGAGCATCAAAAATGGCATTCTGCCTGATATGGCAAGGGGTGTCTTTTACCCATTCAGGAAGATTAGATTGCATGATGATATTCCTTAATTTACCTTTGCCAATCCTGCCATTTTTCTTTTGGTAGTCAATAGCTTGATTAAAGCAATAACGACAAGCCGCCATCCATTTATTCCACTGTTTCTTCAACTCCAGACTGGGATAAACTTTTATCTTTCTTGCTCTGATTTTTATACTTTCCGAGTCCGTATAATCGGCTGGAGAAACAATCGAGAATGGCGAGGATGTCTTCAACCATTTCGGCTTCAGGAGAGAGATTTGTCTCCCTATCGAACCACGATTGAGCATCCAAACTTTCGGCAGAACCAGTCAAGCCAATTAAATCCAAATCGGGCAAGCCTATCTTGGTGAGCGACCACAATTGTTGCGACATCTCCAGACATGACTCGTTCCAATAAGGCTGTAAGTTTTTGCCTTTTGAAGTTGAGTCCTCCCCTGATTTCGCTGACGACTTCCGCTTGCGGGTATTTTTCTTGGAGGACGGCGACTTGTCTTGAGAGGTCTTCGGATTGTCCCCTACTGCTGACACGAGCGTAAATAACGGTAGTTCTAGTTGGCTCAACCTATTTCCCCGTGTAGGATTCAATGTCGTATCGCCTTTGTCCTGACGGGGTTTTAATTGCTTGGATTTTCCCTTCCTGCTCCCATTTAACCAGGGTTCGGACGTGGACTCCGAGCATTCCTGCTGCGGTTTTGGGTTTAACATATTTTGCGATAATAAATCCCTCAATTCGACGCTTCCATTCTAGCGCATAGTAGCGCATTCTGTCGGTATTCGTGGATTAAATCTTGCTCTCACGCCAGCGATCGCAATTGAGGTGTAACGAGGTACAAGTTTGAGCATCCACACTAGCAAAAGTAGGATCATGATAGGCGGCTCGACTAATCCGTTGACGGATCTGGGGATTGGCTAGAAAATTAGTTGCCCAACGGTCGAGAGGCGGAAACATCCAACGGGCAGCTAAGGGAGGATTGGCTAATCCCAATAGATCGATCGCCCAGGTTTGACGATGGTCTGCCAGTTGAGGCAATAAACGTCGAAATTCTAAGACCGAACTATCAAAACCATGCAGCAGAAGAATTGGCGGTTTTGCCTGTCCTTGTTTTACATAGCTAGTGAGGATTGTCTTGGTTTCTGCTGTCCCTAAACTCGCTGTCGAGAGGGGAATAGAAATAGCTACCTTTTGCAAATTTTGTAGTAAATCCAGAGAAGTCGATTCCGTTAAGGTTGGGGGCGTAATTAACGCAGTCATTATCGTTTTCCTGAAAATTTTTCTATTGTTTCACCATATCTCCTAAATTAAAAAGAAAGGGAACTGCACCGTGATTTTCCCCACTCATCACTAACACCTGCGGCATTTGAGCCCCCCCTTCTCGCCAAGCCTCGATCGCCTCTTTTTGTAAGACTAATTGACCCCCCTGAGCCTTAAGGGTTTCTGCTAAAAGTCGTTGAGCTTCAGCCTTTCCTTTGGCGCGATTAATATCAGCTTGAGCCTGTTGTTCTGCTTCCTGGGCGACATAAACCGCTCGTTGGGCCCGTTGTTCAGCAATTTGTTTTTCCTCAACGGCCCGTGCAAATTCTGGTGAAAAGGTTAAATCGACGACACTGGTATCTAAAACAATAATGCCGTATTTTTCTAGGCGGGAATTGAGGGCATTGTCAAAATCTTCTTTGAGTTCACTGCGTTTAGTAATGGCCTCTTCTACGGTTCTTCTTGCCGCCGCAATTTTAAAAGATTCCTGAGTTTGAGGCGCGATAATTTTGGCTACAATATTTTGTAATGATCCCTGGGTACGACGAATATTGACGATTTTGGTCGGATCAAGGCGAAAATTGATGGCAAAGCTGGCAGATAAATTTTGTAAATCCTTCGTAGAGCTTTGGGCCGGCACCTCAAATTTTTGTATGGTTACATCATAAATATCTACCGAAGAAACAAATGGTGGTTTATAGTGCAATCCTTCCAGGAGTTCTCCCCCTTGAGCCTTCCCTAAAATGCTTAGGACTCCAGCCTGGCCAGGCGTAATAATCACAAAGGCATTTAAACTGAGTAAAACTAATAAGGCGGCGATGAGTCCCCCTATAATGGGTTGCCAATTCTCTGATGATCTTGATTTCATGGGGATAGCCTCGGATGAATCGGAAATTGTTGAGTTGATAGGTTAATGTTTACTTATCTTACATTTTATTTTGGATATTTTATCGAAAATCGACTATTCCAAGTTTCAGGGATTAGCCAAACCTTGTTTTTCGATCTCTAGCAACTTTGCCTTGATCGCCAATCCACCTCGATATCCGACGAGTTGTCTATTACTGCCAATAATTCGATGGCAAGGGATAAATAGGGGAATCGGATTTTGGTGGTTAGCTTGTCCCACGGCCCGAACACTTTTGGGGTTGCCCAGGGCGATCGCGATATCTTTATAGGTAGCGGTTGTACCGTAGGGGGTGTTAACGAGTAATTGCCATACTTGCTGTCTAAAAATGGTACCGGCAGGCGCGATCGGTAGGGAAAAGGCTGTTAATGTACCCTTCAGATAGGCATTCAATTGTCGAAAAGCATCACGGATCAAAGCTGTTTCTTCAAGTGCTAATGCTGGTGGAATGATATCAGTTGCAAAATAAACGTTAGTGATTTTACCCGCATCTTCAGCAATCCCAATTTTGCCAATGCTTGTTTCGCAAAAATAAAGTTTCATTTTTAACTATCCTGATACTGTTTAATCATCAGATGTGTTTTCCTTGATTATATTGATAAGTTCTTCAAGAGAGTATGCTGGTTCCTTTCTATGGAGCATTTCATGACAATTAGGACGGGTGTGACCTCTAATTGATAAATCCTTGTTTAATGAGTCCTTTTGCCGGTAGATACTTCAGAACATCGTATGTTACGATTGATTGAAAAATCGATGTCCAGTAAACTTTTTAAAAACCTTATTTAATATCAACTAGAGGTCGCACCCATTAGGACAAACAGGACGTAAATCTTTAATAGGATCAAGTTGATAGTCTGTCCTAATTTCAGAGAGTGGCTTTAGATGATGAACATGAATAAAGTTTTCTCCGATTTCTCCATATTTTTCACGAAAACTAAAACCGCATATTGAACAAGTAAGACCATGTTTTTTAATACAGATTTCCCTCGCTTTTAAATTTCGTTCATAGATATTGACTTTAACCTCTTTTACCTTTCCTTCATGGAAATTCTCGTTAACTTTATCAGGGTAATTTATCTGACTAACAACTAGATTTTCTTGATGTTTAATTTGATAAGCCTTTGGCAATAGATTACTCTTAATTTTGTTTAAGTCAATAAATTGCATAGATAGCTGCTGGTTGTATTTAGGACACATCTGCGCTAATTGGTGTCTATCAATTACAATTTCTGGATAAACGTTAATAAAAGTATTGCCAAAATAAGCACTATAGTTTTCACAGCACTCCTTTTTATAGATTGGATCATCAAATTCATGACCCTTTTTACATTTAAAGATTGGAGTTTTAGTTCTTCTTTTATATAAGTCGCCTGTATTGCAAAAAGGACATCTCTTGCGTTCTTTAACTCCTGTCTCCTTTTCAATTCGTATAATTTTTGCCATACCCAAAAGTCTTTCCTGATCTCGAACAAGTACTAAATCACCATCAGATATTCTTCTGTAATTAGGCACGGAGTTATCGTATCTATAAACCTCTTCAACAATATCCTGATAACCGGAATGTCCAATATAATTTTGTTCTTCTCCATATGCCAAAAGAAGCCATGCTTGAGATGCATTATTTAATAAAGTTAACAAATGTTCTGTCATAATCATTCATTTTGACACTCAATCAGAGTTACCTTGAGTATGAGTACTATTTATAAATGTAAAATTTAAAAAAGCTGCCCTTAAGATTTTTTCCTGAACATCTGTTCAAAATAATTGCTTAAGTGACAGCCCTAACTTGCTTTAAAAAACAGGACAGAAACTAGAATTCTAATTCTGCTGCTTGAACTTTCTCGATTTGTTTTTTCTTGAGAACTAAGAAAATTTGAGCCAACATAATGGCTGCGAGGAAAAGAACGAGGAACTTGATGCGGGTTGGATTTTGTAGCACAACCTCAGTATCTTTTTGTCCAAAACCACCCACATTAGGATTTGTTGTCAGGAAATCTCCGGCAGCAACAGTTTGACCTTCCGAGACAATTAACTCAGGGCCAGGCAAAATTGTCACCGTTTCATCGCCATCACTCGTAGACAGAACGACTTCATAACCGCCCGCTTCTTGCTTAGTAATTTGGCCAATGGTTCCATTTTTAGGAGCTTTAACCGCATTGTTATTGCTCGGTTCGCCAGTCGGATAGAGTTGCCCACGACCACGATTTGCCCCTAAATGGACAGAATATTTACCATAGTGAATCGCCTTGTTGGTGGCGGGATCGGGAGAAAGAACGGGGAAAACAATTTCTTGATACTGATCACCCGGTAAGGGGCCAACAATTACCACATTTTCTTGATCTTCACGATAGGGCTGGAAGAAAACACCGCCCACCTTTTCCTTCATTTCTTCGGGAATGCGATCGCTGGGGGCAATTTTAAACCCATCAGGCAACATTAATACAGCACCGACATTGAGACCGCCCTTAGAGCCATCTCCTAATACTTGCTGACTATTGAGATCATAGGGAATTTTAACCACTGCCTCAAATACGGTGTCGGGCAGTACAGCTTGGGGAATTTCAATTTCAGCCGGTTTTTGGGCGAGGTGACAGTTAGCGCAAACAATACGACCCGTTGCTTCTCTAGGGGTTGCGGGAGCCGTTTGTTGGGCCCAAAAAGGATAGGCGGCGGCAGATTGGGGGGCAGCCAGATCACTCAATAAAAATAGACTGGTAGTGGCGATCGCTATCAAAGCAATATTCAGCAGGGCTTTTTGTCCCCGTTGCCACAATCCCGAAAAATCAGGCGTTCTCATCTTTAGGTCAAAATAATTTAAGGGTTAACAGTTTTCCCATTGTCTGGGGCAAAGGGCTGACGTAAGCTCGATTAAGCCCACCAGGGATCTTCATTGGTACGAAAGTCTGTTTCTGTCCAGGGCGTAAAGACCAATTTATCGTCTTCAGTAACGGTTGCATGGGCTAGGGCCAAGGAAAGAGGAGCCGGGCCACGTACAACTTTCCCTTCGGAATTGTATTGGGAACCATGACAGGGACACATAAACTTGTTCTCACTGGCATTCCAGGGCACAACACAGCCTAAGTGAGTACAGATCGCGTTAATGCCATAGTCAGTGATGGTTTTCTCTCCCGTCACGATAATATAGGTAGGATCTCCCTTTAAACCTTGCGCTAAGGTGCGATCGCCTGGATTATGGGCTGCTAAAAATTCCCCTACCTTGACATCATTACCGAGGGCATCTTTAGCCGTTACGCCTCCTCCAGCCGAGCCACTAGAAGGAGGAATGAAATATTTCACTACGGGATATAAAGCCCCCGCCGCAATTCCCGTAATCGTCCCAAAGGTCAATAAGTTCATAAATTGACGACGACCCAAATCGGGGACATCGGACGCACCTGTAAGTTGAGCCATAATGAACCGTCTAAATTGTATATTTTTGTAAAGGTTTCTAAGATTTCTCCTAGAGGATAGAATTTTCTGCTGTATTAAAAGCGGTTAAGGGGCGATACCAATGGCACGCTTCGCGCCCGAAAGCAGAACTGGATTGCTTGCGAATCAAAAAAAAGTTACAAGTCCAATCCTGATTATTACAGAAAACGTCGCCTGCTTAGAGAGTCGGTATCGGCAACAGTAAGCTTTAAGATAGTCGTAACCTCTTTTTTTACTATCGATTAGGCTACTCATGTTTTTCAGCATCGTTATCCCTACCTATAACCGTAGGCCCATTTTAGAAAAATGCCTTTTGGCTCTCAGTCAACAAGCGTTGCGGGATACCAAGGTGGCTGGCTACGAAATTGTGGTGGTGGATGATGGTTCTACCGATGGCACTTTGGACTGGTTGGCGGCTCATACTGCCACTTTTCCCAAGGTTGTGGCCTATGCTCAAGATCATCAGGGGCCAGCCGCCGCGAGAAACCTTGGAGTGGCCAAAGCTAAGGGAGATACTATTATTTTTATTGATAGTGATCTGGTGGTAACAAGCCAATTTCTGCAAGCCCATGCCGATGCTTTACTGGCAGGCCAGACCCAACTGGATAGCGATCGCCTATTTACCTATGGGGCAGTGATCAATACTTGTAATTTTGACAATCCCACGGCGGAACCTTACAAAATTACCGACTTTTCGGCTGCCTACTTTGCGACGGGAAACGTGGCGATCGCCAAAAAATGGTTAGAACAGGCCGGTTTATTTGACACGGTTTTTCAGCTTTACGGTTGGGAAGATTTGGAATTAGGGGTGCGACTCAAACAACTAGGGCTAAAATTAATCAAATGTCCTGGGGCAGTGGGCTACCATTGGCATCCTCCCTTTTCCCTAGAGCAAATTCCTAAATTAATTGATCAAGAGATACAGCGAGGCCGCATGGGTGTGTTATTTTATCAAAAACATCCGACCTGGGAGGTACGCCTCATGATCCAAATGACTTGGCTCCACCGATTACTTTGGGGTTTGTTATCTCTCGGTGGTACTTTGAATGAACGAACAATGGCTCCTCTGCTGCAATGGTTAATTGATCGCGATCGTCCCCAACTCGCTCTGGAAATTGCCCGTATTTTCCTAAATTGGTATAACGTACAGGGGGTTTATGCCGCCTATCGTCAAGGTCAGGTTTAATTAGGGACTATCAACTTTTAAGATTTCTTAACCCCTGTATTGTCAGTGAAAAACATTTAATCACTCAATTTTTTTGAACTCTGTTAAAGCAGTTTAAGATACTATCTTGCGATCAAGAGATTTTCTTAAAAAGTTAAAGTAAACTAAATTACTTATTTAGAAATGGAGACAATGCCATGTTAACTTAATCAAGATTTTTGGGCATAGTAGCAATAACATTATTTTGGAGATCATCATGAGAGAAATTTTATTTGCAATTTTGGGTTTAGTCATTGGCGGCGGTGGTGTTTATTTCTTCTCTTCGGCAAAACTTCAGCGTCAACTGGCTAGTGCAGAAGGAAAATTAAAACGGGCTAATCGGGCCACGGACGATATGGATAACTTGCGATCGCAGCAATTGTCCCAGTCAGGAGCGTTACAAACTGCCGAGGCAAAAATCCACTCAATGGAAGCCGACTATCAGGCCAAAGTGAGTGAATATGAAAAACAAATTCAAGAACAACAGGCATCTTTACAGTCCTACGAAACTCAAATCCGAGAATTACAGAATAATCATCAACAGGAAATTGCTGCTCTCCAATCCTCCTTAACTCAAGCATCTCCTCCCCCTTTACCGACTACAACGGAGGTTGCCCCCTCTCCTGAACCCTCTCAAACTCCCAACTGGTTAGGGACTGTTGCTGGTGGAGCCGCGATCGCTGGCGTTGCTGGATTAGCTGGTGCGGCTGTTTCTGGACTATTGGGTCATGAAGAAGCCGTTGAGACTCCTAGCCCTGCCAGGGAAGAACAAGAAGAGCCTCTTGAAGCCATTGCCCCCCCCAGAGAAGAAACCGAAGTTGTTGAAGAAACCGCCCCAGAAGAAAATTGGGTTGATGCGATCGATGCTCCCTCAGAACAAGAATTTAGAGCAGAAGCCCCTGCTTTATTAGACCTAGAATCCTCTCTCTTTGAAGAAGAAGCTTTTGAGCTTTCTCCAGAAACCCCAGAAATTGCTCCAGAAATTGCGAGTGTTGCAGAACTGGATCTCAGTGATTGGACGGAGGAAGAAAGCTTTAGAGAGGACGAATCCCCTTGGCTCAGCGAGCAAACCTCTCCCTTTGACGATCCCTTTTCACCTTCATTAGAAACACCGATCTCGGTAGAGGAAGATAACTGGGTGGATGCGGTAGATATCCCTCTAGAAGAAGTTAATTTCAGTGAACCAGATCTAGGAGCTTGGGCGGAAGGCGATAATGCGATGGAAATGTCAATCGCCAATGATTTTCCGCTCGTGTTAGAAGAGATTAGTGCCATTGATACTACAATGGACTCTCTTGAATTACCCGCAGACTTTTTGGCCGATATTCCCTCAGATCATGCCAGTCTCGAATCCTTGACTGAAGAATTGAATGCCGAATCGGAATTAGACTTTCTCTTAGACCTCCAACAAGACGATGCGATTACAGAAAATCCTGACCTGTTAGCTTTTTCTGAAATGCAGGATCTAGAAAGTTTAGAAGAATTATCGGATCTATCAGCAGAGCTAGAATTAGGTTCAGAAGATCTGTCTTTATTGGATATGTTCCCAGAGGATCAAGCTGATCGAGAAGTTTTACCGGAGCTTCCTTTGTCCGAGCCTGGCCAGAGTGGTGAGACCCCTTTTATTAATTTTTCAGACTCAACGCCAGAGAAGTCCGATGTGGAGTTTTTAGAAATGCTGCAAACGGAAGATGATGATTTTTCCAAGCGTCCTCCCATCGAAGAATCGGATGATATCTTTGGGGATTTATTTAGTCCTGAACCCTATTTATTAACAACAGGGCTAGATGAGCTTTTTGGGCAAACCAATGAGCCAGAAAATCACCCCGCTTCTGAGTCTGGTTTAGAAGAACTCTTTTCTGATGATGCTCTCTCCTTTGATAATTGGGATTTACCAGGGACAAGAGGCTCTACCCAGGAAAGTTAATGCTCCTTGCAAACTGATAAGAAGAAGAAAAATTTTGAGGCGATCTTCATTGATAGTGATCGCCTTTGTTTTTGGGCTAATCTTCCAATACTTGTACTGAGACTTCTACAGCATCAACATCAATAGTGTTTGGGGGTGATATCCTTTCAAATTTTCCCTCTATTACTCTTAATGACTCTCCGCAACTGGGACAACGGCATTCACTGCCCTTAAAACTGGTAAATTCATAACCACAGACAGGGCAGTCAGACTCGACTAAATTGCGCTTCATCCACCAACGCAAACCCAAAAAGCCGAGAATAGGAGCAACCGCTAATAAAGCCAAAAGAATTAAAACACTATTCACGACCCAGCCTAAGCCCACTGCCCCCAGTAACAGACTCACCAATAAAACCGTTAACGCACAACCCAGTCCGGATTCATTGAGCGAGACAAACTTTGGGACGTTATTCACGATGCTCTCCTTTGAAGGGTTACTAAAACAACAATTTATTCTCTATGCTAATCGATTCCTACCCCCAACTGAGAGACTTTTCTGCAAAGCGGCAAGGAGAAATTGACGAATGACTGAGATTGTAATTATTGGTGCTGGCGTTATTGGTGCGGCGATCGCCTACGAATTAAGTTTGCTGCCGAACTTGAATATTACCCTGCTTGAAAAAAATCAGGCTGCCAGTGGAACGAGTGGGGCTGCTTTAGGCGTTCTCATGGGGGTGATTAGCAAAAAAACAAAGGGTCGGGCCTGGACACTCAGACAAGCAACCCTGGCCCGTTTCGAGAGTCTTCTTCAGGAATTACAAGAATTAACGGGCCAAACTTTGGAGATCAATGATCAGGGCATTGTCTTGCTGCTCTTTTCTGAAGAGGAACACAATCAATGGCATAAGCGGCAAATCCTACGTCAGGCCGAGGGATACCGTTTAGAGCTTTGGGATCGGGAAATGCTTGCACACAAATGTCCGCAAATCAGAGGAGAAAATATTCTCAGTGCCGTTTATTCTCCCCAAGACCGTCAAATCCAGCCTCGGCAATTTACAGAAGCTTTGGTGACAGCCGCTTGTTTAAAGGGCGTTGATTATCGCAGTGGCGTAACGGTTCAGGATTTTACTGTCCATCCGGCTCACAGGGCTTCCCATGGTCAAGTCGTCCAATCAGTTCAAACTGATCAAGGGGATTTTGTCGCCGATCAGGTAATTATCACGGCGGGCTTAGAGTCTCTTACCCTAACCCAACAATTACACCAAACCGTTAAGCTTGAACCTGTCCTGGGTCAGGCCTTACGGGTTAAATTACCTCAGATCCTAGGACATAATCATTTTCAACCGGTGATTACGGGGGAAGATGTCCATATTGTGCCCTTAGGAAAGGGAGAATACTGGTTAGGAGCTACCGTTGAATTTTTAGAAACATCAGAAAGTTTGCAGCCAGATCCCTTGAGTTTAGAAAAACTCTTGGAAACCGCGATCGCTTTTTGTCCTGATTTAGCCAAGGCTAGGATTTTGCATTCTTGGTCAGGGCAACGTCCTCAACCCCAGGAGGAATCCTCACCGATTCTTAGACCCTTAGCCGGATACGACAATGTGTTAATTGCCACAGGACATTATCGCAATGGCATTCTCTTAGCACCTGCTAGCGCGCTCTGGGTTCGAGACTATCTGCTGGCTCAAGATGGTCTGTAGCAAATGTTTAGGTGGTTCCTTTGAATAAACCCTGGGGACGAATTAAAAGAATAACAATCATAATCAGTAACGCTACCCCCATTTTGTAATCGGGGCCAAACCAAGGCACACTGACCTCCTGGGCAATACCGATAATTAAACCTCCGGCGATCGCTCCATAGGGATTGCCAATGCCGCCGAGAATGACAGAAGCAAACATTGGTAAGATCAAAAACCAACCCATATTGGGTTTAATGGTCGTAATCAGCCCATACATGGAACCGCCCAAAGCCGTTAGTACCGCCGTAATAATCCAAGTCCAGATCACGACCCATTCCACATTGATGCCCGATACCCGTGCTAAATCGATATTGTCGGCCACTGCCCGCATCGCCTTACCAATTTTGGTTTTTTGTAAGAGCAAATGTAACGCCACCATCGCGGCGATCGCCAAACCAATAACAATAATGCGATTATACTCAAGTTTTAAGCCTAAAAATTCCTGAGCTGGAATAATTGGCCCCACGTAATTTTGGTTATTGCCGCCCCAAATAAACAAAATACCATTGCGTAAAAACAACGCCAGTCCAATGGAAATAATAATCAAGGTGGTCGGACTAGCTCGGTGATCGCGCATGGGTTTCCACAGTAACCACTCGGACAGTAACATGGCCATCGCCGTTCCTGCTGCCCCTAAACCCATTGATAGCCAGAGATTCACCCCACTGGTATTGGCTAACCAGGCCAAATAGGCTCCCAGGGTCATAAAATCACCATGAGCAAAGTTAGAAAGCCTTAAAATGCCATAGGTTAAGGTTAGTCCGACCGCCGCTAGAGCAATAATACTGCCCACAGCAATGCCATTAAAAATCAGTTGAGGTATTTCCATTCGTCCGGGTTTGCCCTTAATGCTAATTTCTCCCTCAAAGTACAACACATTGGGCAAATTTTATGGGGAAAATTGGGGGTATCCTGCCAAGCAAGGCGATCGCTCACTCTCAAAAAGACTGTGATCAGTCTACCGTTAACGGAAGTGAAGATGTTATCCTAGTTAAGATATGGGTAATCAAAACGACACCTTTAAATTAATCAGCGACAATCGCCAAGCCCGTCACCTCTACGAGATTCTAGAAACCTACGAAGCCGGAATTGAACTCAAAGGAACGGAAGTAAAGTCGATTCGAGCGGGCAAAGTGAATTTGCGGGATGGCTACGCGCTGTTGCGGAACGGTGAAGCCTGGCTAATTAATGTTCATATTTCTCCCTACGATGCCAGTAGCGCGTATTTTAATCACGATCCTCGACGTACCCGTAAACTCTTACTGCACGGTCGGGAAATTCGCAAACTGATTGGTCAAGTTGAACAAAAAGGGCTAACCCTAGTTCCTCTTAAAATGTATATGAAGGGCAGTTTTGTGAAAGTGTCCCTGGGTTTAGGGAAAGGTAAAAAGTTACACGACAAACGGGATGCGATCAAAAAGCGTGATGATCAACGGGATATGGCAAGGGCGATGAAGCGTTAGGCGTTGCTGACTTGAGGTATGAATCTCTAAAGATGCAATTTTTAAAACATTGACTCACACTGGTTTCTAGATGTATGCAAAATTCTATTTCATACCCTGATTAAGCAACGCTCTTTTATCAACTAAAGGTCGCACACATCCCAATACTTGTCTTTCTCTGAAAGGGATTCTAAGAATGTGTATCCATCTTAGAGGGAAGGGGCTACAATGGGCTTGTCAGATTTTCGACCGACGTATACTTGGTCGGGCATAAAAACTCTAGTATTTAGTTGGCTTAGGATACCTTCTAGGATACTGGAGTTTTTTGCTATCTGAGATTAATTATTTTGAAGTGCGGGGCTATCCCGAAAACCCCTAATCGACATTATCCCTTAATAATTATGATTTTAATGATTAAATTTAAGTTTTTTCGTTTCCTAATGCTATTTTGCCTAGTAGGAACAATTGCGATCGCCCTGAAAGGTTGTGGTTTTGAGCAAACTCAATCCTTAAAAGTCTTTAAGGTCGGACTCAATACTTGGCCCGGCTATCAAATCGCCCTATACGCCAAAGAAGCGGGTATTTATCGTCAACATGGGCTAGATGTTAAATTCATCCGCTTTAACAATCAACAAGATAATATTCGCGCCACCATGCGCGGTTCCCAGGATGTCAGTTTTGCGCCCTTGTCCGAAGTCATGCAAGTGGATTGGAATCAGGAAAAACCCGTTTTTGTCATGGTAGTGGATATTTCCGCCGGTTCAGATGGCATTGCTGCTCGCCCGAAGCTCACCTCAGTCAAGGACTTAAAAGGGAAAAAAGTCAGTGCTAAATTTAGCACCGTATCCCACTTAATTCTACTAGAAGCCCTTAAGGCGAATAACCTCAAACCCACCGACGTAGAGATTGTCGATGTGGCCAATGAGCGAGGAGCCGCTCTCATCAAACAGGGCAAAATTGATGCGGCTGTCCTTTGGGAACCCCTGTTAACGGATACAGCCAAGGCCGTTGGTGGCAAGGTAATTCATACCACTGCTGATCTTGATAGTTTAGTGATTGATGGCTTGGCAACTCGCGCCAGTCTTATTGCCGATAAACAGGATGAATTGATCCAATTTATTGAAGCCTGGTTTGAGACGATGGAGGCGGTTAATAAGCAACCACAAGTCGTTTTTGCTACTGTAGCCAAACAATTAGGCGTAACCCCAGAGACCTTTGCAACGGATTTCCAGGGACTTAAAAAAGGCGATCTAGAGATGAATCGTCGGATGTTTGTGGAAGGAAGATTAGAGGAGGCCTATCAACAAACTCGCCAGCTATTATTGTCCGATCTTCGACATGGGCGAATTGTACGTAACGATGTAAAAATTGATGCTGGCCCGATTACCAAAGCAACTCGCAATTGGCAGCAATGAAGCAGTCTCAGCCATCGACAAAAAAACAACTTGCTAAACAATTACTAAGTGGTTTTGGAGCCTCTTTAATGGTAGTTGGATTGGCAACTTTTTCAATCGCCTATCATTCTTTGCGAAATAGTTTAGAACGGCAAGTTCAACAACGGGCAGAGAGTATCACGGAAGGTTTGGAATTTGCCTCAGAAGGACTGATTGAACGGCAGGATGTCTATCTGGTGGAACGCTTAGTTCAAAACTATGCCACCCTACCAACGGTAATTGAAGTGTCTATTGTCGCCCCTGACGGTATGATTCTGGCTCATAGTGATGCCTTTGCGATTCAAAATCGTGCTACCTCCTATGCCCAACTGCGTCCGACTCTAGCCGCCGCTCAACACGAAGCTTCCCAAAATGGCATTGAAACGAATATTCGCACGACCCTGGATGGTCAACCAGTAGTAGTTCAAATGCTGCCATTTAGTGGCACTTTATTTACGCCTCAGAATCCGCATTCCCCGTCCCCAACCCAGCATCGAGGGGTGGCGATCTCCGTGATGAATCTTCAAGAAATGGAACAGGATGCCCTACAAGGTGCGCTTTCACTGGTTTGGGTCTTGATCATCAGTGGCGGGATGATTTTGTTATTTATGGGCTGGCTGATTCAACATTTAGTTCTCTCTCCCTTGGACAAAATTAACGGAGCGATCGCCAAAAGTGAACATCAAGAAAAATTTTTACTGCCTCGCCTACCTAACAATGAAATTGGTTTTTTGGGGACAACCCTAGCCTCTGTCTTTGAACAGGTAAAAGCTTACAAACAGATGGAATTGGCGATCGCCGAACGTAAATATGCAGAAGTTGCCCAACGCTATGAACTGGCAACCCGTGCCGCGAAGATCTGGGTCTGGGATTGGCATATGCAGAGCGACGAGTTTCTCTTGGATCAAGGGATTCAGGAATGGCTAGGGTATGCCGATTTAGCCTTACCCGCCCACTTTAACGATTGGATAGAATACATTTATCACGAAGATCGAGACTGCTTTTTAGAAACCCTGCATTTGCACTTAAACGATAAAACGCCCGAATTTTCCTGCGAACATCGACTCCTCCAGATGAATGGAACCCCCACTTGGTTTTTATCCAGGGGACGTGTTCTTGGGGCAGTCGGGGATCAAGCCCTGAGATTAATTGGAACGATTACTGATATTGCAGAACGGAAACAAGCGGAGGCTCAGTTACAAATAACCAATGCAGAATTGGTTCGTGCCAATCGTTTGAAGGATGAATTTTTGGCCAATATGAGCCATGAACTTCGTACTCCCCTCAATGCCATTCTCGGCATGACCGAAGGACTTCAGGAAAAAGTTTTTGGGATGATTAACTCAGAACAACTCAAGGCACTGCAAACCATTGAGCGCAGTAGTTCTCATTTATTATCTTTGATTAACGATATTCTGGATCTGGCCAAAATTGGAGCCGGTCAACTTGAATTAGACTGTAGCGCGATCGCGGTTGCCTCCCTTTGTAACTCCAGTCTGGCCTTTATTAAACAACAGGCCCTCAATAAACGTATCCAATTAGAGAGCAAATTACCGTCCCATTTGCCAGCCCTGTTAGTGGATGAACGGCGTGTCCGCCAGGTTTTGATCAATCTTCTCAACAATGCAGTCAAATTTACCCCAGAGGGTGGCCAGATTATCCTCGAAGTGACCCCCCTTAGGCCTCCCCAGACCATTGATCCCCTTCCTCCTCCCTTTTTAGAACTGGCGGTCATTGATACCGGCATCGGCATTGCGGCGGAAAATATCGACAAACTGTTTCAACCCTTTATCCAAATTGATGGCGCGCTCAATCGGCAATATGAGGGGACAGGTCTGGGACTATCTTTGGTTAAACGCTTGGTTGAACTGCATGGTGGGCAGGTGGGGGTCACTAGTGAGCTAGGGGTGGGCAGTCGCTTTACCATGACCCTTCCCTGTACTGAATCTCAGCCCATCAGGGCTTCTGCAAATTTTCCGTCCGAAGCGGATAGTTCCTCTAATGTCCCCGTTCTGAAAACATCGGAAATGTCAGCCGTGATTCTTTTAGCTGAGGACAATGATGCTAACGTTAGGACGATTTCAAGTTATTTAAAGGCCAAGGGCTATCAGTTGATTTTTGCAAAAGATGGAGAAGAAGCGATCGCGTTGGCCCAATCTGCCCAGCCGGATCTAATTTTAATGGATATTCAAATGCCTAAGCTAGACGGTTTAGAAGCGATCAAACAAATTCGTCTGGCCCCTCTATCCGCATCGATTCCTATTATTGCCTTAACAGCTTTTGCCATGGTTAATGATCGCGATCGCTGTTTAGCGGCGGGAGCCAATGACTATTTAAGTAAGCCCGTTAAAATGAAACAACTGGTTACGACCATTCAACAGCTTTTAGAACAGCAAAATTAAAGACGGGAGCAACTTTATAATTCATGCAAAAATCTCCTTTCTTCTTTCGTCATCTCTCGCTACGCTGGCTACTCATTGTTCCCTTTGTGGTGCAAATTGTCGGGGCGGTGGGACTCGTGGGTTATTTATCCTATCGTGTTGGCCAAAAATCAGTGGCAGCCTCGGTCAATCATTTGATGGCTGAAACCAAAGAACACGTCATCGAACATCTAGACTCCTATCTAGATATAGCCCAGAAGGTCAATCAAAGCAATCGAGATCTCATTGGCTCAGGATTAATAGATGTTAATAATTTTAACAAGCTAGGAAAACTGTTTTGGCAACAAGTTACTAACTATAATTTTTCCTATATGAATTATGGCAATCTTCAAAAACAATTTATTGGCTCAGGCTATGTGGATGGTAACTTAGAAATTGCTGAAATAAAACAACCGCAACTGGGTACAATTACTATTTATCGACCCGATGATCAAGGCAACCGTCTCTATCCTCCTGTCATAGTAAAGCAAGAAAATCCTACCAATGAGGATTGGTATCTCAAGGCCCTAGAAGCAAAACGACCCATTTGGAGTTGGAGTTCCATCTATAATTGGAATGGTGTACCAGAAGAGATCTCGATCTCTGCCACTGCGCCTGTCTATAACTCCTCCCACAAACTATTAGGAATTCTGGGCATAGATTTGAGTTTGGCCAAAATCAGTCAGTTTTTGCGACATATTACCGTTGGCAAATCGGGACAGGTTTTCATCCTAGAGCGTTCTGGATTATTGGTTGCTAGTTCCGCGACTCAGAACCCCAATAAAATCATCAATGGCAAGGCTCACCGGATAAAATTAGCGGACATTCAAGATCCCCTTTCCCAAGCTATCAATAAAATCGTTAATCAGAAATTAGAGAGTTTACATCGAACCAAACAAACTCTCAATACTAAAATAAATATTCAAGATCAAGATCTATTTATTCAAATTACTCCCTATCGTCATCAAATTGGGATTGACTGGTTAGTCATAATTGCCATACCTCAATCTGATTACCTGGCCGACATTGAGGCCAATAATCAACGAATACTGATCTTGTGTGGACTGACGCTATTTCTATCTATTGCGATTGGTATCCTGATCGCCAATGGCATTACGAGGCCAATTCAATCACTGAGCCAAGCGAGTCAATTAGTGGCTGAGGGCAAGCAACAAATATTGTCAACGGAAAATATTTTAGTCACCGAACTTTATATCCTAGCTGAATCTTTTAATCGCATGGCTGCGGATATCAGGGAATCTTCTCTTCGTCTTCAAAATGCGCTGCAAGTCTTAAATAATCATAACCAAGAACTTCAGCAGTTTTTAAACGCTATTCCGGTGGGAATTATTATTTATCAGCCCGATGGCATTGTTATTTATTGCAATCCCATTGCCAAAGAGCTATTGGGCAGTCATTTCACTTTGGGGAGTCGGATCGATGGGTTAGCACTTAATTATAAGTTTTATATTACTGGCACAGATCAGCCCTATCCCCGCGATCGCCGTCCCATTGTTCATGCTTTGCAAGGCAAGGCCAGCCACATTGATGATTTAGAGATGCTTAAAGATAACGGCAGAATCGCCTTAGAGGTGTGGGAAACCCCTGTTTTCGATGCTCACAAGATGGTTAGCCATGCGATCATTGCGTTTCAGGACATTAGCCAACGACAAGCAACCCTCCAGGAACGGGACAGGGCAGAAGCAGCCTTGCGTAAAAGTGAAACCCGTTTTCGTCGAGTCTTTGACTCGAATATTGTTGGCATGATGTTTGCCAATTTTAATGGTCAGATAACCGATGCCAATGATCGTTTTTTGGAAATCATTGGTTACAGTCGAGAGGATCTTCAGGCTAATCGGATTAACTGGGTTCAGCTAACACCACCGGAATATATGCCACAGGATTTGGCGACCATTGAACAACTCAAACTGGAGGGTTTTATTGAGCTTTGGGAAAAAGCTTATTACCATAAGAATGGCCACCCCATTGCGATCTTGCTCAGTGTCGCTTTACTTTCTCCTGACGATGACAATTGTGTTTGTTTGGTTATCGATATCAGCGATCGCAAAAAAGCCGAGATCCAACTGGAGGAAAACAATACTGAATTGTGGCGTGCTAACCGTCTCAAAGATGAATTTTTGGCCACCATGAGTCATGAACTGCGAACCCCCCTCAACGCCATTTTGGGAATGACCGAAGGACTACAGGAAGAAATCTATGGGCCAATCAATGCGAAACAACGTCAATCTCTTCAAACAGTTGAACGTAGTGGCACACATTTACTCCATTGGTGTCAACTTAAGCCAAAAGCCTTACTAAATAAGGATCGTAGGATGGATTATGCGATGCTAACCCATCATCAATCAACGATTAATCAAGCGTTATAGTTTCTAATCCTCCGAAATAAGGCTCAACGGCTCGTCATCAAACGGTTCCAAAGCCTTAATTAGCAAGAGTTACACGTTAAGTTGACACGGATGACATTTACTCTCGCTCATTACCGACATTCTCGATTTTGCTAAAATTGGCGCAGATAAAATTGAGTTAGATTGTCGTCCCACCGCCATTGCTCCTCTTTGTCATGCCAGTCTCGCCTTGATCCAAGCCCAGGCATCCCAGAAACAAATTCAAGTAGAGCTAAAATTACCGCCTAATTTACCTGACTTAGTGATTGATGAGCGACGGATTCGCCAAGTCCTGATCAATCTGCTGAGTAATGCGGTTAAATTTACACCCAAGGGAGGACAGATTACCCTAGAAGTCAGACCATTTTCTCCGCCTCAATCCTTTTTACGTCTCGCAGTCATGGATACAGGCATTGGTATTGCTACCGAAAATATCAGCAAACTGTTTCAGCCCTTTGTACAGCTTGATGGGGCCTTAAATCGTCAATATGAGGGAACGGGCTTGGGACTAGCGCTTGTCAAACGTCTGGTAGAACTTCATGGTGGGCGGGTGGGGGTTAGGAGTGAGGTTGGTCAGGGGAGTTGCTTTACGGTGGATCTTCCCTGTCAGGATTGTTTAGATTGGGTTTCAATCCCTGATCCCTTGGCCGAGCTATCTATGACGCTGAGTCAGTCAAAACCCGAAAAAGCCGCTTTAATTCTGTTGGCCGAGGATAATGAAGCCAATTTAATCACCATTTCCAGTTATCTCACTGCCAAAGGCTTTATCCTACTCCTCGCCAGAAACGGGAAAGAGGCGATCGCCCTCAGTCAGTCCCAAAAACCCGATTTGATCCTGATGGACATTCAAATGCCCGATTTAGACGGTTTAGAGGCGATTAAACAGATTCGTCTAGATCCAAACCTTGCTAAAATTCCGATCATTGCCTTAACAGCCCTGGCCATGCCGAGCGATCGCGATCGTTGTTTGACTGCGGGAGCGAATGATTATTTGAGTAAGCCTGTTAAAATGAAAGAGTTAGTAAAGGCGATTCATAACCTTTTGGAAAGTTAGGTCAATAGCTAATGAATGTACCATCGATTTTTGTCATTGATGATGAACCAGATAACTTTGATGTCATTGAAACTTTTTTGAGTGATGCCGACTATCAATTGCACTATGCAGCGAGTGGTCAAGAAGCCCTGATTTTACTCAATACTTTTAGTCCAGACCTAATTCTCCTGGATGTGATGATGCCAGGTTTAGACGGAATTGAAGTTTGCCAACAACTTAAAGCCAAATCTCAATGGCAAGCCATTCCTATTATCATGGTCACGGCCTTAACGTCTAAGGAAGATTTATCACGGTGCTTGGAAGCTGGAGCCGATGACTTTATCAGTAAACCCGTCAATCGTTTTGAATTGCGGGCTAGGGTCAAATCGATGTTACGCATCAAACAGCAATATGATCGGATTCAAGAGTTCTCTGTCATTCAACGAGACACCATTAACATCCTAGGACAAAATTTAGAAGAATTAACGGGCAATTTGGCCGTTAGTTTATCCCATGAACTGAATACTCCCCTCAATGGCATTATCGGCGTAATTGAAGTGCTGAAGGATAATATTCAAGACATGGAAATTACCGAAGTACGGGAAATACTAAGTTGGGCAGATCAATCGGCCAATCGCCTTAATGAACTAACCAAAAAATTCCTGCTGTATTTACAATTGGAAATAACCGTCAGTCAGCACAAAGATCTGGGAACGGCTCAAACGCGATTTTCGGCGGCTGATATTAAGATGGCTTTGGAAATTCATGCCAAAAGCTATGAACGCAATAAAGATCTAAAATTTGAGCTTAAGGAAGCCACCCTATCTTTGCCCGAAAAATATTTATCGATCCTACTGAAAGAATTAGTCGATAATGCCTTGAAATATTCTGCTTGTGGCACCGAGATCCAGATTAAAAGCCAGATTATCGACGGGATGCTGAATATCTCCATTCATGATTGGGGACGAGGGATGACAGCCTATCAAATTTCTAGAATTGATGCCTTTAGACAATTTGAGCGCAAGGAGCATCAACAACCAGGTATCGGGATTGGTTTAAAAATCGTGATGAAAATTGTTCAACTGGCTGGCGGTCATTTCTCTATTCAGAGTGTCTATAAGCGAGAAACAAAGGTAACAATTTCTCTCCCCATTATTGGCAATTAGGCGATTAATTGTCCCAGTTTATTTCATTTTTGCCCAAAAGTATTAACTATCTAACCACAGCTACCTATGTCTTCTATTCTGATCGTTGATGATGAACCCGAAAACTTTGATGTCATCGAAGTCCTTTTAAATGATCAGGATTATTCTCTACATTATTCTGCTAGTGGTCAAGAGGCGCTTAGTTTTCTCAACGCGATTAAGCCCGATCTGATTTTGCTAGATGTGATGATGCCGGGATTGGATGGCATAGAAGTCTGCCAACGCATTAAAGCTATGCCGCAATGGGAAGGAGTCCCCATTATTATGGTTACGGCTCTTACCAACAAGACTGATTTGGCTCAATGTTTAAGTGCTGGAGCCGATGATTTTATTAGTAAACCCGTTAATCGTTTGGAGTTAAAAGCGAGGGTGCGCTCCATGTTACGTATCCATGAACAGTATCAGCAATTAGCTCATTTTAATGCCAATTTAGAAGCCAAGGTCAAACAGCGAACGGCTCAATTACAGTCCATGATTTTTCGGGATTCTCTGACCAAGCTTCCCAGTCGAACTTTCTTGCTACAAAAATTGGTGGAGCAATGTCAATTCGAGCCAAGATCTTTTGCCATTCTGTCCCTAGACTGTGATCAGTTCAAGTTGGTTAATGGTTCCTTTGGTCACGAGGTTGGTAATCAGTTACTGATCGCGATCGCCGACCGTTTACAACAGCATTTGCGATCGGGAGATGTTTTAGCCCGTTTGGGAGAAGATGAATTTGGTTTTTTATTGCAACAGATTGAGACAAAAGAAGCGTTAGAGAGCTTTATTCAAGACATTTTGCACAGTTTTCATACTCCCTTTTCCATTGCCAACTGTGATATTTTTATGACCGTTTCGATTGGGGTAGCTCTGGACAATGGCAAGAGTCAACTACCGGAAGCATTCCTCCAGGATGCTGATACTGCTATGTACCAAGCCAAGTTACGGGGCAAGGGCAGTTATCAAATTTTTGACTCCCAGATGCACCTGGCCATGGTAACTCGTTTAAATCTGGAAAATGACTTACAACGTGCCCTCGAAAATCAAGAATTTGTTCTTTATTATCAGCCGATCATCCATCTACAAACCCAAAAATGTGCCGGTTTTGAGGCTTTAGTCCGATGGCAACATCCTGAACGAGGCATGATTGCTCCGATTGAGTTTATCCCCTGTTTAGAAGCCACTGGCTTAATTGTCAATGTAGATCTTTTTGTTTTGAAGCAAGCCTGTGAACAACTCCAAACTTGGCAACAAAAAGGCTGGACAGATCTCAGTATGAGTGTCAATCTTTCGGTACGACAGTTTGGAAGCCAGACCTTATTAGCTGATATTGATCGCATTTTGGCAGAAACTCAAATTCAGCCCTCCCATCTCAAACTTGAAATTACCGAAAGCGCGATTATGGAAAATGCAGAAATGGCAATTCACTTAACCGAAAAACTGCGATCGCGCCAGATTCAAATTAGCATTGATGATTTTGGTACAGGGTATTCTTCCCTCAGTTATTTACATCGTTTTCCAGTGGATAATCTTAAAATTGATCGCTCTTTTGTTAAGGAGATTCAAGATCATAATCGCAATTATCATGTTGTGAATACGATTCTGGCCCTCAGTCAACAATTGAACTTGTCGGTGATTGCCGAAGGGATCGAAACTCCCCAACAGCAGCAATGGCTCCAAACGTTGGGCTGTGAATTTGGCCAAGGCTATTTATTTTCTAAACCCCTGCCAGCCGCAGAGATTGAAAAACAGTATCTGAATCGGTAGTGTTCTGAATCTGTGGATAAGACCAATTGCAATTCTTTCGCTGACAACGTTCTAGAAAAGTGCTCCACAGGTCTAAAACATTACCTTGAGTTTTTTTGTCTTTAGCTACATTCTGAATTTGGAATTGCTGTTCACCGGCACAAAATCATAACCAAAGCCCGATCGCTCTCCTGGTTGAACAATCACAAGCTGAACCGATTGATTGCGATCGCCGGAAGGGAGAAAACGCACATTACCACTCGCTCCAGGCGCAGTAAAAGTGGGACTCGATAAAGCTTTTTGAATGCCTTGACGAGAAGGATCTTGTCCCAAAGCGGTAATAAAGGCCTGGGCGGCATCGTAGGCCATCGCCGTTCGCCAATTCACATTGCTGGTTTTCCAAAGCTGGGCTGCTTCTTGTACAAAAGGACTATTGGGATGGGCCAGAACGTGCCAGGGAATCGCCACCACCATCCCGACCGCATTTTTGCCACCACTTTGCAAAAGTTGAGGTCTATAGGCACTATCCCCACCGAGAAGAGGTAATTGTCCTTGATTAGCTTGAATCACCAATAACGCTTTATCGACACTAGAGGTATTCATCGCTAACATTAAAACCTGCGCTCCCTGGGACTTAGCCTGTTTGACCGCTTCAACCGGATTAAAATCAGCCGCCATCAAATCGGCCTCCAGGGTCACTTCTCCCCCATTCCCCAACAAAGCGGTGGTAAAAACATTTTTCAAGGATTTACTGTAGCTACTTTGGGAATTATAAAAAACGGCGGCTTTCGTTTTTTTCAGATCTTTTAACATATAGTTAGCGAGAGCATTGCCGGCAAACAAATCACTGGGGACTGTCCGAAAAATATAATTACCCAGTTCTGAAATTTCCGTCGAAGTACTGGTCGGTGAGATCATCGGTAAACCTTGGGGTTCATAGACATTCTTCGCCGTTTCAATCGTCGTATTACTGCCAAAATGACCTATCACCCCTAAAATTTCTGGATTCTTAACCCACTGCTGTCCTAATTGTTGGGCTATACCAACGTCATCGTCATCATTAGCAATCAAAATTTTGAGGGGAACTCCCTTAATACCACCCTTTTGATTAATTTCCGTTTGGGCTTGAGCCACCCCTCGCAACAGTTCTTGAGAACCATTGAGATCCTTACCAATGGGAACAGAAACCACAAAAGCTAAGGCATTTTTGCTAATTTTGGCATTATTCAGATAAATTAAAGCCTCTGGATCGTTGGGAACAAGCTGTAAATATTGTTGAAATTCGGCGATCGCCTTGGGAAAATTCCCCTCTGCAAAGGCTTGGATCGCGACACTTTTATGAATATTTGTGGGGCTAGGAATCAGAGATCGTTCTCCATAGCTCATACGTTGCCTTAAATCAGTCTCTTGCTGCCCTGGATTTTGCGAAGACTGAGTTATCCCACTAGGAGATGGCATTAACAACTTAACGCCTATGCCCACTGCCCCCAGGGTTAAACAGAGAGAAAGCAACAGGATTAAGGTTTCTTTTTTTTGACTCATGGTCTTCCCCATTGATATTCAAGACCTATCGGCATTTTAATCATCCTCTTTTTGCGGTATAACTATCCATCCTGTATCAAAATCAAAACCAAAACCCTTAAACGTTAGGAATTTGGGACAAAAAACTGCCAGATGGATACTGTACCATCTGCATGACCAGAAAGCAGGAATTGTTCATCTTGACTTAAGGTTAGCGATAACACGATGTCTTTGGGAGCAGCGAAAAGGGATGGCTCTACTAACACCGCGATCGCTTCCCCTTGTTCCGATTGCCAAAGTTTGATCCCGCCGTCATTGCCAGCACTCAATAATTGCTCAGAACTGGTAAAACACAGACTGGTTACTTGTCCCTGATGAGCCAGCAGTTGCTGTTGAGGGTGCAGTGATAAATTAGGTGGCAGGGTAAGAGGTAATTGCCAAAACTTGATAGTGCCATCGGTACAAGCTGCCGCAATCCAATGGCCAGCGTGATTAATGGCTAATGCTTTAATCGAAGAAATATTACCCACTAAATGACCAAGTTTCTGACCCGTCCCCAATTGCCAGAGCGTAACTGTTCCGTCTCCTCCACCGGCTGCAATAATTTCCCTTTCTTCATGGACAGCGATCGCTTCAATGGAGCCGAGAGAATCCAGAGAACTTTCCCGTAAAACTCCACTTCGACTATCCCACTGTTTTAGGGTTTGGTCATAACTCGCACTGATTAGCAATTGGTGATCAGCCGCTAGGGCCAACTGATAAACAGAGCCAGTATGAGCAGTCAAGGTTCTTTCTAGCTCTAGGTCATACCCAGTCTGAGAGCGGGATTTAACACGCCAAAATTTTAAAGTTTGATCAAAACTACCACTGGCTAACCGACAATCCTCAAGTTTGGCCGTTGTCGCTAAAAACACCGTCGCTAAAACCCCCTGGCTATGGGCAATAATAGTTCCCAATAAATTGCCAGAATCGGTTTCCCAGATTTTCAGCGATTGATCCCAACTTGCACTCACAAAAAAACGTCCATCCTCACTGATGGCCAAAGAAGAAACCGCATTACGATGGGCTGGAATCTGACGCAGCATTCTGACTTGGGGAATGATCGCCGGTATGGAGCTAGAAACCCCTAATCCATTGGGAACTGCCTGGGCGACAGGACTAGGAAAAGCATCTGTGGGCAGGGGCGGAGTAAAGGTCGGGCTAGTCTCTGCTTCCACACTCAGCCATTGATAACGCCGTTCTAACTGTTCTAGGCGTTCGGCGATCGCCTGTTGCTGAAAATATTTAACCAATTCAGAGAGAGAATCTTCTAGGCTATGCAGTCTATCCAGATCAGCAGAGAGGGGTGGAGAGGATGATGGTGAAAATGGTAGCGAAAGGGGCAAAGGCGATCGGTTGACAGCCTGTTCCAACGCTTCAAACATTTGGCTTAAACGCTGTAATTGCTTAGAAAAATGGCTGGCTCGCTTACGATCAAGTCTTTCTGACCTAAGACGATTGAGTTGTGAAACCAGAACGGCGATCGCCACCAGCGTTAACGGGAACCAAAATGATTGCAGCCACCAGCCCACGATCAAAGCCAATATCATTACCATAGAACAGGAGAACTCAGCGATATCTAACCAATGTCTTTGGTTTTTTTCTTTAAAATCCATTAGCTGTACCATGACAATTTTTCATTTGACTTAGATTTTTGATCTTAAGCTCTCAATATTGAAACAGAGACAGACTTAATTCACGCCTGATTTATTGAATATAGGACAGGGCAAACGCATCTAATATTCTAGACTCCTTATCTGATAAGACTTTCAGCGTTTCATAAAAAATCAATCATGATCTCGGAAACCCTTATCCAGCCTACCTTTCAAAAATTAAGATGCGTTCGCCCTGTCCTATTCTATAGGGGTGCGACCTTTAGTTGATAAAAGCTGTTGTAATCAGGGTTCTACAGGGAACCCATATTGATCAAGTTTTGCCCAAAATTGACTCCATCGTTCCTTGGTCAATACCAAAGCTCGTAGGCTCAAAATAATTCCTGCTCCTTTTTCCTTCCATCGCATTCCTGAACAACATAATCGTTGTTTGACCAACGTCTTACAAGCTGCTTCCGTAACACCTGAACCAATCGGATACTTTTTCTCTAAGTATTCAGCATAATCCATTTGATGCTGATGATTCTCGTAATAAGTAATCGCCGCTTGTAGTTTCTCGGTAAGATTCTTAGAATGACTTTTTTCTTCTTTGACTTCTTTCATCAGATTTAGCAGTTCTCCTGCTTTTCCTTTTTCATGCTTGAGTTCTCGACAATTTTCAGTCAACCATTCTTTTTGTTTTGACACGGTATTCGGATGCAACGCTTCTGCCAAGGCACCTAAGTAACCAGAGGCATGATAGAAATCTAATATCTGTTCTTCCGTTTGCTTTTCTAAAAACTTCCAATTTGATTCTGCCCCGTCTGCTATCCCGACCAATGTTGCCTCTGGATAACGGTTTTTCGCTCGCTCAATTTCTCTTTCCAATCTTTCTAGAAAACTCTTTTTTCCATACTCTGGTGCCGCACCTAGATAGATTGTAGGTTGACGTTCTCCCTCACTATCGTATAGGGAAACGGTTCCCACCATTGCTTCACGGTAGCCATCCTCACACATCAGCATACAGGTTCCATCTAATCCTATTCCCACTGTTGCAATTTGGCTATCCTCCTTGGGCGGGGCATAACTCCACGCTTCTTCTTTTGCCTGTACCACACTTCCTACTGCTTCACTCAATCTTTGGATATAGGATAGCGCTACTTTTCTACCATGATTTTCTAATAAATCATTTTTCACCTCTTTGCCTGCCATCCCTGACATTTTTGAGGATACCTGTTTTGCCAATAATGGCGTTGATGTTATGATTATCCTTGCTTCTCTTTCTAAGGGGCAATACGTTTTTCCTCAAAGGTGAACGCTGATATACATGACGATTCACTATAACCTCACCATAAGGTGTTTGATATTCTTTCGGTTGCTCTCCCTTACTCTTCCAGATTTCTTCACCGATTTTTAAGGGTGAACCATCTGTATCTAAATATTTCAAGGCTTCTTTGCTGGCGATGCAACCTACTTCGTTTAAGCCTTTTTGAATATTTATTTCTGTATCCAACATTGAACGACTGAGTTCTAATGTTAGTTCTATTTTTATCTTTGAACCCTCTACATTAATTAGTTTTGCTGTCATCATTGTTTCCTCTTTGTCACTTTTCATCCCATGTTAACACTTTTCTTTTCCTTCATCAACTAAAGGTCACACCCTTCTATAGACTTTAGCTTATCTTCCCTTCTCCATCCCCCTATGACGTTCTTTCGTCTGTACCATTTCTAGATGCGTTCGCCCTATTGCAGAGAGCGGATTCCCTTTCTCAGACTCACAGAAGCGGGTATGCTGGAAAAAGAATCCCAAAATCGATAAGTAAGGCTAGAGGTAGTTGCTGGTAGTCTTTTTTCTTAACAAAACTGCCCATCTTTGTCTATTTAGTCTAGTGTTGTTCGATTTAACCCCATTCTTCATTGCCTTCTAGCGGTCAATTAGGTTAAAATCCAGATCAACGCACCTAAACAACAAAAGATAGCGGGTTCCGCCCAGTTTTTAGCCTCCCTGGGGACGGGTAAAATTTTTTCAAAGGCTAAGAGCAGATTAACAAACGACGCTAACACCCTGTTAGGACTGTTCGTTTTTAACTAAGTGCTTACAGGAAACTGTAGACTTTGTGGGCAACCACCTTCTAGTCCTTGGATTAGTTGCTATACTGAGTCGGATTATTCATTTTTGAGTAGTTTTGACGAGGTTAAAAGTTGCACAGAAATCCCTTTACTTTAGAGAAGTTGCTGTCACAGGGGCGGCATAATTGCCCAATAACCTTGTAGTTTTCTGCTTGACCTAGGTCGTTTTAGCATTATGTCTAGGCGCAAAAAAATCTTTCCCTGCGGTCACAAGGGCTATGGACAAATTTGTCATTCCTGTGCCCAAAAACAGACTCAATGGGAACAAAAAAAACAAGAGAAGGAAGATTGGCAAGCCACTTTTCTTCAAGATCCGATTGATCTACGAGATCTCCCTAAAAATGTGGTCTTAAAAGCTCGACAGATTTTAGACGGTTTGGCTAATCATCAGGACTATCGGGATTTTCATGGCAAACGGTTAAGACATGATCGTTTTGTCATCAGTATTCCTGTTACTCGTAATTATCGTTTGCTTTGTCGGGATCAGGGATCGTTTTTGATTCCTGAATCCGTTGTTTCTCACGAAGATTACAATGTCTGTAAACCAGGTGGATAAAGGGCCAATCCAAAATGATTCGCCGCTTTGCTAACGGCTAGGAACGGAGGAAAAATCAGATGCAAATTTATCTTGATTACAGCGCGACCACACCACCTCGCCCGGAAGTGTTAGCAACGGTACGAAAGGTTTTAGGAGAAGGTTGGGGAAATCCCTCTAGTCTGCACCAGTGGGGACAACGGGCGGCTTTAAGCTTAGAAACTGCGCGTTTACAAGTTGCTAACTTTTTAAATGCACCGAACCCGGACAGTATTGTGTTTACTTCTGGGGGAACGGAGGCAGATAATTTCGCGATCATGGGTATCGCTCGTCAATATTCTCAACCTCAGCATCTGATCATTTCTAGCGTTGAACATTCCGCTATTTCTGAACCTGCCCGTTTTCTGGCCCAGCAAGGTTGGCAAGTCACTCGTTTACCAGTTAATCGCCAAGGTCGTGTCAATCCGTTGGATTTAATGGCGGCGATTCAAGACAATACTGTTTTAATTTCAATTATCTATGGACAAAGTGAAGTGGGAACCCTGCAACCCATTGAAGAATTAGGCAGAATTGCTCGTTCCCAGGGAATTCTTTTCCATACTGATGCGGTTCAGGTAGCAGGGCGTATTCCCCTTGATGTACAACGTTTACCCGTTGATTTACTCTCACTTTCCAGTCATAAAATTTATGGTATTCAGGGTGCAGGGGCCCTTTATGTGCGGGAAGGTGTGAATTTATTGCCCTTAATCAATGGAGGTGGCCAAGAACAAAAACTTCGCTCAGGGACTCAAGCTCTACCAGCGATCGCCGGTTTTGGGGTGGCAGCAGAATTAGCGGCTCAGGAGATGGCGACAGAAACACCTCGTTTGAGGGCCCTGCGAGATCATCTTTTCGATCGATTGGCTAATTGTCCTTTTCTTGACCCAACCGGCGATCGCCTTTATCGTTTACCTCACCATGCCAGTTTTGTGATTGCGGATTCGAGAAAGGAAGGGATTACGGGCAAAACGCTGGTTAGACAATTAGATTTAGCGGGTATTGGCATTAGTGCGGGGGCTGCTTGTAACAGTGGCAAGTTAAATCCCAGTCCGATTTTGTTGGCGATGGGTTACGATACTTCGACGGCTTTGGGCGGAATTCGTCTGACCTTTGGCAAAGATACGGCGATCGCGGATATTGATTGGACAGCAATAGTTTTAGAACAAATTTTAGAAAGATTAATGCCCCAACTGGTTACAGTTTAACTGAGGGATTTTTAGATAAACTAAACTCCTTCAACAATGGGAAGTGGAGTTTAGGGATGATAGAATGACCAGTGTAAAAATGAACAAAGAGGAATCAGTACTAAGTGTCAATACTCAGCGTTAGAATTAGACAGCGAGTGAGATTAGATCCCACATTCCGCAGGTTGTCGAAGCAGCGAAGTAGCTTATGCGAACTAATATAATCGCAAACTTGTAAAGTCTTGATTTTGATTAAAGCTTAAGCTCAATTTCCCGTTTACTAAAAGGTAAATCCTGATTAATTGCCTCAATCTCAGCCTGTTCAATTTGATTAATCTCGTCAATATAGTATTGTAGAATCTGGGTCATCTTGGGATGATAAAAACGATGCAAACTATAATTAGGGGTAGCCGGAAAACCTCGCCGACGTTTGTGCTGTCCGCCCGCCCCAGGATCAAAGAGGGTTATCCCTTGTTGAATGGCCCAATCAATAGGTTGATAATAACAAGCTTCAAAATGAAGACAATCATACTCTTGTAAACTGCCCCAATAACGACCATAAAAATTTTCTCCCTTGCGTAAACAAAAAGAAAGGCCAACAGGATGTTCATTCTCAACTTGATCAAAAGCATCATTGTAGGCGGCAATCACAACAACGCGATCGCGGTATTTAGGATAAAGTTGTTCAAAAAATTTTCGTGTTAAATATTTGCTACCCCAATAAAACTTGTCACAAGTACTACTATAAAACCGATAAATCAGGGGATAAAGATGATGAGGCACTTCTTCCCCAGCAAATACCTTAATATTTAATCCGGCTTGAACGACAGATTTTCGCTCTCGTTTAATATTGCGGCGTTGATTCGCATTAAAAATAGACAAATAATCTTCAAATTGTTCAAAACCTTGATTTTTCCAAATATAGCTATGGTGTAACCAATGGGAAAACCCTAGATGAGCCATCATTTTTCGCCATTCAGGATCAACAAACAGAAAGTTGCAACCCGATAAACCCTGGCGATCACAGAAATGATCAATGGCGGATACCATCTGCTGCGTAATTTCCCACTCATCCTCATCGGGTGCGATCAGAAAACGATAACCCTCGGCGGGGGTAAAAGGAGCCATTCCCAATAATTTGGGATAGTAACGAATGCCTAAACGATGACCCAGATCAGCCCACTGATGATCAAAAACAAATTCACCATAGCTGTGACCCTTAATATAAAGAGCCGCCGCACCGACCAATTCTTTATTTTTCCAAATCGTTAAATGAGAAGGTTGCCAACCCGTTTTAGCTGTAGCACTGCCAGAGGTTTCCAGATTATTCAACCATTCCCATTCTAAAAAAGGCGTTTTGAGGGGTAATGCTAAAGCATCCCAAGCGGATTGGGGAATATCTGCAATTCTTTGATGCCAAGTAATCGAGTAGGGGGAAGAATAGGATTTGAACATGGCAAGAGTAAGCAAAATTCAGTTTTTTATAGCGTACCGTAACACGTTTTAATAACAAGTGCCTTGAAGAAACTGTTCTTATCCAAGCGTTTTACCCTCTAAAAGTGGCAAAGGTTTTGCCTGGGAGTATTGTCAACCATCCGCCGAGATCGCCAAGATTACTGTTGTGTGGGGTTTAGAGACAGGAGAAAAATTAACCATTGCCAGTCAAGCGAGTAAATTGCTGACCAAGTTATCGCCAAAATTTTTAACAAAGTAAGGAACCATTAGATATCATTGAGGAGGGATTGTCGCCAATATCTCTATCAATGATCAGATTGTTTGTACTGTAAATTGGAAGAAAGCCGTGTCCACAGAAGTCCTAGAAAAGCGTTCCACCGTCTCTGAAACCATCCGTAAACCGGCCCCTCGCTATAAGGTTCTCCTGCATAATGACGACTTTAATTCGATGGAATATGTCGTTCAAACCCTCATACAAACAATTGCAGGACTCACTCAACCCCAGGCCGTCGATATTATGATGGAAGCCCACACCAACGGTCTAGCCCTGGTGATTACCTGTGCCCTAGAACATGCTGAATTTTATTGTGAAACCCTCAACCATCATGGGTTGATTAGCACCATTGAGCCAGATGAATAATGGGTAAAAAACAGCGATCGCCCCGATAGGTTCCTGGTTATTAGCGCAAAATGTTGAACTAAGATGGTGCAAATAAATCTAGCGGAAAATAACCATAGGTTCCAGCTAAAGTCTGATCTTCCGATTGACAGGCAATTAAAACACCGCGATAGGTTCCTTCATAGCGATCGCTGTAGTGACTCATTTTTTGGGTATTAAACTTCAAATAAATCGGTTCATACTCTTTTGATTCAGGAAAGATAGAGGAATCTAGCTGACCTGTGTAACCCAAAGCAGCAAGATACTGATTTAAAGTCGTAATGGCCACATCCAGACGATCAGCACAAATGCCGAGATTTTCGTATTCTGATGCTTGACAAACCTGAATGATGGCTTGTTGTAGTGCCTCTTTTTCAGTCGTTGAAGCAGGAACTTTGACCGTCAAACAACTATAGCTTTTCAATAGAGCTAGATTTTGGGATAGGGAATTGACAACCGTGGAAGGGGTTAAGTCTGGCATTTTTGGGGTATTAAACTTCAAATAAATAGCTTCATCCTCTTCCAATTTAGAAAAAGCAGAGGAGTCTAACTGAATAGTGTAACCCAGAGCAGCAAGATACTGATTCAGAAAAACTAAAAACGAGAGGGTTTAAATAAATCATCAATCCCCATAGCCCATGGCTTAGAAGGAGAACTTCATTCCGCAATGCAAATTTTCCCATAAAATAATCCCCTTCTTCATTAGAAAAAAGAGGAGATTTTAAAAAACATTTTGAGTTCGATTTTAAGAACTTTTTAGCTATCTAGCTTAACATTCTTGCTTTTCAAGGAAGCGAATTTCCGTTTGGCAAAAATACCAGCACCAAAGGCGATCGTTGCTCCTACCACAGGCAGCGCGTCTGTTTCCCAAGGAACTGCAAACCGATTGGAGGAAGATGTCAAATCACCACCAGCGGCAATAAAATTGACATCATTAACATAAAATGACGTTAAAGTTGGATTAACACTTTGAGTAACTAGTCCAGTAGTGTCGGTAGCGACAACCGGAAAACCACTAATATTACTTCCACCTGAAGTCAGAGCAATACTTTTTGTGAGAGTGGTTGAGACAGCATTGACGTTAGCACCGATGCTAAGAATCGGTAAAGAGCTTGTCACCCTATAGCTAATGTCATAGGAACCAGGGCTGACACTGGAACCACCAATATTAGTAAAATTGATCTAAGTAGCAACGGGTGCGACCTTTAGTTGATAAAAGCTGTTGTAATCAGGGTTCTACAGGGAACCCATATTGATCAAGTTTTGCCCAAAATTGACTCCATCGTTCCTTGGTCAATACCAAAGCTCGTAGGCTCAAAATAATTCCTGCTCCTTTTTCCTTCCATCGCATCCCTGAACAACATAATCGTTGTTTGACCAACGTCTTACAAGCTGCTTCCGTAACACCTGAACCAATCGGATACTTTTTCTCTATGTATTCAGCATAATCCATTTGATGCTGATGATTCTCGTAATAAGTAATCGCCGCTTGTAGTTTCTCGGTAAGATTCTTAGAATGACTTTTTTCTTCTTTGACTTCTTTCATCAGATTTAGCAGTTCTCCTGCTTTTCCTTTTTCATGCTTGAGTTCTCGACAATTTTCAGTCAACCATTCTTTTTGTTTTGACACGGTATTCGGATGCAACGCTTCTGCCAAGGCACCTAAGTAACCAGAGGCATGATAGAAATCTAATATCTGTTCTTCCGTTTGCTTTTCTAAAAACTTCCAATTTGATTCTGCCCCGTCTGCTATCCCGACCAATGTTGCCTCTGGATAACGGTTTTTCGCTCGCTCAATTTCTCTTTCTAATCTTTCTAGAAAACTCTTTTTTCCATACTCTGGTGCCGCACCTAGATAGATTGTATGTTGACGTTCGCCTTCACTATCGTATAGGGAAACGGTTCCCACCATTGCTTCACGGTAGCCATCCTCACACATCAGCATACAGGTTCCATCTAATCCTATTCCCACTGTTGCAATTTGGCTATCCTCCTTGGGCGGGGCATAACTCCACGCTTCTTCTTTTGCCTGTACCACACTTCCTACTGCTTCACTCAATCTTTGGATATAGGATAGCGCTACTTTTCTACCATGATTTTCTAATAAATCATTTTTCACCTCTTTGCCTGCCATCCCTGACATTTTTGAGGATACCTGTTTTGCCAATAATGGCGTTGATGTTATGATTATCCTTGCTTCTCTTTCTAAGGGGCAATACGTTTTTCCTCAAAGGTGAACGCTGATATACATGACGATTCACTATAACCTCACCATAAGGTGTTTGATATTCTTTCGGTTGCTCTCCCTTACTCTTCCAGATTTCTTCACCGATTTTTAAGGGTGAACCATCTGTATCTAAATATTTCAAGGCTTCTTTGCTGGCGATGCAACCTACTTCGTTTAAGCCTTTTTGAATATTTATTTCTGTATCCAACATTGAACGACTGAGTTCTAATGTTAGTTCTATTTTTATCTTTGAACCCTCTACATTAATTAGTTTTGCTGTCATCATTGTTTCCTCTTTGTCACTTTTCATCCCATGTTAACACTTTTCTTTTCCTTCATCAACTAAAGGTCACACCCAGTAGCAACTGGGTTAACTGTATTAATGCCAACGGTATAAGCCAACCAGTTAGCGTCACTACTGGTAGTAGAAAACTCAGAAAAAGTAATGCCATTGACGGTTTCGGAGTATCCAGGCGTATTTACAATTTGAGAAATAGTAAGGGCAGAGGCAGCCTGCAATGAACTGCTACCAATAATCCCCGCAATGGATAGACCTGTTAAAAGACCAATTTTGCTAGCATTCATAATCACTACGATATAGTCAGAAATGGAGCTGAATGTGAAAGGACAAATCGCTGCATTAACTCAGGTATGCCTTTGCGTACCTAAAACTACGACTTAATTTTACTCTCCCGTTTATGGTATATTGATGGACTGAATTTGTCAAGTAGTGTAGATTACTCTCCTCCATGTTGATTTTAGTTTATGATAAAGCACTGTTAGTAACCCTGATACATAATGTTGATTACTAGCATCACCTTGATCATTTTCTGATTAAGAATAGTCCAGGTTTTTAGTCCTAATTTTACGATGAGATTGCCTATCAAATATGAACTTAGAAACCTAAGTAAAATTCGCCCAATGAATCAAAAAGTTCTGCTCTTATTCCTCTTTGGGTTAATTGCCTCCATTCAATTAACTCTCTTCTGGCGAGTGCAAGAAGATTTCAATAACTGGTTTTTACAGTTATCTTTATACCTGAGTATCCTTTGGCATCTATACCAACGCAGATTTAGCCTAACTCTTGTTAACTCTTTCCCGTCCAGTATTCTCGGTTTCTGTTTAGTTATTATTCCTTTCTTAAAACCTGAATTTGCAGTAAAAGAAGTCTCTATTTTTTGGTTATTTCTTCCCGTTGTTAGTGCGGTTGGATTAGCACTATTAGCTTCAGGTTTTCAGGGAATTAAACAATTTTGGCGAGAGTTGTTTCTTATTACCGTATTTCCGTTAATTACTATTTTAGTAAAGCTCTTTGGGATGCTGTTTAAAATCACAGTTATCTCTGCGAAACTTACCGCTTTTATTTTGTGGTATCTTGGTTTTGAATCAGCAACTCAGGGATCTCTGGTTTATGTGAATAATGGTGTAATTGAAGTTCTATCAGAATGTACGGCAATACCGCTTCTAATCTTGCTATTAAAAGTTTCTTTCTTACTAACTTTTCTTTTTCCTTACCTTCTCAGAAATAAGTATTTACCTTTTCTTCTTGCAGGGATTATTAGTGTTACTTTTTCGATTTCTAGGCTGATCATTCTTGCTTTAGCAGTAACAGATAAATCTGCATTTAGCTATTGGCATGGTGTCAATGGGAGTAACCTCCTTGCATTCCTTTCTCTATTCTCCTTTGGGATAATTATTCTTCTGGTTTCACCTAGTCATATTTCCTCGCCCTCTCCAACTGGAACTTTACCTAAAAACGTGCGATCGCGTCCTGTCTGGATAATATTTACAGGTGTCAGTTTAGTCATCATTTTATTAAATTTGTGGCTGAATCCTAGTATGGGTCTAGAGAAAAAGGTTGTCTATCAATTCCCCTCCCAATTGTCGATTACAGGTTGGCAACTTATCAACGCTGAATCTATTCCTCTGCCACAGCAACAACCAGAACAAGAGGCAGAAGCGGCTCAACCAACGACCGAGGGGGAAGTAGATAAGACTAAGGATATTTTGTCAGGAAAGATCTATTCTTACAAAAAAGATGGTCAGACTTTAACGATCAATTTATACTATATTCCGATAACCTTGGGTGATGTGAGGGAATATTATCAGCAATTCAGTCGCTTGCCGAATTTGCCCTCTCCTAAAACAATTATTGAAAAAGCGAATGCCAACGGTTATCACTTAGAATTTTCTGAACAACAAAAACGCTACTTAACAGCTTGTATTAATTCTCATGGCAAAAGTACAGCGACTATTCCTCAATTTATTGCCTACTTTTATCGCCCTTATCTTAATCCTTCTCAATGGTTTAATTTATTAAGTGGAAAACAAACTCTTCGCGATCGCCGTTGTCTCTGGGGTCAACTTTCGTTAACGGGAGCAAAGGGCAGTGAGACAGAATTGGAAACGGTTTGGCAGGAATTATTGGCTTATTGGCAGACCAATTTTCCGCCCTTAAAACCCTAGGTACTAGATCAAACATTAGCAGAAAAGACAATGATATAGAATATCATTATTGCTGTTGACCTAGGTTGCCTAAATTGTGATGAACAAGCGATCGCTGCTGACTCGTATGGATGCTGTTCAATCTCCCGTTATTCCTCTCGTCGGAAAGTTGATTGCCGAAAATCCTGGCACCATTTCTCTCGGACAGGGTATTGCTTTTTATCCCCCACCGCCCCAGATTTTAACGGCGATCGCCACCAGTTTTGAGGATGTCACTAACCATCAGTATAAATCGGTGCAAGGGATTCCCTCCTTACAAACCGCGATCGCTGCCAAGTTAGCCCAGGACAATCAGATCACGATTGAGGCAAGCCAGAATGCTGTCATGGTAACGGCTGGGGCCAATATGGGTTTTCTGAATGCCATTTTAGCCATTACCTCACCAGGCGATGAAATCATTCTCAATACGCCCTACTACTTCAATCATGAAATGGCCATTCGTATGGTCGGTTGTCAACCGATCTGTGTACCCACGAATAGCTGTTATCAACTCCAGCCAGAAGCGATCGCCGCAGCTATTACCCCAAGAACCCGTGCGATCGTCACCATTTCTCCCAACAATCCCACTGGTGCTGTATATTCAGCCCAAACCCTTCAGGAAATTAATCAACTTTGTCAGGTGCAAGGTCTCTATCACATTAGCGATGAAGCCTATGAATACTTTACCTACGACAGTGTTCAGCACTTTTCTCCTGCTTCTTTGCCCCACAGCGCAGCCCATACCATTTCCCTATTTAGTTTATCTAAGTCCTATGGCATGGCCGGCTGGCGAATCGGTTATATGGTTATTCCCCAATCTTTACTGTTGGCAGTCCAAAAAATTCAGGATACTAACTTGATCTGTCCTCCCGTCGTTGGTCAATATGCGGCGATCGCGGCTTTAGAGGCTGGTTCTGCCTATTGCCAACAGTTTTTACCCGAAATTACCCATAGTCGTCACAGATTACTCACTGCCCTAGGGAAAATTTCAGATCTTTGTGATTGGGTGATAACCGAGGGAGCTTTTTACAATTTTATTAAAGTTCATCTCCCCTACCCGGATTTAGAAATCGTGCAGAGATTGATCCGAGAGCATCAGGTGGCAGTTTTACCTGGTTCGACCTTTGGCATGAAAGAAGGTTGTTATCTCCGTATTGCCTATGGAGCCTTACATCAAGAAAACGTCACAACCGGGACAGAAAGATTAATACAAGGGTTACGAATCCTGAGTCAGGCAAAAAATAGCCACTGAATTGCTGACGGCATAAATTTTGAGATCCGCAATTGTGATAACCTAATCTCAATTTTGGCAAAACTCACCCCGCCGCACCGGTTTTTATGCGAATTGCTCTCTTTACAGAAACTTTCTTACCGAAAATCGATGGTATTGTCACCCGTCTTAAGCATACTGTTGAACACCTCCAACGGCAGGGTAATCAAGTGCTCGTCTTCTGCCCAGAAGGCGGCTTAAAAGAATACAAAGGAGCTAAAATTCATGGCGTGACGGGAATGCCCTTACCGCTCTACCCGGAACTAAAATTAGCCATTCCCCGCCCTCATCTGAGAACCGTCATTGAAAAGTTTCAGCCGGATCTGATCCATGTGGTTAATCCCGCCGTTTTAGGTCTTGGTGGTATTTATTATGCGAAAACCCTGAATATTCCTCTGGTTGCTTCTTACCACACCCATTTACCTCAATATTTGCAGCATTACGGTTTAGGAGCCTTGGAAGGCCTATTGTGGGAACTGTTAAAACTTGGCCATAACCAAGCCAGTCTCAACCTTTGCACCTCGACCGCCATGGTAGAAGAATTACGTCATCATGGCATTGAACGGGTCGATCTCTGGCAACGGGGAGTAGATACAGAATTATTTCAGCCCCATCTCTTTTCTCGACAAATGCGATCGCGCCTTTCCCAGGGAAACCCCGACGCGCCTTTACTCCTCTATGTGGGTCGAGTTTCTGCCGAAAAACAAATTGATGAAATTAAACCTGTCCTAGAAGCCATTCCCCATGCTCGTTTGGCTATTGTCGGGGATGGCCCCCACCGTGAAACCCTGATCAGTCATTTTGCTGGCACCCCCACCTATTTTGCTGGTTATATGCAGGGACTAGAATTAGCGGCGGCCTTTGCGACGGCGGATGCCTTTATTTTTCCCTCTCGCACCGAAACCCTCGGTTTAGTCTTACTTGAAGCCATGGCCGCCGGTTGTCCAGTGGTTGCAGCAGCCTCTGGCGGAATTCCCGATATTGTGACTGATGGTGTCAATGGTTATCTTTTTGATCCTCAAGACAGCCAGGGCGCAGTGAAAGCAACCCAACGGCTATTAGATGCCAAGGAAGAACGGGAAAGATTACGTCAAAATGCTCGACTGGAGGCTGAACGCTGGGGTTGGGCGGCAGCAACTCAACAGTTACAGCAATATTATCGTCAGGTTTTAGGCGTGCAATCTTTTCCGCAAGCGGCCTAGACAGCCCCACCGTAAAGGCGTTCTAAGGTAATCGGAATGGCCACTAGGGTGAGTTTCAAGGCCCAAGGGGCCAAACAAAGGGTTAACAGTAAGGCCAAGGCGGCTGTCACCGCAAAGCAAGGACGAATGACATCTTCCTGTACGTTAAGAAAAATAAAGGTCGAGATGGAGGCGATCGCCAATGAAACCAAAGAGAGAACAAGCATAGAACTAATCCTTGCCGTATCAGCAATAACTTATAAAATAAGGTAGAAGGCTTTATTTGAAGACTTTCTAAGACCAGGATTGGGCTGTAAAAAGGAAGATGAGATCCGGATTCTCCAACGTTTTCAATAATATCCCTATTTTGTTGCTCCTTAAGGGTTTCTTAATCTTCAAGGTTAAGGTTTAGTGATATTACGGTTTCGCTAGAATGGGATAAGTGAATTTACGCCAAAATCCCAAAATCTATGATCATTTCGACCAAAATGGTTCAATCTCTCTTTTTAGCAACAACCTTAGGCTTCTTGACCCTGATTCCTCCTGCTCAGGCCGAGGATAAAGTCATCCGAACCTTAACCGTGACGGGGGAAGGGGTTGAAAATATTGCCACCAGTTTAGCCCAGGTGGAGTTAGGGGTAGAAGTCACGGCTCCGACGGCAACCGAGGTACAGCAGGATGTGGCTAAACGAACCAATGCGGTGGTGGATTTGCTGCGATCGCGGTCAGTGGAAAAGCTACAAACAACGGGCATTCAATTACAACCCAACTATGAATATGCCAACAATCAACGCAAGTTAAATGGCTATACTGGCACAAATACCGTCAGCTTTCGCCTACCCACAGAAGCAGTGGGCGGTTTATTGGATCAGTCAGTCAAGGTTGGTGCTACTCGCATTAATGGGGTGAGTTTTATGTCCGCCGAGGAAGCGATCGCCGCCGCCCAAAAAATCGCGCTCAAAAGAGCAACAGAAGATGCCCAATCCCAAGCTAATGCTGTTTTTCAAGCTCTCAACCTAACCCCCAAAGACGTGATATCTGTCCAGATTAATGGCGCGAATGTACCAATCCCCCCCCGTTTTCGTACAGATTATATGGTACAAGCAGCGGCCGCTCCGGCTCCAACTCCGGTCATTGGCGGTGATCAATCGGTGCGGGGTTCTGTCACCTTACAAATTGCCTACTAAGGTTTAACCGCTTTCTGAATTTCGTCTGACTTGAATTTTGACCAAACTTGAATTTTGACCCAATTTTCGATGAATAACCCCAATGCTCGTTTTTCTCTTTCCTCCGCTAAACGTTTCCGTCAGTGGCAATGGTGGGCGGTTCCTGGTTTTTTATTTTTGCTGGGTTTTGGGCTTTGGCAATATCAATCCCATCCTGAATGGTTAAGACAAATCAATCAGTCCCAGACACCTGCCTCCGTCCCTAATCCCCTGGGTGAAGAAGCGATCGAAAATGGTGTTCCCCTACCGCCTATCGATCCTAGCGTCACAAAAGTCCAGCCCCAAAAGTCATCCCTGTCACCCTTACTCATACCGACCAACAACCCAAATAAAGATCTTTTGGGAAATGTCCCTGGCTTACCTAAGCTAACCACTCAAACCGATGAGACTAAAAAGACGGACAATAATTCTAATCAGTCTCCCTTAATGACCAACCGAGATCCCCAAGCATCATTATTTCCCGCCTTACTAAAAAATCCGCCGTCTTCTGCCAATAATACTCGTCCCACAATTCCTTCAGCCCTTCAAAAAACAGAATTATCCAGTGAAGAAGCTAACCCTCTACAAAAATCTGTGGATGAATTTGCTCCTGTTCCCAGAAATTATAATCCTTCTCCAATAGAAACACCGGCTCGAAGTCTGCCACTGACCAATCCACCCCTTACTGCTGTCGATAATAATCGTTATTTCGGTACCAATCCTTCTAGTCAGCTTCCTCGTTCTACGAATTCAGTCAGGGAAAATAATGCCTATCCCATCGGGCAGAATTATAGTCTTCCCAACACCAATAACGGGTTAGGAGGAAGTTATGGTAATCCTAACCCCAATCTGCCTCAGAACTATGGCGGAGTAAATCCGAATAACGGCTACAATCCTAGTTCTCCTATTAATAACACTAGTCAACCCTATAGCACTGCACCCAATTCTTCCCAGAATTTTAATAATAGCCAACCGACCTATGGTTTACAGCCTGCTAAAATTCCCACATCAACTTCTGGCTATTAACAAAGATTGCTCAAAAGCAAGTTTTCGGTGTCAATTCATAGGGATTTTTTTCCTAAAATACAAACACTAATTTAATTTGCCAATCAGAATTTGTGGACTTCTTGGGTGGCGTAATTTGGATTTGGCGGATAAATTCTCGAAAGTAAAAACGCCGTTCTATTTCTGATAAATCTAGCCAGAATTGTGGTATGGCCACTGTCTTAATGATTTTCTTGAGTTCTTCGGGAGGTAATTGATCTAACTGTTGTCGTAATTGGGCAATTTCGGTTTTGAATTTGTAGATTTGCAGTTCTATTATTTGTGAATCTAAAAGACCTTGACTTTCCAAAGTGGGTAATTTTTGTATCGTTTCTTCCTTTTCCTGAATAGCGTGGCGGATGCCTTGTTTCATTTGATCCAGATTAGGTAGATTTAACTGAGCGACGGTGGCTGGTAAATCTTGACAAATTTGGCTAATAATTTTAAAGAGAATTTGCTCATAGTTAATTGCGCGACATTTCGGTTGACTCTGACAGTTGGCAGCCCGAAGATAAAGATAGGTTTTTGCCGGATTCTTTGTTTTTTGGGGTTTAACTTGACTAACGGTAAAAGAGGATTGACAGACTTGGCAAAAAACTAAACCGGCTAGGGAACGGGGGGCACTGGCTGTTCTAGCGGCAAAGTCGCTACCTCGTCGCAATAAACGATCAATTTGGGCGGCTTCTTCTCTGGATAGGATGGCGGGATGATTACCAACAATGACATCTTGATTGTGATAGCTTAAATTGCCTCGATAGACAGGATTTTTTAACCAATTATGTCCTGTTGAAACAGCAATTTTTTTGCCATAACGTTTATCCAAATAACGAATGGCTTCTCGTAAGGAAGCGTACAGTAAATAATGCTCAAAAAAATCTTTTATGATGGGGGCGGTGGTGCGATCTAAGATATAACGACCCTGTTCTCGACGATAGCCATAGGGAGCTTTCCCTGGTGGTGGTAAGCCTTGAACACGATTACGGGCATGACCCTGTTTTTGGCGTTGACGTTGCTGTTGTTGCTGAATATTTTCTAACAGTTGGAGCCATTGCGGACGGGAGGGGGGAGAGGTGGTACTGTAATCTTGTTCGATCGCAATAATTTCAATTCCCAAGGACTCTAGGGTGGTTAAGCGATCGCCGATTTGCGTCAAATTAGCCCCCAACTCCTCTAAACGACGAACCAGTAGATAATTCGGTGGAGATAATTGACAATCCTGTAATAAGTTTTCCAGTTGTTGATAATTGCCTAAGTCCACATAAACCTGATCTACTTCTACTCCCCACATAAAGCGATCGGGAGGGGATTCGAGGCAGGGATCACTATAAAGATAGGCAATAATTCGCATCGTAATAGACTCAATCGGAACTGAGAAACGAGTCCCCTACACTTCCTTTAAAAACACACCGGCATCTAGTACTTATAGCCAGAGGCCACAATCATAGAACCGATCCCCAAATCACTGAAAACTTCCAATAACAAGGCATGGGGCAACCGACCATCAATGATATGGGTTGCTCGTACTCCTTGAGCTAGGGATCTTACACAACAATTCACCTTGGGGATCATGCCGCCAGCCACCACACCTTCTTTAATTAAATCTCGGGCCTGTTGAATATCCAATTTGGTAATCAGAGTCGAAGGATCTTTGTAATCCCGTAGAATACCGCGAGTATCGGTCAGTAGGATCAACTTTTCGGCTCCCAGAGCCGCTGCCACTTCACCGGCAAAGGTATCGGCATTGATATTATAGGCCTGTCCCGACTCATCCGCCGCCACACTGGAAATCACTGGAATGTAGCCACTTTTCCCTAGGGATTCGACTAAACGCGCATTAACAGAACTGACTTCTCCCACAAAACCAATATCTTTGTTGGAGATTTGTCGAGCCGTGACCAGATTACCATCTTTACCGCAAAGACCGACGGCCTGACCGCCAGCTTGATTAATCAGAGAAACTAATTCCTTATTGACGCGACCGACTAGAACCATTTCCACCACATCCATCGTGGGGCCGTCTGTCACCCGTAAACCATCTTTGAACTTGGCTTCAATGCCTAACTTATCTAGCCAGGTATTAATTTCGGGGCCACCACCATGCACCACGACGGGCCGTACACCGACGGAAGCCATAAAGACAATATCTCGAATCACTTTATCTTTGAGAGAGCTATCCTTCATGGCCGCCCCCCCATATTTAATCACGACTGTCCGTCCGGCAAAGTGTTGAATGTAGGGTAAAGCTTCACTAAGAATCCGAACTCTAGTTGCTGCCTCTTCGCCGATGTAGTCGCTGGTATTGCTCATAGTGAATTTGAATTGGTAAAAATTTTATAACTGAGTGTTTAGTTTAAAAGAGGATGAGGCCCTGAAAACTGTTCATCGCAGACAGTTCTTAGAATTGATCCGCTCCTAAAACACTAACATTTGCTAACAAAATGGTTTTTATCTGCTTCTACCAGAGGTGACGGCACTTCTCTGTCCACAGACCTTCACGAACTGAGGCTCAGCCCGAAACCAGCAAAAATAAATTCAGAACGATTTTGCGTCGTTTCAGCGATTCACCAAATTGTCAAGAATTGTAAAGTCCTCTTGGTATAAGGTTTTCAGAGCTATCAAGTTTTGAATTTGGGATTGCTGTTCTCATCTAGACTCAAGTTCATTATCTGTTTTTTGCTTCGAGTGTTTTCCTCAAAACCCCTGAGAGGATTATGGCATTGACTTTCATTATGGCGTTGTGTTTGTTGGTGTACAGCTTGGGGCAACGTAAAATGAACTTGTTAATCCCGTTGAATTTTACCCCGTATTATGCGAACTAAAACCTGAAACCCTTGCTACAGCGCAAATTTAGAATTGCTGGTCACGCCTCTGTTTTATCATGGCTGTGGCTACACTTTTTGCCACCTCTCAAGGTCTTGCTGTCGTTGATGGAGGGCATCGTCGCTGGGTCGATACTCATTGGTTTCGCGGCAACAGTTATTTTCGGATTGGCTGTGATTGGATTAAGGTGGCTGTTCTCAATGCCTGGAATCTCATTCATTCATCAAGTCCGTTCCTCTTCTAATTTTAACTCCGAACCCTCTATGGCTTCATGCCCACAACATCGTCAGCGACTGCATCGTCTCGAATTCACTATCCACTCTTATCAGTACTTTTCTGCATAACTTTTGTCAGTCAATCAGGGTGAAGGGAAAAGCGGCGATCGCTTTTTATCGAATTGGTAAGGGGCGATCGCTGTTTAGGGATTAGGCATAAACCCAAAAAATTTCTACCTGTAAATAATTAGTTGATGGTTAGGTAAAATGAGAAAAAGCAAAAAAGCAAATTTTGGGTTGCCTGTTTTCCTGAACAAGGATTAACTCTGCCAACAGTTATCCAAGTAGCTAATACGGCCCTATTCTGTGCCAAAAATGCTGGCCGTAATCGAGTCATTATGACCGACAATAACTCGTACAATCTCCATTTGTAATGATTAGTCATAATTAGTAATAAAACTGAAAATCAAGGAAGCTTAACTAATATTCTCCTGATTTTTAATACACAATAAACCAATTTTCTGACTCATTATAATCCCCTGATAGCGTCAATTTTGTCCCGGTTTCTAGTTGTTGGAATTGAGCGTTGATCTCTGGTCTGGTTGTCACTAATTGCCAAGTTACAGTTGGTTCAAGATTAACATGAAAATGATATTCTTGTTCATTAATTTTCTCAAAAATTCCCTCATAAACTTCGCTTCCCTGAAACTGATAAGGTTGAGATACAGAGGGACAATTTCCATCTAAAGGATAGTCTTGAGGATGATCTAAGTAATAGCGTTGCCAGGTTAGCCATTCAGGGTGATCCGGCGGTAAATTGAAACAGGGAATAACGGCTGCTGGGGCCAATGAATCCGTCAATAATGCCTCTTGCAGCGATCGCACCGATAAAGCTTCCGGTTCACAGTTTTGCTCAATACATAAGGCCGCAGCCATTCCGGCGACTTGACCTATATTCATTACTAAGGGTTGCAGACGAGTACTACCATTGGCCATGTGGGAAACAGAAATATTTTTTTCACAGACTAAAAAACCTTGAATTTTTTCAGGAACCAAGGATTGATAGGGAATGGCAAAGGGAGTTCCTGTCCAATATCCGCCCCAACGTAGGGATTTAGGCGCGAGGGGAAATTCAAACCCTGGATAATGGTGATCATTGGGATAATTACCAACAGCAATACTAGAAACCTGATCTTGATAGAGCGGTAAGGGAGCAACTACACCACCGGCTTGAGGTAAAATCATCCTTTCTGTAATCGTGACTTGACCTCGTAAACGGCGACTTTCACGATAGTAGGGATGGAGAGCAAAGGCCGTAGAACGATTATTAATGGCTGGAAAGGCATCTAGAGCCAACCCCAAATTTTTACCCGTCTCCTGTTGCAAAAAATAGGCAAAATGATAACTATGTTCATAGGCTTCTTGTAAAAAGGCTTGCTTCTCTGCGGGTGTGCCAATTAACCGATTCAAATCATGGCCGTAATCATTGCCAAAAATGGGCCAGTTCAACATATATTGCTGATTCGGTAAACGTCCGTAGGTTAAAAACCGCTCTACTCCATAGTTTTTCCAAGCATCCTTAAAAAGGGTCGGATCATAGCCAGGTAAAGGAGAAATTTTGGGGGCAGGTTGATCGCCGTAATCCTGCATCAAAAATACCCAGGTGGGAGATTGTACTGGATAGCGATTGCTGACTACATTCGGTTTAATGGGGGCCGAAGGTTCATCAAATTCCGCTTGCCATTCCCAACTCCAACGGTGAGGAATATCACCCATGGCTAATAAATCCCCCAATTCTGTACCATCCAAGGTAATACAGGCTGCAATCTGATAGTCGGCAAAACGAACTCCTGTAACGCGATCGCCCTGACGTAAAACCTCCAGAGGAACCTGATCTTTAATCCAGGTTAAATTGGGTAACTGATTGGCCCATTGCTCAAAAATGCTGGCTCCTACCCTGGGCGTAAACGTAAAGAAACTTACCCAGGCATGATTTAAGCCGCCCCGTTGTTCCTGTCGCAGCGATCGCAAAAAAGCCCCCCATAATCCTGTTTGCCAAGCCGCCAATTCACTACCATCGGGAGCCGCCACTCCTGCTGAGGTTAACATTCCTCCTAGCCAGGGTGTTTCACTCACTAAAATGGTTTTTACACCTCGACGAGCCGCCTGGATTGCCGCCGCCGTGCCTCCCGTTCCTCCTCCCACCACCAACAGATCCGTTTTAAGATAACTAGGCATAAAAGCAAAGATAATACAAAATTAATTTAGAGTCGGTTAGATCCTATCATCACCAGAACTCCTATAAAATGAAACTCAGTCTTATCAGCACAGATCACGGCCAATTGCCATGACTTCCACTGTTCTTATTGAATCTCCTCCAGTTATTTCTTCACCAAATGCCCCAAACATTACTCCGGCTGTTAACCATGAGATAATTTTTCCGACGGGTGATTTCTGGAGTGATGAACCTCCCTTGGAAAGTAACTTACATCTTCGACAAATTTTAATTCTCATTCAATGTCTGGAATGGTGTTGGCAGGAACGTCAAGACTATTTTGCGGCGGGTAATCTAACCATTTATTACAGCCCTAAACAACGTAAATCAGAATTTTTTCGCGGCCCCGATTTTTTTGTTGTACTCGGTACAGAACGGAAACTAGACCGTAGAAGTTGGGTAGTTTGGCAAGAAGACGGTAAATATCCGAATGTGATTGTTGAAATTCTTTCAGACAGCACTGCCTCTGTGGATCGAGGAGAAAAAAAACAAATCTATCAGGATATTTTTCGGACTCCCAATTATTTTTGGTTTGATCCAGAAAGTCATGTCCTAGAAGGCTTTCGTCTCGTGGAAGGTCAATATCAGACGATCGCCGCCAATGAACAGGGTTGGTTATGGAGCCAGGAACTAGGTCTGTATTTGGGTGTTTATGGTCAGCAATTAAGGTATTTCACAGCAGCAGGGGATTTAGTACCGACCCCAGAGGAAGCTGCGATCTTAGCTCAACAACAGTTAGAGCAAGAACGTCAAAAACGGGAGGCCGCCGAACAAAAACTGCTGGCTCTCCAGGCACGCTTAGAAGCCTTGGGTATAGAGTAGTCCAGTTCGTACCATCCAGAAGATTAAACTCAGTATGGCTAACAGAGGCGTTAGGCGATCGCCGTAGGCAACATAGAGGGTTTGAGTTCTGCGTCGATAGATGGTGTCTAAATGCAGTTGGTAATGATTTAAGTCTGATAACCAAAGGGTTTTACCCCTGGGAGAAATAATAGCGGAATAACCTGTATTGGTTGCCCTGGCTACCCAGCGATCGCTTTCAATGGCTCGCATCACATCAAGGGCATGGTGTTGGGCTGGCATGGTAGGACTATAGTGGGCATTATTAGCACTAGAAAGTATAAATTCTCCCCCCCGTCGCGCTTGATCACGAAGACGTTCAGGAAAAGCAGATTCATAACAAATACTGACAATAGCTTGACCAAAGGAGGTCTGAAAAATCTGTTGAGGATTGCCAGGGGTTAATTCCCCCTTAAGCGGAGAAAGACGATCAATAATTTTGCCCAATAGAGCACTAAAGGGAATATATTCACCCAGGGGAACTAGTTTAACTTTATCGTAACGACCGCTTAATTTGCCGGCTCCTGTCACCGCAAACAGACTATTGGTATAGGCATCGTCTTTAGTCCCATAAGCCCCTAACCAAACCGGAATTTTAGTTTGCAAGATCGCTTGATAAAAGGCACTACTTTTCACAATATCTTCCCAAAAATAGGGTAAGGCTCCCTCCGGTGTCAGTACGACTTCTGCCCCCATTTTTGCTAGTTTTTGGTATCCCTCGGTATAACCCGCGATCGCCCTTTGCAATCCTTGAGGATAGAGTTTAATTTCATTGGGAATATTGCCCTGGATAATACCAACTTTAATGGCTTGTTGCGGATTATCCCCTAACGGCTGTTGGTAAAGCCAAAAACCGAAAAAATGCAAGCTCAGAAAAATACTGACCGGGAAACTGCTGACTAATCCCAATTGTCTCGGTGTAACTTGATGATAACGACAGAAAAAGATGATCTCGGCAATTAAACCATTCACTAAGGCGATCGCGGCGGTAACGGTACTCAATCCAGAGAATTGACCCCATTGCAAAATGAGTAAATTATGGGGACTCTGACTCGCCGCTAAAGAATTCCACCAAAGTGGCCCCGCACTGCCCAATGCTTCCAGTCCACACCAGAACGTAACCCCCCAAAGCAAACGCGCACTAATTATTAGAGCCTGCCAAAATTTTGTCCGTTCTTTTGCTCTACTTTTGGCTCTAAACTGCTGCGGCCAACTGTCCCAAAGCACTAGTCCCCAAGCCCAGAATAGGACTAGACCAACCCCAAAAAGTGTTATCAAGAACCAACAGCCTAAAGCAATGGCTAAACTAGCCAGCCAGGGAACTCCCATCCAGGTCATCGGATGAATGCCCGTAATCCAAAACAAAGACAGCCCATAATATCCCACTCCCCAAAGGATCGCCGCGATCGCCGTTTGTCTGAGTTGAGCAGGTAAAGGACGTTTTTGGGCATTGAGAATGAATAACCAGAGGGGAGCTAGGGCCAGCCAAGCCAGATAAAAAGCAGCCGTGGGAGCCATGGCCAGTCCCATCATTAGCCCCCCCACAAACACAGTCAAAAATTTAGCCACAGACCAAACAATCTCCACAGAGACAGGTTAAGCTAACGGTAGAGTAGAAGCCTAGATCAGGACAAGCCCTATGACTGAAACTGCCGCGATCGCTACCCAGGGCCTCACGAAACAATTTGAAAGACAACGGGCTGTCAATAATGTTGACCTCGAAGTAGAAACCGGCACAGTCTATGGTTTGATTGGCCCCAATGGAGCTGGAAAAACGACTTTGATGCGAATGTTGGCCATGGCCGAAGAGGCCAGCACCGGAGAAATTTATCTTTTCGGCGATCGCTTAATCAGAGGCGAGAGTAATGCCAAACTGAAACAGTATTTAGGCTATTTACCCGATGATTTTCCCCTCTACGAAGATTTAACGGTTTGGGATTATTTAGATTATTTTGCCCGTTTATATTTCTTGAAACCGCCCCTGCGTCGTCAACGCTTAGAAGAAGTTCTAGAATTAGTGCAATTAACCAGTAAACGCCATAGTCTAATTGCCCAATTATCACGGGGCATGAAACAACGTTTGAGTTTAGCCCGCACTATCATTCATTCTCCCTTACTGTTGTTATTAGATGAACCGGTTTCGGGGCTAGATCCTTTAGCAAGAATGCAGTTTCGAGAAATTATTAAGGTTCTCCAAGCCAGTGGCATGACCATTTTTATTTCTTCCCATGTTTTAAGTGATCTGGCAGAATTATGTACGGCGATCGGGATCATGGAATTAGGCTGTTTGGTGGAAAGCACCCCCCTTAGCACCCTTTATGACCGTCGTGCCGGTCGTCAATTACAAATTTCGGTGTTGGACAATTTAGAGCGGTTAATCACCGAAGTCAAACAATCTCCCTGGGTAAAAACCTGGGAATCGCTTCCTGAACACAATAGCCTGAAAATTCAGTTTTTAGGGGATACTCAAGCCAGTGCTGACTTACTGCGATCGCTGATTGGCTCTGGTTTAGCGGTAACGGAATTTCATACTATTCAGGAAGATTTAGAAGCAATCTTTTTAAAATTAGGGCATCAACAGGTTTCTTAAAAATTATTGCTTGAGAGTTATTGAATAAATTAGTCAAATTAGGAGAATTATCACTATGTCAGTCTTTCATCACCAATTCGATCAAATGCTAGATCATCTAGGAGACTGGAATCCTCAATTATTGCGAGAATTGAAAAGTCGCCTTAAAACCCGTAACCTTTGGTTATTGACAACTTTTGGTGTGATTTCTCAAGTTCTCTTTTATTTTTTCTTCCGAGGATTTTTGCCATCTTACAATCGGCTTGATCCCAATCCATTTAATCGCTACTGTCTCGGTAGTCCTCCTCCTGGCTGGAATGGTTATCAAAATTATCCGAGTCAACATCCCATTTTTAATAATTTTTGTGTCTTAGATTTATTAGGTCATAAAGTCATTAACTGGCAATTGTGGTGGCTAGATCTCTTTATTACCATTAGTTTAATTGGGATCATCACGCTGTTAGTAGCAGGCACTTTTTTATTAATTGATGATCTAGCCCAGGAAGAATCGAAGGGAACCCTTAATTTTATTCGTCTTAGTCCCCAATCAGCTCAAACTATTTTTCTGGGTAAATTACTGGGAGTGCCGATCCTCCTGTATGGATTAGCCTTGATGACTTTGCCGCTTCATCTCTGGGCAGGATGGATGGCTCAAATTTCCTTGCCTTTAATTTTGGCATTTTATCTTGTTTTATTAGCGAGTTGTGCTTTTTTCTACCATATCGCGCTATTAGTCGGCTTGATGGGTCAACGTTTAGTCGGCTTACAAACCTTTGCAACTAGTAGTTCTCTATTTCTATTTTTGTTTCTAATGACCTTGATGAGTCTTTGGAATGACGATGTGAATTTCCATAGTCCCTTAAATTGGATTAATCTTTTCTATCCGGGCCAATCTCTAGGCTATTTGGTACAGTCAACCTTTTTACCGTTTAGAACCGTTAACTATTTTTCTGAGCCAGTATTAACCAGTTTAAAATGGTATGGCCAGCCTATTTTTGCCAATGCTTGGACAGGAATAGGTTTTATGTTAATCAATTATGGTATCTGGACTTATTGGCTAACCCTAGCTATTAATCGCCGTTTTCGGAGTTCTCAAAAGTTATTTTTGAGTAAAATTCAAAGTTATGGTTTAACCTTTGCTTTCGTTATTTTAGGGCTAGGATTTGTCCCTCAAGAGGTGGGAACTCGTCAACTGTATTTTAATTTTATTATTTTCCAATTTCTGCTGTTTGGTTTTATTGCCGTTTTAATCCTGACCCTTAGTCCCGAACGTCCAATGTTACAACTTTGGGCCCGTTATCGTCATCAACAACCCGCCCAGGTTCGTCATCTCTGGCAAGATTATCTGTTAGGAGAAAAAAGCCCTGCCAATTTAGCGATCGCCGTCAATTTAGGAATTATCTTTCTCTATGTAACACCGGCTATTTTATTGTTCCCCTTAGAGAACTATCGTTGGCCCGTCTGGGGAGAATTTATCCTCGGTTTAAGTATTACCGGCGTTTATGCTGTCATTTATCAACGAATTCTGCTCTTGAATACCAGAAAACGTCAGCTATTTGCCTTAGGAGTCGTAGGGCTATTGGTGATCACCCCAATCTGGGGAGTAATCGTTTCTCACCTTCATTTACCTGCCAATGCGAATCTCTGGTTTCTCACTTTTTTACCGATGATTGCGGGGGATAATGCCTCTCCTCTTTATGCTTTGATGATCCTTTTGGGTGAATGGACAGTGATGCTAGTCTGTAGCTTAGAAATGAATCGTCATCTCCAGAAAATTGGCCGCTCCGATACCCAGCAACTTCATCAGGGACTATCCCGCAAAGCTCTCAACTTTAAGTCCTAATTTTCCATTTCTTCGCGTTATCACTATTTCCCTATGGTTTTATTAACATCTCAAGCGATCGCCCAATATCGTTCCCAATTAGCCCATATTCCCGATGCTTTGATTGCCTTAGATACCATTGAAGACTGTGAAGGTGATCTAGAGGACGCGGCTCTTTCCTTGGGCATTCAAGTGGGTCAACAACCGGATCGCAATGACTGGTTAGAGGGATTAGCCAAACGTTGTCGCGTTGCCATTTGTGAAGGGGATTTTCAAGAAGACCTATTGGCGGGAAATATTGCTGCGACGGTAGAACATTTAATCGAAAGCAAACTTTGTCATCCTCTACTCACCACTCCAATTGTGTTGTATGCCCTAGAAACTGACGTTACTAAGTTTTGTGAACCCCTGCGTTTTAAACTGACTTAGCTTGAATACAGGGTTAATCAACAGGTGAGATCCAGCCTATTGCCTAAATACAGCACAGCACTATAATACAGGTAAATCATGGTTTTGAGAAATAAAGTACGATCTTCAGCCTGGAACCTTTCAACGGATCCCAGGTCTTAGTAAACTTGGACGTTACCGAATCTGAAGGTAATGTTTTAAGGGAAGTACATGATCTTCAAATAAAGCAGAACTTTTCGTCGAGTCAATGTTGATCATTCTTCGTCCTTAATTTAGGCTGAAGGGACTTTCTGTCTAAAGGAAATTTTCAATTTCCTTGCGAATGCGGTAAGTTATTTAGCGAGAGAAGTTTATTGTCGATGTATCTGCTCTAGTTAAGAGACGACTTTTCTGGACAAACTCCCATGAAATCAACCCGCCTGTTACTATCCATGACTATGTCGCATCCCCTGAATCTGCGCCTTTGGCGATCGCTTATGACCTTGGGAACCAGTGTTGTTTTAATGCTTCCCTTTAACTGGACGGCAAATGCCCAGACTGCCCCTTCTCTCGCGCCCGCACCTTGGTCAAAAACGAAAAAAGTCAATCCATTGGTCGGGGGGAGTTCCTTGGATACTCTCCTTTTACCAGATAGCCAATTTGATGAAAAGATTTTAAAAGACTCTCCTTTGCAAAATTCCCTCAGTCAGGAACTGGATAGTGACATATCTTTACTGCTTGCCAAATCTTTAGATAAAACCCCCTCTTCGGACAAGAGAACTAATTTAATACAGAATTTTAAAAATAAGCCCAGTACAACTCCCGTCAACAATTCTGAATTATCTCAATCAACTTCGACCGGTGCGCCCAATCGTGATAAAGCCCCTGCTCCATCGGATGTTCAGTCCCCTGCTGAGAGTCCTTCTGCTTTTCCCGCCCCGGATTCATTAAGTCCATCAGCCCAACCAGCCACTTTTCCCGCCCCAACCTCCCAGGATTCTCTACGACTGCCCAAAAATCCGGCTCCCAATAACCTGAATTCCTCTGGCAATCCTCTCTTATTCCCCACAAAAGCGAGGGAGGTCGATACAAATATTCGTCAGGCAATCACGCTCAATCAGGCGATTGAATTGGCTCTCAAAAATAATATTGACCTCCAAAAGGCGAATATTTCCCTTGAAGTAGAACAGGCAAACCTTGAAGCGGCTCGATCAGCTTTATTTCCGACCCTTGATACGCAATTTCAATTTAGTCGGGATAGTAGTCCATCAACCGAGTTAAACAACGCCCTGATCACGGCCAATAATCAAACACTTCTTCCCCAGTTTCAAACTCCTTTGCAGAACGAACAGTCAACCAATGCCCAGGGGAACGTTCAATTGACCTATAATATTTATACAGGGGGAGAGCGATCCGCCCAGATTGCAAAGGCAGAAAAGCTGGTTCAAAATAGCCGGTTGCAAATAGAAGTAATTGCGGAACAAACTCGTTTTGATGCCACAGATCGCTATTATGCTCTACAAGGAACAGATGCTCAGGTAGCGATCGCCCAGGCTTCGGTTGAAGATGCGTCCCAAAGTTTACGGGATGCCCGTTTGTTAGAGCAAGCTGGTCTAGGAACCCTTTTTGATGTTCTACGGGCTGAAGGCGACCTGGCCACTGCTAACGAAGCTTTAACCAGAGCGATCGCCGATCAACGCAATGCCCGACGTAAACTGGCCCAAATCCTCGGTGTGGGTCAACAGGTCGAACTCACGGCGGCGGATGAAATTACAGAAGCGGGAAACTGGAATATGCCCTTAGATCAGACTATTGTTCAAGCCTACAAAAACCGAGCCGAACTGGAACAACAATTGTTGCAAATTGAAATTAACGAACAGGACAGCTATATTGCCCTCTCTGGCATTAAACCTAAGGTGGATTTTCTGGCAGACTATACTTATCAGAATAATTTTGATAACTCTGTGGGGGTAGTGGATGGCTATTCCTTTGCTGCTAAAGTGACTTGGCGATTTTTTGATGGTGGCCGGGCCTTTGCTGAAGCTCGCAAGGCTTATCGGCAGATGGATTTAGCCCAAAGTGAATTTGCTAAACAACGGGATCAGATTCGCTATGATGTCGAACAATCTTACTACAACCTCATTTCTAATAAAGACAATATCAGTAGTACGAGAACCAATGTTCGTCGTTTTGAGGAAGCTCTGCGTTTAGCACGGTTACGTTTTCAGGCGGGAGTCGGGACTCAAACTGATGTAATCAATGCTCAACGGGATCTTGCCAATGCCCGGGGTCGTTTCTTACAAGCCATTATTGGTTATAACCAATCTCTGAATAGCCTACAACGCTTTGTCAGTAACCTGCCGGATAATAATCTCTTTGAAGTTCGCCCTTAAGTCTCAGAAAAATCTCAGAAAAGTCTCAGAAACTCGGCGATCGCGAATTTTAGGTTGATCTTAACTTTTTTAAAAGCCTGATCAAAAGAGCCTTAGTCTTTTTGTACGCATAGATTCTAAAGAATAGACAACTTGCTTCTAACGGAGATGGCGTAAAATAACTTAAAATAACGTCAAGATTCTTAATAGAGTCCCCCCCTACTGCCCTATTTACTGGAGTCCGAATGACCATTACTTTTGTCAAGGAAAATAAAGATGTTGTTGTTGCCAATGGGGCAAATCTGCGGGAAAAAGCGTTACAAAATGGTATTGATCTCTATACTCTCAAGGGAAAATTGATGAACTGTGGGGGTTATGGCCAATGCGGAACCTGTGTTGTGGAAATCGTAACGGGAATAGAAAACCTGTCACCCAGAACAGCTTTTGAGGAAAAGGTTTTACGCAAAAAACCAGACTCCTACCGTCTCGCCTGTCAGACCCTGGTTAATGGGCCGGTGAGCGTTAATACCAAGCCCTAATGAGGTTTTTTAAACGGTTGGGCGATTTGTGACTTCTCCAATTTTCCCACTCAGTTACTATACTGACGATTAGACACCAGCTATTTTTCTAGCCAATTTGACCCTGCTTAAATTTCTGTGCGTTCTCGAAAGCCGATCAAGGTTGATTTCAACCATCAGTATCCCTGCCCTTTCTGTCGTCGGGGCCGCTTGCTGTCGATTGTATTAACGGAGGCTTTTGGTTGCGATCGCTGCAAACAGATTTTTGTGGTTGATGAAAAAAATCAAGAAATTGAACTGGTCTCTTCCCCCTCTCCGGCCAAACGACTATGGCGTTGGAATGGCTATCGTTGGCGAGTTGTTAATCCTCATTCTCAAGCAGATTCCTTGCCCACAGTGTTCGCCCTGATGCTGATGGTTCTGCTAGGATCACTATTTTTTGCCCTACATGCTTACCCCTTATTGAGCGTCATTTTAGGGATAATGATGGCAACAACTTTTTTGTTGGTTCTCAACTATGTGTTTTGGTTAGTCTATCGGCGTTAAACATCTATGGCTCAAGATAACCTGCCACCGTCTCTTATTCCCACTTTACAGGCTGCTAAAGATGCCTTTCTGGAATTGGGACAACTTTCTGGACAGAATCGCAATCGAGGTATCCAGGCAATGGCGAAGGGATTGGCGGCCTCCTTTGACCAGGTGTTGGAAGCCAATACTCTAGACCTAGAGATGAGTCGAGAAATGGCGATTTCCGATTGTTTTTTAGATTGGCTGAAGTTAACGCCAGAGCGATTGGAATTTACTGTCGAAATTTTAGAACAATTGGCCGAATTGCCTGATCCAATTCAACGGGTGATGAATGCACCCTATCAACTCAATCCGTCCCAAACCTATTGTCAATTGATGCCCCTGGGGGTCGTTGCTCTAATTTATGAAGCTTTTCCTGAACTAGCGGCGATCGCGGCAGGTTTTTGTGTCAAAACGGGGAATAGTTTAATTTTGCGGGGTTGTGGTGTTTCCAGTCATTCGGCAGCGACAATTACCCAGATATTGCAAGAAAGTTTAGCGGATGTGGGCTTTCCGTCAGGCTGTTTAGCCAGTTTATCCAGTGATGAAGTGCCAGTGATCCAAGATTTGGTCGTTCAGGATAAATATATTAATCTCATTATTCCCTACGGTCGTCCCAGTTTAGTGGAACGGGTCAGTCATCAAGCGGGGGCCCCAGTTCTTCGAGCCGCGATGGGCAATTGTTATCTCTATTGGTCAGCTAAAGGCGATTTGGAATTAGTCCGTTGGATGATTTTGGATAGTCATGCCAGTGAACCCGATCCAGTTAATGCCATTGAAAAAGTATTGGTTAGTCCAACTCAGAATAGTGCTTTATTAATCCGTCTTTTTAACAATTTGCAGGAAAAAGGGTTTGAATTACGGGGAGATGAGGCCATCTGTCAAGAATTTTCCAATTATCTTTCCCTCGCAAAGGAAGCGGAATGGGATAAACCCTATCTTGAAAAAATTGTTGCTTTTCGGACTATTTCTACTCTGTCAGAAGCGATCGCCTGGATTAACCAACATAGTAGTGGCCATGCAGACTGTATTGCTACCGAATCCTACCAAGAAAGCCGTCAATTTGCGATGGGAATTGATAGTGCGTTAGTTTATATTAATACTTCCCCGCGTTTTTCCCGTAATCCAAAACAGGGAGAATCTCTTTTTCTGGGTATTTCTAATCAAAAGGGTCATCGTCGCGGCTTAATTGGTCTGGAAACCTTTACCACTTTAAAACAGGTTGTCCAGGGCAGTAGTAAACCCTGAGCCTTGTACGGAAAGAGATTAAAAGAGCGGCGATCGCTGAAAATTTTTGTTGATATAAAACATTCGCTTATTTTGGTCTGGTCTAACAATAAGATGGGAAGTCTCTAACTGTTTAAAAATTGTTCTAATTTTACGTTTGAAAGATTCGTAATTTTTAATATTAATTACTGTTTTAGAATCACGAAGATACATAATTTTTGCAACTAAATTTGCACTAGCGAATTCCTTATCACTATAGTTATTAAGATGATAGATCACATTTAAGACCTCTTTATAATCTTTACTCAGATAATCATAGTCTTGTCCAAAAATTCGCTTAAGTTCTGATGTAAATTCACTTTTGACAAGCTCTCTGTCAACTAAATACACAGCATAAGGTGAAGGACTTTCTGGATGTTTATAAATGAGTCCTTTATCTTCTAATTTAGCAATGACTGCAAAATGATTATTGCTTTGAGTCAGTAGAATCGTATAGCATTCCAAGCGATTTAATTTTTCAGTTTTAAAAAAATAAGAAAGTACAATTTTTTCCTCTGTAGTAGGTTCGTAACCATCGTATTTTCTTTTAAGATAGCCAGAAAAACTATCTAACCAATATTCCTCCGATTCATCATAGACTTTACCACTAGGAATTACTAAGCTAACAGTTTCTAGTCCCAATTTATAGTAGGGAACATCAATTTCATTATTTAAACAGGCATTTGTTAAGGATGCCATACCAATACCGCGACCTTCCCATTTATCATAAACTTTAAGAATTTCTGCTAATTTAGGATTACTGGGTTTTGGTTCTGGAATAATGGCTCGAATTTTTAGTTTATGCTGATTATTATTTTGAGTTTGATTAATTGTAATTAATATCTGCTGACGAAAATTACCTGGATTTTGAATTTCTAAGCTTCTATTTGGTTTAATCGTAATAATTGTAAATTGATCACTTCGGTAATCTCGATGGGCAAGGGCATTATTAAGCGTTTCTCGAATTAACTTAAGAGGATATTCAGGTAATTTACTCCCACCTTGAGCATAGCTAACACCTATTTGAATATTTTGTAAGCAAAAATCATAGCTGTCATCCATTAATTTTAAGATATTATTTTTAAATATTTTTTTATTTCTTGCTAACGCTATCGCAGAATCAACTTGAACATAGGCATCCACTTGACAACGTCCTCCAATAAAATCATCAACATATTTACCACAAACTAGCATTCCTAAAAGTGTGGGTTTTTGCTCTTTATTAATAAAAAATTTACGAGTTAAGAACGGAATAGCCGATTGTAATTCCGACTTAAGCGTTTCAATGCGAGTTGATTGATTAAGAGATTGAATATACTCATTGAGCTTGTCCAAATCTAAATCCTCAAGAGTTGCATTGAGAACAGGCAAAAGTTCCCTTGCTCGTCTCCATTCTTCCCGTTGTTCTAATTGGGCATTAATTCTATCCTCTCCAATCTGATGATCACCTGTAATTGCTCGTTCATAGGCAATTTTTTGCCAACATACATATTTTTGATCCTCTGGCAAAGCTCTAATTTTAATAATACAAATCCTCTTGTCTAAAAATTCATGGATTTCCCATGTAAAAAATTCTTTTAGATCTAGATTTTGAGGTCTTGAACTTCTATCCCTACAATCTGAAAATTGTTGAGTTAAGCTGATGAGTTTACTTTCATTATTATCATTGTAACCCGTTAATTGGTAGCTTTTCGGCCAGTTAAGATTTTCGTGAATACCCACTATAATTATTCCTCCTTGTGTATTTAAAAAAGCACAAGCAGATTTATATAATTCATCCCACTTACCCTTAGTAGATAGATCTTTTAATTCAAAAGCATCAGTTTCCATTGGCTCATAGGTTTTGTTTTCAAGACAGTTCTTGAGTTTTCGTAAAATATCATCAAGGTTGCTCATTGATAAAAAATAGTAGAAATAGTTTGACTCATCTAAGCAACTTAATTATATCATCTTTTCTAAGAAGTTCGTTCTAGTAAATGTATTAATTAATATTTTTGAAAATCAGCAGTTTTTAACTTAGCTCTCAATTCCTCTTTAATTCGATTTAAAACTGATTTTTCATCCAAGGTTGCTAGGATTTGAGTGACGACAGTTTTGGGCCCGGTTTGCCCCCAGGATGCTCCATTGGCTAGATAGGTTTTGGTTACTTGGCCGATCGCATAACCGGAAACGCCAGCCACACCAGCCTGGGTCACAGCCACAGAGAGATAGGGCGCGATCGCCATTCCCCCCGTCATCGGAACCGTTAAACCCAGTAAACCTTTTAGAGAACTTAAGCCCAGGGTTGCCAAAAATTCACTTGCACTAATCCCTCCCATGCTAACTCCAATCTTTTGAAGTAGGGCGATCGCGGTTTGATGATTCATGGTAATGCCATAGAGCCGAGACAGGGAAAGAATCATGGCCACATCAATGCCGGCTCCCGTTAATAAATCCAATACTGTAACCGGATTTAGGGCGATCGCCGCCGCTTTGAGCATCACTGCTTTATGAATGAGTGCATTAGCTAAAGTATCACGTAGCTCCATTTTTCGATCTATTAATTTTTCCTGCACTGTATCAGCACAGAGTAAGGTATTTAAAGCAACTAAAGATTTTCCTTCCCGTTGTAGAATTTCGATAATTTTTAACCGTAATTCTGTGATTTGTGGGGTACCTCGATATTGTTTACGTTGATAATTACCCAAAGAATCTTTTTGTAATTCGCTTACTAAAGGATTAGCTGAAACCATAACGATTTCTTCAGGAGATAATAATTCCTTAACTCGTTCATCGCGAATTTTGTGGTAAATGGTTAGGCGATCGACTTCAGGATATTGATCAATTTTATTAAACACTAGAATCATTGGTTTGCCCACTTCCCGTAATTGAGCTAGAGCTTGATATTCAACCTTACTCATATCTCCAGCAATGATAAAGAGAATCAAATCAGTTTTTTGAGCAATTTCCTTAGCGAGAATTTCACGACTTTCTCCTTTAACTTCGTCAATGCCAGGAGTATCGATTAACTGAATTTTGGAATTTCCCCAACCCGATAGAGTAAAAGTTTGACCATAGGCTGAAGGATTATCTTCGTTGACTGGCCAATGGGTTGAATCAACTTTTTGAGTAACACCATGCAGGGGGCCAGCTTCAAAAAAGGGCTTTCCCAATAGAGCATTTAAAACCGATGATTTACCACGACCAACTAGGCCAAAAGCAGCAATTTGAATCACCGATTGATCCAGTTTTTCTAACATTGTACAAAGATGATCGATTTCTTGCTCTAAACCAATTTTTTCTTGGGCATTAAGATCGAGATCTGCCACTAAATTTTGTAGAGTATGATGGGCCTGTTGATAGTTAAGTTCTTCTTGAATTGCTTCAAAATTTAGCAAGGCTTTTTCTAAGTCTTCTGGTTGCCAAGAATCTAAGGAATGCAGTTCAGTCATAGTAATATCATCGAAGGAATCATCAGGGCCAGAAACCGCTTGAAAATTCAAACTGTGATAGCCAGGCAAGGGTTCCGTAAATAGAAGAAATTTGCCACTACCCCAGTTAAAGTTTCCTGAATCTACAATTATGCCGCCAACCGAGGTTCCGTGACCGCCAATCCCTTTAGCCGCCGACTGGACAACAATATCGGCTCCGTAATTAATAAATCGTACTAAGCAAACTGCACAGCCAAAGGTGTTATCCACAATTAAGGGAATGCCCTTGTCGTGGGAAGCCTGAGCTAGGGCTTCTAAATCAGGAACATTAAATTGGGAATTGCCGATGCTTTCCACTTGAGATCCTCACCGCCGTAAATGGATAGTGATTCATAAACCTCACAATGTAGGTTTCGGCTTCTTAGTACCTGCCTCTACTCGATTCGGAGTTTTGGTCTTGTGGTCGCTCCACAGACCACAGAAGGGCGATCGCGTTACAAGAGTTAATTGTTTTAAAAATAGTGATCGCGTTTCAGGAGTTGATTGCTTCGAGAATGGCGATCGCTTTGATCTGATTGTAAAATAGTGATAGAAAAAACATCTTGCACATTTTTATTATGACGGAACTACTTGAACAAGCTATGGTATTTTGATAAGCTTATTGCATAGTATCTACCGAAGAACCCGTCATTTTAAATCGGTAATTAATTTTTGGATGGCTGTCTCTTGTCTTTCAATGCTTTCTGTTAGCTTAAATTGTACTAAGGCTCGCGCTAAATTATGGTCAGGATATTTCACCTTAAAATAGACACTTCCGGCTAAATAATCAGTGAAAAAACGCAATCCTAATTCCAAGGCAATCAGACGAATCGCATCAAATAAATAAACATAATCATTTTCCGTCAAAAAAGCCTTAGCTACCTGTAAATAACCCTGTAACATAGCTTGACAAAGATCGAGATCAAAATAAACGCTTTGCCAATCTGCCGTTTCTTCTCCCTGGGGATTACAGCCTGATCGCAGACAATCGCCAATATCATAGTGAACTAGCCCTGGTTTAACGGTATCGAGATCCACCACACTTACCGCCTTACCCGTTTGACAGTCAAACATAATATTATTGACCTTGGGATCGCCGTGCATTAAGCGTAACGGTAATTTGCCCGCTTCCTTGGCTTTTTCAAGAACAGAACAGGAATTAGCGCGATCGCTGACAAAATTGAGACAATGTTGCACCTCAGGGGAAATTTTAACGGCGGTTTGGGCCATGATGGCCTGGTAATGCTGAAGATATTGGGGCGTAATATGAAATCCCACCAGGGTATCCACCAGGCGATCGGTTGATAAATCACTAATCAGATGATGAAAGTTTCCCAACGCATAACCCACTTCCTGGGCATGGTCTTGATCTTTCAAGATATCAAAGGATTCTGACCCTTCAATATAGCTAATGGCCCGCCAGTAGGAACCATCCCCTGTATCAAAATGATCGCGTTGGCCCTTGGTTAGGATTACTCTTGGCACTTCCCAACGGCGATCGCCCGGATTAGTTTGCAGTTTGTGGTGAATATGTTCCGTTAAAGTGTACATATTGGCCATGACGGCCTGGGGTTGCTTAAAAACCTGAGTATTAATACGCTGTAGAACAAAACAGGTTTGGGCCAAATCGTCTAGAGTAACGAGAAAGGTATCGTTAATATTGCCGTTACCAAAACTTTTTATACCGGTAATCCGTCCTTGATGGGCAAAGTGATCGGCAATGGGAAAGAGATGGCTGGTGGTCTGAATAGGAAGGTTTTCAAGCATTTAGGGAACAAGGACAAGGTTTTGGGCGTTTTCTATTCTAAAGTTCTATGGAGAAACAAAGAATCTAATTCTATTTACTTAATACTCTAAAAAACTCTAGTATTGTAATTTACATTGTGATCTCAGCGATTTCTAGGATTGTTCTGTATGAGCCAGGCTCCCTTGCCTAATCCACAAAGTCCTAAAACCAAAGGTGGACAATGGGTAGAAAAGGCCATTGATAGCATACTGGAACCCATTGATTTGATTGGACAACGTCTTTTAGGGGATCTGTGGAAAATTCTATATTTATCCATCCAAGATGCGATCGCTTTAGGTTTGTTACTCCAAATTCCAAGTTTGATTGGTAAGATAATCATAGGTAAAGACTTTTCCAGTTTTGATGTCTGTCTGCAAGAGAATGCTCTGGGGCCATCTCGATATGCTTGTTTTATCATTGTCACATCAGACTTTTTGCTCTGGATTATCCTCGCAGGACGACTTATTGCTCGTTTTATTGTTGATTTAAAAGATATTCGGCGGAAATAAGGAAGAAATTATTATGGCGATTATTTCTCATAATACGGTTAGTCGGTATCAAGAAGCCAAGTTAAATTTACAATCCTTATTTAAGCAAACTTATCAAGTTGCTTTTGGGCTTGCGATGGTGCTTTTAATCACGGCTGGTCGTCCATCTCCATTTGGTCTAACAATAACTGTTGTTTTAGGTATTGCTTTTGTTAGCTGGAGTGAGACTAAACGATTGAGTAGTAATCGTCGTAACGAGTCGATTAAACGAATCCTAAAAAAAATGGAAGAACATGGAAAAAAGCAAAATATGGAAGCTTGCAGTGATGAGATTTTTGAGGAATTTACGAAGCTTAAGCAAGGCAGATGTCAAAGAGACCCAAGAACAAAATATGAAACAAATCCTCTATTTGAAAAAAAACTTATCGAAAAGCTAGAACTAGAAAGCAAACTAGCAAAACATATGAACGAATATATTGAACTTCGGAATAGTCTTACAGATATTGAACTTCAGAATAGTCTTAAGGATAAATATCAAAGTTTAATTGAAGAAAAGTCATTGTTGATTGACATCGAATTTGAGTTGTGTGAACTTAACGTAGAAAAACTAATCGAATTTGAGCTGTGTAAACTTACTGTAGAAAACCTACGGGATCAGAACGATAAGCTATCACAATCACTTCTAGGGACATAAGGGACAAAGTAATTTGACAGGCTAATGTACTTCCTTATTTTACCGTAGAAGACCCAATGTAACTAATAATTTCAATGGATAGCAAAAACTGTGAAAGTTTTATCGTAATCAACCTAAACTGACAAAATAACATGGTTCAGAATCCCAGGGTAATCATTATTGGTGGGGGAGCGGCGGGATTTTTTGGGGCCATTAACTGCGCCATGACCTTTCCTCAAGCCCAAATTACGCTATTAGAAGCGGGAAAGCAGTTTTTAAGCAAAGTACGAATTTCGGGGGGAGGACGCTGTAATGTCACCCATCATTGTTTTGATCCGGCTCAATTAGTTCAATATTATCCCAGAGGTGGTAAGGCCTTACGAGGAGCCTTTAGTCGTTTCCAACCCCAGAATACGATCGCCTGGTTTGCTGACCGTCAAGTGGCCTTAAAAACGGAAGCCGATGGCCGGATGTTTCCGATTAGCGATGATTCTGCCACCATTGTCAATTGTTTGCTGCAAACCGCAAGGGAATACGGTGTACATTGTCGTGTCCAAGCTCCGGTACAAACCGTTCAAAAAAAGGCTTCGGAATTTCTGATTACCCTTAAATCGGGGGAAACGTTAAGGAGCGATCGCCTCCTGTTGGCCACTGGCAGTAACCCTCTCGGTTATCAATGGGCTAAGGAATTCGGCCATCAAATTGAAACTCCCGTTCCCTCTCTCTTTACGTTTAACCTGCGAGATCCCCGTTTAGAAGATTTAGCGGGTATTACGGTCGAGCAGGTTCGCCTCAGTTTAGTGAGTCCAGACCGCAAAAAACTAGAGCAAACCGGGCCCTTATTAATCACTCATTGGGGCATTAGTGGCCCTGCTGTTTTAAAATTGTCAGCCTGGGGCGCGAGATTACTCTATGACCAGCATTATCAAATGAATTTAATGATTAATTGGCTACCGAATCATAATTTAGAAACCTGCCAAGCCCTTTTATGGAAAACCAAACAACAGCAAGAACGGAAACAAATTTTAACCTTCTCTCCCGTTGATCTCCCTAAAAGATTATGGCAAAATTTAGTCAATTTCATCGGCATTGCACCTAAAACCCTCTGGGCAGATTTGTCTAAAAAACACGTCCAAGCTTTGTCACAAGCCTTACTTTTAGGAGAATATCAAATTCAGGGCAAAGGCGTTTTTAAAGAGGAATTTGTTACCTGTGGTGGAGTTCATTTACCAGAAGTTGATTTTAAAACCATGAGCAGTAAAAAATGTTCAGATCTTTATTTTGCCGGGGAAATTTTGGATATTGATGGAGTAACAGGTGGTTTCAATTTCCAAAGTGCCTGGACAACTGCCTGGTTAGCAGGAAAAGCCATAGGAGCCAGACATGAAATCTAAAATCATTGGTATGATCAGCAGTTATCCAAACCTCAATCAAGCCGATTGGTTATGGAAACAAACCCCCCAGCCCTTTGGCTATTGGCAACAGATACAAATGCTGGCAACTACTTCTGAGCCAGATTACTTATTACTTTATCAATTTGATCGTCCTGTTTCTGTGACCTCTAGCCTCTGGTGGCAATGGTGGCATCAGTCTGCCCTCAAGCAACCGTTAGAGAACTTTGTGGATTTTCGGGGGGTTCCTAAAGAGCGCGTCATTTATTTATTAAGAGAACCACCTCTAGACGCTAAAGTAATGGCGATTAATCAAGAAAATTATCATTGGGCTAATCGTCATTGTGGTTACGTTTCTGGCCCCGATGATGCCGCCCCTTACCCTGATTATATGCCAGCAATCTGGTATCTAAATGTCTCATTTCGAGAATTAAATGAGATGTCTAGTCCTTTAAAAGTGAAAACCTGTAGTTGGATTACCTCTGGCATTAATCGCTCTCTGAATCATCAGCAACGTCTTAATTTTATGTCCCTTTTACAAGCCCAAAATCTAGATGTTGATATCTATGGCCGGAATTTACCAACTGAGATTAAATCGGAGGGGAATGTCAATAATAAATGGAATGTGATGTCCCCCTATTATTATAATTTAGCGGTTGAAAACTATGTGGGTAATCAGTGGTATGTGAGTGAAAAGTTATGGGATGCGCTCTTAGCTTGGTGTTTACCGATTTACTACGGAGGAACGGCGGCCGATCGCCTTTTGCCACCAGGATCTTTTTTACGCTTGCCTAGTTTAGATGCAAAGGGATTAGGCTATATCCAAGAAGTGACATCAACCTTGGATGCCTGGCATGAAGCCAAAGAAGCGATCGCCGAAGCGAGACAAATTATTTTACATCGTCTGAATTTACTAAATTGGCTGTCAGATTTTGTTCGTCAACAGCGTTAAATTCCTAACCAAGCGGCAACCACTTTGGGCAAGGGTAGCAAAATACTCACCAAAATCACCATGGCAAAAATCCCTAAAAAATCTCGTCGGTTATCCAATTCCGTGACATCATTGAGTGCGGGTTGATCACTGACCGGCATCAATAATAGAATAATGGCCCAGAGAAAGAAGTCACGACGGATAAAAGCCAAAATCACCACCACAATCCGAGTCATCTGACCGACGATGATGGCAACCCGTTGACCGAGCATGGCATGGATAATATGACCCCCATCCAATTGACCAAAGGGCATCAAATTCAAGGCCGTTACGATAATTCCGATATAACCGGCGATCGCTAAAGGATGTAAATCCAAGGCCATCCCTGGTTTTAAGGTAGCTCCCAAGGCGAGTTTACTGATTAAAGACAACAACACCGAAAAACGGGGATCAAGTGCCTGAAACTGGATCAGGGTTCCCTGGGAACTGATTGGAACCACCGATGATTGGCTTAACCCCCAATAGAGTAGAGGCAGAGCAATCACTAACCCGCCTAAAGGCCCGGCGATCGCCACATCAAAGAGGGCACGACGATGAGGAACTGGGGATTTCATCTGAATAAAGGCCCCAAAGGTTCCCAAAAAGAAAGGAATCGGAATAAAATACGGCAAGGTCGTCCGTACTTTATAGTAAATTGCTGTCAAATAGTGACTCAATTCATGAATCCCTAAAATACTAATAATACCGAGGGCATAGGGTAAACCCTGGCTTAAAACCATCGGGTCGGCTTGCAATTCCTTGGAGGTCACTCCGCTCATCTCAGCCCCAATCAAGGTAGTGGTAAAGATCGTCATCACTAATAGGGCTAGGGCTATCCAAGGTCGGGAAAGCGGTTCCGAAGTGGTTTCCGGTTGAGATTCCGTAACGGGATTGGGAATGAGCGCGAAAAAGGGTTGCCCCTGTAAACTTTCCTGAAATAGGACTAAAAAGCGATCGCCGAAAACATTTTCCACATTATCCTTAATGCGCTCATAGGCCATCTCCGGAGCAGTTTGCAGTTTTCCTCGACAGAGAATCGCCTGAGGTCGATAGTCCAATTGTTGCAAATAATAAACGCCCCAGGGAAAACAGTCCCGTAAGGATTTTTCCTCTTGGACATTGATCGGACGAATTTTTGTATCCGTTGTGGTTTTATCTTCTTCGCTGCCAGGGTTTAGAGATGTCTCTTCTTTTTTCTCTGGAGTAATTCGCCCCTTTTGAACGAGCCACCAGTAGAGTCCAGGACACACCAAAAATGGCCCCAGAATCAGTAGTAACGGTAAGGGCTGATCCTCCCCATAGACCACCGACCAAAGTGTCCAAATCAGAGCGGGAATCATTAATACAAACCAGAGTAGCCAAACGGGAGTCCGTGTGACATTAGCTGCACTGCTTTTGACGACAAAGTAGGTAATGAATCCGAGTAGAAATAAAAAGAGCCACATTTTGAAGTTAGTTGCGTCTGTTCGGCGACATTAAATCAGTTTAAAGAAGAACAATGATTAGCTAGTGACCATTATCTCTATCTTTCTATGATAAATAGGGTAGAACTTTATTGCTAATCTAAAATTCAGGCTATCCTATCCCCCTAACCCACCATGATTGATGAGTCGAATCTTCCAAGTCCCTCTGAGCGCAAGTTTAAGCCGCCTCGTCTCATTCTTCCTGGTATCTATGCCTTTCCTCCCAATCGAGATATTTTAGGGGGGACAGCTTATCTGTTTGTGCATTCTGGGGGCAACGTTTTAATTGATTGTCCCGCCTGGGATAAAGAAAATCAACAATTTTTAGCGGAATTGGGGGGCGTGCGTTGGTTAGCGTTGAGCCATCGCGGTGGTATTAGTCCATCTCTAGCTGTCCTACAACAGACGCTTAATTGTCAAGTCCTGATTCAAGAACAGGAGTCCTACCTGCTACCCAATTTAGCCGTGACAACTTTTCAAGACAGTTTGGATTTAAACTCAGAACTGCAATTAATCTGGACACCGGGCCACTCCCCTGGCTCGACTTGTCTTTACACCTCGGTTTTAGGGGGTGTTCTCTTTACAGGTCGCCATTTACTAAGCGATCAGCAGGGTCAACCCACTCCTCTGCGTCTTTCCAAAACCTTTCATTGGCAACGGCAGCTTAATAGTGTCGCTAAACTCCGCGATCGCTTTTCGGCAACCACCTTAAATTATCTTTGTCCTGGCGCGAATACCGGCTTTTTGCGGGGTCAAGGATTTATTGATCAAGCCTATCAACGTCTAGAAAAGCTGGATCTTAAGGCCCTCAGCCTCTCTAAACCTTAAGTTTTTTTTGCCGGTCAAGCTCCGTCAATGTCAGCCCATGACTTTTGCTTATGACTTTAATCAGGATTGCTTTGTCAAGTTATCTTTACAATTCGCAACAAAGACGTTACATTTATTTACATGAGAGCAAAAAGCAATCTCTCGATATAAAAACAAAATTCTATAACGACTCTTTATTTTCTTCGGTTTATCCCACAAAAGGTTTCCCATTGGATTTCTCCCACTAGCCTTGGCAGTAGCCGGGCTTTTTTATTTTTGCTAAGATCGACTGGATTTTGACCATTGCTTAGGAGGCTAGTTTTTACAATGCGAATGCTTCACACCATGTTACGGGTTGGCAATCTAGAACAATCATTACAGTTTTATTGCGATGTTTTAGGGATGACTCTGCTACGCCAACGAGAGTATCCTACAGGTGAGTTTACCCTGGCCTTTGTCGGTTATGGCGATGAATCTCAGCAGGCTGTGATTGAATTAACCTATAACTGGGGAGTCGAACAATACGAATTGGGTAATGCCTTTGGTCATGTGGCGATCGGTGTGGATGATATCTATGCCACATGTGACAAGATTAAGGCCAAGGGCGGTAAAGTCACCCGTGAACCGGGCCCCATGAAGCATGGCTCTACCGTGATTGCTTTTGTGGAAGATCCCAACGGTTACAAGATTGAACTCATTCAACACTAGCGTAATGTTCTAAATCTGTGAAAATACATCCAAATGAAGCATCCAAATTCAAAGTGATTGATAAATAATCCAAGGATAGTATTATATTGCTGATGGTAACGTCAGTTTCTCTGGCCTTGATGGATGAATGATATAGTTAGTGAAAGATATTTTTTTCTTCATTAAATATATCTAATACAGTACCGAGATATTCTTAAAGATATTTCTTAAAAGTTTAATGTAACGTTTCAAATCATTACATTTAATGATGGTTTTAGGTACATTTAAAGAGCAAGAACCTAAAGCCTTAACTAGAGGTAACATCCCTTGCAATCCCTGTGACCCTTGTTAGGATCAATATGACGATGAGCAGTAACCCCCAAGATATGCCGGAAATGGACAATTGGTTTGACGATGAAATCGAGGGAATTCTTAAGGACTTAGAACAGGAAACGTCCTCAGAAGGTGATGCCCAGGGAATTGATGACCTCAATAATCTATTTGACGAAAGTGCTTTTGATGAGAGTGCTTTTGATGAAAGTCTCTTTGAGCTAGATGCCCCTATTGCCAGGGTAGAAACGCCTCAACGTATGACGCTTTCCCTAGATCAAGCTGATGCAGAGC